>NZ_CP007142.1:3237979-3885575 GCF_000940805.1 Gynuella sunshinyii YC6258 | reverse complement strand
ATTGATGGCTGAGTTGAGCACATTACCTGTCATTGAGGACGGTTATATCCGGCCTTCACGGCTGCCGGCAGAGGTCAGCGGTCAGTATCGGCAGTGGTTTGATAAAAGTATGGATTACCTGGTTAAGGGCGGCTTTCTCAGTCACTCACAGAGTGATCTGCAATTGACCGCCGCCGCCCAGGCAGCTGTGGCAGCGGGAGCCGGGCAGTTGTGGCAGGAGTGGGATGACCATAAACAACAATGGGCCGGGAATCGGGCGCTGGCCGCTCAGGCAGCGTTGATGGAAGCGACCCTGCGGTCATTGACCGATATTCTCACCGGTGTCCGGCTGGCGACTGATGTGATGTTTCCGCAGTCATCGATGGAACTGGTGGAACCGGTCTATAAGAACAATCCAGTGGCTGATTATTTCAATCTTCAGGTCACCGAAGCGCTGTTGAGCTGCCTGGCACCCAGATTACAGAACAATGCCATGTCGCAGCGGGCTATCCGGATTCTGGAAGTGGGGGCCGGTACCGGCGGAACCAGTGCCGGTGTCTTTCAGGCATTACAGCCGTATCAGTCCTATATTGCCGAATACTGTTATACCGATCTGTCCAAGGCATTTTTGCAACATGCAGAAGACCATTACCGTGACGTGGCACCTTATCTGCACTGCGCAATTTTCAACGCTGACAAGGCGCTGGCGGAGCAGGGCATAGATCCCGGAGCCTACGACGTGGTGATCGCCACCAACGTTCTCCATGCCACCAGTAATATCAGCCGCACCCTGCGTAACGTCAAAGCCGCCCTGAAAACCGGCGGCGTGCTGATCCTCAATGAAATGAGTGACACCCCGCTGTTCAGTCATCTGACCTTTGGTTTGCTGGATGGCTGGTGGTTGTATGAAGACAAGGCACTGCGTCTGCCCGGTTCTCCGGCGCTGCAATCCTCAGCATGGGACTGGGTGTTGAAATGTGAAGGATATCATCAGGTGACGTTCCCGGTGCAACCGGCTCATTACCTGGGGCAGCAGATTATTGTCGCCAGCAGTGATGGTACGGTTCGCCAGAGCCAGTCCGCAACGCCGGCGGTTGCATCTATGCCAGCGCCAGAACCTGAGGCGGTTGCGGTGCCTGTGGTCGAGCCGGTGTTACCACCGCCGGCAGCACTGCCCCGGAACACTGGCACGGCAGGGAATCACTCCTACGATGGTGGGCGACTCAGAGATCGCGCCAGCAACTATTTCGCCGCGCTGATCGCCAGAACCCTGAAAATGAACAGCCGCGAGATCAATCCGGCGGAGGCATTGGAAACCTACGGGCTGGATTCCATTCTGGCGGTCAAACTGACCAATGCCCTGGCCGAACATTTCGAGGGTGTCAGCAGCACGCTGCTGTTTGAATGTCAGAGCGTCAACGCCCTGGTCGATCATTTTATCGACACTCAGCATGATGTTCTGGTGAAGGTGCTGGGGCTGGAAAACCCGATCCCGGCAACGCCAGCGGCTGTCCTGCCAGCAGTTACCCCAAGTGTGGCGGCAACCAGCACCAGTACCGCCGTCACCATTCGCACCTCCCGGCCGGTAACTCTGAGCCAGCCGGCGCAACCAGCAGCCAGTCCTACAGTTGAACCCAACAGTGCCATTGCCATTATCGGTCTCAGTGGTCGTTATCCCATGGCCGATGATCTCGATGCCTACTGGCAGAACCTCGCAAATGGCGTCAATTGTGTGACCGAAATTCCGGCCAGCCGCTGGGCCTGGCAGGACTATTTCGAAGCCGATCCGGCCACGGCCCAGAGCGAGGGCAAGATGTACTCGCGCTGGGGTGCGTTTATTAACGGCTTTGATGAATTCGATCCGCTGTTTTTTGCCATTTCGCCGCGTGAAACCTACAACATGGACCCTCACGAGCGGCTCTTTATCGAGATCTGCTGGCACGCGATAGAAGACGCCGGCTATACCCGCGCCGAGCTGAACAGTCGCTACAACAGCAATGTCGGCGTCTTTGTCGGGCTGTCAAAATATGATTTCGGTATTCACGGACCGGATCTGTGGGCCGCTGGAGAGCAGTTATTCCCACGGACTTCATTTTGTTCCGTGGCCAACCGGGTGTCCTACCTGTTCAATTTCAATGGCCCGAGTATTCCCATCGATACCATGTGTTCGGCGTCTTTGACGGCCATTCACGAAGCCTGCGAATACCTGCGGCGCGGCGACTGCGAAGTGGCTATCGCCGGCGGTGCCAATATGTATCTGCATCCATCCAGCTACGTTGAGTTGTGTACCGCGCTGATGCTGTCGGTCGATGGTGTCTGTAAAAGTTTCGGTACCGGTGGTAATGGTTTTGTTCCCGGCGAGGGCGTTGGTGCGGTCGTACTCAAGCCCATGGATCGTGCGGTGGCGGATGGCGACCACATTTATGCCTTGATCCGCGCCAGCAGTGTCAACCACGGTGGCAAGACCAATGGTTATACAGTGCCGAACCCAACCGCCCAGGCGGCGCTGATTGCCCGGACCATCGACAAGGCCGGCATTGATGCCCGTGCCATCAGTTATGTTGAGGCTCATGGTACCGGCACCGAACTCGGTGACCCGATTGAAGTCTCCGGTTTGACCCGGGCATTCCGCCGGCAGACCGACGATAACGGCTTCTGCGCGCTGGGATCGGTCAAATCCAATGTCGGCCATCTGGAAGCCGCTGCCGGTATTGTCGGTCTCACCAAAATCATCCTGCAAATGCAGCATCAGCAACTGGTACCCAGTCTGCACAGCGAGGTTCTGAATCCGAAAATCGACTTCGCCAGCACGCCGTTTGTGGTGCAGCAGTCATTGGCTGAATGGCCGCGCCCGCAGCTGGAAATCAATGGCGTCATGCAGGAACGGCCGCGTATGGCCGGATTATCATCTTTCGGTGCCGGTGGCTCCAATGCTCATGCCATCATCGAGGAATACTGCGCTGACGAGCATCGTCCGCAGGCACTATTCAATGCCGATGACGGTGTCATGATCGTGCTGTCTGCGCGTACCGAAGAACGGCTACAGGCTCAGGCCGAACAGTTGTTGCGGGTGATTGGTCAGCGTGACTACCAGGACACCGATCTGGCTGATATTGCCTATACCCTGCAAGTGGGCCGCGAGGCGATGGAATATCGGGCGGCGGTCATCGTCCGTTCCATGGAGGCTCTCCGTGGCCAGCTGCAATGCCTGTCCGGTGAGTCTGCCGATGGTGACGACTGGTATCGGGGACAGCTGAACCGCAAAAGCCGGGCGGCCTCGCTGAATCTCAACGATGAAGATGCCGGGGCCATGCTGAGCGCCTGGATACGTAAGGGTAAATTCGAGAAACTGTTGGAACTCTGGGTTCAGGGCGTCGAGATTGACTGGCATCTGCTGTACAGCGATACCTCGGTCAAGCCTCGACGCATCAGCCTGCCGGGTTATGCGTTTGCCCGTGACAGCTTCTGGCTGCCAACGGTCAGCCGAACGGTGGCTGACCGCGGCGAAACCGCCTTTAACGAGTTGCTGCACCGCAATATTTCTGACCTCGACGGTTTGAAATTCAGCGCCCGTTTCAGCGGGGCCGAATTCTTTCTGGCAGATCACAAGGTCAAAGGTGTCCCGGTGCTGCCGGCCATGGCCTATCTGGAAATGGTGCGCACGGCGGTGGCCAGTACGCTGGCGACACGGCTGACCGATGGCAGTCACATCCGCCTGCTGGACGTGGTCTGGTTACGCCCGGTGGTCATCAACGATGGTGCCGTGGAACTGCACACCAGTATCCAGCCACAGGCCGATGGCAGTTTGTCTTTCAGCGTCTGCGATGCCGCAAACCCGGCCCAAGTGCATTGCCAGGGGCGGGCGCAGCTGTTGCAGCTTGACCAGCGACCATCCCTGAATCCGATGGAGTGGCAGGCGGCTGCCGATGATCAGCGCCTGACCGCTGAAAACTGCTTTGAACTGTCGCGGTTGGCGGGGGCTGAATATGGTCCGAGCCATCAGGGGCTGGAACAGCTCTGGGTCGGTCAGGGTTATGTGCTGGCCAGCGTCAATCTGAATCAATGGCGTGACAGTGACCAGCGTCTGGTATTGCATCCGGGCGTGCTGGGATCGGCATTACAGGCCATGGCCGGACTGCTGATTCAGGACCAGGACAGCACTGATCAGCGTATTCGCGAGACTGTTCCGTTTGCATTGCAGAGTCTTGATGTACTCGCTCCGTGTCAGTCCCGCATGTGGGCGTTGCTGGAAACTGTGGATAACGGCTCAGATGGCTCGTCTTACATCGCCAATCTCGGCTTTTATGATCCGGATGGCCGTTTGTGCGTCCGGGTGGATGGGTTTACCTCGGTGGACACCGCTGCCGGCCAGACCCAAAAAACCCTCGGCAATCAATTCCTGACACCCGTCTGGGAAGCCTTCGATGCCGTCCCGCCAGCACCAGCGGAAACCACCCAGACCATCCTGGTCATTGGCGGAGACAGTGATCAGCAGGTCGCTGTCGGTGCCCGTTTTGGTCGTCAGAGCCGGGTCATCACTCTGACAGCGGGTGCCAGTGTCAATGAGATGGCTGAGGTTATCGGCGGGGCCGGAACCCTGGATGCGGTGGTCTGGATCGCCGATGTGACCGAACCTTATTTCGCTGATTCCATGATCGACGCCCAGCAGGGCAGTGTGCTCGGTTGTTTCCGCCTGATTAAGGCATTGCTGCAACACGGTTATGATGAACGTTCGCTGCAATGGTGCCTGATGACCTTCAATACCGTATCACTGCACAACGAAAGTTCGTTTTCAGCGTGTCATGCCGGCCTCTATGGTCTGGCCGGGGCGATGGCCAAAGAGTATCCGCACTGGTCAGTCGGGGTGTTTGATCTGGAAGCAACCGATCCGGCTCTGTTAACCCGCTTACCGGCGGTTCCGGATGTTCTGAGCGGCGAAACTCTGGTCTGTCGCGACGACCTCTGGTATCGCCAGCAACTGGCCCTGCTGCCGGCACCACCGGCGGTCCGGGAACTGTGCTATCGCGAGGCCGGTGTTTACGTGGTCATTGGCGGAGCAGGGGGTATCGGTGAGGTCTGGAGTGAATGGCTGATCCGTCATTTTGGTGCGCAAATCGTCTGGATCGGGCGTCGTCAGCGTGACGATGCCATCGATGAAAAAATCCGCCGGCTGGCGGACATCGGCCCGGCACCTCTCTACGTCTCTGCCGATGCGGGAGATGTCGAAGCCTTACAACGGGCCTATGACGAAATCAAACAGCACTATCCCGAAGTTCACGGCATCGTCCATTCAGCGGTCGGGGTCATGGATGAAAGCCTGGCAGCCATGGATGAAGCACATTTCTGTGCCAGTTATGCCGCCAAGGCGTTTGTCAGTGTACGACTGGCCCAGGTGTTCGAAACGGAGCCTCTGGACTTCGTACTGTTCTTCTCCTCCATGGCCGGGTTTACCAAGGATCACGGCAAAAGCGGTTATGCTGCCGGCTGTACCTTCAGCGATGCATTTGCCGGGCAAATGGCGCGGCAGTGGCCGTCGTGTGTGGTCCGGGTGATGAACTGGGGCTGGTGGGGCAGCATTGGTATTGCCGATGCCGTGCCCGATGCTTTCAAACGCCGGGTCGAAAAAATGGGCATCGGCACAATCGCGCCGGAAGACGGCATGCGCGCCCTCGAAACCCTGTTGCAGGGACGAGTCGAGCAGACCGCATTCATGAATATCAACGGTGGCTATGAGGCGCTGAATGAAGCCGCCGGTCAGCCGTTACAGGTGCAATATCTGCCCGAGACGCTGCCTTCCGCCATGCCGGTACTGGCCGAGCGCCAACCCCTTGAACACGTGGAGGCCCCTGACGATATCGATCAGCAGGCCGAACTGAGCCAGCAGGTGGATCGCATGCTGGCGCGGTTAATGTGGCATCAGCTGCGTGAGGCCGGGGTACTGAGCGGATCTGCGCCGATGCAGCTGGTTCAGCAGCCACTGTCACCCATGTATCGTCGCTGGATGCAGCAGAGCCTCAGAGTGCTTGCTGATCATGGCTATCTGCAACCCTGCGAAGCGGATGCCGAGCAGGCCATCGTGGTGGAACAGCACGGCTCGCAACAGTACTTCACCATTGTCGGTGCTGATGATCTGACAGATCCGGCACAGGACTGGGACGTGTGGCAACAACAATTGCCGGAACTGCTCGAAAGCCCTTATCGCGGGGCTCAGGTGCGGCTGCTCGATAAAACCATTCGGGCATTGCCGGATATCCTCAATGCCCGCATCGTCGCTACTGATATCATGTTCCCGAACGCCTCCATGGAACTGGTTGAAGGTATTTACAAACATAACCCGGTCTCCGACTTCTTTAATGCCCTGTTGGTTGACGAACTGACTGCCTACCTCGATGAACGTCTGCGTCTGCAACCGGATGCACAGATTCGTATCGTCGAAATCGGTGCCGGTACCGGTGGTACTACTACGCCGGTGTTGCAGGCATTACGTAATTATCAGGGCGTCATCGCCGAGTACTGCTATACCGATATCTCCCAGGCGTTTCTGATGCATGCCGAAAAAACCTTCGGCGCTGACAATCCGTTCCTGACCTACCGGCTGTTCAACGCTGAAAAACCGCTGGCCGAACAGGATAGCGCCGGTGCCGGCAGCTATGACATCGCCATTGCCACCAATGTGCTGCATGCCACGGCCAATATCAGCCGGACTCTGCGCAATGCCAAGACGCTGTTACGCCATAACGGCCTGATGCTGCTCAATGAGCTGAGCACCAATACCCTGGCCTCGCATCTGACCTTTGGTCTGCTGGAAGGCTGGTGGCTGTATGAAGACAGTCATCTGCGTATTCCCGGTTGCCCGATGCTGGCCTCGCAGTCCTGGCAGCAGGTGCTGGAAGCCGAAGGATACCGGCAGGTGCAGTTCCCGGCAGCACCGGTTCATGCCATCGGCCAGCAGATCGTCATCGCTGAAAGCGACGGTATCGTGCGGCAGCCGCTGGTCATGAAAGCGCCCGCTGCGCGGCCACGACCTGTCGCCAGACCGGTGCCGCCAGCGCCCCAACCGCTGCAACCGGCGGTGCGGCCGCAAATCCAACAACAGCTCAGTGCCCCGGTAGCGATGACACCCGCCGCCGCGACCACAGTGCCAACCGTTCAGGACGATGCCGCGCTGGCCGATCAGGCCCGCAATCATTTCCGCCGGCTGGTGGCGCAGGTGCTGAAAATGTCACCGACGCAGATCGATACCGCCGAACCGCTGGAAAGCTACGGCATCGATTCGATCCTGGTGGTACAGCTGACCAATGCCATCAAAGATGTCATGGCAGATGTCAGCAGTACCTTGTTCTTTGAATATCAGAGCATTGATGCGTTGGTAGGACATTTCCTCAACACCCAGCCACAGGCATTGAGACAGTTACTGGGTCTGGACAACAGTGCAGGATCGGCGGCGACGGTTCAGATGCCAGTGGCACCGCAGCCAATACCGTCACCACAGTCAATACAGCCACCACAACCCGTTCAACAGCTCAGTACTGCCGCAGCAGCGACTGCCAGCCCTTTGAATGCGGAACAGTTTGAGGATCAGGCCCGTAATCACTTCCGCCGGCTGGTGGCGCAGGTGCTGAAAATGTCACCGGCACAGATCGATACCGCCGAACCGCTGGAAAGCTACGGCATTGATTCGATCCTGGTGGTACAGCTGACCAATGCCATCAAAGATGTTATGGAGGATGTCAGCAGCACCCTGTTCTTTGAACATCAGAGCATCGATGCGCTGGTGGCGCACTTTATTCGCACCCAGCCGCAGCGCTTGCAGCAACTGCTGGGATTGACTGACACCAGCACCCACACCAGTCCGACAGAGGCCGTCGTACAGCCTTTGCAGACTGCTTCGCCGTGGATACAGGCACCGGCTGCGCAGGTACCCGCCGTACCCTCTGCAACTGTCGCCGCACCTGCACCTGCGCCGGTTGCGGTCATCAACAACGAGCATATCGCCGTGATCGGCATGGCAGGTCGTTATCCCAAAGCCGCCAACCTGGAGGAATTCTGGGACAACCTGGCGGCCGGTCGGGATTGTATCGATGAGATTCCGGCAGAGCGCTGGTCTCTGGATGGATTCTACAGTGACGATCCACAAAACGCCGTGGCGCAGGGTAAAAGTTACAGCAAATGGGGCGGTTTCATTGATGGCTTCGCCGATTTTGATGCCTTGTTCTTCAATATCTCCCCGCGTGAAGCCATCAACATGGATCCTCAGGAGCGGCTGTTTATTCAGGCCTGCTGGGAAGCCTGTGAAGATGCCGGTTATACCCGCGCCACCTTGAAACAGCAGGTCGATCAGCGTGTTGGCGTGTTTGTCGGCATCACCAAAAACAGCTTTAACCTGCTGGCACCGGAACTCTGGCTACAGGGCGATCAGTCCTATCCACGTTCGTCGTTTGCATCGGTGGCCAACCGGGTGTCCTATCTGTTCAACCTGCGCGGGCCGAGCATGCCGATCGATACCATGTGTTCATCGTCTCTGACCGCCGTTCATGAAGCCTGTGAACATCTGCATCGTGGCGACTGCGACATGGCCTTGACCGGCGGGGTGAATCTGTATGTGCATCCGTCCAGCTATATTGAACTGTGTGCGTTGAAAATGCTGTCCGGTGAAGGTCATTGCCGCAGCTTCGGTGAGGGTGGTGATGGCTTTGTGCCGGGTGAAGGTGTCGGTGCGTTACTGCTGAAACCCTTGTCACGGGCGCAGGCGGATCAGGACCATATCTACGCGGTGATCCGCAGCACCGCCGTTAACCACGATGGCAAGACCAATGGTTATACGGTGCCGAATCCGGCCGCGCAGGCGCAGTTGATCAAAACCGCTATCGCCAAAGCCGGTATCGATGCCCGGACCATCAGTTATATCGAAGCCCACGGCACCGGTACCGAGCTGGGTGATCCCATTGAAGTGGCGGGGCTGACCGATGCCTTCTCTCAGACAACTCAGGAGCGCAGTTTCTGTGCCCTGGGATCGGCCAAATCCAACATCGGTCACTGTGAGAGCGCTGCCGGTATCGCCGGTCTGACCAAAATCATTCTGCAATTACAGCATCGTCAGCTGGCTCCGAGCCTGCACGCAGAGGCACTGAATCCGAACATCGATTTCAGCCGCACGCCATTCCAGGTACAGCGCCAACTGGCTGACTGGCAACGCCCGGTCATCGAGGTAAACGGCGAACAGCGTGAAGTATTGCGAACCGCCGGGGTGTCGTCATTCGGTGCCGGTGGTGCCAATGCCCATGTCATTGTCGAGGAATATCCAGCTGAGCACATCACTCCGGTAACGATGACGTTCAGTGCCCAGAATCCGGCGCTGATCGTGCTGTCGGCCTACAGTGATGAGCAGTTACGTCAACAGGCCCGGCGTCTGCTGACCGCTCTGGACAAGCGTGGATTCCAGGATGTCGATCTGGCGGCCATTGCCTATACCCTGCAAACCGGCCGCGAGGCCATGCCGGAGCGGCTGGCGTTGACCGCTGCCAATCTGGAGGAACTGCAACGCAAGCTGACGGACTATCTGGGTGAAGAGTCCAACAGTGCCGATGTCTATCGCGGCAGTGTTGATGAACAGTCGAAGCTGCTGGGCTTTGCCGCTCAGGACGACGACGCCGCAGCGATGATCCGCGCCTGGGTGGAAAAACAGAAATATCTCAAACTGCTCGAACTCTGGGTCAAGGGTCTGAATGTCGACTGGCAGATTCTGTATGGCCAGCAGACGCCGCGCCGTATCAGCCTGCCGACTTATCCATTTGCCAAAACCCGTTGCTGGGCTCCGGTCAACCGTCATATCACCTCAGCCGTGGCATTACAGGGTGGGATGACCTTACCGGCAGCAGCACCGGTCGCCGAGCTTTCACTGCAACTGTTCCACGAACACTGGCAGCCACAAGCGCTGGCGCAATCGCCGGTGGCGTTTCCGCAACATGTGTTGTGCATTGGTGCCGACGCCGGTTTACAGCAGGCGCTGGTTCGCGAAGCCGGCATTCAGTGCAGTTTCATCGATTCCGGCACAGAGGCTGATGTCACCGTTGAAGCATTGCGTCAGGCCATGGCGGCGACGGCCGAACAACACGGTGCTGTCGATGCTGTGTGTTATCTGGCGGCATTGCAGGATCAAGGGCAGAGCGGTGATGCCGGTCAGGTCGCGCAGGTGATTCAGGCCCTGTCCCAAAGTGGTCAGACACCCGCGCGGCTGTTACTGGCCGGACAATGGCATGACACGACCTTGAACCGTTGTTATCTGGAATCCTGGATCGGCTTTGAGCGGTCGTTGCGGGCATTGCTGCCACAAACCGCAGTGACAGGAGTTTATCAGCAGCTCGGTGAGACTTCAGAGCAGTGTCTGCCATGGGCTCAGGTCCTGATCGAGGAGCTGACCCGTGCCGAACCGGTGCAGTCGGTGTCTTATCATCAGGGCGAGCGTCATGTGTCTCATATCGTGCCGATGGATTTACCGGTTGTTGGCGCTGAGCCCGTCATCCGTGAAGCCGGTGTTTACCTGATTACTGGTGGCTGTGGTGGCCTTGGGCGTCTGTTCGCCCGTCATCTCGCCAGTGTCTATGGTGCCCGCCTGATTCTGACCGGACGCGGTGAACTAGGCCGTGACAAACAGGCCTGCCTGGATGAGCTGCGTGCACTCGGTGGTGACGCGCTGTATCTGGCCGCTGATGTCAGCGACGCGGATGCCATGCAGGCCGGGCTGGATCAGGCCATCGGCCGCTTTGGTGCCATCAACGGCGTGCTGCATGCCGCCGGGCTGGTCAGTGACCGCAGTCTGCTGGAAAAGGACGCGCAGGAATTTGCCACCATTCTGCAACCCAAGGTGAACGGCACGCTGGTGCTGGACGACGTGCTGGAAACAGCGCTACAGCAGCATCAGTGCCAGAGCATGCTGGATTTCGTCTGCTACTTTGGTTCCTCCTCTGCCTGCCTCGGGGATTTCGGTCAATGTGATTATGCCGTCGCCAACCGCTTTTTGATGGCCTATGCCGGTCATCGTCGCCGGTTGGTTGAACAGGGCGAGCGTCATGGCCAGACCCTGACCATCAACTGGCCACTCTGGCGCGATGGTGGCATGGGCATCGATGAAGCCGACAAAACGGCGCTGTATCTCGAATCCAGTGGCCAGCGCATGCTGGAGGCGGAAGAGGGCGTGCAACTGTTTGAAAGACTGTTGCAACAACCACAGGACCATTATCTGGTGTTGGTCGGTGAGCCTGAACGGCTGCAACGGTTGACGGACATGGTCTGCCAGGCACCCGCGCAGACGGTGATGGTCAATGTCGCCGCCGCAGCTGTCTCTACCAGCAGCGAACCGGCCAGAGCCGAACTGAATGGCCTGTCACTGGCACAGAGCATTGAGTGGGATCTCAAGAATCAGGTCAGCCAGTTGATGGCTATTCCCCACGAGCAGTTGAGCCGCAGTCGTAATCTGGCCGATTTCGGTTTTGATTCCATCGGCCTGACCGGACTGGCGGACGCTCTCAATCGCCATTTTGGTATTCGTCTGACCCCGGCAGTGTTCTTTGACTGCCCGACGCTGGCACAGTTGCAGGCTTATCTGTTGAAGCAGCATGGCCCGGCCATGGACGCTTTTTATCGGGCCGGGACCGTTGAAACGGCCCCGGTGCCGGTAGCAAAGCCACATCGTGAGCCGGTTCCAGCCATGACCGTAAGGCCAGCGGTTGCACCGAAGACGGCGCCGGTGACCGAAGCCCGGCAAACGCCGGCTGCCACTACGGTGATGCCGAAACGACCAGCAACCACCAACCCGCAGGATATTGCCATCATTGGCATGAGTGGTCGTTTCCCGCAGGCCCGTAATATCGATGAAATGTGGCAGTTGCTGGCACAGGGGCGCAGTGCCATTGCCGAAATTCCGGCCGAGCGCTTTGACTGGCGGCGGTTCTATGGCGATCCCGAAGCGGGCAAAACCAACTGCAAGTGGCTGGGAACCGTGCCTGGAGTCGATGAGTTTGACCCGCTGTTCTTTGAGATTTCCCCGCGTGAGGCTCGCGAAATCGATCCGCGCCAGCGCCTGCTGTTGCAGGAAACCTGGAACGCGCTCGAAAATGCCGGGCAGTTCGGCAACTCCGAGATCGGTCTGTTTGTCGGAGTGGAAGGCGGCGATTTCATGTTGTTGAGTGCCGCCAGCCAGGAAAATTCCGGCACCGTGACCTCCAGTCACGAGGCTATTCTGGCCGCCCGGCTCAGTTACTTCCTCAATCTGTCCGGTCCGAACATGGCGATTAACACTGCCTGTTCATCGGGTTTAGTAGCTGCGCATCAGGCCTGTGCCAGTCTGCGTAGCGGTGAGTGTCAGGTCGCCGTGGCCGCCGCGGTCAATCTGTTGCTGACGCCCCATTCATTTATCAGCATGAGTCAGGCCGGGCTGTTGTCGGGCGAAGACCGCTGTTACACCTTTGATCGTCGCGCCAATGGACTGGTACCGGGTGAAGCGGTCGTGGCGGTGGTCCTCAAACCACTGGCCCGTGCGTTGGCCGATGGTGATGACATAGATGCGGTTATCCGTGGCAGCGGCATCAACTACGATGGCAAAACCAATGGCATTACTGCTCCGAGTGGCATTGCCCAGACTCAGCTGCTGACCTCGGTGTACCAGCGCCATGGCATCGATCCTGACCGGATCGAGTACGTGGTGGCTCATGGTACCGGAACCCGTCTGGGTGATCCGATTGAGGTCAATGCCTTGTGTCAGGCTTTCCGAAGCCGTACCGAACGCAAACGCTTCTGTGCCCTGACATCCTGTAAAACCAACCTGGGGCATACCTTTGCAGCCTCCGGACTGGTCAGCCTGGTGAACCTGGTGCAGGCGATGAAGCATGAGCTGATTCCGGCCAGTCTCCATTGTGAACAGGACAGCGACTACATCGACTGGGATGACAGCCCGTTTGTAGTCAACAAGAGTCCCAGACCCTGGCCCGTTCGAGCTGATGAAAACCGCCTTGGGGCCATCAGTGCCTTCGGAATGAGCGGCACCAATGTGCATATGGTGCTGTCGAGCGCCGATCTGGAAAAAGCCGCCCGTGATCCCATCGATGAAACCATGCCTGCACGGCTCTGGGTCTTCTCCGCCAAAACCGAAACCGCACTCAAACAGCGGCTGACGGCTGCGCTGGAACGTTTGCAGAACGATGAACAGATCTCCCTGACGGCGCTGAGTTACACCTTGTTGTGCGGTCGTGAACATCTGAAACACCGTTGTGCACTGGTGCTGGAAAACCGCGCCAACGGCATCCGCCTGTTGCAACAGGCTATCGATGGCGAAACGGATGCCAGCCTGTTCAAAGGTGCGGTGGTACGTGATTTCGATGGCAGCCCGGCGATGGAAAGCCATGGTCAGGAACTGCTTCAACGCTGTGGACAGGACCAATATGGCGCGGATTTTGTCGATTCCCTGCGGGCGCTGGCAGACCTGTTCTGTCAGGGCTATGAACTGAACTGGCCGGTATTGTTCCGTGCCGGTCAGCAACGCCGGCTGCACTGGCCGGGTTATCCGTTCGCCCGTGAACATTACTGGATCGAAGCGGATTTCAGCGGAGGATTAGCGCATTTGCCGGCCAGTACCGACGAAGTTGTGATTCTGGCACCGCAATGGCAGCCAGTCGCAACGGATCTGGCACTTGATGCCGAGCTGGCTGGCTGTCAGCAATGGATCATTCTGTGCCAGCCGGCACCGGCATGGCCGTCAGAACTTGCGGCCAGGCTGCCGAATGCCCGGATTCACACCCTGAGCAGTCAACAGGCGGCACTGGCCGGACGCTATGAAGATATCAGTCTGCAACTGCTGACGCTGTTGCAAGAGCTTCAGGCACAGCAGCATGGCGGATCACTCAATCTGCAACTGGTCATCGCCACTGCCGAAGCCACAGATCAGCTGTTCAGTGGCCTGTCGGGATTGTTGGCGAGCGCCTGTCAGGAAGTACCGGCGCTGCATGCCCAGGTCTTGTGCTGTGAGCAGCAGACTCCGACAGCTGAGCTGGCAGAGCACCTGCTATACAGTCATGGTCGCGGGCAGCTACTGCGTCAGCGTTACCATGCCGGCCAGTGGCAGTACAGTCAGTGGCAGCCACAGACCACATTGCCCGCCAATGCGGTCACACCCTGGCGCGATGATGGCTGTTATCTGATCACCGGCGGCGCCGGTGGTCTGGGGCTGATCTTTGCGGCAGACATCATCTGCAGGGCACCAAGGGCCAGAGTCATACTGACCGGACGCTCCGAACTGCGCGGAACTGCTCTGGCTCTGCTGCAACAATGGCAGGCCGAATCCACCCAGGTGGAATATCACAGCCTGGATGTCACTGACGCCGGCGCGGTGGAAATCTTTATGGCCGGTCGTCGTCTGCACGGCATCATTCATTGTGCCGGTGTCATTGAAGATGCCCAGATCGTCGACAAACAGGCCGATGAACTGCGCCGGGTATACGCGGCGAAAGTGGCTGGCCTGATTCATCTGGATCAGTTCAGCCGGCAGATGCCACTGGAGTTTCTGCTGAGCTGTTCCTCTCTGAGTGCCGTAATGGGCAATATCGGTCAGGCCGACTACGCCGCCGCCAATGCCTTTATGGATGCCTATGCTGAGTACCGTAATCAGCTGGTCAGCCAGGGCCGCTGCCAGGGACTGACCTTATCGATCAACTGGCCCTGGTGGCAGGATGGTGGTATGGCCATCGATGCCCGGCACCAGCAGGCTGTTGCAGCAGCAACCGGTATAGGCCCGTTACGGACCGATGACGCGCTGTTGGCTCTGGATCAGTTGATTGCGAATGGCGTTGGCGGTCAGCGAATGATCGTCAGTGGCGATGCCGAACGGATTTGCGCGCTGTTTGCGCCGGCGGCTTCACAACCTGAAGCGGCCCTGACAAGCGCTTCGGCAATCGCTCCAACCGACAGCCGTGGTGATCTGCGCGATGCCCTGCTGGAAGCACTTAAAGGCGTGTTCAGCGATATTCTGCAAATGGCTCCGGCGGCGATTGATATTACCGAACCGCTGGCCAGTTATGGGCTGGATTCGTTGATGATCACCCGGCTGAATCAGGCGTTGGCAAAAGTCTTCCGCAAGCTGCCGAAAACCGTGTTTTTTGAGTACAGAACGGTCTCGGCGCTGGCGGACTATCTGCTGACGGATTTCAGCGACCAGTGCCGCCGCTGGGTCAATCCGACGACGGACACCCATACAGCCGCATCCGTACCGGCGGTGGTTTCTCCGCCGCCAGCTGCCAGCGTGACAGCGGTGGCAAGGCCGGCAGTTCAGGGTTTTGCTCCGGTTGCCATTATTGGTTTGTCCGGCCGCTATCCGCAGGCAGACAATCTGGAACAGTTCTGGCGCAATCTGGCGGCCGGCAAAAACTGTGTGACGGAAATACCGGCCGGGCGCTGGCCGCTCGAAGGATTCTTCGCCGAGGACCGCAAAACGGCCGTGGCGCAGGGCATGAGTTATAGCAAGTGGGGCGGTTTTATCGACGGTTTCAGCGAGTTTGATCCGTTGTTCTTTGGTATTTCCCCGCGTGAAGCTCTGAACATGGACCCGCAGGAGCGGCTGTTCCTGCAAAGCTGCTGGCACACCATTGAAGACGCCGGCTATACCCGTGACAGTCTGCAACAGCAGTGCGGCGGCCGGGTCGGGGTGTTTGCCGGCATTACCAAAACCGGTTTCGATCTCTATGGACCGATGTTGTGGCAGCGTGGCGAAAATGTGTTCCCGCATACCTCATTCGGTTCAGTGGCCAACCGGCTGTCGTACTTTATGAACTTCAGCGGACCGAGCATGCCGGTGGATACCATGTGCTCATCATCCCTGACGGCTATTCATGAAGCCTGTGAACATCTCCATCGCGGCAACTGCGATCTGGCCATTGCCGGAGGCGTCAATCTGTATCTGCATCCGGCAACCTATGTGGGACTCTGCGGTGCGCAGATGCTCGCCGATGACGGCCGATGCCGCAGCTTTGGCCATGGCGGTAACGGCTTCGTACCGGGTGAAGGTGTAGGCACCGTGTTGCTGAAACCATTGGCGCAGGCCGAGCAGGATGGTGATCAGATTTACGCCATCATTCGGGGCGCTCACATCAATCACGGCGGCCGTACCAACGGCTATACCGTGCCGAACCCCGCCGCTCAGGCAGAGGTCATCCGTCGGGCGCTGCAAAAGGCCGGTGTCGATGCCCGTTCGGTCAGTTATATCGAAGCCCATGGCACCGGCACTGAACTGGGTGATCCCATTGAGATTCGCGGGTTATCGCAGGCCTTCGCGGCCGATACCGACGCCACTCAGTTCTGTGCCATCGGTTCGGCCAAATCCAATATCGGTCACCTCGAAGCTGCCGCCGGCATGGCCGGACTCACCAAAATCATTCTGCAAATGCAGCATGGTCAGCTGGTGCCGAGCCTGCATGCGGAGGTGCTGAACCACAATATTGAGTTTGCCGATACGCCGTTCGTTGTTCAGCAGCAACTGGCTCCCTGGCCGCGACCACAGCTGTCGCAGGATGGCCAGCTGCGCGAAATACCACGTATTGCCGGACTGTCCTCGTTCGGCGCCGGAGGTGCCAACGCCCATATCGTGTTGCAGGAATACCTGCCAACTGCAGAAACGGTACAGACAGTTCCCGCCGGTCCGGCGTTGCTCGTGCTGTCGGCCCGTGAATCCGGGCGTCTGCGCGAGTATGCCCGGCAGCTGGCGCAGTTCCTGAGCGAGCGGCAGACGACGGCAGACCCGGCATTGCTGCACAACCTGGCGTTCACGCTGCAAATGGGTCGGGAGCCAATGGTTGAACGGCTGGCCTTCAGCGCCGGCTCAATCAACGAAGCCATCGACTGTTTCAAACGCTTTGCAGCCAGTGGCGATGCCGACGGGCAGCTGTTTTACGCCCGTGCTCGTAAAGATCATCCCGAGGTAAGTCCCGCAACCCTGCAACAGTGGCTGGATGATGGTGACCATGAGCAATTGCTGAATTCATGGGTCGGCGGTGCGCAGATCGACTGGCCGGCGTTGTATCCGGACAGCCACTGCCGCCGTATCAGTGTGCCGGGCTATCCGTTTGCGCGGGAAACTTACTGGCTGGCTGACAGCATGAACGCTACCGATCCGTCAACAGCCGTCAATGACAGCCGAAGCCCGGGGGAATTGAACCTCGGTCCGCAGGATGACGAGGTCTTCGGCAAGCTGTTTGACGATGTACTCAATGAGCATCTCAGCGTCGATGAGGCGGTTAAACAATTAGATCCGACAGTGGTCAGTGACTATTAATTCAGGTTCAAGGGCATTCAAATGACAGATTTTTTAAGAAATCTTCTGCAACAGGTCAAAGACAGACATATCAGTAAAGAAGAAGCCATGAGCCGGCTGAAGGAATACAACCGCCAGTTGGCGGACGGTGATGGAGAGGCCCAGGGCAATGATGAAACGGGTAATCAGGCCCGTCATGACAGCCATGCCTATGAGCTGCTGACCTTCAGTGAACAATGGCAGCCGGCTGTGCTGACGGATCAACCGGTGCGAACCCTGAGCCGTATTATCTGTCTGGCATCGACGGCCAGCGTGCAACGTCAGGTTCGGGCGTTTTGTGGGACCGATACCCAGGTGATCTTCATTGCCGCGTCCGGTGCTGAAACTGACGGGCATGATCAGCATGTCCATGTGATCAGCACTGATCAGCTGAGTGACTATCAACAGGCATTTCAGGCGGTGGCCGGACAGATGGCCGAGGCGGATGCCGTGATCGATTTCTGGCCGCTGGAAACGCCGGCGCTACGACACGATTACCGTCATACCGTCCAGGCTTTGCAGGCGCTGGCCGGTTCCGGTTTACGGGTATCGCGCTGGCTCATGGCGGGTCAGCTGGCCGATATCAACCATCTGACGCTGGAGCGCTGTTATCTGGAATCCTGGTTAGGCTTTGAACGCTCGCTGGCGATTCTGCTGCCGCAAATGCCGGTTACTCCGGTGTATTTCTGTCAGACCACCGAAACCGAAACCGAAACCGCTGCCGAAACCCTGCCGGCGGATCTGACACCGTGGTTAACAAAATTGTGGGCGGAATGTCAGAGCACCCATGCCCATGCCAGTTTGCATGTGGGCTCGCAACGCTTTGTCCGGGCAGTCCGGCCGACCCGATTGAATACTCTCAACCAGCAGACAGTCGCTCTGCGCGAGCACGGCTGTTACCTCATCAGCGGTGGCTGTGGTGGCCTGGGCATGGTGTTTGCGCGCCATCTGGCCGAGCGCTGTCAGGCGCGTTTGATTCTGACCGGTCGTTCTGCGTTAACCGAGCGTCATCAGCAAAATATCCGCACCCTGGAACAACTCGGTGCCAAGGTGTTTTATCTCCAGGCTGATATCTGTGATCGCGATGCCATGCTCACCGGATTGCGTCAGGCAACGGCGCAACTGGGATCCGTACATGGGGTGCTGCACGCTGCCGGAGTGGAGAACGGGCTGTCGTTGTTCGAAAAAGACTACGCCGCCATGGAGTCGGTACTCGCACCGAAAGTGCAGGGGACTCAGGTGCTCGATGAGGTTGTCGAGACCCTGATGGGTGAACGGTCAGAAGCGCCGGCACTCGATTTTGTCTGCTATTTCTCGTCCACCTCGGCGGTGCTGGGGGACTTTGGTCAGTGCGATTACGCCATCGGCAATCGTTTCCTGATGGCTTACGGTCAATACCGTCAGCAACGGGTCGAGCAGGGACTCGCCCACGGCAAAACCCTGGTGATCAACTGGCCGCTGTGGCGCGATGGCGGCATGGGTGTGGCCGATCAGGAAAAAGCTGCCTTTTATCTGCGTTCCAGTGCCCAGCGCTTCCTGGAGTCAGACGAAGGGCTGGCCATGTTTGAGCGGATTCTCGCCGACACCACCGGGCAGCATCTGGTGATTGCCGGAGAGCCGGCCAGAGTGCAGACATTTCTGGAACGGGCCTGTCAGGGCAGTTCCCAGGTGCCGGCCAAGGGCAAAACCCAGGTGGTGGCGCTGAACAGCAGCCGGCCGAAACCGGGCCGCCGCGATGAGCTTAGAGGCCTGAGTGTGGCCGATTGCCTGGACTGGGATCTGAAAAATGAGATCAGCCAGTTGCTCAAAGTGGCCAAAGCCCGGCTGCTCGATGATGAAAATTTTTCCGATTTTGGTTTCGATTCCGTCAGTCTGGCGCAATGCGCTGCCAATCTCAGTGACTACTACGGTTTTGAAATTTCCCCGGCCGTATTTTTCGGCTATCCCACTCTGCAACAGTTCAAAGATTATTTGCTGACCCAGTATGGTCCGGCTCTGGAGGCATTTTATGAAACACCGTCCACGTCAGAGACGCCTGTCCGCCCGGCGTCTGTCCATTCACTCACTGCGCCAGCAACGGCTGCGGCAATCGCGCCGGCGGCTGAAAGCGATTCTGAGCCGCAATCTCTCCACGCCCTGCTGACCGAGCCGGTGGCGATCATTGGCATGAGCGGGCGTTTTCCCGGTGCCCGTGATGTCAATGAGTTCTGGCAGATTCTGGCCGACGGTCGTGATGTCGTAACCCCTCTCGGCAATGAGCGCTTTCCCTGGATATCGTTGCAGGAACTGATGGCACCCGGCGAATCCCTGAGTATCAAAGGTGCCTATTTAGAGGATGTCGACGAGTTTGATCCGCTGTTTTTCGAGCTGTCGCCTGTGGAAGCCGTCGACATGGACCCGCGCCAGCGACTGTTGTTGCAGGAATCCTGGAAAGCCCTGGAAGACGCCGGTTACGGGGCCGGACAGCTGGCCGGGCAGAACATTGCCATGTATGTCGGTGCCGAAGGTGGTGACTACGGACTGCTGCAACATGATTCCCAGGCTGCCGTCACCGCCAATCATGAAGCCGTTATGGCGGCCCGGCTGAGCTACTTCCTCAACCTCAGTGGTGCCAACATGGCCATCAATACCGCCTGTTCTTCAGGTCTGGTGGCGTTGCATCAGGCTTGTGTCGCATTGCGCAATCGTGAATGCGATGCCGCCGTGGTCGCCGCGGTCAATCTGCTGACCACGCCGTATCCATATCTGGGAATGAGCCGTGCTGGCATGTTATCGGCCAGTGGCACCTGCCATGCATTCGACCGCCGTGCCGATGGACTGGTGCCGGGTGAAGCGGTGGTGGCTGTGGTGCTGCGGCGCTTGTCCCGGGCCGAAGCGGATGCCGATCCGGTGCATGCGCTGATCCGTGGCAGCGGTGTCAATTACGACGGTCGCACCAATGGCATTACCGCCCCAAGCGGGGTGGCCCAGGAACGCCTGATCAAACAGGTATATGACCGTTTTAACCTGAGTCCCGATGAGGTGCAGTACGTGGTGGCCCATGGCACCGGTACGCCGTTGGGGGATCCGATTGAAATCCAGGCGCTGAGCAATGTGTTCAGACAATCCGGTACTGAAAACGGACGCTGTGCGCTGACCTCCACCAAAACCAATGTTGGCCATAGTTTTGCGGCCTCCGGACTGGTCAGTCTGGCGGCCCTGATTCAGGCCATGCAGCATCAGACCATTCCCGCCAGTTTGCACGGTGAACAGCAGAGTGACTACATCGACTGGCGCAGCAGCCCGTTCTATCTGAACCGTGAAAGCCGGCCCTGGCAAACCCCGGCCGGGCAGCAGCGGCTCGGAGCCGTGAGTGCGTTTGGCATGAGCGGCACCAATGCCCATGCAATCGTGGGGGAATATCTGCCGGCGGCAAGGCCGGTATCCGCCAGTGCTCCCGGCTATTTGCTGGTGCTGTCGGCCAAAACCGACGACGCACTTGGGCAGATGCTGGCTAACCTGCATCTGCATCTGTCTGAACATCCGGCTGATCTCGCAGCACTGAGTTATACCCTGCTACTGGGACGCCAGCACTTTAAATACCGCTGTGCCCTGGTGGCGCAGGATCTGCCACAGCTGCTGGCACTGCTGGCGCAGGCGCGTCAGCAGGAGTCATTGCCGCAGATCTTCCGGGCTGAAGTTGCCCGCGGTTTCAAACCGCGTAACAGCCTGCGGGATTATGGTCAGGCATTGATCGCTCAGGCCCAGGTACAGCGTGATCAGCCGGCCCAATACCTTGAAACCCTCGGCACTCTGGCGGAAATGCACTGCCAGGGCTATGAATTTGACTGGCAGAATTTGTTTGCCGTTGCTGAACGTTACCGGCTGCATCTGCCGACCTATCCGTTTGCGCGGGAAAAATACTGGGTCAGTGCCCCGGCTGCCGTGCCAGCGACCGTGGTTAAAGAACCTTCGCCAGTACAGAGTGATATCGTTGACGCACCGGCAAATGTCCATGTGTTGTGTCCCCATTGGCAGGTTGAGGCCGTTGCAGACAATGAATTAATGACTGTGGCAGAGCATTGGGTGGTGTTATGTGACCCCGGCAGTGACCGCATCGGTGATGATGTCAGCGGGCTGCTGTCAGACCAGGGCCGGCCGGAGAAGATCAACTGCCTGATGCTGAAAGCGGACGGGCAAACCACCATTGAACAATGGTATGAAGCCGCCGCGCTGGAATTGTTCGGGCAGTTACAAACCCTGATGCGCAGCCGGCCCGAAGCCCCGATATTGATTCAGCTGGTGGTATTCCGTGAGGCGCTGGTTGCCGATCCGGATCAGCTCTATGCCGGACTGTTCGGGATGCTGAAGTCGGCGCAACAGGAACATCCACAGATCCATTGCCAGTTACTGGAACTGGACCCGGTGACGGCGGCCAATACGCCATTGCTGGTACAGCGGCTGTTGGAAAACCGTCAGGCCATGACCGAAGGCCCTGTCCGTTACCGTCAGGACGGTACCCGCGAGATATTGCAATGGCAGCCGATGGCGGCGGCCACCGATGTTAAAAGCCCCTGGAAATCGTCGGCGGTGTATCTGATCACCGGCGGTCTGGGTGGCATCGGTCTGCATTTTGCGCGCGACATACTGACCCATAGTCGCGATACCACCGTGTTGCTGACCGGACGTTCACAGCCGGACGTCTCAAAACTGGCGGCGCTGCAAGCGCTGGCCATCAATGGTAATCGCGTTGAATACCATGTTCTCGATGTCTGTGATGCCGCGGCGGTACAGGCGTTCTGTGCCTCTGAAGCAGTGGGCGAAGGGCTGACCGGCATCATTCACAGCGCCGGCCTGCTGCGCGACAGCTTTATTATTCAAAAACACGCCGGGCAGTTTGCTCAGGTACTGGCCCCCAAAGTCGCCGGACTGGTCAATCTGGATCTTGCCACCCAGGACATGGCGCTGGACTTCATCGCCGTTTGTGCCTCTCTGACCGGTGTCAGTGGCAATGTTGGTCAGGCTGACTATGCCTGTGCCAATGGTTTTATGGATCGTTACGTACATTACCGCAATGAACTGGCTCAGAGCGGTGCCCGACAAGGTGTTGCGATTGCGCTGGACTGGCCATTGTGGGCAGACGGCGGCATGCAGGTGGATGCGGAAATCCGCGCTCATGTGCATCAACAGACCGGCTTGTTGCCATTGCCTGGCGCTGCCGGTTTGCAGGCATTTTATCAGGCGCTGGCCGATGCCCGGCGCGGCGGCGCTCAGTACATGGTGCTCAATGTTGATCCGGCGCATCCGGCTCAACAAGGGGCTCAGGTGGTGGCAGAAACGACTGCGGCGGCGACGCCAGGCACTCTAGCCACGCCAGGCTCTGCGGCACAGCAGGAACAAACCCTGCGCAAACTGCGCGGTCTGTTCGCCGATGTGCTGAAACTGGCCATTGACCGCATCGATGATGACGAGCCATTTGAAAAATATGGCATCGATTCGATGATCATTACCCGCCTGAATCAGCGTTTGGGCAATGTTTTCGGTGAATTGTCAAAAACCCTGTTTTACGAATATCACACCCTCGCGGCACTGGCTGATTATCTCTATCGTCAGCATACTGCTGTCTGTCACGAGTGGATTGGTGCGGCGCCGGCTCCGTCGGCTGTCAGTGCAACCGTACCGGCTGTGCTGCCGCCACAACCGGTTCCATCGATCAAGCCGGTCAATGTTGCCAGCAGCGCTGCCTATTCCCAGGACCCCATTGCTGTCATCGGCGTCAGCGGCCGGTATCCGGGAGCGGCCAATATCCGGCAATACTGGCGGAATCTGCTGGAAGGACGCGAGTGCATCAGCGAGATTCCGGCGGAACGCTGGGACTGGCGCAGTCACTTTGAGGCTGACCCGGCTATCGCCGCCCAAAAAGGCAAAAGTTATAGCCGCTGGGGCGGTTTTATTTCGGATTTCTCCAGTTTTGATTCACTGTTTTTCGGCATTTCCCCGCGCGAAGCCATCAATATGGACCCACAGGAACGGCTGTTCATGGAAAGCTGCTGGCATACGCTGGAGCATGCCGGTTATACCCGCAGCCGATTGGCGGAGCGTCATCGCAACCGGGTAGGGGTGTTTGCCGGTATTACCAAAACCGGCTTCGAGCTTTATGGCCCGTTGTTGTGGCAGGCCGGTGAGCAGGTGTTCCCTCATACCTCGTTCAGTTCGGTGGCCAACCGGCTGTCTTACTTTATGGATCTGAACGGTCCGAGCATGCCGATCGACACCATGTGCTCATCATCTCTGACCGCCATTCATCAGGCCTGCGAATATCTGCGCCGGGGTGATTGCGACATGGCCCTGGCCGGTGGCGTCAATCTGTATCTGCATCCTTCCACCTATGTCGGGCTGTGTGCGGCCAACATGCTGTCTTCCGATGGTCACTGCCGCAGTTTCGGTCTCGGTGGCAACGGCTTTGTACCCGGAGAAGGGGTAGGCTCAGTGCTGTTGAAACCTTTGTCCATGGCCGAGCGCGATGGTGATCGTATTCTGGCGCTGATCCGGGCTTCGCACATCAATCATGGTGGCAAAACCAGCGGTTATACCGTGCCGAATCCAAACGCCCAGGCTGAACTGATCCGCGAAACCGTTAGCCGCGCCGGCATCAATGCCCGAATGATCAGTTACATCGAGGCCCATGGCACCGGCACTGAACTCGGTGATCCCATTGAAGTGCGCGGTCTGACCCAGGCTTTTGCGGCGGATACCAGCGATACCGGGTTCTGCGCCCTGGGTTCGGTGAAATCCAACATCGGTCACCTTGAAGCGGCCGCCGGTATTGCCGGGCTAACCAAAGTGATCCTGCAATTGCAGCATCAGACTCTGGTCACCAGTCTGCATATCCGTGAGGTGAATCCGAATATCGACTTCAGCCATTCACCCTTTGTGTTGCAGAACACCTCAACGGCGTGGCAGCGCCCGACCATCGATGGCCGGGAGTATCCGCGACTGGCGGGGCTCTCATCGTTTGGTGCCGGCGGTGCCAATGCGCATCTGATTATCGAGGAATATATCCAGCCACAGGCGGTCGACTATGGTTTGGCTGTGACTGCTGAAGATCCGGCAGTCATCGTTCTGTCTGCCAGAACCGCCGATCAGTTAAAGGATCAGGCCCGACAATTACTGGCTGTCATTGCTGCTGGTGAGATCCCGGCGGCGCATTTACGGGCACTGGCCTGTACCCTGCAAACCGCTCGCGAACCGATGCGTGAACGCCTGGCGATGATCGTGACCGGGCTGGAGGATTTGCAGCAGCTGTTAGAGGCGTTCATTGCCGGCGAAAACCCCGAAGGCCGCATTATTACTGGTGTGATGGGTGGCGATGCCACTCTGACCGCACTGCATCCGCGCGATGAGGATGCCCGTCTGCTGATCGACAGCTGGCTGGAAAAGAAAAAGTACTCGCGGTTACTGGAGTTATGGGTCAGAGGGCTGTACGTCGACTGGCAACGGCTGTATCCGCAGGGCAGTCTGCCATTGGTGGATCTGCCGCTGTATCCGTTTGCCCGCAAACGTCATTGGCTGCCCGGAGCGGCACAGCCACCGGCACCATCCGCCGGGATCAGGCCGGAACAGCCGGAATTATCGCCGTTGCTGACGTTCAGCGAGCAATGGCTTCCGCAAGCCCTGAAATCACAGCAATCCAGCAGCGTCAAAACGCTGGTCTGTTTTGCCTCCAGTGAAGCGATGCAGAATGCCGTGGTTGATTGCATTCAGCAGCATGATCAGGCCGTACAGCTGGTATTTGTGAGTACCGGTCCGGTGGTTTCCAGCAATCACAATGTGCCGGTTTATCGCCTGCAGGATGATGACGGCGATTATCGTCAGGTCTGCCGGCAGATTCGCCGGCAGTTCAATCAGGTCGATGCCATCTGGTATCTGTGGCCCCTTGAAGACAGCCAGCAGGTGCATGCCGTTAACCGCATCATCTGGTTATTGCAGGGCTTGATCGCATCCGGTCTGGAAGTCAGCAGAATCATGCTGGCTGGCGAATACCGCCTGCCCGGACACATCACCGGTCAGGACAGCGATTACGCCAGTCTGGATTTCTGTTATCTAGATGCCTGGGTTGGATTTGAGCGGTCGCTGAAACTGTTGTGTCCTCAAACCGCCATTACCGGTGTCTATCAGCGTGCCAGCGCCACTTCGGACACGGTCCGGCAGCTCTCCAGACTATGGCGGGAACTGCACCATGAGCAGCCGCAGTCGGTGGTGTATGACGGAGATATCCGCAAGATCAGCCAGGTGCAGCCACTGGCGTTGCCCGTATCTGCGGATGCCGTCGCTGTTGGCCTGAGACAGGGCGGATGTTATCTGATCACCGGTGGTCTTGGCGGCCTGGGACTGATTCTGGCGGAATATCTGGCCAGACGTTATGGGGCCAATCTGATTCTCACCGGTCGTGCAGCGCTCGATGCCGCACGTCAGTCCCGTTTGCAGGATCTGCAACTCTGGGGCGGGCGGGTGCACTATGTGCAAGGCAATGTGTCCGATCACGAAACCATGCACGCCGGACTGGCAGCAGCGCTGGCGGAATTCGGTCAGATCAACGGCGTGCTGCATGTGGCCGGAGTGGAAACCGGTCTGAGTCTGGCAGAGAAAGACTTTGCCACCATGGCCAGTGTGCTGAATCCGAAAATCGACGGCACGGTGATTCTGGATCATCAGGTGCACAGTCTGCTGACCGCTGCCGGGGTGCAGCAGAAGCTGGATTTTGTCTGTTTGTTTTCGTCGACCGCTGCTGTTCTGGGTGATTTCGGTCAGTGCGACTATGCCATCGGCAATCGCTTCCAGATGGCCTATGGCCGTTATCGTCAGCATCTGGTGCAGCGCGGCAAGCGTCATGGCCGGACCCTGGTGATCAACTGGCCGTTGTGGCGTGATGGCGGCATGGGTAAACGGTCGGCAGATAACAATGACATGTATCTGCGCTCCAGTGGCCAGCGTTATCTCGAACGTGATGAAGCGCTGGCGCTGTTTGAACAGTTACTACAGCAACCTGAAACCCAAACCCTGGTCATTGCCGGTCAGCGTGACCGTGCCTGTCAGTTTCTTGGGATCGATGCCGATGTAAATGTGCCGGTGAAGCATTCTCAACCACCCGCAGCGGTGAAACCTGCCGTTGCGACCAGGACAACCCCGGTTGCGCCGACGACGATGGATATTCCGCTGGCAGAACACGTGGAGGCCACTCTCAAGCAACAGATTCAGCAGTTGCTGGGTTTGCCGCTGGAAGAGATCGGCCGTGATCAGAACCTGGCTGACTTCGGGTTTGACTCCATTTCCCTGACCGAGCTGGCGCGGCTGGTGTCTGCCCATTACCGCATTGAGTTCAGTCCGGCAGTGTTTTTTGGGTACCCAACGGTGGCGCAGGTTCGGGATTATCTGTTGCAGCGTCATGCCGATGCCTTGAGCCATGCTGATCAGGCAGTAAAAGATTCGAAGGGTGCAGAAACCCTGGTTGAAGACCGCCGTCATACCCCTGCAGTGGTGGCTGCGGTCACGCCAGCGGCGTTTGACAGTGCGACGACTGCCATTCCCGAGGCGGTCAACATGATGGCTATAGCCGACCGGGAACCGGGCCAACAACCGGCCAGTCTGCGCGAACCGATTGCCATTATTGGCATGAGCGGTCGTTTTCCTCAGGCCCGTGACATCGACGAAATGTGGCAGATTCTGGCGGAGGGCCGTGAAGCTGTCACTCTGGCACCGGCGGAACGGTTCCAGTGGCAGGCCATCAGTGATGCTGAAAGCCGCGAACAGCTCAGCCGTCAGCGCTTTGGTGCGGTGCCGGGTGTGGCGGAGTTTGATCCGCTGTTCTTTGAAATCTCCCCGCGTGAAGCCATCGGCATGGACCCACGGCAGCGCCTGCTGATGCAGGAAAGCTGGCGGGCGCTGGAAGATGCCGGCTTTGGCGAGCGTCATCTGCGCAAGCAGAAAATTGGTGTGTTTGTGGGTGCCGAAAGCGGTGACTACGGTTTTCTGCGTGATTCCGATCTGGCTGACAGCACCGGTATTACCGCCAATCACGAAGCCATGCTGGCGGCCCGGCTCAGTTATTTTCTCAATCTGAGTGGTCCCAACATGACTCTCAACACCGCCTGTTCGTCATCCCTGGTGGCGGCTCATCAGGCCTGCACCAGTTTGCGGGTGGGCGAGTGTGACAGTGCCGTGGTGGCCGGGGTGAACCTGATGACCACACCGATCGGGCTGATCAGCATGAACCTCGCCGGCATGTTGTCACCGCAGGGCAAATGCCTGGCGTTTGATCAAAATGCCAATGGTCTGGTGCCGGGTGAAGCCGTGGTGGCACTGGTCCTGAAACGCCTCTCTGCGGCCAAAGCCGATGGCGATCCAATCTATGCCGCCATTACTGCCAGCGGCATCAACTACGATGGCAGAACCCAGGGCATTACCGCTCCCAGTGGTAAAGCCCAGGCGGAACTGCTGGACGCGGTATATGCGCAGTTCGATATCGATGTCAGTAATATCGATTACGTGGTCACTCATGGTACCGGCACCCGTTTGGGAGATCCCATTGAAGTCAACGCTCTGCGCGATGTCTTCCGGCAACATGAGGTTGAGCCCGGTCACTGCGCGCTGACATCGGTCAAAACCAATTTCGGCCATAGTTTTGCCGCGTCCGGACTGGTCAGTCTGGTGGCCCTGGTACAGGCTCTGCGCCATGAAACGATCCCTGCCAGTCTGCATTGTCAGGCCGAAAATCCGTTGGTGGCCTGGGAAGACAGTCCGTTGTACGTCAACAAGACTGCCCGGCCATGGCCGGCCCGTGCAGGCCAGGTGCGGTTGGGCGCGGTGAGTGCCTTTGGCATGAGTGGCACCAATGCCCATATGGTGGTCAGCAGTATCGACGCTGATATTCCAGTCCAGGCAGAGCCGCAGCCGTATTATCTGCTGCCACTGTCGGCGAAAACCGAATCGGCCCTGACCGCCAGAGTCGAGGCAATGCTGGCGTTGTTTGAACAGTCCGCAACCGGACTGTCACTGGATTCCGTCAGTTACACTCTGCTCGAAGGTCGTCAGCACTTCAAACATCGTTGCGTGATCGTGGCGGCGAGCCTTCAGGAAGCCTGTGAACGATGGCGGCAACTGCTGAATGGCGAGTCGATGGCCGGGGTGTTCAGTGGCCAGCTGGGCCGGGAGTTCAATGGTCAGGCAGCACTGCAACGCTATGGCGAACAGCTGATCCACGACAGCCACCGGTTAACCGGACAGCCACAGAAATATCGCGAGACTCTCAATGCGCTGGCGGATCTGTACTGTCAGGGTTATGCACTTGACTGGCCGGAGTTGTTCGATCTGACGGCGGTTAAGCGTCTGCATCTGCCAACCTATCCGTTTGCCCGCGATCACTACTGGAGCGCCGGCAATATCGGCAGTGGTGAAACCAGTGCCTCTCAGCCAGTGACATCTGCCCAGACCGGTAAAATGCTGCTCAAACCCTATTGGCAGAATGCTGAGGTAGCCAAGGGTGTGGACTACGCTGGTCAGACCTTGCGGATTCTGTGCGAGCCGAAACCGGAGACTGAGGCTGAGCTGCGATCAGAAATGAACCTGATTCTGCAGCATCACTCAAGCTCAATTGAAGAGCGTTATCGCAGCTACGCCGGGCAGTTATTGGAGCAAATCAAAACGCTGTTACAGAGTAAACCCTCTGAACCGGTGCTGGTACAGATCGTGGTATTCCGCAACGCCCGCATCCTTACCGATGATGCCCAGATGTTCGCCGGACTGTTTGGCATCCTGATTACCGCCCATCATGAAAATCCGCGTGTAATCGGCCAGCTGATCGAAATGGATGATGCCACCGATGCCGCTACCGTAATCTCGCGACTGGCGGACAACGGCCGCACGCTGCAACCCCTGCGGGTTCGCTACCATGGTTATCAGCGACAGATTCTCAACTGGCGGGAAATGATCAGCGCCGAAGGTTCCACCACCGAAATCCGGCAATGGCAGGATGAAGGTGTCTATGTGATTACCGGCGGTGTCGGTGGCATTGGTCTGGTGATTGCCAGAGACATTCTGAACGGCAGTCGTCATGCACGGGTGTTACTGATTGGCCGTTCAGCACTGGATGAGCAGAAACAGGCCCGGCTGCAGTCATTGCAGAGTCTGGGAGGACGCGCCAGCTATCATCAGATTGATGTGGCCGATGAGGCTTCGCTGGCGACCCTGGCCGAGGAGATCAAAACCCGTTACACCCGGATCGAGGGTATTTTCCATTGCGCTGGGGTCATCCAGGACAATTACATCATCAATAAGCCCTGTGATGAGCTGGAAGCGGTATTGGCACCGAAAGTGGCCGGACTGCTGAATCTGGATCGTCTGACAGAAGACATGGACATTGGCTTCCTGTTGCTGTTTTCGTCCATTTCCGCCGCCCTGGGCAATGCTGGTCAGGCCGATTACGCCATAGCCAATGCGTTCATGGATAATTTCGCCCGTTATCGTAGCCGGCTCGTCGAGGCCGGTCAGCGGAGCGGACGCACCATCAGTGTCAACTGGCCGTTGTGGCGTGAAGGCGGCATGCATATCGATCAGCAGTCAGAGCTGGAAATGGCCCGCCGTACCGGATTGGTGGCCTTGCGCAACGAAACCGGTTTGCAGGCCATCTGGGAAATTCTGAACTACCGCGATGATGAAGGAGAGGTCTATCAATGGATGGTGCTCGAAGGTGAACTGGAGCGACTGCGGGCGCAGATGGCGGTTATGCCTGCTAGGACTGCGGTGGAGACGGTCAAACCTGCGCTTCAGTCTGCTCAGCAAACCCCTCAGACCGCCCAGGCTGAAGCGGATGTGTACGCGGCGGCGCTGCCGAAGTTGATCGCACTGTTCGCCGATGTGGCCAGAATGAAACTGGTGGATATCGATGCCGATGAAGAGTTGCTGCGCTATGGCATCGATTCATTGATGATCACGCAGTTGAACCGGGCACTCGGGGAGGTCTTTCCCGGGCTGTCAAAAACCCTGTTCTACGAATATCAGACCCTGGCGCAACTGGGTCGTTATCTCAGTGATGAATACCGCGATATCTGCCTGAGCTGGTGTGGAGTGACCAGCGCTGCCTTGACCACAACTGCGCCTCAGGCTGAGGTTCAGCCCGTGAATGCATCCATCGCCGCTACAGTGATTCAACAACCGCGCGCTGTGGCGCAGGCCCATGAAGCCATTGCCATTATTGGCATCAGCGGTCGTTACCCACAGGCTGATTCACTGGAGCAATACTGGCAGAACCTGAGTAGCGGCCGGGATTGTATCCGTGATGTGCCGGCAGACCGTTGGGCCCTTGAAGGGTTCTTTGTTGAGAATCCCAAAACCGCCGTCTCGAATGGTAAGAGTTACAGTAAGTGGGGCGGTTTCATCGAGGGCTTTGCCGAATTCGATCCGCTGTTTTTTGGTATTTCGCCCCTCGAAAGCACCAATATGGATCCCCAGGAACGGTTGTTTCTTCAGAGCGCCTGGCACACCTTTGAGCACGCCGGTTATACCCGTGAAATTCTGCGCGAAAGCTGCCAGGGTCGGGTCGGGGTGTTTGCCGGTATCACCAAAACCGGGTTTGACCTCTATGGCCCGGGTTTGTGGCAGGACGGCGAAAAAGTGCTGCCACGAACGTCCTTCAGTTCGGTGGCCAACCGCTTGTCTTACCTGATGGATCTGCATGGTCCGAGCATGCCGATAGATACCATGTGTTCATCGTCGCTGACGGCGATTCACGAAGCCTGTGAGCATCTGCATCGCGGCAACTGTGATATGGCCATCGCTGGTGGCGTGAATCTGTATCTGCACCCGGCCTGCTATATCGAACTGTGCTCCACCAAGATGCTGTCGACCGATGGTCGCTGTAAAAGCTTTGGTGCCGGCGGTAATGGTTTTGTCCCGGGCGAGGGAGTTGGCACTGTGTTGCTGAAACCACTGCGCCGGGCCGAACAGGATGGCGATAATATTCTCGCGCTGATTCGCGGCAGCAGCATCAATCATGGTGGCAAGACCAATGGTTATACCGTGCCCAATCCCGTGGCCCAGGCCAGTCTGATCAAAGCGGCCATGCAGCAGGCCGGCGTCAAGCCGGAGGAAATCAGTTATATCGAAGCCCATGGTACCGGCACTGAGCTGGGTGATCCGATAGAAGTCACCGGCCTGACCCAGGCATTTATCGGTACCGCCTCGCGTGACCGTCAGCTGCCGCAACGTCGTTGCGCATTGGGATCGGTGAAATCCAATATCGGCCATCTCGAAGCCGCGGCCGGCATCGCCGGACTGACCAAAATCGTGTTGCAGATGCAGCATGGTCAGCTGGTGCCGAGTCTGCATGCCGAGACCCTGAATCCCAATATCGATTTTGATCAGACCCCGTTCGTATTACAGCGCTCATTGAGTGAATGGACGCGACCTCAACAAGTCCGTGATGGAGAAATCCACGAGTTACCGCGCATGGCCGGCATTTCGTCGTTTGGTGCCGGAGGTTCCAATGCCCATGTGATCATCGAGGAATACCGGCCGAGCCAGCCGCCAGCGGTCACGGCTTTGGCTGGCGCCATCATTTTCCCGTTGTCCGCCCGCAATGAAGAACGCTTGCTTGCCTATGCCCGGCAATGGCTGAACTGGTTGCAGGGAGACGGTGCCGATGTCAATCCGGCGGATATGATGTTTACCCTGCAAACCGGCCGGGAAGCCATGGAAGAACGACTGGGTATTGTGGCGGCATCGATGAGTGAGCTGATCAGTAAACTCGATGCATTCTGCGCCGGCCAAAACACCGTGGATGGTGTGTATCGTGGCAATGAGAAACAGCAGCGCGAGGCTCTGGCACTGTTTGGCAGCCAAAATGACGTTCGGGAAGCCATGGATAAGTGGCTGGCGCGGCAACAGTTTGAACAAATGCTGGCACTGTGGGTGAAGGGCATCAAAGTGAACTGGCAGCAGCTGTACCGTGATCGTCCGCAGCCTCGCCGGATCAATCTGCCGGTGTACCCATTTGCCCGCCGGCATTACTGGTTGCCCCTCAAGGCATCGCTCAAGGCGTCTAAGCCACAGTCGCTGGTCGCCGTGGCGCAGTTGCATCCGCTGTTGCAGCGCAATGCTTCGACGCTGTCGCAGCAGCGGTTTGAGTCGCATTTCAGTGGTGAGGAATTCTTCCTCCATGATCACCGCGTTAATGGCCAGCGGTTTATGCCGGGCGTGGCCTATCTGGAAATGGCCCGGGCAGCGGTGGCGCATTCTGTCAGTATCGATCAGCCGCATTTTGTGCAGCTGAACCAGACTGTCTGGTTGCGGCCGTTAATCGTCGATCGGCTGAGTCAGGTCAGTGTGACGATAGAACCTAAAGACAATGGTCGGTTGCGTTATCAGGTCAGCAGTCAGGACGGGCAGGGTGGTGAGATCGTACATTGTCAGGGACGTGCGTGCCTGATGCCGGCGATTCAGCCGATCACGCTGGATATCGCCGCGTTGCGGCAGCAGTGCCGTCATCATCAGGTCAGCAGTACCGATCTGTATGGCGTGTATCAGAGTCTGGGCATCGAATACGGACCGGCGCACCAGGCCGTCACCGAAGTGCTGATCGGCGATGAGCTGGCGGTTGCCGCCTTGCGATTGCCAACGGTTGTTGCCGCGGATGCCGGTAACTATGTACTCCATCCCAGCCTGATGGATTCTGCCTTGCAGGCGACAATTACCTTGTTGTTGTCACCGGCACGGCAGCAGGCCGGCCAGCCCGGCGCGATGAAACCGGCGTTGCCGTTCGCGCTCGATGAAATCTGCATTTACGGCCGTTGCAGTGCTGTCATGTGGGCGGTGATCCGTTCACAACCCGGCAGTACTGATAAAGGCGTGCAGAAAATTGATATCGATGTCTGCGATGAGCAGGGCGTCGTCGTTGCCCATCTGAAAGGTTATGCCGGTCGCAATCTGGAATCCGAAGCAACGGATACAAACGCTGCGGCGGCCGTTTCCACCGCGCTGATGTCGGTACCGGTGTGGGAAGCCCGCACCACGGCACAACTGGCGCTGGATCCGCAGTATGGTCAGACCGGCCAGCAACGAGCACTGATCGTGTGTGATCCGGCCAGTCCGGCGGTGTCACTGGCCTCAAGTTTTGCCCATGCTGACATCATTGATCCGACCGGGCTGACCCTGGCCGAACTCACCGATCAGTTACGCACCTTCGGGGATATCGAGCATGTGCTGTGGGTGGCTTCGCCGTGTCCCGTTGCCGATGTGGCTGATGATGCCCTGATCCGTACTCAAAACCACAATCTGCTGTGCTGTTTCCGCACCATCAAAGCCCTGCTGGCACTGCGTTATGGCAGTCGCGCACTACGCTGGACGGTGCTGACGTTTGGGGCGCAGCAAGTGTATCCCGCTGATGTCATCGATGCCGCCCAGGCCGGTCTGCATGGTCTGATCGGGGCGATGGCCAAGGAGTTCACCAAATGGCAGGTACGGTTGCTGGATCTGCCGCAGTTCCTGGCAACAGCGCTTGAACACTGGCCCATGGATACGCTCTGGCAGTTGCGCGCTGATCCTCAGGGCGATGCGCTGGCTTATCGCTTTGCCAGTGATGAAGTACAGCCTGGCCGTCAGGGTGAATGGCATCAGCAGATGCTGTTGCCGTATGCGCCGGCTGCCACAGCCGCGACCGTCAGTGCCTGGCGGGATGGCGGTGTTTACGTGGTGATTGGCGGTGCCGGCGGGATCGGTCACGTCTGGAGCGAATATATGATCCGGCACCACCGGGCGCGTATTGTCTGGATCGGCCGCCGGCCTCTCAATGCCGATATTCAGGCTCAGCTTGATCAACTGTCACAGTTTGGTGAAGCGCCAACGTACATCAGTGCCGATGCCACCGACCGGGCCTCTCTGGAACAGGCTTATCAACAGATACGTGACCGCTTTGGTGCCGTTCACGGGTTGATTCATGCCGCCATCGTGTTAAAGGATCAGGCTCTGGCGAACATGGAAGAACAGCGCCTGCATGCCAGTCTGTCAGCCAAAGTGGATACCAGTGTGCGCATGGCTCAGGTGTTTCAACCGGAAAATCCGGATTTTGTGCTGTTTTTCTCTTCCACTCAGTCGTTTTCCAAGGCGGCCGGTCAGAGTAACTATTCGTCCGGTTGTGTGTTTGAAGATGCCTTTGCCCGCCAGTTGGCGACCCATTGGTCGTGCCCGGTAAAAGTGATGAACTGGGGATTCTGGGGCAGTGTCGGCATCGTTGCGTCGGAGGAATATCGCCAACGCATGCGTAAGGTCGGACTGGAATCCATCGAACCCGAAGATGCCATGCCGGCATTACAGACTCTGCTGACGGCACCGGTCGATCAGGTCACTTTTGTGAAGGTCAGTCAGGCCGTGGTGCAGCAGACTCCGGCACTGGTTCAGCCTCAGTTGCTGGCATATCCGCCGGAGCAGGTATCCATCATTGACAGCCTGAACAATCGACCGCTGGAAGTAGGTGAGGCACCCGAGGTTGAGGCGGCGGTGCGGGATATGGGCGCGGTGGAGCCGCTGCTGTATCGAATACTGCGTACTCAATTGCTGGCCACCGGTTATTTCCATGAGGGTGTGTTGAACTGGCCGGAAGTCAGACCGAAGCTGCCCAAGCTGTATCCACAATGGTTTGCTCACAGCCTGCAACTGCTGACTGAGCAGGGCCTGATGCAACGTCAGGGTGACCAGTGGCAGGTGTTCGCGGATGACGATGATCCCTGGCAGCAATGGGCTGAGATGAAACCGGAATGGAATCGCAATCCGGCCTTAAAAGCCCAGATCGCACTGGTGGAAACCACCCTGGCGGCATTGCCGGATATTCTCACAGGTAAACGTCTGGCCACGGAAGTCATGTTTCCAAAATCCTCCATGGCATTGGTGGAAAACATCTATCGCAACAATCCGGTGGCAGATCTGTTCAACCGCATTCTGGTGGATTCACTGGTGAATTGTCTGCAGAGCTACCTCGATAAAGGTGTCCGGCAGTTCCGCCTGCTGGAGGTGGGAGCCGGTACCGGTGGCACCAGCGCGCTGGTGTTTGAGGCCCTGAAGCCTTACCGGGAATACATAGCCGAGTACTGCTACACCGATATTTCCAAGGCGTTTCTGCTGCACGCGGAAAAAACCTACGGGCCAGCCAATCCCTATCTGCGTTATAAGCTGTTCGATGCCATCCGGTCGCCGGCAGAGCAGGGGATTCAGCCCGGCTGTTATGACATTGTCATCGCCACCAACGTACTGCACGCAACCCGCAACATGCGCCAGACCCTGCGGAATGTAAAAGCAGTGCTGAAGCATTCCGGTCTGCTGATGCTCAACGAAATGAGCGCCAATCCCATCTTCAGTCATCTGACCTTCGGTCTGCTGGAAGGCTGGTGGATGTATGAAGATCCGGCTCTGCGGCTGCCCGGTTCTCCGGCGTTGTCGACCGCAAGCTGGCAGACGGTGCTGGAGCACGAAGGGTTTCGCTCACCCTGTTTCCCTGCCGAACCCTGTCATCTGCTGGGGCAGCAGATCGTCATCGCAGAAAGCGACGGACAGATCAGGCAAATGGTTTCACCTTCGGCCGATGTCAAATCGGACCGGACAATTAATGGGTAATTTATGACTCACAACACTATGTTATTCGACCAAACCGTCAGTTATTTCAGACACGCCATTGCCGATATCGTTCAAGCCTCGGTGGCGGAAATTGATCCGGCCGAAGCGTTGGAAAAATATGGCATCGATTCGATTCTCATTGCCCAATTGACCGATACCCTGAGTGAGGTGCTGGAGGACATCAGCGGTACCTTGTTTTTTGAATATCAGACCATCGATGCCATCAGTGAGCATCTTGTCAGTACTCAGCCGCAGGCGCTGCAACGTCTGCTCGGACTGACCGCAGCGTCGGCCCCGGCAGAGTTGACTGACCCTCAGGCCCCGCAAGCAAAAACGGTGACGGCGGCAAACCAGGCCAGTCCGGCGGCGGTGCCCATCAGTATTCCACTGAAAGGACAAGCGCCGGCACCGACGGCACCGCAACCCGTGACAGCCGCTCCGGCGGCGGTATCAACATCGCGGTTACTGGAACAGACGGTGCAGTATTTCCGTCATGCCATCGGCGACATCATCCGCCTGCCGGCTGGTGAAATTGATCCTTCCGAGGCGCTGGAGAAATACGGCATCGACTCGATCCTGATCGCGCAATTGACCGACAGCCTGAGTGAAGTACTTGACGATATCAGCGGTACGCTGTTCTTTGAGTTTCAAACCATCGATGCCTTGAGTGAACATTTTGTCCGCACCCAGCCAGACAATCTGAAACGACTCCTGGGGCTGGAAACTCAGAGCGTTCATCAGAGCCCGGTGGAAATAACAGCAGAGCAACCCTCGCAGCCGATGACGATGACACCGGTTTCCCGGGTGAGCCAGTCGGCGACGGTGACGGATGTGCAAAAGACCGCTGAACCCATCGCCATTATCGGCCTTACCGGGCGTTATCCGCAGGCGGCTAATCTGGATGAGTACTGGCAGAATCTGGCCAGTGGCCGCAACTGTATCGTTGAGATTCCGCCGGATCGCTGGTCCATTAATGGTTTTTTTGAACCGGATCGGCTGCTGGCCCAGGAAAAGGGGCGCAGTTACAGTAAATGGGGCGGTTTTATGGATCGGCATGCGGAATTTGATCCGTTGTTTTTCGGGATTTCGCCGCGTGAAGCCATCAATATTGACCCGCAGGAACGGTTGTTTCTGCAAAGCTGCTGGCACACTCTCGAAGACGCCGGTTATACCCGTGAACGTCTGACCCAGCGGCATCAGCGCCGGGTAGGGGTGTTCGTTGGCATCAGCAAGACCGGTTTTGAACTGTATGGCCCGGCCCTGTGGGCCAAAGGTCAACCGTATTTTCCGCATACCTCCTTCAGCTCGGTCGCCAACCGGGTGTCTTATTTTCTCGATCTGCAAGGACCGAGCATGCCCATCGATACCATGTGTTCGTCATCGTTGACGGCCATTCATGAGGCATGCGAATACCTGCGCCGTGGCGATTGTGAGATGGCTCTGGCTGGCGGCGTCAACGTCTATAGTCATCCGGCCAGTTACGTCGAGCTGTGTTCTGCCCAGATGCTGTCTGCCGAAGGAGCCTGCAAAAGCTTTGGTGATCAGGGAGATGGTTTTGTGCCTGGTGAGGGTGTGGGATCGGTACTGTTGAAACCCCTGTCCAGGGCTGAGGCTGATGGTGATCTGATCTATGCGCTGATACGTGGTTCGGGCATTAATCATGGTGGCAAAACCAATGGTTATACCGTCCCCAATCCGACCGCTCAGGCAGCTCTGATCCGGCAGACACTGGATCGGGCCGGGGTGGATGCGCGAAGCGTCAGTTATGTGGAAGCTCATGGCACCGGCACCAGGCTTGGTGATCCGATTGAAGTGGCCGGGCTGGTACAGGCCTTTAAACCTGATCTGAAAGACGATGACCGTGGCCAGTTTTGTGCCCTGGGCTCGGTTAAATCCAATATCGGTCATCTCGAAGCGGCTGCCGGTATCGCCGGGCTGAGCAAAATCGTGTTGCAGTTGCAGCACGGACAACTGGTGCCGAGCCTGCATGCCGCAACCCTGAATCCGGCCATTGCTTTTGCCCAGACACCGTTTGCAGTACAGCAGACTCTGGCTGACTGGCCTCGGCCGCAACTCGCGGTGGATGGTGACCTGCGTGAATGCCCGCGCATTGCCGGGTTGTCATCATTCGGGGCCGGTGGCTCCAACGCACATCTGATTATTGAGGAATACAGCGGTCCGCTGACTCGTCAGCAACCGTCGCGGCCGTCGTCTGATCAGCCTGCCATGGTGATTGTGTCGGCTCAGGATGAAGCGCATCTGCTGGAATGGACGCGACAGCTGCTGGCCTTTGTACAACAGCACTCTGAGGTGAGCGTCAGCGATATGGCTTACAGCCTGCAAACCGGGCGTGAAGCCATGGAAGAGCGCCTGGGCATCGTCGCCAGAGACCGCAACGTACTGATACAGAAACTGCAAGCCTGTATTCAGGGGCAGAAAAACATTGTCGATGTCTACCGTGGCAGCGTTCAGGCCAACCGCGACACCATGATGACCTTTAACCGTGACGGTGATTTCCGGGAGACGGTGAAAAAATGGCTGCAACAGGGCAAGTACAGTCAGGTGGTGGAGCTTTGGGTCAAAGGTTTGAACGTGGATTGGGAAGGTTTCCACCAGCAGGCTGGTTTTGACGCACGGCGGGTGCCGGTGCCGCTGTATCCCTTCGCTCATGAGCGTTACTGGCCGGATCATTCAGAGACGGGTGTCGCGTCGTCTTCAGCGGAGCGTTATCTGCATCCGCTGTTGCATCGCAATACCTCGACCTTTGCGCGCCAGTCGTTCAGCAGCACCTTTCACGGCGAGGAGTTTTTCCTCAGTGATCACCGTGTGGGCGGACAACGGGTATTGCCTGGTGTAGCGTATCTGGAAATGGCCCGTGCGGCGTTTGCGATTGCCGCTGATGCCAATGAGCATCCTGAACTGGCCATTGAAGTGCGTCAGAGTCTGTGGATGCGCCCGGTAGTGGTGGCCGATGCGCCGGTGACGGTGGATATTCAGTTCAAAACCCGGGCAGACGGTCAGGTCCGTTACGAAATCAGCAGTGATGCGGCGACTCTGCACAGTCAGGGACAAGTGGCGTTCGTTTCGGCCGACCGACCGGAGGCGCTGGACCTCGATCAGCTCCGTGGCCGCTGCCAGACCGCCACGATCAGTGCAGAACAGTGTTATGACGTTTATCAGGCCATCGGCATTGAATATGGTCCGGCTCATCGCGGCATCGAGGAAATCCGGGTCGGCCGTCAGCAGGACCGTATTGAAGTGCTGGCGAAACTGACGTTGCCGGCAGCGCTGGTAGCCGGCAGTACCGATTTTCAACTGCATCCGGCATTGATGGATTCTGCCCTGCAAGCCACGATTGCCTTTGCGCTGGCCCGTCAGGCTGCCGGTGAGAAAGGCGATACCCGTCCGGCCTTGCCGTTTTCACTGGATCAACTGACGGTATTCTCACCGAGCACCCCATCCATGTGGGTGTGGATCCGCGACAGCGCCGGCTCGGCGCCCGGTGGTCAGGGCGGTATTTTGAAACATGATATCGACCTGTGTGATGACCACGGCAATGTGCTGATCAGTTTGCGCGGTTTTATGTCCAAGACCCAGGGCAACAGCGTACAGGAAGGCTACGCCAACACCCTGCAACCCGTGTGGACGCCGTTACCGCAAAACATTGAACGGCCGGCGGTGGATCCGATTGCCGGGGGAATGGTGGTCATCGGCGGCGTCAGCGCACCGTGGAGTGAAATCCGCGATCAACTGCCTCAGGCGCAGACTTTCGTGATGACCGGGCAGACCAATGAACAGGCGCTGGCGGATTATTTCTCCGGACTCGAAACACTGACCCGGATTATCTGGCTGGCGGATACTTTTGATACCACTGCTGGGGACATCGACAGCCTGGCCTGCTACGACAGCGTGTACTGCTGTTTCACCACTATCCGGGTGTTGTCACAGTTGGATTATCGCGCCCGGTCACTGCAATGGACCGTGATTACGTGTGCGGGTCAGGCCATCAACGCCGGCGAGCGGATTGATCCGGTACAGGCGGGATTGCATGGTCTGGTGGGCACCATGGCGCAGGAATTCGGGCGCTGGCAGGTACAGCTGCTGGATGTGGATATCGCTGCGTTGCCGTTGTGGGCCGGGCGTTCGCCTTTACGCATCAGCGAGTTGCTGAGCATGCCATTTACTGCCGAGGGTCGTAGTCTGGCGTATCGTCAGACAGATCAACAGTGGTTGCATCAGACTTTGCAGCCGTGCGACCTGATGCCTCAGGAAACGGCTTATCGTAATGGTGGAGTGTACGTGGTCATTGGTGGCGCTGGTGGTATTGGTCAGGCCTGGAGCGAGTACCTGATCCGGCACTATCGGGCGCGTATTGTCTGGCTGGGCCGACGTGCCTTGAACGACGACATCCAGCAACAGCTTGATGCCCTGGCAGTGTTCGGGCCGGCACCAGTGTATCTTCAGGCCGATGCTACCCGTCATGAGGACATGGTTCGTGCTCATGAGCAGATTCTGCAACGTTTTGGCGGTATTCACGGCATTGTCCATGCTGCCATCGATGTTAAAGACCAGATGCTGGAACGCATGGAAGCGGAGGATTTTCGCAACGGCTGGCGACCCAAAGCCGATACCTGCGTCAATATTGCCCGGGTATTTGCCGAAGATCAGCTTGATTTCGCCTTGTTCTTTTCCTCGGTCGTCGCCTTTTCGCGCGCTCCGGGGCAAAGCAACTACACCGCTGGCTGTCTGTTCAAAGATGCTTTTGCCCACTGGCTGGCACAGCACTGGCGTTGTAGCGTCAAAGTCATCAACTGGGGTTACTGGGGCTCAGTGGGGGTTGCCGCCGGAGCCGATTATCAAACCCGCATGACGGCTGCCGGACTGGCTTCCATCGAAGCCGACGAGGCCATGGAAGTACTGAATCAGTTTATGGCCAGTTCGCTGCCACAACTGGCATTTGTCAAAACCCTGGCCCCTATGGCACCCGAAAATACAGCGGTAACGGAAGTCGCCAGCGTGGACATCGGCACTGAGGCTGAGTCCGTCGTCATTGATGAGGTTGATCCTCGGAGTGGGGGCAATGTTCGTGAACGGGCGATCCGGTATTTCCAGCAGGCCATAGGTACCATCGTCGGTCTGGCCCCGCATCAGATCAATCCATCGGCGTCATTTGACAGCTACGGCATAGATTCGATCTCGGTGGCCCGGCTGACCGATACTCTGAATGATGTGTTCGACAATGTTTCCACCACGATTTTCTTTGAATACACCCATATAGAAGCGCTGGTGGATTACTTCCTCGACGCTCAGCCAACCCAATTGAGTAAGCTGGTCGGCGAACCCCAGAACAGCAAAGCTGCACGAGCAGCTCCTGTTCAGGCCGCCAAAACAACGACACCGGAAACCCGTTTCGCCCAGCCGCTGGTACCATCGATCGCAGCAACGACGGCGAAACCGCAGTCAGTGGCTCACGAAGCCATTGCCGTGATCGGTATGTCGGGGCGTTATCCCGGTGCTGCCAATCTTGATGAATACTGGCGGAACCTGCTGGAGGGACGGCAGTGCTTCAACGATGTACCGGCCGACCGCTGGCCACTGGAAGGATTCTATGAAGCTGACCCGCTTCAGGCACTGGAGCAGGGAAAAAGCTATTGCAAGTCCGCCGGGTTCATCGATGGCTTTGCCGATTTTGATCCATTGTTCTTTGGTATTTCGCCACGTGATGCCATCAATATGGATCCGCAGGAGCGCTTGTTCATGCAGAGTTGCTGGGAAACCTGTGAAGATGGCGGTTATACCCGCGAACGGCTGGCACAACAGCATGATCATCAGGTCGGCGTGTTTGTCGGTATCAGTAAAACCGGCTTTGATCTGTATGGGCCGGTTCTCTGGGCTGAGGGAAAAACGGCATTTCCGTATACCTCGTTCAGTTCCGTGGCTAACCGGGTGTCTTATTTCATGGATCTGCAAGGGCCCAGTATGCCCGTGGATACCATGTGCTCTTCATCGCTGACGGCCATTCATGAAGCCTGCGAGCATCTGCGTCGCGGCGATTGCGAGTTGGCCATTGCCGGTGGCGTCAACCTGTATGTGCATCCGGCCAGTTTTGTGCTCTTGTGCAGCTCGCAAATGCTATCGACGGACTCTCAGAAACTCAGCTTTGCCGAAGGCGCCAGTGGCTTCGTGCCGGGCGAAGGGGTGGGGTCGTTGTTGCTGAAGCCGCTGTCCAGGGCCGAACAGGACGGTGACCGCATTTACGCCACGATTAAACATAGCGGCATCAATCACGATGGCCGTTCCAATGGCTACTTTATGCCCAATCCAACCGCCCAGACCCGCATGATGGAACGAAACTTCCGCGATGCGGGCATCGATCCACGCAGCATCAGCTATGTTGAAGCGGCGGCCAACGGTTCCTATCTCGGTGACGCGATTGAAGTTGCTGCATTGACCCGGGCATTTTCAGCGTTTACCCCTGACAAGGGCTTCTGTGCATTGGGCACGGTGAAACCCAATATTGGTCATCTTGAAGCGGCATCGGGTATTTCCCAGATCACCAAAGTCATTCTGCAGCTCTGGCATCGGCAGTTGGTTCCCACAATTCGTCCGGAGAACATCAACCGGAACATCCAGTTCGAATCGACACCCTTTTTTCTGCAACCCGAAGCGCAGCCATGGCAACAACCCACTGCGGTGGTGAATGGTACAGAGATGGAATTGCCGCGTCGGGCAACGGTGAGTTCATTTGGCGCAGGCGGTTCGAATGCCCACTTTATTCTGGAGGAATATCTGTCTCCGGTGATGGTGGCAGAAGATCAGGACGATGATGAAAGCCGGTTATTTCTGTTCTCGGCCCAATCCCGTCAGCAGTTACTCGAACTGAGTACCAGGATGCTCGACTTTGTCCGCTCTGCTGAATCCATTTCATTGCGGCGGTTGAGTTATACCTTGCAGGTTTGTCGCGAGCATATGGACTATCGACTGGCCATCGTCGCCAATGACAAAGAGGTATTGATATCGGCACTGGCGGCATTCACTCAGGAGCAGGAATTACCTGCCGGTGTGGCAGGTTCAATAGTTAGCGGATATCCGGACACACATAACGATGCCATCAAGGCATTGTTGTCCGGTGCCATGGAGCAGACATTGGTGGATGCACTGATGACTGAAAACAATCCTGACAAACTTGCCGTTTATTGGACTCAGGGAGGCAATATTCCGTGGATAAAACGTTATCCTGGCAAACCACCGGTACTGCTCAGTCTGCCCGCTTATCCGTTTGAACGCCGCCGTTGCTGGATCAACAGCGAGGACGCTGCGCCGACCATGCAACAGTCGCAAGTGGAACACCCCTCGATGGCTATGCCTGCGGTTCAACAATCCATTGTTGCCATAATAGGAGAGTTGCTCGGTATCGACGCTGTGGATCTCGATTGTAATCGACCTCTGAAGCAATACGGTTTCGATTCCATGCAGGCGATACAACTGTTGCAGAAAATTCAATATCACCTGGCTCCGGATGTGGATCCTGAGCGTTTACGTAGCTGCGAAACTATAACCGATATCATCGGCATAATGCCGGATATTACCCGCAACGAAAGTATGATTAAGGTTTCCCGGATTAAACGATACCCTGAACTGATTCGATTAAGCCGGAATATGTCCGGCCACCCGGTGTTTTGGATCCATAGCGCTTTTGGTGGTGTGGAACAGTACGCTGGTCTGGCAACGACATTCGAACGGCCTTTTTATGGTATTCAGGCGCGTGGTTCCAATATGGATAAATCACCGTTGCACGGAATTGAGGCAATGGCGCTGTACTACGTTCAATTGATTCGTTCAATTCAGCCTGAAGGACCATATGATCTGGGGGGTTATTCATTGGGAGGTATATTGGCATATGAAGTGGCGAGACAGCTGCAGGAAATGGATGAAACCGTAAACAGTATTGTCATGCTGGATTCAATGGCGTTGTCATCAGAAGGACATCGACTTCTGGCAGAACTGGATGAGCCCGGCTACCAGAAAAACCAGTACTTTCGTGCCGTGAATCTGGCGCTCACAGCAGCACTGGATGATCAACAGGATTATCAGCAAAAGTTGATTCATCGCCGGGAACTGAACCTGGATCTCGATGATGAGGCGTTTTTGCAACAGCTGATTGAACTGGCACAAGCGAGAGGTTTGCAGCAGTCCGAACAACAGTTACGGCAGTGGATGGAAAAGAACGTTGAAGTACGTTCCGCGTATGAGCTGGAACGCTATCACTATCCAGCGCTGCCAAAACCGGAACAGCCGAAAGGTCTTTATCTGCGTAACGAGAATGGTTTGCTGTTTGGTGAATTGGCAAATTATTTTCTGATCAGTGGTGGAGAACAGACAAGCATGAAGGATACAAAATACTGGCAGAGCTTTGAAACAGGCATCAACCAGTTTGAAGTGATTGATGTGGCCGCTCCCAATCACATGTCCATGCTTTCGGACCCGACTGCTCTGGAAACGATTGCTGCGCATTGTCAGCAGTTTTACCGCCAGACGGTTCTTCAATGACGCCAATAACGGACATTCATTTTATCCAACAGATCAAAAGAATCAGGTAATACAATGAAATACACTGCAGAGAATCTCGGTAATAAAAGTTTCAAACAAAGCTACGGTACCTCATATGCCTACGCCGCCGGTGCCATGTATAAGGCAATTGCCTCCAAAGAACTGGTTGTGCGAATGGGGCAGGCCGGTTATCTGAGTTTTTATGGAAGTGGCGGCGTGTCATTCGAACAACTGGAACAGGATATCCAGTATATCCAGACTCATTTGAATGATGGGCAACCTTATGGAATGAATCTGATCTGCACGCCCACAGAGCCGGAACATGAACGCAAAGTCATAGAGTTGTTCATGCGTTACAACATCAAGGTAATTGAAGCGTCTGCATTTATGCAGGTGACTCCGGCATTGGTACTGTTCCGCCTGAAAGGGTTACGTAAAGGGGTTGATGGTCAGGTAATTTCTGATCACAAAATCATGGCCAAAATCTCCCGCCCGGAAGTGGCGTCGGCATTTTTGAGTCCGGCACCGGATCAGATAGTTGAATCGTTATTGTCCGCCGGTGCCATTTCTTCAGAACAGGCCGAACTTAGCCGTAGTATTTCCATGGCGGATGATCTGTGTACCGAAGCTGATTCAGGTGGCCATACTGATATGGGTGTCATGGCAACCTTATTGCCAAGCATTATTCGCCTGCGTAATGAAATGGCGGCCAGCTATCCATTTGCATCAAAAGTGCGCGTAGGTGCAGCGGGAGGTATCGGTACTCCTGAGCCGGCAGCGGCTGCATTTGCGATGGGGGCTGATTTCATTCTGACCGGTTCGATTAATCAGTGCACCGTTGAAGCGGGGACCAGCGACAAGGCCAAGGACATGTTGCAGCAACTGAATATTCAGGATACCGACTATGCACCTGCTGGTGACATGTTTGAACTTGGTGCGAAAGTACAGGTAATGCGTCGGGGGGTATTTTTTCCGGTACGTGCAAACAAACTCTACGATTTGTGGCGTACTCACAATTCCCTGGATGAAATCAGCGCTAAAGATCGTAAACAGATTGAAGAGAAATTCTTTGGGCGCAGCTTTGAAGAAGTTTATGCCGAAACCAGAGATTACTATCTGCGTAAAGCACCTGCTGAAATCGAGAAAGCCGAAAAAAATCCCAAACATAAAATGGCGCTGGTATTTCGCTGGTATTTTGTTCACAGCACCCGGTTGGCCATGCGCGGTGATCAAAGTCGCAGTGTCGATTTTCAGATTCATACCGGTCCGGCACTGGGGGCTTTCAACCAATGGGTTAAAGATACAGAACTGCAGGAGTGGCGCAATCGCCATGCGGATATTCTGGCTATCAGGATTCTGCAGGGAGCGGCAGACATTTTGAATGGGCTGATCGCGACGACAGAGCAGGTTAACTCGCAACCAATAGTTGAGTCCGTATGATGCTGACGGGCCAAAAAAGCAAGTTCACTTTCGTATTAATCACGGTATTTATCGAGTCCGTTGGTCTCGGAATCATGCTGCCGGTCATGCCCCGGCTGCTGGTGGAACTGGGAGGAGGGGACATCGGTGATGCTGCCGCCTATGGCGGTATATTGATTTTTGTATACGCATTGATGCAATTTATTTTTGCACCGTTGCTTGGCAGGTTGAGTGATCATTTTGGCAGACGACCTATCATACTGCTGGCAATGCTGATTTTTGCGTTCAACAATCTCATGATGACCATCGCAACCAGTATTACCTGGTTGCTCGTTGCGAGAACTATTTCCGGCATTGCAGGTGCGACTTCAGCGGTTGCCAACACCGTGGCATTTGATATCAGCAGTCGCGAAAAACGGGCCGAAACATTGGGCATGATTAGTGCTGCCGGTTTTATCGGCGTTTTTGCCGGACCGGTGATGGGCGGATTCCTGGTGGATTTCGGCAGTCGAATGCCTTTCCTGGTTTCGGCGGTTCTCGCGTTAGCCAACTTTTTGTTTGGTTTGATCGTACTGCCTGAAACGTTAAAGCCTGAAAATCGCCGTCAATTCACTTTCAAGATTACCCGCCCTGTCGGTCAGCTTTTCAAGTTCGAACAAATAGGATTTATGCTGCCTTTACTGTTCGCCTATTTTATTCTTTCATTTGCCTACGATACGAACTTCAGTGTCCTGGGTTACTATACGATGGAAAAGTATCTTTGGACTGAAAGACAGCTAGGATATTTTTTATCGTTTTTGTCCGGCATGCTGGTGTTGATACAAGGTCTGATTATAAAAATAGCGGTTCCCAGACTGGGTGAGAAAAGGGTCATCATATGGGGGATGATTCTGAATATCGTTGGTTTTACTGGATTCGCATTTGCCCCGAATGGATGGGCCTTAATTCTGTTTTCAGTACCTTTCTGTGTAGGCTGTCTGGCAGCACCAGCGTTTTACAGTCTGTTATCCCAGAAAACACCTAATGACCAACAGGGTGCATTGAACGGAAATATGAACAGTATGGCAGCAGCCAGTGGAGTGTTGTCACCGCTTATCATGACACAAACATTTAAGTACTTTACCTCCGAGAAAGCTGTTATATATTTTCCCGGATTTCCGTTTTTGGTAGCTGCCGTCTGCATTGTTCTGGCACTGTTGTTTACTGTGGTTAACTTTAAAAGAAGTTATTAAACAACAATAAAGAATCAATCCAATGATTAGTTGGATTGTTTTTATCTGGATAGTTAGTTATGTGTAAATTCGATTTTTTTGCCGGTATCACTGATATAGGTTGAACAATTTTAAATTGCGGAAAAAATCCGTTTTATTCAGTTAGTATGATCAATCGGGAGGCAGGTTGCAGACATAATTATAATGCCCGTTTTTGTATTCGATGGTGCTGACAGACTGCAGGTTTTTTCGAATCTTCTGAATCCTCACAGGCGTTTTTTAGAAGGTTCCCTTGAGTCATTTTCTCAAGCACGAAACCGATAGTCAGGCAGCCAGGGGTCTCTGAAAAATAGGAATAGTTTTGATGCAGGCGCGGAAACGACGCTCGTAACACCGCAGTTTGCTGGCGTAAATGAGGATGTGAGAGGGTGCCGCCTTCAGACGGAGCTGACAATGTCCTGCGTGAAAACAGGCCATTTTTCAGAGGTTCCCTAAGAATTTGCTTTAACCCTATGATGCATCTCCGACAATACATATAAGGGATGCACATTTACTTATAATAAGTTTCTAGGAGCTACTGATGAAAACATTTGTCTTCCCTGGCCAGGGTTCCCAAGCTAAAGGCATGGGCGGAAATCTCTTTGATGAATTCAAAGATCTGGTCGATAAGGCCGATGCAATACTGGGTTTTTCCATTAAACAGCTTTGTCTGGAAGACCCTAACAAAGAACTGAACAAGACCCAGTTCACTCAGCCGGCACTGTATGTGGTCAATGCGCTGTCTTACTACAAAAAAATATCAGAAACCGGTCAAAAACCAGACTTTGTTGCCGGACATAGCCTGGGCGAATTTAATGCACTGCTGGCCGCCGAATGTTTTGACTTTGAAACCGGACTGAAACTGGTCAAGAAGCGGGGAGAGCTGATGAGCCAGGTCAGTGATGGTGGTATGGCAGCGGTACTGAATGTCAAAGAAGAAGACATAAAAGCAAAACTTGCGGGCGCGGGTCTCGACAGTATCGACCTGGCCAATTTCAATACTTATGCACAAATCGTTATTTCCGGTCCGAAACAGGATATTCTGAAAGCTGCCGATCTGTTCAATTCCTATCATCCTCTGAATACCAGCGGTGCTTTTCACTCCCGCTATATGATGCCGGTGAAGGAACAGTTTGCCTCCTATTTAAAAGAGTTCAGCTTCTCCAATCAGACGATTCCGGTGATTTCCAACGTTACGGCGCAACCTTATCAGAATGATAAAATCCATGAGAACCTGGCTAACCAGTTAGTCAGTTGTGTCCGCTGGGCAGACAGTATCCGTTATCTGATCGGCCAGAAAAATGGTACACCGATGGAGTTTGAAGAAATTGGCCATGGTACGGTGCTGACCAGAATTATTTCCAAGGTCAAAGACGAAGTGAAAGACATGCCGTCTGTTGAAACCAGCAAGGCCCAACCTGATCCGGTTGCGCCCCCACAAGAAACCAAACCCACCAATACAAGTAAGTCTGATAACCACAATCAGGCCGAACAAAAAGTACTTGAATGGAACAAAAAATACCCTGTCGGTACCAAGGTAAAATCAACGGTGATGGATTATGACAATCTGGAAACCCGTACCGAAGCCATGGTGTTGTTTGGTCATCGGGCTGCTGTTTATATGAAAGACTATAACGGCTATTTTGATCTGGACGAGGTGGTTCCGGTTTAGGATATTTTCTCCTTTACGTCCGGTTTTCCTGTTAAGCAGGAGAATCGGGCTGTTGAAAGAAGCAGGGGCGCCGAGTCTCTGGTCTTAATTTTCACCAAACCATGAACTCAGGTTACCTACCGAAGAATTTCACCCCCTCCCGCTCCAGATCAAAGGTCTTTCGAACTAAAGGATGTTCTTCCAGTCAGTGATGAAACCTGGTGTTATTGCAGTTTTATTCGTTTCCTGTGGCTGCTTGACAACCAAAGGTTTGGTTCTACACTAATTACCATAGTATTGTGAGACACTTGGTGTAGATTATTTTTCCAATGTACATGAGTGGTATTCTTCTTACTGGACAAGTCAATATGGATCCATAAAAACGTTATCAGACGAGCAAAATTTTCCATAAAACATATAAAAATTATTTATATATAGATCTATTGTGTTTGGTGAACTCTTATTTTCAGCATTCGACTCTATTGAGTTCACTCATATTCCCAAAATATTCTGAGAGAAAACAGGTCAATAATATGATTACCAATAAAATAACCATGTTAATTATATTTTTTGTTTTGGCATCCTGGGCTCAAGTAGCCATGGCCTCTAATGAAGACCGGGCTTTGGAGCTGATTGATCGGGCGATTGCACATATTGAAGCAAATGGTATTGATCAGGCCAAAAAAGACTTTATGGATCCAAATGGAGGTTTTCAGGATGGAGAACTGTACGTTTTTGTCATCAATTATGAAGGTATGATGTTGATTCATAGCAAAACAGCTGCATTGAATGGGCGGGATGTACTGAATATGAAGGATCCAACGGGTACATATTTTACCAAAGATATGATTGCCGCTGTTAAACAACATCCGGAAGGTGCAGAAACAGAGTACATGTGGCCACACCCAGAAACAAAGAAACTGTCGAAAAAATTAGCTTATAGTAAAAAAATTCCATCCATGGATGCCTTTGTGTCTGTAGGTGTTTATCAATAGCTAAATTTGATGAGGCTATGAAGTATCATGTTTTTAGTTATGAATAGCTGTGAGTAGTTAATATGAAAGTTAAGCACAAACTGCTTTTCAGCCCACTGATTGTTCTTATTTTTTTGGTTATTTTAACAGTCAGTGCTTATGCCATTCTCTCTAATCAGAAATTCAGTACATTTCCAAAACTACTGGGTGACTCTGAAAAATACAGTGAAATTTCAAATATTGTAAATGAACTCCTATCTATCCATGGAGAAGTTTATCGAAGTTTAAACTTCTTAATGCTAGGTAGTGATCAGGAGATCATTTATCCGAATCTGCAGCGTCTTCCAGATAGAGTTCTTGCGTTAAAAAACCGCTTTGAGAACCTTGAGGGAATAGAAGATGCCCGCTCAGAAAAGATCTCAGGGCTTTTTGAGCAGTATCATACCGGGCTTTCAGAGGCGATAACCTGGGCAGAAATTGAACCTGCCGGTGCATCCATGATGGCCGAAAATGCCGGTACAATCTTTGAGTCACTGTTTTCGGCAACCTCAGAAGTATTGGAAAATACAAAGTTATCCACCGAACATAATCTGGAGCTTGAAGTCACAAAGATCGACCGAACTATTAATTTATATGTAGTGCTCTTTATAGTCGCTCTGGTCACCTCTCTGACATTCACATTGTTGATTACACGGAAAATTCTCAAACAGATTCTATTGCTGACAAATGGAATTAAAGCAGTTTCTAAAGGAAATCTGACCATGTCATTGGAAAGCGACAGTCATGATGAAATCGGAGAAACTCTACGGTACTTTAATGCGTTTACCAAAGATCTGAGAAAGGTCATCGGTAGTATTGGTGATGCAGTAAATGGCACGCGATCTTCATCCAGCAACCTTGCTAATATTACGCTTGAAAGTAATGAGGCTTTGATGAGGGAGAATGAATACATTGATCAGATGGCTTCATCCATTCAGGATATGGTTACTATGGTGGAACGCATCTCTGATTCAGCAACCTCGACAAGAGAGTTTGCCAATGATGCAACTGTCCATACGGAAGAAGGGAATAAGAAGCTTGATGAAACCATGAAATATGTTGGAAAAATGATCCAAGAAGTAAAGGATATTTCAGTGGTTGCCGGGAAATTAAAGTCAGAATCTCAGAGTATCGTCAATGTTGTTTCAGTGATTCGGGATATTGCAGAACAGACAAATCTGTTGGCGCTTAATGCATCAATAGAGGCTGCGAGAGCAGGAGAACAAGGACGCGGATTTGCGGTAGTGGCAGATGAAGTCAGAAATCTGGCGAGCAGAACACAGGAAGCAACCGAAAAAGTACAGGAGATGAATAGCCAGATTCTGTCCCTGGCATCAGAAATGTTTAACGGTATTTCATCGATTGATAATGTTTCGCAAGAGACAAATCGGGAATCCTCCGAAGCCCACATGCTGCTTTGTAAAATAAATGACGCAATGAAGCAGATACATAACATGAATGTCGGCTTTGCAGAACTGACAAAGGAATATAGTGAGAGTACCCTGAAGATCCGCGACAACATTGAGAACATACGGGAACTGGGTGTGACATCCAAGTCTAAAGTCTCTCAAACCCAGGAGGAAAGTCAGGAACTATCAAGCCAGGCGAAAGAGCTTGAAAGACTGATGCAACGGTTTGAGGTGTGAATGGATATAAGAGCAAAATAGGCCATTATCCGCTATCAAACCGGTGACCCTCTTCATTTTCAGAAAGATGTGTCAGATCAAGTCGAAACTAATACACCTTATATTAATACACCTTATATGCAGTGTGTTTGGCGACCGTCCGCTCGAAACTCGATGCTGCTTCGTATCGTGATGTTTGATAACCCGGATATGCAACATCGCAGCTGATGTCTTGTTGTCCGGCGCAGGTTGCAAATTCGGGTACCTGGGTGTCTTCCTGCCGGCAGGTTCAGCCAGCATCCGGGTTCGACAGACTGTCGGCCGCTCTTCTCAACATTTCTTTAACCCATTCCAGACCGGGATCATTGTTTCGATACTGGTGCCATTGCATTGCCTGCTTCATTGGTGGTATCTGAAACGGCAATTCGTGAATCACCAGAGACAAGCCTTTAGCCAGCAGTTGAGCAAGCCTGCGGTGCATCGTCGCAATATAATCAGTGCCGATGATCATGGAAGGCAGTACGGAGAAACTGTAACTGGTTACCACAACACGGCGTTGAATGTCATAGTGTTTTTCCAGCGTGCTTTCAAAAAAATTCCGATACCTTACACCATCTGGACGCATGACGATGTGGCCTGCGCTTTCATAACGCTCCAATGTCATAGGCTGGTTGGCAAATGGACTGCCCTGCCACTGTATGCAGACAAAATCTTCTTCATATAACACTTCACTTGGGTGGTCCGGTGAGACATAGTCCATAGGAATAATAAGGAAATCTGCCTCGCCTCGTTCGAGCGCTTCGTAGGGGTTTTCCACCTGTGGTTGAAACTGAAAACGAGCAGTGCTTTGTTGGCCTGCGGCCAATGATAACAGCCGGGGAGAAAGCACCATTTGAGTATAATCTGATGTGAAAAAACTAAACACGCGATCAGTTTTCAGCGGGTCAAACTCCGGTTGCAATAAGACAGTCGATTCAATGGCGTTAAGGACATTGCGTACTGGCCCAATCAGGTTTTCTCCCAGAGGAGTAACCACCATTCGGCGTCCGATAGGCGTCAGCAAATCGTCAGAAAAATAATCGCGTAATCGCGATAATGCACTACTCATTGCCGATGGACTAAGGTTAATTTTTTCGGCCGCTCGTGTAATGTTTTGTTCTGTTAACAGAACATCCAGTGCCACCAACAGGTTCAGATCCAGCTTGTTAAACCGCATTCATTTTCCTTTTTAATTTTTATCGGATATCGATGCTAACCAATGGTTATGAGCTTGAGAAGCTGTTATTCCTCCAAACCATTCGATGCAGTCGAAAGCTCCATTCAATTTAATGGCATTTGAGGATCTGACCACCTCCAGTAAAGTCACTGTCAGAACAAAAACCAAGGGTCCTCTGAAACCATCGGAATAGTTTTGATGCCGGCTCGAAGACGCCGTTCGACAAGCCAATATTTACCGAAGTAAATGAAGGGTTTGAAAGGGCAGCGCCTTTGAGTGTAGCTGGCGGCATCGCGTATGGAGACAGATATTTTTCAGAGACTTCCTATAACACCCAACAGACGAACAAACAACCGTGTCCATACCGGATACCGGAGTTATAGGCTTTACCCGAAAAAGAATGCCACATAATTCAAGATCATCAGGAGGCTGAATGTTTCGCTATTTTCCAACGAACTATCCGTGGGATCTCTCTATTAATCTGGCGCTGGAAATGGGCGCAAAAATCGGCGAAATCGAAGAGATGTGTGCCCCGCTGAAAGATGTTGCCACCCAACCGGACGGAACCGCTTCCATGGCTTTTCGCGAAAGCTGGGTGCGCATGGCCAATAAACTTCATGAGATGGCCAAAGAAGATGAACAACTGGGTCGTTTCTATTCCGCCAGCGAGAAATATCGCCGGGCATCAATTTATTATCTGACCGCTGAACGCTTGCAGGGACATGGTACTGAAGGCCGGCTGGCGTTGTATCAAACCTGTCTGGACAGCTTTGCCAAAAGTCTTGTCCTGGGCCAGGAAAACTGTACGCGAGTGGAAATTCCCTACGAGGGCACGGTCCTGTCTGCCTTGTATGTCCGGGCGGAAGGCCTTGAGGGGCAGGCTCCACTGCTGGTTCAGGTCAACGGTCTGGATTCAACCAAGGAAATGAAATACTTCGTTGGTTTGCCTGGCTGGCTGGCCAGACGCGGCGTGGCTTCTCTGATCGTGGATCAGCCGGGTACCGGCGAAGCGCTGCGTCTACAGGGTTTGCACGCGCGCTACGATAGCGAACACTGGGCCAGCCGGATTGTCGACTGGCTGGAAACACGTGCTGATGTGGATGCCAATCGCATTGGTATGGAAGGCGTTTCTCTCGGCGGCTATTACTGTCCGCGCGCGGTGGCATTTGAACCGCGTTTCGCTTGCGGTGTCGTCTGGGGTGCCAACCATGACTGGCGTGATGTTCAAAAACGCCGTATGGAAAAAGAAGGCAGTTTTCCAGTGCCGCATTACTGGGAACATGTTCGCTGGGTCTGGGGCGCCAAAGACAATGACGAATTCATGCAGATTGCTGAGCAGGTGCACCTGGACGGCATTCTGGATCGTATCAATGTGCCATTCCTCGTTACTCACGGCGAAAAAGATTCGCAGATTCCCTTGAAATGGGCCACACGCACTTATGAACAACTCATCAACAGTCCCAAGCGCGAACTGAAAATTTTTACCGAGCGTGAGGGTGGTGTACAGCATTCCAGTTTCGACAACAGTATCAACGCAGGCCATTACATAGCCGATTGGGTCGCAGAAACCCTCGGCGGACATACTACTAATAAAGAGGCAATATCTCATGTTTAAAACGATGATTACCGGTCGTCGTCGTCCGGCTCAAACACTGGTCGCACATCGCCGCCACATGAAGGATGTCCATGCACCGCTGGTACTGGATTATCGCAACCATGATCCCGAATACGCCCCGTTGCGCTATGTGCAGAACCACGTGTTTGACGGTTGCTTTGCAGCCGGTGCACCAGCACAGAATCCGCTGGCGTTACACCGGGATTTCCTGACCGAAATTTATTTCCGGGATGGACAGACAGCTAAGGAGTCACGGCAACGCCCTTACTACTTCGCCCAGTTACAGGATGACGAAGATAACATGGTCGATCAGACCAGCGTGGTTGGCCTGACGGCCATCGAAGAACAGATCTTCACATCAGAACAGGCAGCCGATTGCCGGACCAAGATATTTATCCTGATGCGCCAGCCGGAATCAGTCGCTGCAGAGCACTTTCATGCGGTATTGGAGGAACAGATCAACTCCGTCATGGCAGGTGCCACCCAGCATATGCGAAACCGGGTGATGACCGGACCGGTCAATCGGGTGGATGCATTCTGGGTAGCCGACGACGCACAAGCCTATGCATTGGTCGAGGCAATACAGCAACACATACTGATCCCAATGACCAACGATCATCTGATCACCCAAAACGATGCCATGGTGTTACTGGCACACGAATACGTGTTGTATCCCGGTGTAACAAACGAAACAGGAGAATAAACAATGAAAACAATCATTGGATTGGATGAGATTTTATTTGCTGTTGACGATGTTGCTGCCAGCGCTCAGTTTTTAACGGACTATGGTCTCGTTCCGATAGATGTCACTGCACAGGGTGGTCGTTTTAAAGCCATGGACGGAACTGCCATCGTATTGGCCCACCGTGACAACAGCAGCCTGCCACCAGCCATCAACGACCACTGCTTGATGCGGAAAACTGTCATGGGTGTTGCTGATCAGGCCAGCCTGGACGAAATCACCGGGGAATTGCGTAAAGATCGTGATGTCCGGGTTTTATCTGACGGCTCCATTGAATCGGTGGACGACTCTGGCTTTGTCATTGGTTTTCAGTTAACCGTGCGTCAGCCAGTGTCTGAAATCGGTGAAGTGAGCAATGCCCCCGGATCACCCATTCAGCGTGCCCTTAACCACCGCGGTGTTGACCCGGAGAGGGGACCGATTCAGCCGCGTACGCTGTCCCATATTGTGTATTTTGTACCGGACGTGGAAAAAGCCGAGCGTTTTTATGTGGATCGACTGGATTTTCGTTGTACCGATCGATTCACCGGCGCAGGCCCGTTTCTGCAGCCAGCTGGCTCACCTGACCATCATACCCACTTCATGATCGGCGCCCCGGCCCATATGCAGGGCGTTGAGCATTTCACCTTTCACTTTGCTGGTCCGAACGAAATTATCCAGAACGGTACCCGGTTTGTTGAAAAGGGCTACCAGGCATTCTGGGGACCGGGACGTCATATTTTCGGGTCGAACTGGTTTTGGTATTTCAACAGCCCGTTTTTCTGCAACATCGAAATGGATGCTGACATGGACCTGCTTGATGGTGCATGGCAACCACGTGAATGCTCAATGAGCGAAGATACCTCCCAGGCTTTCCTGTTGAAATACCGTGAGCGCTGGTCCCCGGGTGCAGGGACTTCGCCGAAGGGGGATTATGCCTGAACAAAACCTCAAAATTCCGCTGCAGATACACCGGACAGATATTGAGGAAGGCCGTGCGAAGGGCGTATCGCTGGATGGGGAGGGCGATACGCTGTTTATCGTCCGCACGCGCGGGCAATTGTATGCCTGGCGTAATTCCTGTCCACACCAGCCAGGTGCTCCCATGGCATGGCGGCGTGATGGTTATATGAGTTCTGACGGTACAGTCATTGTCTGCCATGTCCATGGCGCCCGCTTTGAACCGCACAGCGGCCTTTGTATTTACGGCCCCTGTCGCGGCAAACAATTGGAACGTGTGGATTTAATTGAGGAGGCAGATGGGCAATTGTTTATCCGGCAATAAACAACCTTACTCGTAAAACAAAAATAATAGGAGAATATAGATGTCAGCCGTAAACAAAGTATTGGTCATTGGAGGTGGATTTTCAGGTATGGCCGCAGCTATCACGCTGGCGCGTGGTGGCATTCAAGTCGACCTGGTTGAAAATGATCCATACTGGCAGCCACTGGGTGCCGGTATCACCATTAATGGAGCAACGCTACGGGCGCTGCAGTCACTCGGACTCTACGATGAAATCGGTAAGGCCGGCTGTCTGACGGATGGCGTTGATATGCATCTGGCAGACGGTCAGTATCTGACCCGCCTGCCAACGCCTTCACCAGAGGGCGCAAATGTGGCAGGCAGCGGCGGTATTCTGCGTCCGATATTGGCGCGAATCATGGCTGAAGCAACCCGCAAAGAAGGTGTTTCAATACGTCTGGGTTGCAGTTATGAACTGGTTGAACCGCACGATGACTGCGTGCATGTGCGCTTTACCGATCAGACTGAAGACGACTATGACCTGTTGATCGGGGCCGAGGGTTTACATTCCAACCTGCGCAAGATTTTTTTCCCGGAAATTCCTGAGCCTGAGTATATCGGGCAGGGCGTCTGGCGCGGACTGTTTCCTCGTCCGACCAGTATTGACCGGGTGCACATGTGGATGGGTGATCACCTTAAACTGGGTGTCAATCCGGTTTCTGACGACCAGATGTATATGTTTATTACCGAAGATCGCCCAACCAAAGAACATATCGATACCGCCAGCTGGCCGCAGGTGTTTGCCGATCTGATGTCACAGTTTCCGGAGCCTGTCATTGCCGACTTGATTCCATATGCCTTTGATGACGGTGCCAATATCGACTACCGCCCGCTGTTCAACCTGTTGGTGCCGGTGCCATGGAATCGTGGCCGCATCCTGCTGATCGGTGACACGGTTGCGGCCACCACACCGCACATGGCCTCCGGTGCCGGTATCGGTATCGAAAGCGGCATAGTTCTGAGTGAGGAGTTGCTGCGCACAGAAAATCTTGATGAAGCGATGGCACATTTTCATGAACGCCGATGGGAACGGTGCCGTATGGTGGTGGAAAATTCTGAACGGCTGGCGCGGATCGAAATTGAAGGAGGAGACAAGCGCAAACATTCACAAATCATGGGTGACACGATGGCTGAGCTGGCGAAACCGATCTGACCCCCAATTGAATCCATCATAAAAATAAAAACTGGAGGAACTATGATTACAAAAACAATACGACGCATCGTAACCGGCCATAACAAGCAGGGCCGTTCGGTTATTTCTGAAGATGGCGCAGTGCCCAAAACCATGGACCTTGAAGCCGTTCCCGGTACACGTTTTCATGAAGTGTGGAGTACGTTGCAGACCCCCGCACGGATCGATAATGGTGAGGACCCAACTCTTGGGCCGGTAGTGCTGTCACCACCTGAACAGGGGACCCGTATCCGTTTTGTCGATATCCCGCCGGATACGCAGGAGTACCTGGATAACGGCCTGAAGAATATGAAGGACATGTTTGCCAAAGTCGGCGAAACCAACGCATCCACCGCAGATACCAATTCACCGCATCCCTTGATGCATCGTACGGAATCCATCGACTACGGCATTGTCATGGATGGCGAAATCACATTGATACTGGACGAAGACGAAGTGGATCTGACCCAGGGGGATGTGGTGATTCAGCGCGGTACCAACCACGCCTGGGCAAATCGCAGTGATCGTACCTGCCGTATGTTGTTTATCCTGGTGGATGGTCAATTTGACGAAACACTGGCGTAACCGGGAGTTGATATGAAATTTGCCACTGTCAATAACAATACTTTGGATGGAGGCCTGCTGCTGGTTTCAGACAACCGGCAACAGGCGATTGATGTCTCACACATCGCTCCCAATCTCTGGGCTGCGCTGCAGAACTGGACACAGGTGGAAGGGGATCTGCAACGACTCTACCAGCAGTTGAATACCGGTGCTCTGAGCGACACCATGGCATTTGATGCCGCGATTTGCCGTGCTCCCATGCCACGCAGCGCACAATGGCTGGATGCCTCTGCATTTCTGAACCATGCCCGGTTGATGGAGCAGGCATTCAATACTCCAGCAATCCCTGATTTCGATACCATTCCCGTTGTTTACCAGGGGGCCAGCGACAATTTTTTAGGGCCTTGTGAGGACGTGCCACTGCCATCAGAAGCCGATGGCATTGACTTTGAAGGTGAATTTGGCGTGATCGTGGATGACGTTCCCATGGGGGTTTCTGCACAGGCCGCCGCAGACCACATTCGCCTGATAGTGCAGATCAATGACTGGAGTCTGCGTCATTTTGGGCCGCGCGAAATGCAGACTGGATTCGGTTTCCTGTTGGCCAAGCCCTCTTCCAGCTTCGCTCCATTGGCGGTGACACCGGACGAACTGGGTGATGCATGGACACAGGGTCGGGTTAAGCTGGATTTATGTGTCGACTGGAATGGTGATGTATTCGGGCGCCCGAATGGACAGGAAATGAACTATTCCTTCCCCGAGCTGATCGCCCACTGTGCCCGCACACGGCGGCTGTCGGCTGGCACTATCATTGGTTCCGGTACGGTATCCAACCGCTCGCGGGAAGCCGGTTCTGCCTGCATCGCTGAGCGTCGGGTATTGGAGAAAATTGAACTGGGGGAAATCCAGACATCTTTCATGCGGTTTGGTGACCGGGTACGCATGGAGGCGAGAACTGTGAACGGGGATCCGGGACCATTTGGAGTCATTGATCAGCGTGTGGTATGCAGTGAATAGTGAAGTGTCTGTATGAACATTGTCATTACCGGTGCCAATGGCTTTGTTGGCCAGGCGCTGGTCTCCCGATTACTTCGTCTGAAAGCATTAAACGGTACAACGATTCGTTCGCTGCGCCTGTTCGATCAGACATTTTCGATCCCGATGAGTGATACCGGCTGGGTGCAGTATTGTGAGGGTGATCTATGTGATCAACACTGGTTGCAGGCGCATTTGTGTCAGCTCCCGGTCGATGTCATCTTTCATCTGGCCAGCATTCCCGGAGGAGTGGCGGAGCGGAACTACAGGTTGGCTCGCGATGTGAATCTGGAAGCCACGACCAGGTTACTGGAGTATGGTCAGGCGCAAGTAATGGCGGGCGGACAGGCTCCCATATTTGTCTTTGCCAGCAGTATCGCAGTTTTCGGGGATATGCCGGACCAAGTCGGAGAACAGACGCCGCCAAACCCAACGATGAGCTACGGAACTCATAAAGCCATTGGTGAACTGTTGGTGAATGATTTCAGCCGCCGGGGCTGGGTACAGGGACGGTCATTGCGGTTACCCGGCGTCCTGGCGAGACCAAAACAGCGCACCGGGCAAGTGTCTGCATTTCTCAGTGACATTATCTGGGAAGTCAGCGCCGGGCAATCATTTGTCTGTCCAATATCAGCACAATCCCGCACCTGGGCGTCTTCACGGAAAAATGTGGTTGATAACCTGATCCAGGCGGCGGGACTCAAGCAGGAATCACTGGCAGGCCGTTGCCAGCTCACGCTGCCGACACTATGGTTCAGCATGGCACAACTGGTGGATGCGATTTCCCAGGTAGCCCAGGTTCCTGGTGAATCGCTGGTATCTTATGCGCCGGATCCACTGCTGGAAAAATGGTTCGGTTCCTATCCTGCGCTGGATACGAGTCGCGAGCAGGCGTTGGGACTGTACAGTGATAACGACCTTCAGACGCTGGTCAGGCAGTCGACTGTTTCAGAAAACCGGTCTTGACCGTCGGGCAAAATGTAATCTTTAGCCTTGATTCAAACCCATTTGTTCCGTGGTGGCTAGGGTAGTGGAGATACCACGGACTTTTCGTCAGAGTGAACTTCCATCGACCATTCACTGAAGCGGATGAAGCCATGTTTGTTTATGCTTGGCTTGACTCTCTGCATCTGAAAAACGGCTCGACGACATGATTACTTCTAATTTGGATCGTTCCTGGCTGGATTCTCGCAGATTTTGGGTATTTTTCAGAGATGTCATAGCTTGCCATACATACTTACTATATGTAAGCATGTACTTTTTTGTAAGTGCGCTTCAGATGTATTCTTTGACGCAGATGCCTGATATGAGTGGAGGTATCAGTAGAGAATTAAGTGCATCGTTAAGTGAAAAGTTTAACCGAGGTAATGGAATGCCCGTCTCGAGGAATATTACAAATTGTCATTAGCTGTTGGGGGAGGTAGTGTTGTTCTCACTCATCGTTTCAGTGAGCTGAGCGGGTATCAGTGAAAAAATGCTATCACAGACCTTACAGGTTTTAGAAGTCGATGGATTTGTTTTACGTATCGCCCATCCCGTTATTCCACCTTATATGGAGTATTACCTTACAGAGCAAGGCATTGAAGTCGCTCATCGAGTAGAAGAACTGGTTAACTGGTTAACTGGATTGAAGCGAATCTTAGCGACATTTTGCATGCACAAAATCAATATGACGAACGCAAAGCCAATAAACTTGTTAAATCAATTAGTGATTACGTTAAAATGGTAACCTTGATGAGTATTCCAAACGTTCTATTTAGTCATAGACAATCCCAAAAATCCGAAATCGAAATTTTTGAATTAGCCGCATTGGCGCAACGAAGCAGCAACCTAGAACAAAATCCCCAACATCCTCACCGAATTAATTTCTTTATGTTAATTCTGATAGAACAGGGGACAGGGTATCATATGGTAGATTTTGTTAAGCATCCATTTGCCCCTGGTTCATTGATTTTTATTCAACGAGAACAAGTACACTGTTTTGATTTCTCCAATCACCCTCAAGGAAAAGTCCTTATTTTTACCCAAGCGTTCTTAGATCAGGTGCATTCAAATATGCATCTACCTAATTACACGCCTACACATCTCAATTCGCATCACTCCCCATTATTCACACTTGATGAAGAATCTTATAGACGCGTTGTCACATTGATTAAAGAAATAATGGTTGAGCAGACGGATCAGCATCAGGAGCCCTTGATTGTGATGTATTTGTTTTCCGCACTGGCCCTGCAATTACGTAAACAAAATCGAGATACTCAAAACAGTAAACTTTCACAGGAGCAAAGTAAGAAGCTGGATCAATTTTTCTCGCTGTTACAACATCATTATCTCCAGAACCGTGATGCGACCTGGTATGCAAACCAGATAAATATTACCTATAAAACATTAAACCAAGTGTGTAAATCCTCTACGGGATTGACCGCAAAACAAATGGTGGATGCATTCGTTATTTTGGAAATTAAACGTCAGCTCGTGATCAGGAAAGTATCTTCGCAACAAATCGCTTATGAGTTTGGATTTGATGATGCAAGTAACTTTGTCAAATATTTCAAGAAGATGACCAATCTAACTCCCAGTCAGTTTCAACAAAAATATACATACTGAATTTGTTTATTGATATCAAGGTTCGATATTTACCATTTTTCTGCTCATATTGACTCTGCGCAAGCCTGGTACAACTCCTTACTATGTATCCACACCAACAAGAGGATGACATAGCATGAATTTTTCACTTTCAAAATTAGTTACCTGTTCCCTAAGCGCGATCAGCGTATTGAGCCTATCTGCTTGCGTAATGAATAAAGAACAAGTTCCGGACTTAACCAATAAAGAGAAGGCCGTAAAGGTCATTTCCAGCATTGAAACTGGCGATCAAACGGCGATTAGCTACATTAATCCGAATAAATATATTCAACACAATCTCGCTGTTGGTGATGGATTGGCTGGATTTGGTGAGGTTATGCAATCGTTACCTAAAGGTAGTGCAAAGGCCCAAGTGAAGCGCGCTATTCAAGATGGTGAGTTTGTGATGACCCATACCGAATACAATTTCTTTGGCCCGAAAGTTGGTTTTGACGTATTCCGCTTTGAAGATGGCAAAATTGTAGAACATTGGGATAACTTGCAGGAATTGGCACCAAAAAATCCAAGTGGAAGAACTCAACTTGATGGCGAAACCACCATCAAAGATCTGGATAAAACGGAACACAATAAAGCCATCGTCGCCGATTTTGTTCAAACTATATTGATCAATGGAGACATGGCTAAAATTGGGAATTTCATTGACAGTGAAGACAGTGCATACATTCAGCATAACCCTATGGTAGCTGATGGTTTACGCGGCCTAGGATCGGCACTGAGTGATCTGGCTAAAGCTGGTATGCCAATGACATATTCAGCGAATCATAAGATTTTGGGCGAAGGTAACTTTGTCTTATCGATCAGTGAAGGCACATTTTTAAATAACCATGTTGCGTTCTACGATTTGTTCCGTGTGGAAAATGACAAGTTGGTCGAACACTGGGATGCGATTGAAACCATTCCAGCCCAAAGTGAATGGAAAAATACTAACGGAAAGTTTGATTTCTAATAGCTTAATTAAATCAACCAAAGCCACCATAGCGTTATGGTGGCTTTATAAGGAACCAGTCAATGAATAGTTTAGCGCTTAGTGCCTATGCCAAATCGATTGGACTTGATCAGCCTTATTGTGCTCCTTCGTTGAAATCCAGTGATAAGCAGCATTTAATTGAGAGTTTGTATTTAGAATTATTATCTCGATTTGACACTCGCGGCATAACCGATATTTATCAATGGAAAAACCTGACCAAGCGAGAATGCATCGATGCGGTGATTACCATGATCGAGCCCAATTCACTCACGGATAGCGTAGTAGAACAACTGAATCAATTGCTTGAACTCGAAAAGCATGAACGAGACATTACCTTTGTCAGTGAACTTATTCATGCTCCGTTTCTGTCAATCGGTGATACAAAACTGATATTAAGGCAAGGAGATATAACCTTGCTTGGCTGCGATGCGATTGTTAACGCAGCCAATAGTCAATTGCTTGGTTGCTTTAAGCCATTTCATCATTGTATCGATAATGCTATTCATAGTAGAGCGGGTGTACAGCTACGAGCTGACTGTAACACGATAATTCAGATTCAGGGCAATCCAGAACCAACCGGCCAAGCCAAAATCACACGAGCGTACAATTTACCCTCTCGATACGTGCTTCATACTGTCGGGCCAATAGTAACCGGTTCCGTAACAGATACCCATAAATCGCAGCTAACCGACTGTTATCGGAATATTATGTCCTTGGCGCAGCAGAAAGCAGATATCCGAAGTCTGGCATTTTGTTCTATATCGACAGGGGTTTTTGGCTTTCCTATTGAAAAGGCCGCTCCGCTGGCAATCGAAGCTGTGACACAATATTTACATCAGAATCCGAGTCAATTTGAAGTGGTATTGTTTAATGTATTTAGTGAGCATGATTATCTGATTTATCAGGCCGCCTTAGAGGAATACACATGCAATCATTAAATCAACAGTTAGCCGTCAAGGTGAAAGCCTTACTCAATGAATGTGATGCTGTGTTGATAGGAGCCGGTGCAGGGTTGACGTCAGCAGCCGGTATTGACTATTGGGATGAACAGGCATTTGCCCGCATATTTCCAGGTTGGATAAAAAGGGGTTTTACAGCCCAGTACCAACTGATGGGGTATAGTCATTGGAGCCAGGAAGAACAGTGGGGGTACTACAAAACCCATCTTGATTATGTTTACTTCTCACAACAGTCCAATCCTCTTTATCAATCACTTTACCAGCTAGTGAAAGATAAAGACTATTTCGTAATGACATCGAATGTAGATGGGCACTTCTACAAAAATGGTTTTGATAAAAGTCGCATTTATGCTCCCCAAGGCGATTACGGGCTTATTCAGTGTACTCAACCATGCACGAAGCAAGTATGGGAAATCAAACCTTTTTTAGATCAGATGCATCCATATTACGACGCCCGGGAACAAATACTTACAAGTGCATTAGGCATACCAAAATGTCCGGTTTGTGGCTCGGACATGTTTATTCACGTTAGAATTGATGCCTCATTCATTGATGATGTCCATGAGTTGGAACGACAAGCACTGTTTGATTGGTTGGCTGCACAGGAACGTAAGCGTGTTTTGCTGATTGATCTGGGAAGTGGATTCAATACCCCAACGGTTATCAGGCTACCTATGGAAAAGTTAACGATAACCTTGGCTGATGCCACATTAGTAAGAGTCAATTTGGATCATGCCAATACTACGCTTGATCTCGGCAACAAAGTTATTTCAGTCCAAAGTGATATTGCTGAGTTTATCAAAAATATCAGTATTGAATGAATTTTTGCGAGTGGTTTGGCACTTAATCTCTGAATATTCTTGTTCAAGCCATTTCTTTACTTCAGGATCCCGCTGTTCATACTCCCGTTTTTGAGGCTTGGGGGGCAAGCCCCAGCGTTTGAGCTACTCACCAACCGTACCAATGGCAAGTTAGACACCGGTTTCCTGAATGATCAGTTGCTGAACCGCTTGACGTGTCCATAAGGCGTAGCTCATCTTCAATTGGTCAGGCGTTTTGTCGATGATGTAAGCTTGGATCTGTTTTTCCTGGTCAGTCGTCAAGCTGCGTGCTTCACCCGTTTTCCGACCTCTCCGGTTAACCTTCAGATGTTTTGCATCGGGCTTTAACCACCGATTCGCCAATCTCAGCGCGAGTCATTCCGCGCTTAGAAGCCGGTGTGCCAGAGGACGTCTTTCTTCAAGAACGCCGCTGGATAATTTACGTGCATCGACTTTCGTTTCCATGCGGCACTATATCAGATATTCTTAATTGCCGAGTTAATAGCTAAATGTAAGGACAGGAAAAAGTATGAGGTACCGTAAACCCAATCCCCAAGAAATGGATGTAATCTATTTAATGGGTTTAGATGCGTGGGGTGAAGGTGGAGAAAAGGCTTCCTACCTGGAATCATGCAAAAATAGTAAGAAGTATGAACTTGGGCAATGGTATTGTTTAGAAATTGATGGCGAGCTGGCTGCTTCTCTCATTATTTATCGCGATGAATGGGGTTTAAAGCCTGGCTATATTGGTATTGGCTCAGTATGTACCGCACCATCTCATAGGCGGAAGGGTTATGCTACGGCTCTGGTCGTAGAGTGTATCAAAGACTTCAAAGCATCTGGTGCGCAAGGGATCTACTTATTTAGTGATATTGCCCCGGAAATTTACCAGCGTTTAGGTTTTGAGTTAGTTAATGGCCATGAATCCGATGGGATGATGTTTTTAGGTTTTTCTGGTGCTTTACAAACGGTACAACCCAGCTACTTTTAGTTCTTTTGGAGTTTGGCGTTGAGTGAGGTGGTTGGATAATTTTTCGCAAACAGAGGTGTTAATGGATTTATGAATCGAATCGCAATACTTGGGAATGGTGGTGCCGGTAAATCCACATTAGCGCTTTTAATTGGTAGAGCTACAGGTATCCCTGTTTTCCATCTTGATCAAATAATCTGGGAAGAAAACTGGAAAGCTATTAGTGAGTCAGAATTTCAACGAAAACATGAACAGATAGTTGCTATGCCATCCTGGGTGATTGAAGGTTTGGGGTATAACTCAACACTTTGGTCGCGAATGAGAAGTGCCGATCAAATAATATTTATTGATCTTCCTATATTTCAACATTTATTTTGGGCTGCAAAACGCAGTTTTAAATCGCTTTGGACCGCGCCTAATGGTTGGTCCAGTGGAAATAGCTTGATGCGTAAGCTTCCATATATTTTTCGGATAATTTGGCATGTCCACAAAAATACACGGCCATACATACTGAAATTATTGTCCGACTGCTTACCTGAGAAAGTAGTCCATATTAAAAGCAAAAGAGAACTGATTGAATTCAGGGGAAAACTGAATATCCTTAACAAGGCGTGCTAATAAATGCCTGGCCAAAATCCGTTATTAGAGATTTTTCGCCAGAACAAAAAATAAGCAGGGTAAACTTGCAGCCACTCTATATTCGGTACAGGTTTAAATGAAGTTACATGCAATTATTGGCGAGCCAACCTGGCATCCAGGGTATGGCCTTATACTCCACAACTATCTGAGAGAGGATTTAATTCAATGAAGGATATTAAGTATGTTTAATCACATTATGGTTGGTTCAAACGATATTGAAAGGTCGAAGTATTTTTATGACGCTGTTCTTGGAATTCTTGGCGTAGGTGAGCCAATCAGGAATACGGCAGACTCAGGCCATATCCGACTCTTCTATCGTCACGACGGGAATGTCTTTTGTGTCTCTGAACCAATAAATGACGAAAAAGCGACTCCGGCCAATGGAGGCACGATAGGTTTCAAGTGCAGTTCTCCCGAGCAGGTCAAAGAATTTCATGACATAGCGGTTGCCCATGGGGGAGTATCAATCGAAGATCCGCCAGGTTTGCGCGAAAGTCAGTTAGCTGCAATGTATCTTGCTTATGTTCGCGATCCTGATGGCAATAAGCTCTGTGCGCTCTATCGTGTAAAGTAGTTTTATGGGCTAGTTTGGCATGAACATGCGGCACCCATGAGCCGATTCTCAAGCGGACGCATAGCTTGGTTGCTTTGATCTCAGTTTGATTTGTTTTCATGTATGTCCGGGTACTCGTGCTGTTGTTGTTTTCTGCTGCTTATCAAAGCTATTAACCTGACAATTAAATAGATCGTCCTGTTAAATTTTCAATCGGGTTTCGTGATGAATATCGATATCGGAGTCAAAGCAGATCACCTTAAGTTAATAGAAATCTGGGAAAGTTCAGTCAGAGCAACTCATGAATTTCTCGCTGAAGAGGATCTACAAGAGTTAAAACCGTTAATCCTGGAACACTATTTTGACGCCGTAGACCTAAGGTGCGCTAAAAATGCGCAAGGCGAAATTCTGGGTTTTTGCGGCGTCCATGACGGTAATATTGAGATGTTGTTCGTTTCCCCTGATGCTCGCGGAAAAGGCATTGGTGTAATGCTGTCAGCTTATGCTATCAAAGAGCAGGGCGCTTCAAAGGTCGATGTAAACGAGCAAAACGATCAGGCGTTAGGTTTTTATCAGCATATTGGCTTTAAAGTGATAGGTCGTTCACCAGTCGATGGGCAGGGTAAGCCATATCCACTGTTACATATGGCGCTATAAAATTTAACAAGGCCAGGTACGGCGATCTATTTAATTGTCGCCCCGAGAAATCTGGCGGTGTTGCGCGAAACCCCGAATTGTCGGACCGCTTGATTTATCGGGGCTCGCTTTGGCTATGGCCAATGGTGTGGTCCGACATCTCGGTGCATCCCTGCATCACACTATTAACCCGACTTGTATACATGCCGGGTTAATAAACTGAATAGTCGCATGTGTAGCTTTTGGGTGTCAGGAATCTTGATAATGCGTTTGCCGCCTGAGAACAATGCTTGCCTATTTGGTCAGATTTATTTGTTCAGCCTGGAATTTTTTCTTTGCAAACCTGGTTTTAATTATCTTGTTTTCCCGCCCTGGCTCACCTTTAATTTCTTACTCTTGGTCAGTCAGCCGACCAGGCCTTATATCTCCCGTCTGATTTTCTTCATTTAAATGAAATCCTAATATTGAGTTCAGTAGTTTCTTCCGGGTCCTCCTTTTTGACTATGAAATAAGGGGTGGGAATGACGATGGTCCGATATGGGGCATCGACTAATTAATGATGAATGATCGATAAAAGGGCAAAACCGATACATTATCATGTCATTTGCACTAAATTTTGAACGTAATATTCCGTGCATAATTTTTAATGTGTTATGAGGAAAATTGTCCATCATCCATTGTGATGAGTTTTATATTGTTTACACGAAATTATAAATTTTTAAATCATGTTTACAGTACTCAAATCTACGATTTAGTACTAGAGTGATGTTGGATAATTTGCCGCATTTTTGACAGTAGAGTGTTTTTTTTGAGATATTGTCTTCATGTATAAATTTTTCTCGAATAAAAAATATCATCAAACCTATCCATGTATAGTTATTAAGCTATCAAAGTATATTAAGTTATGATCTATTTCCGTTCCTTGTAGACATATGAAAATAAATTTGATTCCATAAGTGAGTATTTTATTTTTATAACGAATATATCCGTTTGATGGCACTTTATGGTGCATCCAGGGTTTTTGGTTGTTTCAGCGTTTTCGCACAATCCTGAGGGGCCTCTGAAAAATAGGAATAGTTTTGATACAGGCGAGGAAGCACCACTTGCAACACCGCAGTTTACTGGCGTAAATGAGGATGTGAGACTGGGGCTGACAATGTCCTGCGCGGAAATAGTCCATTTTTCAGAGGTTCCCTAAATAATTTGTTGATTGTGCAGGTTGTATGTATTCGTCGCTTGATCATCAAGAGACAGAGCTCAGGATACATTCAAATTCACAGAGACCGACCTAACGACTCTGGAAAACAGCAGGATGAAACTTTCTTTCAACGAATTGTTACACTTAAAGAGCACGTTTCCTGACACTATTTCGTTCTGGAAACAAACCTTGTCGGCGCCATTGCCAATATTGAATCTGCCTGTTGATCGACCCCGTTTAACAGCTTTGGATAAACACAAAACAGACACTGTTGTCAGTGTTGTTTCAGCACATACGGCTCAGGCTGTTGTCAATTTTGCCGATGCTCAAGATACTGACCCGGCAACTGTTTTTCTGACATTATTCATTGTTTTTCTGTATCGCCATACCGATCAACAGGATATTTTGTTCGGCCTGTTAATGGATATGACACGCGACAGTGACAGAGCTGAATCCACGAAGCAGCTGGTCCCGATGCGGGCGACAGCCGTCGGCACTCAGCCATTTGGCGATTTACTGCATCATGTCCGTCATACTCTTTCTACCATGTCTGCTCACTCTGCGTGTACGTTTGAAAACGTGTGTCAGGTCTTGGAAGTTGATGCCGATGTGCCATTGGAAGATCCTTTGTTCTCGGTCGGATTTGCTTTTCAGGATATCAAAAAAAATGATACGGAATGGCAGTTGAACTGGAAGGATGGTTATGAGTTGTTCGTGCAGATAACTGAGCGACGCGGTAATTTTACAGTCGTCATAACCTACGATATAGGTTTGTTTGAGGCATCGACAATCAATTATCTTCAGAACCAGTATGTCAACCTGATTGATACTGTAATGGATGATCCCGGACAATTGCCGGAAATGTATTCACTATTATCCCGGCAGGAAGAGCAGACCATACTGGATGATTGGAATGCGACTGCAGCAGAATATCCACAAGAACAGTGCTTTCACGAGTTATTGGCTGAGCAGGTAAAAAAAGACCCGGACAAATCTGCTGTTTTTCACGAAGGGAATCATCTGTCTTATCAGGATCTTGAACACAGAAGTACTCTGCTTGCCCGTTATTTGCAATCCACCGGTGTTGGTCCCGGTTCGTTGGTCGGTCTGTGTGTTGAACGTTCTCTGGATATGATTGTCGGGCTTATCGGTATCCTCAAATCCGGTGGCGCTTATGTCCCTTTCGGTCCGGATTATCCGGAGGACAGGCTGCGCTATATGATGCAGGACAGCGGTGTACAACTTGTCCTGACTCAGGATCGTCTGATCTCTGTCATATCTGCCTGGAGTGGGGAAGCTGGCAGCATTATCGCGCTGGACCGGGACTGGCAACGGATCGAGCAGGCTGCGCAGACTGATTTTCCACTACCGCGACAGGTCACGCCGGATGATCTGGCTTATCTGATGTATACCTCCGGTACGACCGGTCGCCCCAAGGGGGTCATGATCCCTCATCGGGCACTGACTAATTTTCTGGTGTCCATGAGTCGGGAGCCCGGTCTGCAAGCATATGATCGGCTGCTGGCAGTGACCACTTATTGTTTTGATATCGCCGGACTGGAGCTTTATCTGCCGTTATTACAGGGTGGTGAGTGTCATATTTGCAGTGAAGAAAACAGCCGCGATGCACAACAGTTGCTGCAACAGATTCGCACCGTTAAACCCACCGTTATGCAGGCCACGCCAGCAACCTGGAATATGTTGTTTCATGCCGGTTGGAAGAATGAAGAGCGAGTAAAAATCTTATGTGGTGGCGAGGCTCTGACAGACTCCCTCAAGCGCAGGTTTGCGGACCATGATTGCGAAGTCTGGAACATGTATGGCCCGACGGAAACTACCATTTGGTCGACCTTGCATCGCCTGGAAGCGGGATCGAACGTATCCACCATTATCGGTCGTCCGATTGCCAATACTCAGGTTTATATCGTTGATAAAAACATTCAACTGCTTCCCGTCGGCATCGCAGGAGAGTTGTGTATTGCCGGTCATGGTCTGGCCAAAGGCTATTGGAATCTCCCTGATACGACGGCAGAAAAATTCCGTGCCAATCCGTTTTCCGGTCAGACCAGAATGTATCGCACCGGAGACCTGGCCCGCTGGCGGAGTGATGGCACGATAGAATACCTGGGGCGTATGGACCATCAGGTGAAAATCAGAGGCTTTCGGATTGAACTGGGCGAAATTGAAACCCGGATCAGCAGTCATCCGGAAATTCTCGAAAGTGTGGCGGTGGTCAAAGAGTACGGTGAAGAGCGGCAACTGGTGTGTTATTACACGACGATAGACGCTGCTCCCATCGCTTCACAGCAATTGCGTGAGTATCTTCAACATTCGCTTCCGGACTACATGGTTCCCGGCCTGTTTATCAATCTGCAGGCAATGCCGTTAACCCCCAATGGCAAAACAGACCGCAAAACATTGACTGAGCGGCCATTGGAACTGACCAGGGCTCAGACTGAACAATCTCCTGAGTCGGCGCTGGAGACTCAATTGTGGACACTATGGAAAGACCTTCTTCATATTGAAAACATCGGCATAAACGATGGCTTCTTTGATGTTGGCGGGACATCAGTTTCCGCAGCGGTTCTGGTACAGCATATTAGTCAGAATTTCGATTGCGACATGACGCTGGCGACGTTGTTTTCTCATCCGACCATTCGCCAGCTGGCGCATTATATTTCATCCGCTGACAGCGAATCGGTCAGCCGCGAAAACATCGGTCGGGGCAGAACAGTGGCGGATGTGTCCGAGTCGCCCATTGCGATTGTGGGTATGGCCGGTAAATTCCCGGGCGCGAAAGATCTGGATGAGTTCTGGCTAAACATCAGTAGCGGGCGTAACTGTGTAACCACTATTCCGGAATCACGCTGGGACTGGAAGTCCCATTTTGGCGATCCACTGTCAGCACAGGGCAAGACAACCATCATGTGGGGAGGCTTCATTGATGGGGTTGCTGCGTTTGATCCATTGTTTTTTGGTATCGCCCCGAGGGAAGCTGAACTCATGGATCCTCAGCAGCGGTTACTGCTGACGTATACCTGGCTGGCACTGGAGCACGCGGCGATTACTCCGGCAACGCTGGCGAACCAGGATACCGGTGTGTTCATGGCGGCTTCCGCCGGTGAATACCGTGATTGCACATCATTGGATCCGGAAGACTACGGCTATCGTATGACCTCTGAAATGGTTTCCATGATTCCCAGCCGGATATCTTATTTACTGAATCTGCGCGGTCCCAGCGAGCTGTGCGAAACCACCTGTTCATCGTCACTGGTTGCCATTCATCGGGCGATGCAATCGATCCACACCGGGGAGTGTAAACAGGCCATTGTCGGGGCGGTTAACTTACTGCTTTCACCCGCAGGATTCAGCAGTTACGAAGCCATGGGATTACTCACATCCCACAAGCAGGTTAAATCATTCCAGGCGGATGCCAGCGGGTATATCCGGGCCGAAGGCGTCGGGGTGGCAATACTCAAACCTCTCAGCAGTGCCAGGGCAGATGGTGATCGCATATATGCGGTGTTAAAGGGCAGCGCGGTTTTCCATGGGGGAAGGGGGATGTCGCTGACGGCTCCCAATGGAGCCGGCATGGAAGCGGCAATGATTCGTGCTTATGTTGAGGCAGGTATTGACCCTCGCTCAGTGGCGTATATCGAAGCTCATGGAATTGCCTCGGCTGTCGGCGACAGTATCGAAATTGAAGCACTGAAATCCGCATATCGAAACGCAGCGGAACGCTGTCAGAGCGACCTGGAGAACACCGCGCAGTGTCACCTGAGTTGCCTGAAACCCACCATGGGACATGGTGAGGTGGTGTCGGGTATGGCCGCACTGTTTAAAACCGTATATGCATTACGCCATCAGGTAATTCCCGGACTGCCGGGATTCTCCGGTTTGTCTGAGCACATCTCCCTGACCGACACGGCGTTTGTGATCACAGCGGACAACCATCCCTGGGATCCATTGACAGACCGTCATGGAACCACGTTGCCGCGACGGGCGAGTATCAATAGTTACGGTTTTGGTGCCAGTGCACATCTGGTATTGGAGGAATATAGCTCCTCTGAACCTTTCACCGCGTCATCTGCCAACGTCGCCGAAATCATCATTCTCTCTGCCAAAAACCGGACTCAACTGCAAGCCATGGCAGAGAACCTGTGTGCTTTTGTCGCCCGACAACCACGGCTTTGTCTTGGTGATCTCGCCTATACGCTGCAAGTGGGCAGGGAAGCCATGAGAGAACGCCTGGCAATTGTGGCTGCTGATCTGAATGAATTGCAAGACAGCCTGGAGCAGGTAATTGGAAATAACATCTCCACCGTATTAACCGGCACGGTAACCGCCGAACCGATTGATCAGGAAGCACTTGAGATCGAAGTGCGTAATGCCAGTGAGCAAGGTGATTTTCAGGCACTGGCGCGTGCCTGGATCAACGGCGCAGACATTTCGTGGATGGATCTGCATCAACATAAACGCCGTCGAAAAATACCGTTGCCAACCTACCCATTTGATCAGAAAGCCTACTGGGCCACCCCGTACAGACAAGAGGAAATGAAACCAATGACAGACCAGACCAGGACGAAAAAACGTATTTGTATCATCGGTGCGGGTCCTGCCGGACTGGTCATGGCGAAATCCCTGCTGGAAGAAGGACATGAGCCGGTCATCTATGAAACAGAATCAGTCCTGGGTGGTATCTGGAATATCAAAGCGGACAAAACCGCCGGGGTATACAACAGCACCCGGTTTCAGAATTCCGCCGATACCAGCTTTTTCTCTGACTTTCCCGCAGATACTACAGATGGTTTTTTCCTGGGTGTTGATCAGGTCAGAGCCTATTTGCAGGCTTATGCCTCCCGGTTCGATATCCATCAATACATTCACTACAACAGCAAAATCATTGCGGTCACAGAACATGGTGACCAATGGAAAGTGGATATCGGGGAGGGTGATCAACAGCAGACCCGGTATTTTGATGGCGTAGCCATGTGTCATGGCCGTTACAAGCATCCGTTCATTCCAACTATTCCGGGGCTGGATCAATTTCAGGGTGAGGTTCTGCATTCCGGCCAATACTATGACAACCGGATTTTTGCCGGCAAACGGGTGCTGGTGATCGGTAACGGCGTCAGCGGTATGGATATCGCCGAAGAAGCCAGTCATGTCGCCAGCGCCGTGTTCTGGTCCATGCGATCCCTGCGACTGGTATTGCCGCGCATGGTTGGTTATCTGCCAAACGATTTTATTTCACCGGCTAATCTGCTGATATCCAAAGACAACAGCATCATCATGGAGCGTCTGAAAAACTCCATGCCCGAATACTACGAGTGTTACCAGAAGAGTGGTTTGTTTCCATCGCTGGAAGATTTCAGAGCCAACCCGTTTGTGCATATCAATGATGGTGTCATCCAGCGGGTGGCGGAAGGTGCCATTCAGACACACGTGGAGGATATTGAACGTTTTACCGGGCGGGGATGTATTTTCAGCGCTTCCGGAACACACATTGAAAACATCGACATGGTGGTGTTGTGTACCGGTTATGACAACAGCCAGTCCTTCGATTATGTCAAGCAGTTTTCCATGCGCGATGACTTTGCCATGGGCTTGTTTTATCGCCAAAACCCGAGTCTGGTGAATACCTATGGACTGCAAAATGTCGGCACGACCGGAACCCTTCCGTACCTCGAAATGGTCGCGCGCTGGTATGCGCAGATTATCTCCGGCAACTATACCCTGGATGCAGAGGAACTGAATCACCGGGCAGGTGAGGGAGAGATCGTGGTGGCACCGCTGGCCAATGTCATCATGGGTTTGAAACTGGGATTATTACCTGATCCAAAAACAGAGTTTCAGGCCTTCTGGCGTTGCCTGAATTATCCTTCTTTTCCGCCGATGTATCGACTGCGTGGCCCTCATGCTGATCCGCAGGCGCAAAGTGTGTTGTCCAGGTCCGTACAGCGTTCGCTGATTCAGCAGGGTGAACATGATTCACAATTGCAGACTGTCAAACACCGGTTGCTGGCAGGTCTGGGTGAAGAGGTGATGCAGGCCTTGCTGGCACGGCAGGAAATCAGTCAGGAGGAATATCTCCAGGCTCAGCGCTGTGGTGAAAATGCCATTGTATTATCGTGGGATACCCAGGTTATCAGGCCGGTCAAAAAGGCGTCCTCAGCTGTTTCGCAGCAGGCTTCAGTGCCTGCTGATCGCTTGGCTGAGGAAGCATTTCAGCAACGTATCACTGAACTGATGTCACAGACATTGAAACTGGATGTCGGGCAGATCACTGCTGATCGCCATTTAAGTGACTATGGTTTCAGCTCCGTCACACTGACCGCTTTTTCCAGAAAAATCACTGACGAGTACAACATCCGTCTGCAACCATTTGTGTTTCTCGAATACACCACACTGAAAGCGCTGACGGATTTTCTGTATCGAAAATGGTCTGAGCAACAGCCTGCCCGTACACCGGTCAACGCTGTGCGCGAGGATAAACAACAGCTGACCACCCATTCAGTCTCAACTGCGTTACCCACTACTGCAAGCCACGAGGTCGCCATTATCGGTATCGGCGGCAGGTTGCCGGGTGCCGAGTCGCTGACTGAGTTCTGGCAGAACCTGATGACCAACAAGTCATCGATTTCCACCGTTCCGGCAGACCGATGGTCATGGCAGGCCTGTGATGGTGATCCTCAACAGGACAACAAAACCGACTGTCATTACGGCGCTTTTATTGCAAACGTCGGCTATTTTGACCCCCTGCATTTTAATCTGTCACCCCGGGAGGCCCCCCAACTGGACCCTCAACAGCGGCTGACGCTGGAAGCTACCTGGGAAACCCTGGAAAACGCCGGATATGCAAAGAATGCTCTGTATGGCAAAAAAGTGGGTTGTTTTATCGGTGTGGAACGGCAGGACTACGCAGCCAGAGCCAGGGCGCTGGGATATCCGGTTGAAGGTTATCTGAATACCGGTAACAGCCACGCCATGCTGGTTAACAGGGTCTCGCATTTCTTTGGCTGGCAAGGGCCGGCAATGGCCCTCGACACCGCCTGCTCAAGTTCATTCAGCGCCATACAGACGGCTCTGAAAAGCTTATGGACCGGTGACGCCGAACTGGCTTTGGCCGGTGGCGTAAACCTGGTGCTGAACCCGGATGTGGTGATCTGCAATCGCAAACTGGGATTGTTTACCGGTGAACCTCAGGTCAGACCTTTTGATCGTGATGCCAACGGTCATTTTTTCAGTGACGCCCTTGGCCTGTTGTTGCTGAAACCATTGGCCGCAGCAGAACGTGACCGCGACCATATTTATGGCGTGATCAAAGGTTTGTCGGTACGCCACGGTGGCCAGGGTGTCATGGTAACGGTACCGAATCCCGCGTCTCATCAGGAGGTTATTCAAGAGGCTCTGCAACAGGCCAACCTGCAACCATCTGATATTGATTACATTGAAGCGCAGGGCAGTGGCAACACCCTGACCGATATCGCAGAGCTTAAGGCTTATCATCAGGTCTTCGGCGACCGTGACGACCCCATGCCTATCGGCACAATCAAAGGGCATATGGGACATTTTGCCGGGGCATCCGGTGTCATTGCAGTTATCAAGTCATTGCTGTCATTCACCAATAATCAATTGGTAAAGGTGGAAAATTGCCAGCACTTGAACTGGGATGCAGATGATGAGCCATTCCGTTGCCATATTTTGCAGCAGCATCAGAACTGGTTGCCCAGACGCGATCGGGGCAGACGGATCGGGGTACACAATTTTGGATTTGGTGGGGTGACCGGGCACCTCATTCTGGAAGAACATCGTCAGCGGGATCAGCACCTTGCAGAGGCTCCTGCGTCCGAATATCTGATTGTCTTCTCTGCCCGTAAAGCCGAGCAGTTGGTTGCCATGGCGCAGCGTCTGCTGAGCTATCTGCAAAATAAAGAATATCGTTACCATGGGTTTGAAACGATCTCATTGCGGGATCTGGCATACACCCTTCAAACCGGCCGTGAAGCCATGACACAGCGCCTGGCTCTGCTGGTTAAAAATCATGCGGAACTGTTACAAAAACTACAGCAGATCGCTGATGGAGCAGCGCACCTTAATCACTGTTGGCGCGGAAATGCCGAAGAAGGTTGCGACGGTCTGACCACACAGGCGCTTCGACAGGCAAACCTGAGCGTGTTGGCGGAAAGCTGGTGTTGCGGTATGACTCTGGACTGGGAAGTGTTATATCACGGCCAAAAACCGGCAAAAGTAGTGCTGCCAACCTTTCCGTTTTTAACAACCTGTTACTGGATAGACGCTGTCGATCCTGAACCGCCGCATACGGATGACAAGCCAACGGAAAGCGCGATGCCAGAGGCATTCAAAGGCATGATCCCGACTCTCAACGGCACCGGTACCATGACCCGGCAACTGCTTTCCTGTTCTGAAGCCTTTGTGGATTATGCCGGGCAATGTGATGGCGAAGTATTGGACCTCGGCTGCGCCTATGGTGCCGCTGCGTTATCAGCACTGGCGCGCGGCGCCACGGTTCTGGCGGTCGATATGGATGCCCGGCACCTGGAAATATTGACCAGACAGGTCAACGGCGAAGCGCGGCAGCGAATCAGTACCCAACAGGGAACCGTGCCTGAACTCGATCTGCCGGGCAACCGTTTTGGCGCCATTCATGCCGGCCGGGTGTTGCATTTTTTGAGCCCGCAGGCCTTGCAGCTCACCTTGACGAAAATGTATCGCTGGCTGAAGCCCGGCGGCAAAATCTTTCTCACCTGTGACACACCTTATTTTCCCCAATGGGCTGCCAATGTCTCTGACTATGAAACCCGTAAACAGACAGGAGATTTGTGGCCCGGTTATATCGCCGATCTGAAACATTATTTTGCCAGCCATGCAGATATCAGTGGTTATGGTGATGCCAGCGCGCATGCTGACGCCTTGCAGGGGATGACAGAGATTAATCTGCTGGATCCTGACATTCTGCGCCGGGAATGTCAGAACGCGGGATTCACGGTTGAACAGGCCGAATTTGAAACCCTGGCGGTCAGCGTCAATGGTGCCCGGCCCAAAGGCGGTGTTGAACATGTGAGTCTGATTGCCGTCAAGCCGGTCACTGCAACAGCAGAGTTAACGGATGCAACTGATGAATCCCCAGCGGCAGAGCTGCAGCTGGAGAGGGTGTTGCACAGTATTACAGAGATGCTGGCAGAAGAACTGGACCTTGACCAACAGGAGATCTCTGCCAATCACAAGTTTTTTGAACTTGGGCTGAATTCCGCCATCGGCGTATCGTGGATGAGCCGGATAAACGAACGCTACGGCCTCCTGGTTCCGGCGGCACGGCTTTTTGCTTACCCCACGTTACAGGAGCTTGCCCGGTACCTGCTTGGCGAAATATCGAAGCAGCCGTCGGACGTGACAAATTCGACCCGGCAGAGTTCTCCGTCACGCAATGAATCAGCGGCCAGTTCGGTATCATCCTTTTCAGTATCATCGCAACAAACTCAAATTGCAGTGATTGGATTATCTTGCCGTTTTCCCGGTTCGGACAACGCTGAGGAATTCTGGAACACCATCCAGAATAAACAGGATTGTATCGATGAGGTTCCACCGGAACGCTGGAACATGGCCGATTATTTTCACGCAGATCCCGAACAGCCGGATAAAACAGACTGCCGTTATATGGGGGTATTGCAGGATGCAGACTGCTTCGATCCGATGTTTTTCAACATCACGCCGTTGGAAGCAAGGCATATGGATCCCCAGCAACGACTGTTTTTACAGGCGGCATGGAGTTGCCTTGAGGATGCCGGCTATGCGTCCGAAGTGATTTCCGGCAGTCGTTGTGGCGTATTTGCCGGTTACGGTAATTACGGTCAGAACCAAATGGAATCAGGGTTGAATGCCCAGCGGTTTCTCGGTGGCAGTCCATCTATTCTGGCGGCGCGCATTGCTTATTTCCTGAATCTTCAGGGGCCGTGTCTGACCATTGATACCGCTTGCTCGGCTTCGCTGGTGGCAGTGGCAGAGGCCTGTAACAGCCTGGTGCTGGGTGATTGTGATATGGCTCTGGCTGGCGGGATATCTGTTTTGACCGGTCCGGATGTTCATATCATGGCAACCAAAGCCGGCATGCTGTCGACCGATGGCCGCTGCTATACCCTGGATCAGCGTGCCAACGGTTTTGTTCCTTCAGAAGGGATTGGGGTGGTGGCGCTTAAGCGCTTGAGTGACGCTCAGAAAGACAACGATATCATTTATGGTCTGGTGCAGGGGTGGGGAGTTAACCAGGATGGCCGGAGCAATGGCATTACTGCGCCCAATCAGCAGGCCCAGGTCCGCTTGCAAAAGCATGTCTACGATAAATTCGGCATTAATCCCGAGCATATCCAATATGTTGAGTTACATGGCACCGGCACCCGGCTGGGCGATCCTGTTGAAGTGGATGCGTTGACTCAAACGTTCCAGTCCTATACGGCAAAACAGCAATATTGCGCCATCGGTTCGGTCAAAAGCAATGTCGGACATGCGCTGGCGGCAGCGGGCATTGCCGGGCTGATCAAAATGCTGATGGCCATGCAACACCGGCAGTTGCCACCGACCCTGCATGTTGAAGACGTCAATGAACATATCGTCCTGAATCAGTCGCCTTTTTACATCAATACCGAAAGCCGGGACTGGGAAACAGACGGTGTAGACAGGCGCAGGGCGGCCATCAGTTCATTCGGTTACAGCGGTACCAATGCCCATGTCGTGATCGAAGAGTATGTGTCACCGCCGGTTCCGGCACCGGCACAACTGCAACCCCTGCTGATTGTTTTATCTGCCAGAACCCCGGAGCGTCTGAGGGTTATGGCTCAACAACTTCACGATTTCATCGGTCACCATCCTGATCTGGATCTGACCAATCTCGCTTACACCCTGCAGGTGGGGCGTCAGGCCATGGCAGCCCGATCAGGAATAATGGCGGAATCGCGAGAGGACATACTGGAGAAACTTCAGGCGGTATCGGCCGGTGCTAAAACCGGTAGCGGATGCTGGCTGGGGCAGAGCCTTCAGCATGAACCGGTACTCAGTCTTTTCAGCGATGATGACGACATGGACAAGACAATCACCGCGTGGATGCATAAAGGTAAGTATGCAAAGTTATTGTCGCTCTGGGTATCCGGCTTTGACATCGACTGGCAGCAGCTGTATCAGCCAGCTTCTACGGCTGAACCATCCGCCAGTCCGAGACGTATCAGCTTGCCCACTTATCCGTTTGCCCGTGAACGTTTCTGGCCGGAGGCGGTATCAAGTTCTGATCGTGGACAGGGATCTCAGCATTCCCGTCGGCCCAATCATCTGCAACTGGTCGCGCCCGGCAAAGTTCAGGCCCGGAAGGCAGATTTCCGTTTTCTGACCAAAACCTGGGAGGCTGTGCCACAGAGCCCCGTTCAGGCACCCATGCAGACCATATTCGTTCTGACCACACCGGCAACACAACTCCTGGCGACACTGGTGGCCGCAGAGCTACCGGGCAGTGTGGTGCTGTATCCGGAGGATCTGGCGACCTGGTCAGAAGACTATCCCACTGATCCATTCGGCTGCGTGGACCTGCTCGGCTGTGATCAAAACCGTCACGATTCACTGGAGTGGCTGGAAGGGCTGCAACGACTGATCAGTCAATCGTCCCAGACCCGGAAAATGCTCTTGGCTGTCACCCAGGGGCTGGAGGCCTGGCACAATCCAATGCCGGTTCTGAAGGGGGCAAACCGTGTCGGGTTATATCGCATGTTGCAGAGTGAATATTCATCGGTGCAAAGCCGGCATATGGACGCTGACCCAGCGATCCAGGGTGTTGAGCTGGCACGGCAGATTGCCGCTGAATTGCGTATATCCGATGAAGTCGCCGAGGTCTGTTATCGTCATGGCCAACGCTATCGGGCAGTACTCAGAGAAGTGTCGGATGCCGGCGAACAGGCAAAACCGCTTTTTGCCGCCAGTGAATGGCTCTGGATCACCGGTGGCACACGAGGGCTCGGGTATCAATGTGCTCAGCATTTTGTCCGTCACTATGGTGTTAAAAAGCTGCTGTTGTCCGGTCGTGAAACATGGCCACCCCGGTCAGAGTGGCCGTTGCTGATTGCTCAAAATGATCCTCGGGCATCACAAATGTCCGGCATTCTGGCGATGGAACAACAGGGTGTAGAGGTCCGGGTAGAATCGATTGTCCTTACAGATGCCACAGCGGTCAGCGCACAGCTGACGAAAATCAGAGCAAGTGGAACACTGGCCGGTTTGATCCATTGTGCCGGAAATATGGACACCGAAACCCCCGCATTTATCCGGAAATCCATTGCAGACATCCACCAGATACTGACTCCCAAAACAAGTGCTCTGGATACCGTACTGTCACAGCTGGGCGATGATGAGCTGAAATGTGTGCTGCTGTTTTCATCGGTTGCCGGAATCATTCCGACCCTGGGGGCCGGACAAAGCGACTACGCCATGGCCAATGCTTATATGGACTACGTGGCCACCAGCTGGCAGGGGCGTTGTCCGTTGGTCAGTATTCAGTGGGCGCATTGGCGGGAGTCATCCATGGGCGAGCTGAAAGGAGGAGCCTACGGGCGTACCGGCTTGCTCAGTCACAGTCATCAGCAAGGACTGGCGATGCTGGATGAAATTTTGTCCAGGGATATGGGGCCGGTCGTCCTGGCGGCGCAGGTGAACGAGGCTTTGTGGCGGCCACAGCAATTAATGGCGCGGCGGATAGCCGGTGAATCAGGTGAGTCCGCTCAGGCGGTTGACTCGAAACCTGACATTGAGACCGTTCAGACCTGGTTAAAAACGTTTTTTTGCCGGCAACTGGAGATTTCTGAAGACAGTATTCAATTGCAGACGGCCTTTGAACAGTATGGCGTTGATTCGATTCTGTTATCACAGTTATCAAGTGCTCTGGGCAAGGCATTGGCACAGCCCATGGATCCCTCGGTGCTGTTCGATCACTCCAGTCTGGCAGCGTTATCGGAATGGCTGCTTGATACTCATGCAACGGCATTGATCAATGTCCTGTCATCAACCAATGTCCTGTCATCAACCAAAACCCCGTCCTCATCCAAAGCCCCTGCAGTGGCCGTTGTCAACCGTCAAAATACCGTATCAGACCATTCGGACGATATCGTGGTGGTCGGCATGTCCTGTCGTTTTCCCGGTGCAGCTGATCTGGAAGCTTACTGGCAATTGTTATCTGCAGGGCAGAGCCGAATAGCAGCGGTGCCAACAGAACGCTGGGGCAAACCGTCCTCGTTTTATGCCGCGCTGTTGGACTCCATTCATCATTTTGATCCTGATTTCTTTCATCTATCGCTGGCAGATGCACAGATGATGGATCCTCAGGCATTACTGGTGCTCGAAGAAAGTCTGAACATGTTTTATCACGCCGGATACCGCATGGATGACATCCGTGGCACGGCTACCGGTGTTTACCTGGGCAGTCGCAGTCGTACTGATTTGCCAGAGGCGCTGCTGGAACGGGCAGATAACCCGATTGTGGCACTTGGCCAGAATTACATGGCGGCTAATATCTCACATTTCTTTGACCTTAAAGGCCCGAGTCTGGTGGTCGATACCGCTTGCTCCTCGGCATTGGTGGCCATGAATATGGCGATTGAAAGCCTGCGCAATGGCGACAACGAGATGGCTCTGGCGGGTGGTGTCAACCTGCTCACCAGTGATCTGGTACACCGGACCTTTGCGCGCCGCAAACTGCTTAGCAGTAACGGTGATTTCCATATCTTCGATCAGCGCGCTGAGGGGATAGTGCCTGGAGAAGGGGCCGGCATGGTGTTACTGAAAACCAGGGCACGGGCTGAACAGGATGGCGATACGATCTATGCCGTGATCAAAGCGTTAAGCTTAAACAATGACGGCCGCACCGCCGGACTGGCAACACCCAGTATTCATGCACAAAAGAAAGTCATGCTGTCGGCGCTGGCAAAAAGCGGTGTTAAAGCCACAGACATCAGTTATATCGAAGCCAATGCGTCCGGCTCTCAGGTTACCGACCTGCTGGAACTGAAAGCCATGGAAGCCGTTTACCGTTCATCCGCCCGTATTTCATGTGGGCTGGGGTCGATCAAGCCCAATATTGGCCATCCTCTCTGTGCCGAAGGTATCGCTGGCTTTATCAAACTGGTGCTGATGTTAAACCATCGTCGCCATGTTCCGTTCTTGTCCGGGTATCACACCATGGACCACTATCCAATTGAACGGTCGCCATTCGTTTTCCATCGTGATTCGAATGACTGGAGCGGCACACCGCGTATTGCGGCATTGAACTGTTTTGCCGATGGTGGCACGAACGCTCATCTGATCGTTGCAGAAAGCTCGAATCCGAACGCGGTCCGGCGCCCTGTGACACCACCGGTATTGCACCGAAGAGATCTTCGCCAGCAGGATACGGTTGTTGACAACAACTGGTGGGAAACGTCAGCGACAGTCGGTGCTGGAAACGGACGGGCGGTAGGGGATTCCTGATGGAGAAATGGTTCAGAATCAGCGCTGATCACCCCATACTGAAACACCATCGGGTGTATGGTCAGCGAATGATACCCGGTCTTGCCTATATTGACTTTATTTACCAGTTTTTCAGGGCTCAGGGTTTTTCCCATGTCGATCTTGAACTGCGTCGGCTGAAGATATTCTCGCCTCTACAGGCAGATGAAGGTCATGAAGTTCGCCTGCATTTTCACTGCCAGGAAACGGGGCAGGGGAGCTGGGATGTCCGCATCGATGGAGAGCAGGTCATAAACGGCCAGCGGCATGGTGATTTCAGACATTATGTCAGCGCCGAAGTGCATCGCATCGAAGCGGTCAGCTTGGATGGCCGACTGGATATTCAACGGATTGTCAGCCGCTCTGAAAAAACCGTTGCACTGGACGATATCTATCGCCGCATGGTGGACCGGGAGCTGGTTCATTCCGGTTTGATGAAATCGCAGGGATGCATCCACATTCACGAATCCAGCCTCACCGTTGAGGTATCGTTATCGCCTGATGCCATGACGGATGCCGCGCAGTTTATGTTTCATCCGGCGCTGATTGATGCTGCTGCCGTGGCCGCGGTTGCGTCACTGGTGGAGGGTGAAGACCGGCTGTTTCTGCCGCTGGTCATCGATAGCTTTCGGGCATCAGAAGTATTTTCCAGCCGTTGCCGGGTTCATCTGGAGATGGATTCAGTTCACCATAAAAACGAACTGCTGTTTATGGATCTGTTGTTCTTCGACGATGATGACAAGCAGATTGCCGAGCTGAAGAATTTTTCGGTCAAACTGGTCAGAGATGCAGGATTTATTGATCCGGAGCGTCGTCTTGAACCGCTGACTGATCAGCCCGTCGGGCGACAGGCAAGGCATGATGACCAGAAGGCCACCCAGGCTGAACAGTTTCTTATGGAAATGATGGCCTCGCTGCATAACCAGCGGCTGGAGGATCTTGATCCCGCCCGGGAATTCCACGAAATGGGATTGAACTCAGCCGGCCTGTTGACCCTGGTGTCGGCGCTGGAAACACAGTTAGCCACACAACTATCACCCACGTTATTATTTGAATATTCCACGATCTCGGCTCTGGCCGAATATCTGACCGAACATCATGAACGTTCATTGGCAGCACTGTTGTCCAAAGGTGTACAAAGTACCGCAGCCCCTGCTGTTTCCCGCAGAATGGATCCACCCGGCGCTATCACGGCCAGGGCTGAGGCTGATGATTTATCGGCAGGGCAAAAAGGACTCTGGGCGTTACAAAAACGTCATCCGGCCATGAGCGCCTACAACGTTCCTTTGTGTTTCTCCGTGACCGATCTCAATGTCGACATTTTCAGCAGCGCCTGTGCATTTGTGCTCAGGCAGTATCCGATATTGACTGCCGTTATTCGCGAGTCTGGTGGTGAACTCAGGCATGTGCTGCAAGCGGAGCAGGAGCCGTATATTCTGCAACAGGATCTGCGTGAATGCCCACCCGGACAGCTAAATGACGTGATTTCCCAGGCCATGAAACAACCCTTCAGCCTGGATCAGGGACCGTTGTTGAAATGTTACCTGTTCCGTCTTTCAGACAGTGAAACCAGGGTATTAATCAATGTCCATCATATTATTTTTGATGGTGCATCTATCCCGCTGCTGATGAAAACATTGTTCAATGGCATGCAAATGCTGTCAAACGGCCAGCAACCAAAGGTATCGCATGTGTCTGGCAGCTATCAGCAGTTTGTGCAGCAACAAACTGATTTGATGCACAGCCCTGAAGGCCGGAAACGCCTGTCATACTGGCAGCAACAGCTTGCCACGCCATTGCCGGTATTACACCTGCCGGTCAGCCAGCCTCGTGATAACGTACACACGGCCTTTGCCGGCCGCAGCATCAGCGACCATCTTCCGGTGTCCGTGGCTGAAAAAATAACCGGGCTTGCCAGAGCCGCACGGGTTTCTGCGTCCACGGTGCTGTTGGGGCTATATAAAATACTGTTGCTGAAGTACAGCGATCAGCGGGATATCGTTGTCGGCATACCGTTCAATGAAAGAAGTCAGCATCGGTACGAAGATGTCGTTGGTTTTTTGATTAACATGATTCCCATTCGGAGTCAGATCCGGCTTGAAAATACCTTCTTCGAGTTTCTGACCGGACTGCAGAAAACCATTGTAGACGGCCTTGCCCACAGCTATCCGTTTGCAGCATTGATCCGTTCACTGGAACACGACTCTTCACAAACCGCTCCGGTGTTTCAAACCGCCTTCATGTATCACGACATTCTGAAAGCACTCAGCAACAGCCGTCATCCGTTTCAGTGGTGTGAAGAGGTTTTTCAGGAGGGTGAATATGAACTGGCGCTGGAAGTGGCAGAAACGGCAGATACCTTCATATTGCATTGGAAATACCATCCTGAATTGTTTAGTGCCGATGTGATTGAACGCATGGCAGATCATTATCGGCAGCTGATGGATAACGTCATTGCCCGGCCTGAATTGTCCCTGCGAGATTATTCGCTGCTGTCTCCGGCAGAACGAAACAGGCTTTTGTACGATTACAACGACACTTCGGTCAGCTACGACAAAACCCTGACCGTGGATCAGCTGTTCGATATTCAGGTGCAGCAATCACCCACAGCCACCGCAGTGAGTGATGTCGGGCGAACACTGAGTTATACCCGGCTATCCGGCAGGGTGAATGAAATCGCCGATTATCTGCGTGCACGCAGTAGCGGCGGCAGCAATGTTCATGTTGCCGTCTGCCTGCATCGTTCCGTCGACATGGTAGCCACTTTGCTTGGGATTCTGCGCGCGGGCATGACCTATATCCCACTGGATCCGGCATTTCCGGAACAGCGGCTGAACTATATTCTGGCTGACAGTCAGGCGAGCCTCATCGTGACTGAATCAGATCTGATGACGAAGGTTACCCGGCTGCTTCAGGCGGCCACCGCCGCAAACCGGGCTGAAGTCATCGTGCTGGATCAGCCCTGGCCGGATGTGCCGGCAACGACTGTATTGCCGGACAATTGCCGGCAAACAGACAACCCGCTGGCGTATATCATTTACACCTCGGGCAGCACCGGCCGGCCGAAAGGGGTGATGGTGACACACCCGGCCCTGACCAATTTTCTGTTGTCGATGGCAAATTGTCCGGGGATGACCGGTGCCGACACACTGCTGGCGGTCACCACTTACAGTTTTGATATTGCCGGTCTGGAATTGTTCTTACCGTTGATCGTTGGTGGTCATTGTTATATTGCGGATACCGCGACCAGCCGCAATGCCGAACAGCTGAAAAGCGCTATTCAGCAACTCAGACCGACCATCATGCAGGCGACCCCTTCGACCTGGAGCATGCTGTTTCATGCCGGCTGGCAGAATACCGAACAGGTCAGAATTCTGTGTGGCGGCGAGGCGTTGCCGGAATCACTCAAACAGCGTTTCTGCGACAGTGGCAGTGACGCCTGGAACCTGTTTGGTCCGACTGAAACCACCATCTGGTCGACCTTGAAACAGCTTGAAAACGATCAGCCGGTCAACATTGGCAAACCGATTGCCAACACCCGGATCTATATTCTGGATCAACAGCAACAGCTGACCCCGACCGGAATGGCCGGCGAGCTTTGTATTGCCGGCGATGGCCTGGCAGCCGGTTATTGGCGACGCCCGGAACTGACCGCGGAAAAATTTATCGAAAATCCGTTTGAGCCGGGTGATCGGCTGTATCGAACCGGAGATCTGGCGCGATGGACAAGCTCCGGCGAGCTGGAATATCTGGGGCGACTGGATTTTCAGGTCAAACTCAACGGCTTTCGTATCGAACTGGATGACATCGAGAGCCATATGAACCGGCATCCGGCTATCCGGCAAAGCGCTGTCGTATTGCATCGACGTGGGGAAGTCAGCCACCTGGTCGGCTACTACGTTCCGTTGCAGCCCCATTGGCAGGACATCAACGCGCTTAAGGCACATCTTCAGGATGGGTTGCCGGATTATATGATCCCGGCCTTTTTCGTCCCTTTGGAGCAGATGCCTCTGACTCTTAACGGCAAGGTTGATCGCAAGTCGCTGATGGAACGGGAGATTGTGCTGGTGCGTCAGGATGACCGCTCGTCTTCCTCGCAACCGCTGCTGGAACAACAGTTGTTGAGCATCTGGAAAGATGTGCTGGGACTGGAGGGTATTCACGTGACCGACCGTTTGATGGATCTGGGCGGAAACTCGGTGTCAGCAGCGATTCTGGCAGAACGCGTCAGTCGCCACATTGGTTCGGGAGTTACCGTAACCGATCTGTTCACCTACCCGACGATTCGCAAGCTGGGCCAGTACCTTGAAAAACAGCTACCGGGCAATGACCCGAATGTATTCCCAGAGCCGTTATCGCAGTCGCTGAACCGGTCATTATCGTCTCCGGCTGAGCATCCCGACTATTATCACTCCAGTCTGGCGATTGTTGGCATATCCTGTCAGTTTCCAGGCGCGGAGGATCATTGGCAGTTCTGGCAGAACCTCATCGATGGCCGCGAGTGCACGACACGGTTATCTGATGAAGAGATTGCCAGACTGAACTTATCGGCCGCGGTGCTGAACAATTCTGCCTACGTGCCGTTGTCTTTGATGATGCCGGACAAAGATGCTTTCGATCCCGAGTTCTTTCAAATTTCTCCCGCCAACGCCGCCATTATGGACCCGCAGTTCCGGCAGTTATTGATGCACGCCTGGCGGGCTGTCGAAGACGCCGGTTATGTTCCGGAAGACATTGCCAGAACAGCGGTTTTCATGTCTGCCAGCAACAACTTTTATCCATCATTCACCGGACAGCTGAGTGCTGAACTTCAGGTGATGGATCATCCGCAGCACTACGTTTCCTGGATACTGGCTCAAGGCGGCAGTATCCCGACGATGATTTCCCATCAGCTGGGCTTGACCGGTGCCAGTGTGTTTGTGCATTCCAATTGTTCTTCTTCCCTGACCGGTCTGTACTTTGCGCGTCAGGCATTGCAATCCGGCGAGGTGGATTACGCACTGGTGGGCGGTGCCACATTATTCGACACCTTTCAGGCGGGATATGTGCATCAGCCGGGACTGAATTTTTCCAGCGATGGTCACTGCAAAGCCTTTGATGCACGCGCAGACGGCATGATTGCCGGTGAAGGGGCAGGGGTGATCATGGTTCGCCGGACCATGGATGCCATCGACAATGGTGATCATATTTACTGTTTGCTGCGGGGCATCAGTATTAATAATGATGGTAATGACAAGGCCGGTTTCTATGCCCCCGGTGTCAGTGGTCAGTCTGCCGTCATTCACAACGTGTTGCAGCAAACCGGCATACATCCCGAAGACATCAGTTACGTGGAGGCCCATGGCACCGGCACGGCGATTGGTGATCCCATTGAAGTGGCCGCCCTCACTCAGGCGTTTGCCAGCCAGACCCGCAAACAACAGTTTTGCGCCATTGGCTCGGTTAAACCCAATATCGGCCATCTGGACACCGTTGCCGGGCTGGCCGGTTGCATCAAACTGGCCATGAGCCTGTATCACAAAACATTTCCGCCATTAATCAACTATCAACAGGCGAATCCCGGTATTGATTTTGAGCATTCTCCGTTTTATGTGCTTGAACACCCCAGTCACTGGAAAACGGAGGATCTACCCAAACGGGCGGCGCTGAGTTCCTTTGGGATTGGCGGCTCCAATGCCCATGCCATCCTGGAGGAATATCGTCAGCACAATGCCAATGCTTCAACCGCAGCGGCCCCGGATCATTCATTGGTCCTCATTCCGCTGTCAGCCATGGACCAACAGCAGCTGCATCTGGGGGCCGCAAGGTTGCTGGCATTTTTGCGTGATCGTCACAGTGATGTGGCTATTGACCGGCTCGCCTATACCTTGCAGGTTGGCCGTAAACAGATGCCTGCCAGAGTCGGGTTTGTGGTATCCACCGTGGCAGAGTTGGTTGAAAAACTGTCGGCCTTTGTGAACGGTGATGGACCAATAAGCGGGCTGTTTCAGCAACCTGACCAGAAGGCAGCTGAGGGAACCGCATCCGACGATGACCTTCGTATCTGTATTCAACAGGGGCGGTTGGAGCAACTGGCCAGGCTCTGGACTCAGGGGAATGATCCAGACTGGAAGAGTCTGTATCAGCCGCAGGCTCATCCACTGCGAATGTCCCTGCCGGGCTATGTTTTCAAACGGACACCTTATCGATATCAGAACCCGTTACCCCGGCCATCGGTCAGTGCCCGGCAAGTGGAAAAGCTGCACCCGTTAGTCCATCGCAATGATTCCGACTTTGAACGACAGCAATTTACCGTGGTGTTGAATGGCGAAGAGTTTTTCCTGACGGATCATGTGCTCGGTGGCAAAAAGATTCTGCCGGGCGTTGCCTATCTGGAAATGACCCGGTTTGCCGGCGAACAGTCCTGCCGGCAGCCGATTGTGTCTATCCGTGAGGTGGTATGGATGCAACCGGTGGTGGTGGGGCAGGATCCATGTGAGCTGGTTGTGAGTCTGCATGACGACGCCGGACAAATCCGTTTTGAAGTACACAGCGATGCCGCCAACCCCATTCTTCACAGTCAGGGACTATTACTGACCGGTTCGGCAACGCAGGCGGATGATCATGTCCGCACCCTGGATATTTCCGCTATCCGGGAGCTCTGTAACCAACAATATTCACAACCCTGGTTTTATGACCGGCTGATGGCGGTGGGGGCTGACTATGGCCCGGCGTTTCAGGTTATTGAGACCTTGTATCAGAATGATGATCAGGTGCTCGCCAGACTGCATCTGCCGGAGGACACCCGCTTCGGCAATGACGAGTTTTTCCTGCATCCAAGCATTATGGACGCAGCCTTTCAGTTAACAGACAGCCTGATTTTACAGCCACAGGAAAGCGGTGGTTATCTGCCGTTTTACGTCAAACAGATCGATGTGCTGCGACCCACCCCCAGTCACGGTTATGTCCATGTGTATTTCAGCCCAGGGTCAGACCGTAGCGGTTCGGTAACCCGTTATGATATCGATATCGCCGATGCCGCCGGCCATATTTGCATCTCCATGAAGGAATTCAGCGCCCGGAAGCTGGTGGAGGATGAGCTTCATCACCAGATGCCCCGGATGGTCACCGGGCCGGAAATGTTCTATCTCAGTCCCGCCTGGCAACATCAGCCTGCGCAGACAAATGTGTCTGAAGAACATCCGGATGATGACCATGTTGTGCTGCTGGCCGGTGTCACTGAAGGTTATATCCATTCGCAGAGCCTGCCTGCCGGTTGCCGGCTTGTTTATTTGCCGCACCGATTGGAACCAGGGCAGACTGACGTTGTGACGTTTGCTCAACAGGTTCAGGCGGATTTTCAATACGGCTTTGAGGTCATTCAGAGCTACCTGCGCAGTCCATCCGGTAAGCGCCTGCGAATACTGATTCTTGTACCCGGGAACATCGAACATTTTGCCTTCCATTGCCTGTCCGGCTTGCTGCAAACCGCTCAGCTGGAGAGTCACCGGGTGCTGGGTAAGCTGGTGACCGTCGAAGCGCTGGCAAGTTATGACGCGGATAGCCTGTCAGCCATCTTAAGGCAGGAGTTTTACAGTGGTTTCGAACATGTCCGGGTGCGCTACCGCCCGGATTTCACCCGGCAAATTCAACTGACCGAAAAACTGGAGCTGCCATCCCGCACCGTCAGCCCGCTCAAGGAAGGCGGCGTGTACTGGATTACCGGGGGCTCCGGCAAGCTTGGGCTGCAACTGGCGAGTGCTCTGATGCAGCAAAAACGGGTCAACATTGTTCTGACCGGCCGCCGGCCGCTGTCAGCGCCGTTGCAACAGGCTCTGGATAGCCTGAATAGTGACACTGGCAAGGCCGTCGAATACTGGACGGCAGATGTCAGTCTGGTGGCAGATACCACTCGGGTGGTCAACCGGATACGGGAAACGTATGGCTGCCTCAATGGCATTTTTCACTGCGCCGGCGTGCTGCGCGATGCATTTATCCTGAATAAAACCGCCCAGGACATTCAACAGGTCTTCGCGCCGAAAGTGCACGGCCTGCTGGCCATCGATCTGGCAACCCGGCATGAACCTTTGGATTTCATGGTGTTGTTTTCTTCGGTATCCGCCGTGTTTGGCAATATCGGGCAGGCCGATTATGCCGCTGCCAATGGGTTCATGGATGCGTTTGCCGGCTATCGTAATTTTCTCCAGACACAGGGACAGCGGTATGGCAGAACCTTCGCCATCGACTGGTCGCTGTGGCAGGACGGCGGTATGCAGATAGACGCTGACAATCAACGTGCGCTGTTGCTGAAACAGGGGGTTGCCGCCATGCCAACGGAGGCCGGAGTCGATGCCCTGCTGCGGATTCTGAGCAGTGATCGGGAGCAGGTGATCGCCATGGCTGGCGACCGTCAGGTAATGGCAAGTGTTTATCTTGATAACCATAACACCCGGTCCGAAGTCTCAATCGAGCCCGTTACTCACTCGCTTCCGGTAACGGAGCTGACAGACAGAGTACAGGCATCGTTACGGCATATTGCCGCGCAACTGGTCGATGTTGATGAAAACAGCTTTGATGAAGGCAAGGCATTTGGTGCTTATGGTTTTGATTCCATCTCTTTCACACTGTTCACCAATCAACTGAACGAGTTGTATGGATTGGAGGATCGTCAGGGCCGTGCGCTGGCACCGACGGCTTTTTTTGAATATCCAGACATCAGTGCGCTGACCGGTTACCTGCTTGACCAATACCAGGACAGCATTCAACACCATTTTTCTGACCTGCCTGAGCCTTCTCCGGCGACTCCGTCAGTGCCGAAGATTTGCGGCGATTCCGGTGAATCACTATTACCCCGGACAAGTCATGCCGAGCCATCGGTCTCTGTTCAGAGATCACCATCCCGATCAACCGGTGACGATATCGCCATTATCGGCATGAGCGGAAAATTTCCGCAGGCCAGCGACATCGATGAATACTGGCAGAATCTGGTAGCGGGTCGGGACTGTATCAGCGAAATCCCGCAACAGCGTTGGAGCTGGCAGGCTCTGTGGCATGATTCGGAAACTGCGTCGCCGAGTATGAAGTGGGGCGGATTTATCGAGGGTTATGGGGATTTCGATCCGCTGTTCTTCGGCATATCGCCACGCGATGCGGAAATCATGGATCCGGCACAGCGGCTGTTATTGATGCACAGCTGGCTCGCCATAGAAGACGCCGGCTATGCCGCATCCCGGTTATCCGGCAGCAGGACCGCCGTATTCGTTGGCATTGGCAACAGTGGCTATGGGGACCGGCTGACAGCCTGTGAAACGGACATCAACGGCCAGACCGTGATTGCCACGGTGCCTTCCATGGGACCAAGCCGGGTCAGTCATTTTCTGAATCTGCGGGGGCCGAGCGAACCGGTGGATACGGCCTGTTCCTCCTCTCTGGTGGCCATTCACCGGGGTGTGAACGCCATTCTCCATGACGATGCGGATATGGCCATCGTTGGAGGTGTCCAGGGGATGTTTTCTCCGGCGGTGCACATCAGTTTTGCCAAAGCCGGCATGTTATCGCCGGATGGACGCTGCAAGACTTTCTCAGATCAGGCCGATGGCTATGTGCGCGGCGAGGGCATAGGCATCCTGATATTGAAAAAGCTGGCTTCTGCGGAACACGATCAGGACCGGATCTACGGAATCATCAAAGCCAGTGCCGAAAATCATGGCGGTCGTGGCAACAGTCTGACCGCACCGAATCCCGAGGCGCAGACCGAACTGCTGGTATCCGCCTACACCCGCGCCGGGGTCGATCCCCGCAGTATCGGCTATATCGAAGCCCACGGTACCGGCACCGCCCTTGGTGATCCGATTGAAATCAACAGCCTGAAAGCCGCTTTTCAGAGGTTATATCAGCGTATCGGGGTCACCATCCCTGACCATCAACATCGTTGTGGCATCGGTTCGGTCAAAACCAATATCGGTCATCTGGAACTGGCAGCGGGTGTGGCCGGTGTCATAAAAGTCCTGCTGCAAATGCAGCACCGGACGCTGGTTCCGTCGCTGCATGGTCAGCCACTCAACTCCCATATTCATCTGCAGGACAGCCCGTTTTATCTGGTCACAGAACAACAGCCCTGGCAGCGGACCACAGACGCCAATGGCGATCCGGTGCCATTGCGTGCCGGCATCAGTTCGTTTGGCTTTGGTGGCGTTAATGCACATGTGGTGCTGGAAGAGTATCAGCCGGTGGCAAAACCGATACCGGCAGTGGAGACCGGACAGGGTGTGATCATTGTGTTATCGGCCAGAACCCGGGAACGGCTCCACGCTTATGCCCTTAAGCTGTTGCAGTTTATGGATTCAGAGCCATGGCAACAGCCTGAGGTCACCCTGGCGAGTCTGGCTTACACCCTGCAAACCGGTCGAGAGGCCATGTCACAGCGGCTGGCATTTGTGGCTCATAGCAGAGAAGACGTGCGGGAATATCTACAGGCCTATTTGGCCGGCGCGGATCACTGTGATCAGCCGTATGCAACGCACAGAGATCAACCCGATGCCCCGCTAATGGATATGCATGCCATAGCCGCCCGTTGGGCGAAGGGCGCGGATATCGATTGGCAGAATCTGTATCGCAACGGGACGCCTCGCAAAATCAGAGTGCCTGCCTATCCATTTGCTACAGAAAAATACTGGCTGCAACCGGATCGCGAACCGTATCAGCCTGTTCGCAATGATCTGCATATGACTGATCGGGAACTCAATCTGAAGTTATCAAATGAGTTTGCAGCCTTACTGGATGCAATCAGTAAACCCTGACGGACATAACCGATGCCGGCGATACCGGCATTTCCTTTGAGTGTTAACGTTTCAACATAAGACCATAAAAATGCCAAAAAACACCACGGACATCGACAGCATCGCTACAGATATTTTATTCAACCATGCTCGTAGAGACGAATTGATCCAACGTTTTGAAACGTTGTCAGTGATGGAAAAAACACAGCTGATCGAACACTTGCAAGCGGAGTTTTCACGGTCTGCCGAGGTCGAAAAAGCCAGACAAGTCGAAAAAAGACCGTCAACAGACAACCACATTGAAACCGCAGGGCCGACGCCCTTGTACTTTCAGGAATACTGGCGTGAACAGACCTCTGCGGTATCGAGAGACAGGATTGCCGGCAACGACCAGACCATCATCTTTACAGATACCCGTGGTCAGTATCAGTTAATGCAGGCTGATCATCGTCAGTTGCCGGGCAGAATGATCTGCGTGGTGCCCGGACCCGATCAGGCAAAGCTGACTGATCAGTTATACCAGTGCGAGCGGCATAATGCCGCGCATTTGCAGCAGCTGTTGGAGACGCTGGTCACTGAGGATCAGAACGATACCGCGATCATCTACAGCTGGTCACGGCGCGGTGGTGAAGCGGCCATCGGCGAACTGTTCAGTATGTTCAAGGTACTCAGTGGCTTTGCCGGCCGGATAAACCGGATCACCTTACTCGGTCACTATGACCCTGATGATCTGGATAGCTGCTGGGACTACAGCTGGATCGGCCTGCAACGCTCACTGGCATTGCTGATGCCCGGGTTGACCATCGCCATCGTCTATAGCGATCAGGCGGAGTTGACAGCTGATCAACTGTTATCCGCTACCAGTCACCACGGCATAAGCTGGTACCGAAACGGTCAGCCCTTATGTCTGGCAGTGAAGGCACTTTCCCCACAACCATCCACGCAGCCGATGCCTTTGAAAACCAACGCCGGTTATCTGATTACCGGAGGTAGCGGTCATCTTGGCTTTGTTTTCGCCCGATATCTGGCCAGTCACTACCAGGCAAAACTGCTACTGACCGGCAGGCGGCCGCTATCCAGTGACATACAGCAAAAGCTCGATGAACTTAAACAAGCAGGGGCTATCGAAGCGCATTATCAGGCCGTTGATGTCTGCGATGAGCAGGCCTTGGCAGCTCTGGCCGCTGAACTGCCGTTTGCATTAGCCGGGATCATTCATGCTGCCGGTGTGGAATCGAGGCAGCCTTTTGAGGATCAGACCCGTGCATTGATCCATCAGACCATGAGTGCCAAGAGCGAGGGCGTTGTACTGCTGGATAAGTACCTGGCTGATCAGGCGCTGGATTTCATCTGTTATTTTTCATCTTCGGCGGCACTGCTCGGGGATTTTGGCGAGTGCAGCTATGCCATGGCCAACCGCTTTCTGATGGCCTATGGCGAGTACCGTCGCCGGCAACCGCAGCTCAACGGCCAAACCATTGTCATCAACTGGCCGTTATGGGAGCAGGGAGGCATGGGTTCGGACGATGCCGAACAGACCCGGTTCTATCTGAACGCGACCGGCCAGCAGGCTTTGTCGCCTGACCAGGGAACGGCCATCTGGCGTGATGTCATGCAGTCCGGCTGGACTCAGGTATTGGTCATGAACGGCCGGGCAGCGCGAATCACCCCGACCGTGCAGCGTTTGTATGAGCCGGCATTGCCTCAATCTTCGTCTGCGGGTCTGTTATCAGAGCAACCATTGGCCTCGTGTGGGTCTTCCGGACAGTCCCTGAAAGAGATCATCACCGCCGAATTGAGCCGACTGATTTCAACCAGCCACAAAATTGCCGCTGATACCCTGGACCATCATACCAACCTGGCTGACTACGGTTTTGATTCCATTAATCTGGCCGAACTGGCGAAGCAGTTGTCCCACCATTTTTCAATCGCTGTCACGCCGGCTATTTTCTTCAGTTACTTCACTATCGATCTGCTCGGTGATTATCTGGTAGAGCGGCACCGCAATGCGATGCAGCAATGGCTGGAACAATCATCGGTGACACAAGAGGCTCTGACGCCAGAAACCAGGGTGACAGTACAAACGGCCGACAAACCATCCGCAGCAATGAAGGCAAACCATCCGAATCCAATTGCCATCGTTGGCATGTCCGGTCGTTTTCCCGGAGCGGCAAATGTCGATGAGCTGTGGTCATTGCTGGCCGAAGGCAAACATGCCATCCGCGAGATTCCATCATCACGCTGGGACTGGCAGGCATATGCCGACACCATCACCACCAATACGGGTGGTTTTATCGATGGCGTGGATGAGTTTGATCCATTGTTTTTCGATACCTCGCCACGCGAGGCGCAGCAGATGGATCCGGCCGAACGGCTGTTGCTTATGGAAGCTTACCGGGCCATTGAGGATGCCGGAATATCACCGCGTTCGTTACAGGGTGGTAATACCGGGGTATTTGTCGGGATGGAGGAAAGTCAGTATGACATGCTGGTCGGCTGGCGTGGCATGAGCACCGGTGGCGGAGCCATGATCTCATCCCGGCTATCATACTTTCTGGACCTGCACGGACCGGCGCTGGTGACCAACACCGCGTGCTCCTCATCATTGGTGGCATTGCATCAGGCAGTTATCAGTCTGCGACAGCAGGAATGTGACAGCGCGCTGGTGGCCGGTATTGCATTGAGTCTGTCTCCGCAGAGCTATCTGATGATGTCCCGGGCTGGCATGTTATCGCCGCAGGGCCAGTGTTTCAGTTTTGCCGAACAGGCCAATGGCATCGGAGTCAGTGAAGCCGTTGTGGTGCTGATGCTGAAACCTTTAGCTGCCGCGATTGAGAATGGTGACCCTGTTTACGGTGTCATCAAGGCCAGTGGTGTGAATTTTGATGGCCGGACCAACGGTGTTACCGCACCCAATGGCCGGATGCAGACGGCATTGATCGAACAACTCTACCGCAGTCATCAGATCGATGTGGCCGATATCGATCATATTGTTGCCCACGGAACCGGTACCCGGCTGGGCGATCCGGTGGAAATCAATGCCCTGGCTGAGGCGTTTGACAACCTGGCTGACGGCCGCAGTATCGGCCAATGTGCCATCACCAGTTGCAAAAGCAATCTGGGTCACACGATGGCGGCATCGGGACTGGTCAGTGTGGTCAGTCTGTTGCAGGGTATCCGGCATCAGCAGATTCCGGCCAGCCTCCATTGTGAGCAGGCAAACCACTTTATCGATCTCAGCAACAGTCCGTTGTACCTCAATAAAATCTGCCGTGACTGGCCGCGTCAGCCTGACAAATCCCGCACCGGCGCGGTCAGCGCTTTTGGCCGCAGTGGCACCAATGCTCATGTGGTGATTGCCGAATATCTGCCGGAAAGCCCGGCCGTGATGATTGATAGCAATGACTTTGCGGCAATACCGCTGTCGGCCAGAACGGCAGAGCAGTTACGACAGCGTGCCCACGATCTGCATGATTTTTTAAACCGTCAGGATAACCAGAAACTGGCATTGCATAGCCTGGCCTGCACCCTGCAAACCGGCCGTGACAGCATGGCACACCGATTGGCATTTGTGGTGGATTCGGTGAGCCAGCTGATTGAGCGGCTGCATGCATACCTTCAGGGAACGAAACACATTGCAGACTGTTATCAGGGGCAGATAAAACCCGGCAAACAAGTTAACAGCATTGCCAAAATGCCTGATCACATCAGCCACGACGCGCTGGCAGAAATCCTGGCACAGTGGGTTGGGGGAGCCGAACCGGAATGGTCTTCACTTTATGGCGGTCGCCAGCCACAGCGGCTCAATCTGCCGACGTATCCATTTGCAGGTGAAGTGTTCCCTCTGGCCCAGCCAACAGATAAAACCCCGGCGACGGCATCGCAATCGCCACAACAACCAGAGCAGCCCAGTGCAGATGAGTCGCCGTTGGTCGTCATCGGCGGAGCCGGACTGTTTGGCATCTGTATGGGTGTGTTTTTAAAACGCGCCAATATTCCGTTCAAGATTATCGAAAAAAACCACGATGTCGGCGGTGTCTGGCTGGTCAATCGCTGGCCCGGCTGCGGCTGTGATATACCCATGCTGGCCTATGCCTATTCTTTTGAACATTTCAAAGGTGACATGTGGGCCAAGCAGGCCGACATCCTCAAATATCTGCAGGACGTTACCCGGAAATACGATCTGTACCGCCATATCGAATTCAATACCCGTATTGCTTCAGCCCGTTATCAGGACGACAGTGGACACTGGCGCGTGACCCTGGACGACGGCACCAGTGTGACCGCGAAGTATTTTATTAATGGCGCTAACGAAGGGCTTGGGCACAGTCGCAAAATGCCGGATATTCCCGGAATGCAGAGCTTTCGCGGCACCCTGAAACACGCCCTGGATTGTGACGCCGAAGAAATGGATTTCGCCGGCAAACGCATCGCCATCATCGGTAATGGCACCACCCAGATTCAGCTGGTGGAGACTTTGCAGCCGGTTGCCGAAAAACTGGTCGTTTACGCCCGTTCTCCCAAATATCTCTATCCAAGAGCGGTTTATACCCCCCAGACCCAGCGAAAACTCAGCAGCGATTACGATTTCTGGTTACGGCACCGGAAACAATATCTGGCTACCGCAGACGAGTTTTACCACATTTCAAATGACCCGGTGGCCATTAATCCGTTTCATCCGGATACCCGGATTGAACGCTATTTTGACCGTCTGCTGGACGATCAGTGGCGCTCGTTTTATCACTGGTTACGCGATAAAAACATGGTGCCGGATTATTCGCCCGGTTGCAGCCGGCCATGTATGTCCCATTCCTATCATCAGCAGATTCGGGCGGAAAACGCCCGACTGGAAACTCAGCCCGTCCGATCGATCAGCGCTTCAGGTATCTGCACCGATCAGGGCAGTGAAGACTTCGATATCATTATCATGGCAACCGGTTACGACCTGAATGACTTCAAGCCCTGTTTTACCATCACCGGTCGTGATCAACTGGATCTGGGAGAGTACTTCAGTGGTTTTCCCAGAACCTATGCCGGCAGTATGGTGGCCGGGTTTCCCAATATGTTTTTGGGAGCGGGTCCAAATTCTGGCACCAATGCCACATCGATTACCGCTATTTACGAACATAGTTGCGAGAACATTCTCAAGATCATTCGTTACTGCGAAGACCATGACATCAAAGCCATGGAGATCAGACCCGAGGAAGTCGAGCGCTTTGTGAACTTTGTCCGAGAGGGTAACCATAACGGCTCGTTTGCGTCGGGATGTTCTGCCTGGTATCAGACCCGTGATGGGGAAAATGCGGCGATGTTCCCCGGCACCTTTGAAGCGCTGAAACAGTGGCGCGAATTTGACCCGCAGCAATATCAGTTTGAATACTGTGATGAGCCGCAGACCCGACACAATTCCGCCCGCCTCATCGAGCCTGAAAGCGCGCTGACAGCGCAGCGGCTGGCGTCGTTGCAGGCCGCCCTGGATACACCGGAATTACAGCAGATGCAGACTTTATTGCCGCAGCTGCTGGCTGCCATACTCGCAGAGATGGGAGCCTTCGATGACGCTCCGCTCAGCGGACAGCCGGTGGCGTTCTATCAGCGCTGGCTTCAGAGCAGTGTGCAATATCTGCAACAACAGCAACTGCTGGATGAGCATCTCAGACCGACCTCCGGGATCGGAACCGTCGAGCAATTGTGGAACCAGTGGCACGATCAGAAAACGGATTGGCTGGATGACCCGAATCAACGCGCCCAGGTCGCTTTGCTGGAAGTGTGTCTGCAAGCCCTGCCGGATGTGTTATCCGGCCGGCGTCTGGCAACGGATATATTGTTTCCAAAATCGTCGATGGAGCGGGTGGCCGGTATTTATCAAGGTAACGTATTGGCCGACTATTACAATGAGGCGCTGGTGGCGGTTCTGCAAGGATGCATCCGTGACCGGCTCCAGGCGGATAGGCACGCCCGTATCCGGATACTGGAAATCGGTGCCGGTACCGGTGGCACAACGGTCAAACTGTTGCCTGTGTTGCAGCAGTATGCCGATACAATTACGGAATATTGCTATACCGATGTTTCCAAAGCCTTTCTGATGCATGCCGATAAGCATTATCGGCCGCAGTTTTCAGGCCTGACCACAGCCTTGCTGGATATCTCCAGACCCCCTCAGCAACAGGGCGTTGCTGTTCTTCATTATGATTTTGTCATCGCCAGTAATGTTCTGCATGCAACCCCCGATATTCGTGCCACCCTGCGGCACGCCAGAGCATTGCTCAAGCCCCACGGCGTGATGCTGTTAAATGAACTCAGCAACTGGTCGCTGTTCAATCACCTGACCTTCGGACTGCTGAATGGCTGGTGGCTGTATGAAGATGAAACGCTGCGACTGCCGGGCAGTCCGGGGCTGGCATCGGCACAATGGCAGCAGGCACTCCAGGATAGCGGATTCGAAACGGTGGCTTTTCCGGTGGCGGATGCCCATGAGTTCGGGCAGCAGATTGTAGTAGCCACCAGCGATGCGGATACGGTTATGGCTTCAGTGGATAACGTTGATCGCGAGCTGATGTCGTCGGTTCCGGCTCCTGCGCCACGACCGGTATCGGACACATCCGAAACCATGATTGGTAGCCATGTCCGTGAGGTCATCGCTGAAAAACTGTCAGAGGCGTTGGAGATTGCACCGGAGCTGATCGATCACGAAGCATCATTTGCCGACTACGGCATAGACTCCATTCTCGGTGTGGACTTCATCCTCTCCGTCAACGAATCACTGCATACCCAGTTGCAGACCACGGACCTGTTTGATTACAGCTCGGTCATCAAACTGGCCGATTATGTCTTGGCGAACTGGCCGGATCAGCTAACCCAACAGCTGACCTCTACGGCTGCAACGCCGGTACCGGTCAACCGGAAGCCAGAAACCGCATCCCCATTGACCGCTGAAACCACGGTTCGGGCTTCTTCAGCAGCCAAAAATGAAACGCCTGAGATTGCCATTATCGGTATGAGCGGGCGGTTTGCCGATTCCGAATCCATCGATGAGTTCTGGGAACATCTGCGGGTCGGAAAAAATCTGGTCAAAGAGGTCAGTCGCTGGCATGGATCGGATTGCATCAGCGCCGATCATAGTGGCCAGGCGTATTGCTCCAAAGGCAGTTTTGTCGAATCGATGGATTTGTTTGATGCCGGCTTCTTTAAGATTTCACCGCTCGAAGCCAGTTATATGGATCCGCAGCAGCGGTTGTTCCTGGAGCAGGCATGGACGGCGCTGGAATACGCCGGTTATGGCGGCAAGGGGATGGAGCGCAGCCGGTGCGGAGTCTTTGTGGGGTGTGCCAGATCGGACTATATGGACCGTTTTGCCGGGGACATTCCGGCTCAGGCTTTCTGGGGGAATGCCGGATCGGTCATACCCGCACGCATCGCCTATTATCTGGATCTGCACGGTCCGGCCATTGCCGTCGATACGGCCTGTTCCAGTTCTCTGGTCGCGATTCATCTGGCCTGTCAGAACCTTTGGTCTCAAGAAGTGGATATGGCCCTGGCCGGTGGCGTGTTCCTGCAAATGACCGCAGATTACTATCAGGCCGCCAATCGCGCCGGCATGCTCTCACCGGAAGGTAAATGTCATGCATTCGATGCCCGTGCCGATGGCTTTGTGCCGGGTGAAGGCGTTGGTGTGGTGGTATTGAAACGCCTGACGGACGCAATGCAGGATGGCGACAGCATTCATGGTGTCATCGTTGGCAGCGGGCTGAATCAGGATGGCAGCACCAACGGCATTACCGCGCCCAGCGCTCAATCTCAGGAGCGATTGGAGCTGTCGGTGTACCAACGGTTCGGCATTGATCCGGCCACTATCCAAATGGTCGAAGCACACGGCACCGGCACCCGCCTCGGAGATCCGGTGGAGTTTAATGCTCTGAACCGGGCATTCCGGCGCTATACCGATAAAACCGGGTTCTGTGCCCTTGGGTCGGTGAAAACCAATATCGGACATGCAGCCATTGCCGCCGGGGTGGCCGGGGTATTGAAAATCCTGCTGGCACTCAGGCATCAACAGATACCACCCTCCCTGCATTTTCAGGAAAGTAACCCGGCTATCGATTTCCCATCGAGCCCGTTTTACGTCAACACCGGATTGCAGGAATGGTCGCCTGCGGATCAGCAGCGGCGACGCGCGGCCATCAGTTCCTTCGGTTTCAGCGGTACCAATGCCCATATGGTGATTGAAGAGGCTCCGGCACATGCGCCGGCCGCAATCGATTTACCGGGATATCTGCTGGTACTGTCGGCATTGACTGAACCACAGCTGATACAGCAGGTTCAAAATCTGTTTGCGTTTTGTGAGCGGCAGACGGATATCTCTCTGAATGACATGAGCTTCACACTGTTTGTCGGTCGCATGCATCTGCCGCACCGGTTCTGCTGTATTGCCCGTGATCGCGAGGAGCTGATCGATCTGATGCAGCAGTGGTTGCAGGGCAATACCAAAAATCACCTCAGTGGCCGGCTGTACAGTGCCGTGTTGCCGGAAGGTAAACCTCGCGAACAAACCGCACTGACCAGCTATGGCAACCAATGCATTCAGAACTGTCGCGATGCGGTGGATGGTGGTCACTATCTGCAACAACTGACGGCTATTGCTGAACTGTATGTGCAGGGTTATACGCTGGATTATCCAGCCATGTTTCAGCAGGGTTCGAAGCGCATTCCGCTGCCCACTTATCCTTTTGCGAGAGAGCGGCACTGGGTTGAACACCATGCGCTTTCGACGCCATCAGCTCAGCGTTTGAACGGTCAGGCAGTACTTCATCCATTGCTGCACCGCAACACTTCGGATCTGGGGCAGCAACGTTACAGCACTGACTTCAATGGCACGGAATTTTTCCTGCAAGACCATCAGATCCAGGGTCAGAAAATTCTGCCGGCAGTGGTGTATCTGGAGATGGCCCGAGCGGCCATTTTCGAGGCACTGCCACAGTGGCCCGAGGCTGCGATATTGGAGCTGCACGACATCGTCTGGATACAACCGTTGGTAGTCAGTTCCGCAACGACGCTGTCCATTGCGGTGAGCGCAGACAGTGCTGACGATACCCATGAACAACAGATCACCTTTGAAATCTACCGCACAGAGGCGGATCAAACGGTCATTCATTGTCGTGGCCGGGCCGTATTCTGCCTGCAACCGGTGGTGATGACGCAGGAGATCACACAGCTACAGAACCAAATGCATCAGCATCATTTGCCAGCCTCTGAACTGTATGACCACTTTACGGCGGCAGGTGTTGAGTACGGACCGGCCCATCAGGGAGTTGTATCGGTCATGTCCGGAGAGCGGCAGTTGTTGGCGCGTTTGGCATTGCCGGCTGCCGTCGAAGACGATTATCAATCATACCGCTTGCATCCCAGTCTGCTGGACAGTGCCTTACAGGCATCTGTTGGCCTGTTAACGAACAAAGAACAGATGTCGCAGCAGATTTCGTTACCGTTCGCGCTGGAGTCCATTCGTATTCTGAGCCCATGCACCCGGGATATGTTCGCCTGGATACGCTACGCAGCAGAAAGCCAGCCAACGGATAAAGTGATCCGTCTGGATATTGATCTGTTGGATCCGGCCGGCAATATCTGCGTTCAGTTGCAGGGATTTTCCTCCAGAGTGTTGAATACAGATGTCGCTTCCGGGGCGGCTCAGCAGGTCGGAAAGTTACTGGCGGTACCCGTCTGGCAGACCCGGGCGGCTACCAATGTAACGACCGCAGCGCCGGAACACCACCACGTTATCCTGTGCGAATTACCGCATATCCATGGTGAAACCCTTGAGCAGAGTCTGCCGCACAGTCACTGCCGGTCATTAACGACACCGCCAGCGCAGCCTGTGGCGGCACGGTATCAGCAATATGCCGTTGAGTGTTTCGAGTACATCCGCGATATCTTCAACACCAGACCCCGGCAACTTGTGCGGTTGCAGCTGGTCATTGCCAATGCTCCGGAACAGAGTGTTTTCCGGGGTTTAGGGGCACTGCTGAAAACCGCCGCTCTGGAAAATCCCTTACTGTCGACGCAATTGATTCAGGTTGATGCAGATATCGACGCAGAAACCCTCTGTGCCCGGTTGACGGAAAATCAGGGTACTGCCGATGCGGTTGTGCAATATCAGGGTGACATGCGTCAGGTGCTGCATTGGCAGGAAATACAACCCCGCCAGCAAACACCGGCCATCGCTTTTCGTGATCAGGGCACTTATCTGATTACCGGAGGGTTGGGGGCATTGGGACAGATTTTCTGCCAGGAAATCATCCGTCAGAGCCAGCATGCGCACATAATTCTGACCGGACGCTCTGCGCTGACAGCCGCGCAACAGGCAACATTGCAGTCCATATCCGGTGCCAGCGAACGCATTGTCTATAAAGCGGTAGACATCGCCGATGAGCAACAGGTCAGCCAGTTAATTCAGACTATCGAGCAACAGTACCAATCCCTGCACGGTATTCTGCATTGTGCCGGTGTGACGGCGGATCGTTATATTCTGAATAAGACAGCGGTGGAGTTCGAACAGGTATTGGCTGCCAAAGTAACCGGCACAGACAATCTTGATCGTGCCACCCGGCATATTGATCTGGATTTCTGGGTGCTGTTTTCGTCCATTGCTGCGCCCCTGGGCAGCCCGGGGCAGGCGGATTACGCCGTAGCCAACGGCTACATGGATCAGTTTGCCCGCGACCGCAATCAGCAGGTGGCAGCGCAAAAATGCCGGGGCCGAACGTTGTCGATCAACTGGCCGTTGTGGCAGGACGGCGGCATGAATATCGATGCTGACCGGCTGACACAATTGCAACAGACCCTTGGCATGAGTGTCCTGCAAACAGCCAACGGGCTGGAGGCATTTTATCAGTGTCTGGAGTCCGGTCATGATCAGGTTCTGGTCATGGAAGGTCATTTGCCGCTTATCCGCCAGGCACTGCATCAGCCTTCAGCGACGCCGACGGTCCCTGAGCAGGTCGACTGGCATGTGACTGCTGTGACAGATGTTACGGATGTTACTGATATCGCCAGCGAAAGCGGGGCCGATCAACTCCCGGATCAAACCCGGCAGTACTTGAAGCAACAGCTGGCCAGGCTGATCAAGCTATCGCCGCAGAAAATCGACGCCCATGCCGCGCTGGAACACTACGGCATCGATTCCATCCTGACGATGAATCTGACCACCGAGCTGGAAAAAACGTTCGGGGCATTATCCAAAACACTGTTTTTTGAATATCAGACCATTGCTGAACTGGCGGATTATTTTATCCGTGCCCATTTACCAACATTACAGACCCTGTTCAGAAGCGCTACTCAGCAGGCATCGATCAATGAGCGGCCATTATCCGTTCGTCAACCGGACAAATCTGCACCTTCGTCCAAAGCTGTCATACCAACCCGGTCACGCGTCGCCATCCGGTCACAGCCTTTCAGACCAGTGGCAGCGTCAAACACGCCGATTGCGATTATCGGCTTAAGTGGCCGTTATCCCCAGGCCGACAATCTCACCCAGTACTGGCGTAATTTGAGTGAGGGCAAAGACTGTATCAGCGAGATCCCAGCCGAACGCTGGGACTGGCGCGAGTACTTCACCGAGGATCGCAACCAGCTTGGTCACCACTTCAGCAAATGGGGTGGATTTATGACCGGCGTCGATGAGTTTGACCCGTTCTTTTTCAATATCGCACCGCGCGAAGCAGAGTATATGGATCCGCAGGAACGCATCTTCCTGCAACACGCCTGGATGGCCCTGGAAGACGCCGGTTACACCCGTGCCGGTTTGCATGCCGAGCAGCTGCAACCCGCTGGTGTGTATGCTGGTGTTATGTATGGCGAATACCAGTTATTCGGTGCGGAAGCCAGCATGCGTGGTCAGCGTATGGGGTTCGCCGGCAGTTTGGCCAGCATTGCCAACCGGGTTTCCTATGTGCTCAATCTCCAGGGCCCGAGCATGACACTGGATACCATGTGTTCATCCTCACTGACCGCTATTCATTTGGCCTGTCAGGATCTGAAACAGGGACATACCGGTCTGGCCCTCGCCGGTGGCGTTAATATCACCATTCATCCGAATAAATATCTGATGCTCAGTGCCGGGCAGTTTATTTCCAGCGAAGGGCGCTGTCAGAGTTTTGGTGAGGGCGGTGATGGCTATATTCCGGGAGAAGGCGTGGGCGTGGTGGTGCTCAAACGGCTGGCCGATGCCGAGCGCGACCGGGATCATATTTATGGCGTCATTAAAGGCAGTGCGCTCAATCATGGTGGCAAAACCAACGGCTATACCGTGCCGAACCCTCAGGCTCAGAGCAGTGCTATTGCCCGGGCCTTGGCCGAGGCCAATATCAGCCCCCGCCAGATCAGTTATGTGGAAGCCCATGGGACCGGCACCCGCCTGGGTGACCCGATAGAAATCACCGGACTCAGTCAGGTGTTTCGTCAGCACAGTGAGGAGCAGGGCTTCTGCCTGATCGGCTCGGCCAAATCCAATATCGGGCATTGTGAGTCAGCTGCCGGCATTGCCGGTCTCACCAAAGTGCTGTTGCAAATGCAGCACCGGAAAATTGTCCCGTCACTGCACTCCGCGACGTTGAATCCGTATATCGATTTTGAAGCGAGTCCGTTTGTGGTCAGTCAGACCTTGCAGGACTGGCATCGTCCGCTTGTGGATGGTGTGGAAATCCCGCGCATTGCCGGGATCTCTTCGTTTGGTGCCGGTGGCTCCAATGCTCATATGATCATCGAGGAATATGAACCGGTTGAGCAGGCGGTATCCTCTGAGCCGGCATTGATCGTGTTATCGGCCAAGAACCCGGAACGTCTCCGGGAGATGGTTCATAACCTGCTCGAATACACGGACACCCATCCGTCAACAGCCTTGACTGCGCTGGCCTATACCCTGCAAGTGGGCCGGGAAGCCATGTCTCAACGGTTGGCAATGCTGACCCAATCCACCCAACAGCTGGCGGATCAACTGCGGGCGTATCTCGCAGATGAGCAGGAGGATGACCATATCTGGCAGGGAGAGGCAACGGCCGATGACGATACCGTGTCGTGGTTTGGTACCGATGCGGATCTGCAATCCACCGTCAGCAAATGGATGGCTCAGCAGCACTACGCAAAACTCGCGAGTTTATGGGTGAGGGGACTCAACCTGGACTGGCGCGAACTGTATGGCGATCACACACCCTGTCGATTGAGTCTGCCGACCTATCCGTTTGCCCGCGAACACTACTGGACTCCGGAATATGAGCAGCCGACCCATGTCGCAGTGATTCCTGAACAGCGCGGCCAGTTGCATCCATTGTTGCATCAGAACACCTCCATTCTGGCTGAGCAGCGCTTCAGTTCGTATTTCACCGGCGATGAGTTTTACCTGCATGGTGATCATCCTGAGCACAAAATACTGCCTGGTCTGCTGTTGCTGGAGATGGTGCATGTGGCAGCACAGAAAGCCCTTGGAGAAACCGGGGCCACGTCGATTCAGCTGAATCGTATTATCTGGAGCCGGCCGGTTCCGGTGGATGGTGATCAAAGTGGCGTGCATGTCGCGTTGCTGTCTGACACCTTCGAGCCGGAAACAGAGAGTTCAGGACTGCGTTTTGAAATTTATACCGCGCCTGCAGACGGGGCTGATGAGGCTCTGGTCTATTGTGACGGGGAGGTGGATGTTGCCCTGGCGGATGAAGCGCCGGAGATAGTCGATATCGCCACTCTGCAAACCCGTATGCAGCCCGATGCTACCGGTCAGATCTTTCTGGGGCAGGAGGAAATGCTTGCCGAACTGGTGTTGCCGGCATCGGCTATTGCTCAGCAAACATCATTACAACTGCCACCGGTATTCCTGGATGACATCCTGCGGTTATCGGCACAATTGATGGCTGCAGATCCGGATGAGGAGCTGGTGCCGTATTGTCTGAGTTGTTTTGATTTAATCGCTCCGTGCCAGACCTCCATGTGGGTCTGGCTGCGGCTGGCAGATACGGATTCTGATGCCCTTGAAATGGATATCGATCTGTATGATCCAAACGGACTTCTGTGTGTCCGCTTACAGGGGCTGCAACTGGCGACGGTGGAAAGCACGTTATCGCCATCATCGTCAGCAGACACCGGCTGGGACCAGTTGAGCTATCTGCCACGCTGGCAACCACAGCCGGCAGCGATTGGTAGACGCCGACGTTCATCTGTTGACTTTATCGTGATCGTACAACCGCAGAGACCGTCGGCACTGCTAGCGGAGCTTCGTCAGTATTGTCAGGTAAACCATCCGGCTGCCACGATCATTCAGATTGAGCTGGCGGACAGCACCCGGCAGCTTTCGACGAATCACTGGCAGTGCGGTCGTCATGATCTGAAAGGGTTTGAAACCTGTTTGCAGGATTACCCGAAAACAGATCAGCTCTATTTTGCCTCGCTTTATGCTGATGAACGGCCGGCTGCTTCTTATCAACCGGTTGCCGATGCAGATGAAATCCAGTTTTTGCGATTGGTGAAAACTCTGCAACAGACTCAAAAAACGGCTGTGATGACCGATTGCTATGTGCTGACACAGGACAACCATGCCCATTCACCGGCAGCGGCTGGCAGTGGTCTGGCGGGACTGGCGTATTCACTGGCGCAAAGTGATCATCGTTTTTCGGTGCGGAATATTGATCTGTCGGCTGATGATTTGAGCAGTGCAGAACCGCGTCATCGGGTTGTTGAGATGATCTGCAATGAAGCGCCGTCAGATCGCGGAACTCTGGTCCGCTTTCACGCCGGCCGTCGTTATCAGCAGGCATTTTTACAATGGCTATGGGGCGCAGAAAATGACGCGACAGGATTGCGTCGTCAAGGTGTGTATCTGATTGCCGGCGGAGCCGGAACGGTGGGCGGGATTATCAGCCGTTATCTGTTACAGCAGTATCAGGCTCAGGTTATCTGGCTCGGCCGCACGGCTCCAACAGATGAAACGTTGCAGCAAAAACTGGCTGATATGCAGCAGTACGGCGCTTCTCCCTGGTACATCCAGGCGGATGTGACCCAGGCGGACTCAATGCGCCGGGCCGTAAGTGTCATAACGGAAAAATACCCGCGATTGCAGGGTGCCATTTTTGCCGGTCTGGTATTTCATACTGAAAATTCCATCAGCAATACCAGCGAACAGGCGTTTGCGGAAATTCTGGAGCTTAAACGGCAGGGCAGTCGGGTATTTTATGAGGCCCTGAAAAACCAGCCGCTGGATTTCCTCTGTTACTTTTCCTCGGTGCAGGCCTTCTCCTTTTTGTCTGCCCGTGAGAGTGTCGGTTATGCCGCCGGCGTGACCAGCGCTGATGCATTGGTGACATCGTTCCGGCAAGACAGTCCATTTCCGATTGGCGTCATCAACTGGGGTTATTGGGAGGCCTCGGTCAAAGGCACACCGTTTGAACAGGCGCTGGCCGATAAGTTCGGGTTGATTTCAGATGCTGGTGGAGCAGCGTTTTTTGACCGCTTTATCCGTCACATCATGACCTGCGGACATCAGCAACTGTTGTGTATGAGTGCCTCTCCGGCCTTGCGTGAGCTGATGAATGTCGCCGCAGATGAGGTCTGTTCGCCGGCCGATCAATACAACCCGTCGGTGTTTCTGCCTGTGAGTATGCAGCTACAGGCCAACAGCGGTCAGGCGGCCATTCTGACTCAGACCAATCCGATGGCAGAGCTGGATGAATGGCTGGCCGGTCTGTTGTTCTTGCAGATCCGCAGTCTGGGGATCTTCTCGGCAAATACTCCTGCATCCGCTCCGGTTGAAACGCTGCGCCACACAGCCGGAGTACAGGACAGATATGCCCGCTGGTGGGAGGAATGCTGCCTGGAGGTATTGCAGCAGCACGGGTTTGTCGAGTCGGAGCAGGGTGAGATACAACTGATCCCTGCGCACCGGTTCCACCAGCCCGCTGCTGAGGCTGAGTTCCGGGCGGCCTGGGCACGCCAAAAAGCCGTATATCTGGCAGATCCGCAAACCCGTGCGGTGGTGGAACTGGTGGATGATTGTCTGCAACAGCTGCCGGATATTCTGCGCGGATCACTGGCCGCCACCGATGTGTTGTTTCCCGATGCGTCGATGGAAAAGGTCGAGCACATGTATAAAGGCAATGACCGTTCAGACTATCTGAATACCCTGGTGGCGGAAACTGTCAGTGCCTACCTGACCGAACTGCTGGACAAAAAACCTCAAGCCAGGGTTCGCATCATTGAGATCGGTGCCGGCACCGGTGGTACCACATCCATTGTTCTGCCGCATCTGGCGCGGTTCCAGTCGGCCATTGCCGAGTATTGTTATACCGATATTTCCAATGCATTTTTATTGCATGCGTCATCGCAGTTCGGTGCGGATTATCCATTCCTGAACTGTCAACTATGGAATATTGAACAACCCACCGAGCATCAGCCCATAGACATGGGTTGCTATGACATCGCCATTGCCACGAACGTTTTGCATGCTACCCAGAATATCCGTACCACGATTCAACATGCCAAGTCCGTTCTGAAAACCAACGGCATTCTGGTGGTGAATGAGCTGATCGAGAAATCAATCATTGGCACCCTTACCTTTGGACTGCTGGATGGCTGGTGGCGCTATGAAGACGATTCATTGCGTATTCCCGGATCACCGATTATCGCGCTGGATACCTGGGAGGATCTGCTACGGGAGCAGGGATTTGGAAAAGTTCTGGTTCCGGAAGCCACTGCCACCCGACTGGGTCAGCAAGTGCTGGTCGCGGAAAGTGACGGCATTCTTGAGCGGACAATAACGAGTCCTGAAAAATTCAATCAACCAACTGTAAGCGGTTCTGCTACCGTCTCAACGCTGACAGCGAGGCATGCATGAAAAAAAACAATACCAGCCTTCAAAACCATTCCGCAAACACTCAACTGAAACAGGTGGAAGCGTTCATCCTGGATGCTCTGGCAGAGGCGCTGAAAGTATCGAAAGATACCCTCAAAAGCGATATTCCGTTTTCGGATTATGGGGTGGATTCGATCCTGGGGGTCAGTTTTATCAATCGTGTTAAAGAAGGGCTGGCGGTTTCGCTCAATACCGCCATTATTTTCGACTACGCCACCGTGACCCGGCTGGCGCAATATATCGTTGAGAACTATGCCGAAGAGGTTGCCAGGTGCTTCAGTGCTGCCAAACCGGAACCGCAACCGGACACAAAAACAAAAGCAGTCAGAAATCGTCAAACAGACAGAACACCCGCGCCAGTCACCAGTAAACGGGTGCGCCCGGCGATGCGCAGCGCGCTGGCCCCTCTGCGCAGGCGGCATCGTTCGCAGAGCGAAGACATTCCCACGCAGGTAACCGCTGTACCGCAACCAGCAGCCGAGCCGGAGATCGCGGTGATTGGCATGTCCGGTCAGTTTCCGGAAGCGGCGGATACCGATCAGTTCTGGCAGAACCTGATTGAAGGGCGTGATGGGGTAATTGAATATCCGCCTCATTATCTGGATCTGACCCGCGATTTCAGCCCGACCAGGCAAGCCGGCAAAAGCTATTGCAAATGGGGCGGTATTCTGGCCGACCGGGCGTGTTTCGATCCGCTGTTTTTTGCCATTTCTCCACGCGAAGCCGAGTCCATGAATCCGCACCAGCGGCTGGTGCTCCAGGAAAGCTGGAAGGGCCTGGAAAATGCCGGTTATAACCCGAAAGATCTGGCGGACGCTCAGGTCGGTGTTTTTGTCGGTGCTGAACCCACTCGTTATGCTGCCAATAACTTTACCGGCTCATCGGACGCACTGGTGGCCTCGCGGTTATCTTATTACCTGAATCTGAAAGGCCCGGCATTTGTGGTTAATACCGGTTGTTCTTCATCGGCGGTGGCCATTCATCTGGCCTGTGAAAGCCTGCGCCGTCAGGAAACCGATCTGGCCCTGGCCGGTGGCGTATTTGCCGCCACAGACCGGGTGGCGCTGATCAGCATGGCGGAAATCGAAATGCTGTCGCCACGCGGTCGTTGTCATACTCTCGATGCTTCCGGTGACGGTACTGTGCTGTCAGAGGGCATTGGCATGGTGACCTTGAAGCGTCTATCGGACGCCGTGGCCGATAACGATCATATTTACGGGGTCATCAAAGCTTCCGGAATCAATCAGGATGGTGCCAGTAATGGCATTACCGCACCCAGTGGCAGTGCTCAGGAGCAGTTGATCAGCAGTGTTTATCGCCGTTATCAGATCAACCCGGAAGACATCAGTTATATCGAAATGCATGGCACGGGCACCCGCCTGGGCGACCCGATTGAAGCCAATGCCCTGACAAGGGCTTTCCGGGCGTTTACCGGTAAACAGCAGTACTGCGGACTGGGCAGTGCCAAATCTCATATTGGTCATACATCTGCGGCATCGGGTGTGATCGGGTTGATCAAAATTCTGCTGTCCATGCAGCACAACCAATTGCCGGGATTGCTGCATTTCCAGACCCTGAACCCGCTGATAGAACTGGACGATTCCGCCTTTTATGTGGCCAGTCAGTCTCAGGACTGGCTCCCGGAGCCTGGCAAACCACGCATGGCCGCACTGAATTCGTTCGGCCACAGTGGCACCAATGCCCACCTGGTGATTGCGGATTATCCGCAGCCGGATTTATTGCCGGCAGAGGCGAATGCTCATCCGGTGCTGATTCCGGTTTCAGCGGCGGATTCGCAGCGATTGGAGGACTATGCCCGCCGGTTGCTGGCATATATTGATGATCACGATAACACTCTGCCAGAGTTACGGAATATTGCCTTCACCTTACAGACTGGCCGCGAGGCCATGAGAAGCCGGGTAGTGTTCGTGGTTGAAAATGTGACCGACTGGCGGGCGCAACTCGAACACTTTATCCACCACCAACATGACGGTAATGGTTACCTGCTCGGAGATGTCAAAGCGGCTGGCAGCGGGCCGGAATCACTCCTGTCAGAGGAGGATACCCGTCACCTGATGCATCAATGGATCACCAATGGCGAGTTGAAAAAACTGGCCGGGTTCTGGATCAATGGTGGAACGGTAGACTGGTCGCTGTTGTATGAAGGTGACCGGCCGCAGCGGGTTCCGTTACCCGGCTATCCATTTGCCCGGGAGCATTATTGGCGCGATGCCGTCAGTGTTGATCAGACATCTTCTCCAGATCTCGGCCCTGAGGTTTTGCACCCACTGGTACACCAGAACACCTCAGACCAGAACCGCCCGCGTTATACCACGACATTCACCGGCAAAGAGTTCTTTCTGGCTGATCACGTTATTAAAGGACAAATCATTTTACCGGGGGTCGCGCATCTGGAATTAATCCGTGCTGCTATCAGCGATGCCGCCGGTGGGGTGCAGCCCGGAAAATTCATTCAGCTCAGAAACGTCGTCTGGATACAGCCGATCATCGTCAACACGCCCAAACAAATCAGCATCGTACTGAATCAGACAGAGCCTCTGACCTTTGAGATTGGCAGTGAGGAGCAGGGCAGTCGGATTGTGCATTGTCAGGGCCGGGCGATTTTCGCAGACGCAGTAACCCCGGAACCTTTGAATATCCCGGCACTGACCGCCGGGATGCGCCCGAATGCCATTGAGATTGACGACTTTTACGCGGCGTTCAGACAGGTGGATATTCATCATGGCCCGTCTTATCAGGGAGTCACGGCGGTTTATCAGGGCAACTCGCAGCTGCTCGGCAAACTCCAACTACCGGCTTCGGTGCAGGAAAGTCAGCATGATTACCTGTTGCATCCGAGCCTGATGGAAAGTGCGTTGCAGGTGGCCAGTGTACTGATTGCCGGTCTTGACGCACATGTCGGCAGCGCATCGTTGCCTTTTGCCATTGAAACCCTGGATATTTATGCGCCGTGTACACCGGTCATGTATGTCTGGGTACGACACGCATCGGAACCGCGGCAATCACAAAAAGTGGTCCGGCTGGATATCGATCTGTGTGATCAACAGGGCAATGTCTGTACCCGTCTGCGTGGATTCTCTTTTCGACGCCTGAGCGATAACACTGATCAGGGAATGTTGTCGTCTGAACCCGGAATCAATCACCAGGCTTCGGGAGACTTACTGATATTCAAGCCGCAATGGCACGCAAGTATGATCAGCCCTGACTCCGGCACGCCGGACTATCAACAACATCATATTATGCTGTGTGATTTGCCATCGCAGCATGCTGAGCGGTTACCGAATCTGTTGCCTCACTGCCATTATCTGAATGTGACGACAACCGCAGTGGACTCTGCCGGGCGCTATCATCACTATGCCTTGTCCTGTTTTCGCCTGCTCAAACAACTGATCGCACAAAAACCAACGGCGAAAGTACTGGTTCAGATTGTAGCCATGGATGATCGGCTGGTAGCCGGGTTATCCGCGATGCTGAAAACCGCAGCATTGGAATGCCCGCATATCATCGGCCAGATACTGCTGACTGAACATCAAACAACGGCAGATCAGTTATCAACACAACTACAGGCGGCTTCATCGATGCCGGCCGGCAGTATTCTGCGCTATCAGCAGGGGCAACGTTATATCCTCGACTGGCAGGAAATTCCGCTCAGCCGCAACACCGGCGGCGGGCTGTTTCAGCAGCGAGGTGTATATCTGATCACCGGAGGTCTGGGCGGCCTCGGGATGATTTTTGCCAGAGAAATCCTGCAACAGAGCCCGGATGCCCGAGTGATTCTCACCGGGCGCAGTGAGCTGACCGATGACAGACAGGCGCTGCTGAATGCCCTGCAAAACCAGCCTGGTCAGATCGAATATATGACCGTGGATGTCGGCGATGCGACGCAGGTGGAGGCATTGATCACGGCGATTCAAAGCCGGTATCAGCACCTCAATGGCATTATTCACAGTGCCGGCATCATTGCTGATCAGTCCATTTCCGGCAAAACCGAGACCGCATTCAACGAGGTTATGGCCGCCAAAGTGGCCGGTGTTGTTCATCTTGATCAGGCCACTCAGCATCTGCGGTTGGATTTTATGGTGCTGTTTTCGTCAATCAGCAGTGTCATGGGGAATCCCGGTCAGGTGGCCTATGCCGCTGCCAATGGGTTTATGGATCAATTTGCCGGCTACCGTAACGATCTGGCGGCCAGGCAGCAGCGTTACGGTCAAACCCTGGCACTCAACTGGCCGTTGTGGGAGCAGGGCGGGATGACGCTGGATGATACCACCAGGACATTAATGCGCCAATTCTCAGGAGCGCTGCCATTAACCACTGCCAATGGTCTGCTGGCATTTAATCAATGCCTGAGTGAGGCTCATGATCAATGTCTGGTGATGCAGGGCGATGCCGACAGAATTCGCAAATATGTTTCCCGCACAGCGGTTCACAACGATACCGGCGCATCCTCTGCGGCGTTAACTCCAACGGTGACAGAACCAGTACAGTTAGCACAGATTCAGGCATTGCTGGTTGAGGATCTGGCCGCCGCGATCAAGCTGGCTCCGGAAAAGCTGGAGCTTGATGTGGAATTTGACAAGTACGGTTTTGATTCCATTGTGCTGATGGATTTCGTGAAAAACTTCAATGAGAAGTATGGTCTGGAATTAATGCCAACCACCTTTTTTGAGTATTCAACCGTTGCCACGCTATCGGACTATCTCATTCAGGCACATAACGATGTGTTTGCCCGTCATCTGGCAACATCGGCCCATGAGACGAATGCGCAAACCATCCCGGCAGAATCATCGTTGCCGGCCATATCTGCGTCACTGCCGTCAGTACTGAACGTCGATAGTGCCAGTCTGGTGGATACGGTGAGGGTAAATACGGTGAAGGTGAATACGGTCCCCAGCGGTTCTGGTCGCTATCCGGACATTGCCATCATCGGCATGGATGGCCGTTTCCCGGAGTCGGAAGATGTCGAGGCGTTCTGGCAGACCCTGCGCACGGGCAAAAATGTCATTACGGAAATTCCGGCAGATCATTGGGATTATCGCCCCTGGTACGATGAAGACCGTGAGGTGGCAGACAAGACCTATTGCAAATGGGGCAGTTTCGTTAGCGGGGTCGATGAGTTTGACGCGGCATTTTTTAATATCACGCCGCAGGAAGCCGCATGGATGGACCCGCAGATGCGGCTGTTTCTGCAAAGTGTCTACCGCTGTGGCGAAGATGCCGGGCTGATCAATGACATTCGTGGCAGCGATACCGGTGTGTTTGTCGGTGTTTGTTCTCATGACTACATGGATCGGGTGACGGAGCTGGATGCCCCCATGAATCCGCATCTTGGCACTGGTACCGCGCAAACAGTCGTGGCTAACCGGGTGTCGTTTTTACTGAACCTGACCGGTCCGAGCCTGGCCGTCAATACGGCATGTTCCTCGTCGTTGTTTGCTTTGCATCAGGCCTGTCATGCCATTCACCGGCAGGAGTGTGGCATGGCATTTGTGGGGGGCACCAATCTATTGTTGTCTTCTCATCATTATCGTTATTTTTCCAGCATCGGGGCGCTGTCTGTTTCCGGCCGTTGCCATAGTTTTGATGCTGCGGCTGACGGTTATGTGCCGGGTGAGGCGGTCGCCAGCATTCTGCTCAAGCCACTTGCTCAGGCCAGACAGGACGGTGACCGGATCTACGGCATCGTTAAAGGATCAGCCGCCCTGCATGGCGGCTTTACGCCGTCCATTACCGCTCCGAGCGTGGCGGGGGAAAAGAATGTCATTATCTCCGCCTGGCGCAATGCCGGTATTGATCCTGCCAGCCTGGGATACATCGAAGCCCATGGTACCGGCACCAAACTCGGTGATCCCATTGAGGTCTCGGCACTGACTCAGGCTTTCAGCGAGTTTTCGTCGCAGACGGCGTTTTGTGCGCTGGGGTCGGCCAAAGCCAATGTGGGCCATACCGAAGGATCTGCCGGCATTGTTGGCATCATCAAGGTGATTCAGCAAATGCGTCACCGGACCATTCCGGCCATGCCCGGTTTTGAGCAACTCAATCCTTATATTCAGTTGGAGAAATCGGCACTGTTTATTAATCGCGAGGCCATTCCATGGGAGCCGATAGCGAATCAGCCGCGAAGGGCCGGGGTCAGTTCCTTTGGTTTTTCCGGTGCTTATGCTCATGTGGTACTGGAAGAATATGTTGAAGATGCGTTCGGGCCGGACCACGGCAATGATGATCAAGGACCGGAACTGATACTGCTGTCAGCCAAAACCACGGACCGGCTCCGGCAGGTAGTCAGTAATCTGCTGCAATATCTGGCGCAGAACACAGCGATTGCGTTGGCGGATATTGCCCATACTTTGCAGCTTGGCCGGGAAGCGATGAAAGAACGCATTGCCTTCAGTGCGGTTTCCAAAACCGACATCATGCGGGTATTGCAGGCATACCTCGACAATCCGTCAGCGTTGGCAGGTCTGCATCAGGGAACCGTTAAACGGAATCTGCAATCCACCGCCACGCATCTGTCTGCGACTGAGCTGGCCCGCTTTATTCAACAATGGCAGCAACCGCACGCCGCAGCGCAATTGCTCAATGCCTGGGTCAAAGGACAGGATATCAACTGGCAACAGTTGCCTCGCACAGTGAAACCCAGGCGTATTGGTTTACCCACGTATCCGTTTGCACCAGAGCGGCATTGGCTCAATGATGCGGTCCATACCGATGCGTCTGTGGTGCCGGCAATAGCTGCTCCAACGGAGGTTACATCGGTATCGGCAAATCTGCGCCAGCAGACCTTGTCGAAATTGACGCAGATGGTCGCTGAGGCAGCCGGCCTGACTGCCGCGAACATTGATACCGAAGCCGGCTTCGATGAACTCGGACTGGATTCCATCATCATTTCCACTTTGAACAAAAAACTGGAGCAATGGACCGGTAAAGCGGATTCGACATTGTTCTTCAAATACCAGACCCTGGATTCGTTAGCTGGCTATCTGTTGACCGCTGATGGGCTGACACCAACCCCGCTGGAACCCATTGCCCTCAAACCCGACATCCCGCGTTCATCAGGCCAGCCAAAGACGAGCCCGGTTCAGCAACCATATCACCCGGCTGAGCAGAATCCTGAAATAGCCGTTATCGGCATGAGTGGCCGTTACCCGGAAGCGGCTGACCTGGATGAGTTCTGGGATAACCTGTGTCAGGGCAAAGACTGTATACGCGAGATTCCCACAGCACGATTCGATTACCGGCCGCTGTTCAATGAGCAAAAAGGGCAGGCTGACAGTCTTTATTGCAAGTGGGGTGGATTTATCGACGGGATCGATCAGTTTGATCCGGGTTTTTTCAAGCTGTCCGCGCAGGATGCCCGTTTTATGGATCCTCAGGAACGGTTGTTTTTGGAAACTGCGTGGAACTGCCTGGAGTCAGCCGGATACATCACCCCGCACTGGCAGCGGGAGGCTCGCAATATCGGCGTATTTGCCGGAGTCACGTTTAACAACTATCAACTGTTAATGGCAGAAGCGGCCAGCAAAGCAGCCCTGCCAATCTCTCCGCTGAATTCACAGACATTTTCCATCGCCAACCGGGTGTCTTACTTTTTTAACTTCACTGGTCCGAGTTTTACCATGGACACCGCCTGTTCCTCGTCGCTGTTTGCCATTCATCAGGCCTGTGCCAGCTTGATCCGGGGTGAGTGCGAAGTGGCTCTGGCCGGTGGTGTCAATCTGTCTCTTCATCCCAGCAAATACGTCACTTTGTGTGCCACCGGTTTTGCCGCGGGTGATGGCCGTTGCCATGCCTTTGCCGCCAATGGTGATGGTTATGTGCCGAGTGAAGGGGTCGGGGCGGTACTGCTGAAGCCGCGACAACAGGCGGAAGCGGATCACGATACCATTCTGGCCATTGTTAAAGGATCCGGTGTCAGCCACGATGGTAAAACCCGGGGATATACCGTCCCCAATCCGGTGGCCCAGTCCCGCGCGATTAACACCGCCTTGCAACAGGCCGGTATTTCTGCCGCGCAAATCAGTTATGTGGAAGCTCACGGTACTGGCACTGCGCTGGGAGATCCGATCGAGATTCAGGGGCTCATGGATGTGTATTCACGCGATACTGCTGAACGCCAGTACTGTGCCATCGGCTCGGTTAAGGCCAACATTGGTCATGGTGAATCTGCGGCCGGTATTGCCCAGTTCTGCAAAACGGTTTTACAGCTGCACCATAAGACGCTGGTACCGTCCATCCTGCATGATGTGCCTAACCCGAACATCGATTTTGAGCAGACGGCGTTTTATCTGCAACAGCATAAAACATCCTGGCCGCAACCTGAGCGTGATGGTCAACCCTATCCACGATACGCCGGAATCAGTTCCTTTGGTGCCGGTGGTGTGAATGTACATGTGATCGTGGCCGAGGCACCTGAACGTGTCGGTTCGAATCATCACGATCTGTCCGGGTCGCCACAGGTTATTCCACTGTCGGCTCATCAACCGGGTCAACTGAGAGCATTGGTTCAGAATCTGTCTGATCGACTCAGAGTTGCGACGGCCAGCGACTGGCAGCTCGCCGACATTGCCTACACCCTGCAAACACGCAGAGCGTTGTTTTCCCATCGACTGGCCTTTGTTGCCGGCAGTGTTGCTGAACTGTTGAATAGTTTGCAAGGTTACCTGAATCAGCACCTGGATCAGAATGTCGCGACATCCGGGCAACATCATTGGTTTGAATCAGCGACTCAGGGAAGTTCGACTTTCGGTTTGGATATGAACACAGAAGAAGACCGCGAGTACCTGCATAAACTGCTGGCAAACGGACGCGCAGACAAGTTGGCCCGGTTATGGGTGGAAGGTGTGGAAGTGCCCTGGGCAAACCTGTACGGCGATACTCACCATTACACCTGTTTGCCACTGCCGACCTATGCGTTTGCCAAAAAACGTTGCTGGATTGATGACGATAATGCCGTCGAATCTGACGGTGCAGATGCTCAGTTGCCACCGTCAGACTGTCTGCTTGACGTTCAGTGGCATCCTTCACCTGAAACCCTGCCAATCGCCTCAGTCAGGACAAAAACAACCCTGGTGATTACAGAACATCCCGACCGGTTGCCAGCACAACTATGGCACTGGCCGGGAATAAAAACCGCATTGATCGGCCGCTCTCCAGATCACCACTGTGAGGTTGTCATCGATGCTGAAACACTGGACTATGGCCGGCTGTCAGAGATCATTGATTTCAGTCAGATCGACAGCGTGATGTACATTCCATCGGCCATCGATGTTGCTGTCAGTGCTCATGCCGAACTTGAGCAACATGCCGGGCGGGAAAGCCACAAGCTGCATCGCTGGATCAGTTTCTGCCTTGAACACCTGCTGACACAGCGGATCAAAATGGTATGCCTGCTACACAATCCGTGGCAGACGCCGGACCCGGTGCAATATGCACTGGCAAAATATTTCAGCTTCCTGCGTTATGAATATCCGGAAACCCGCGCCTGTATTCTGCGAGCCGGACACCTGGATCAACGGACCCTGGAACAGCTATTTGCCGAAATCGACCACGATAGTGAAGAAACGGAAGTCATGTTCCGCGACCATCAGCGGCTGTTGCAAAGACTGCTGCCATTATCGCAACCCACATCGGAAACGGCCTTTGATGCCAGCGGATGTATGGTGATTTCCGGTGGTTTTGGAGGTATAGGCCTGAAGCTGTTGCAGGCCCTGGCAAGTGCCGGAACGGATGAGTTTGTGGTGATGGGCAGAAAGCCGGTGACATCACTGCTGCGACATCCTGAGTTGAATGAATCACTGACCATTGCCGACTATATCCGCAATATGGCCAGGCGGGGCGTGACGCTGCATTACCTGCAGGCCGACTTCAGTCAGCCTGATCAGGTGGAGCAGGCTTTTGCCAGGCTGCGCCCGTCTTTACACCATACTGTGAGCGGCGTGTTTCATCTGGCAGGTATCACCACCGAAGCCATTCCCCTGGGCCAGATGAGCGAATCCGTACTGACCGAGGTAATGGCGGCCAAGTGTTATGGTGCGATGGTTCTGGACCGAATCACGGCCAATGATCCACTGCGTTATTTCTGTCTGTTTTCTTCGGTTTCAGCGGTCGAGGGGCTGCAGGTCAGCGGTCTCAGTGCTTATGCCGCAGCCAATGCCTCGCTACAAGCGCTGGCCGAATGGCGCCTGCAACAACAGCGACCGGTGCAGCTGATACGCTGGTCAGACTGGGCGGGAGCCGGCATGGCCGGTGAGCATGATCACCAGGCGTTCATGGATGCGATTGGTGTGCAGATGCTGAAGCCAGAAGTCGCGTTAGAGTTATTGAAAACCCTGTTGCAGCAGGCGATTCCTTCGAGCATTGTGTTTGCTGTCGAGTGGCAACGGTTTTCCCGACTCAATGACAAGATCCGGACACAGCCATTCTTCAGCGAGTACGTCCGCCACATGGATCAGTTGCATGCTGTTGAGCCCATTGCTCCGGCAGGCAGCCATGATGCTGATCACACGGCTGGTAATGGTGTCAATTCTGTCCGCTATCAGGGTAACGGTTCGGTGGAGTCTTTGACCCGATATCTGAGTGATGCCTTAAAGAACATCATGGATATTGAAATGACTGCCGCAGACGCCAATCTCGCTGACCTGGGGCTGGACTCCATCAACGCCATTCCGTTTTTCAGAACGTTGTCAGCCCAACTGACAATGGATATTTCCCCTTCGATCAGTTTTCGCCACCCAACCATTGCCAGCCTGGCCCGGTACTTATCCGGTCAACTGGCAGTGCGCGGCAAAAACGACCCGATTGATCAGCCGGAAATGCAGCACTCCGACGTTGCCCGACAATTACGGGCAGCATTGCAGCACTCAGAAAAACTGCTCGATTACACCGAATAGAAGACTGACTTATGACTCAAGACGCATTATTGCAGGAAGCCCTGACAACCATTAACCAGCTTAACCAACGGTTGGAAAAATTATCCCGGCAACAGTCCTCAAAGCGCTGCGATATTGCCGTTATCGGTATGGCCTGTCAGCTGCCAGGCGCGGCCAGTCTACCGGTGTTCTGGGAACAGCTGCTGAATCGTTATGATGCTGTCGGCCATTATCCAGCTGCCAGACTCGGTTTGCAGGGACTCGGGAAACAGACTTCGGATAGCGATATTGAAACCATTTACGGCGGCTATCTTGATGACATTGAGCTGTTCGATCCGGAGCTATTCAGAATTTCCCCGCGTGAAGCCAAGTGCATGGACCCGCAACAGCGACTGCTGTTGATGAATGCCCATCAGGCCATAATTGATGCCGGCATACAGAAGCATCCGGAATTCTCCCGGACCGGGGTGTTTATGTCCCATTATGCCAGTCAGTATTTGTCGCTGGATGGTCTGCACAATCCGGAAAATGCTCTGTTCATGGCCACCGGGAATGCCAGTGCGATATCCGCCAACCGGATTTCATATCACTATGGATTTGAAGGCCCAAGCATGGTGTTGGATTCGGCCTGTTCCTCTTCGCTGGCAAGCCTGGATGTTGCTTACCGGTATTTACAGGAAGGGCGCATTCAGTTTGCACTGGTGGGCGCGGTCAGTCTGAACCTGAACCCGGCAGCCACCGAATTATTGCAACATGCCAATATGCTGGCCGCAGATGGCAAATGCAAAACCTTTGATCAGCGTGCTGATGGTTATGTGCCGGGCGAGGGGGCAGGGGTCATCGTGCTGCAACGAGTTACGGAAGATTTGCCCGGACCTGCAAGAACCTACGCCCTCATAAAAGCTTGTCATGTTAATCATGATGGCAGAAGCAATGGTCTGACTGCACCGAACGGTCTGGCTCAGGAAGCGGTTATCCGGCAAACCTGCCAACAGGCCAATATTGCTCCCGAAACCATTGGGTATGTCGAAACCCATGGCACCGGTACTTACCTGGGGGATCCGGTTGAAATTGAAGCTTTGGGCAATGTAGTCGGTGCTGGGCGGGCGGCTGCAAATCCGTGTGTGCTGGGTTGTCTTAAAACCAATATCGGCCATCTGGAACCTGCTGCTGGTATTGCCAGTCTGATCAAGGCGTCATTGTGTCTTTATCTCGGCAAGATTCCCGGAAATAATCATCTGCAAACCGTTAATCCGCTGTTGAACTTCAACAACAATGCTTTTCAGTTGCCTTCAGAAGTGCTTGATTGGTCTGCCGATGAGCGAATTGCCGGTGTCAGTTCATTCGGGTTTGGGGGTTTAAATGGTTTTGCCCTGTTGCAAAATGCCGCGAATGACACAGAGCCGGCAACAGCAAACGCTTTGCAGGACTACCCACTGTATGACTTTAATTTGTCACCCTGCTGGCTGGATCGGCCTGACAACAACGTTGACCCGGCATCTGTAAAAACCGGTTCCGCGTTTCTGGACTATCAGTTAACCGATACCCCCACGGAATTATTTCGGGTCACGCTGGTGATTGAACAAGGCAAACTCGAAGGTATTGAAGACACCGGCAATTTTCATATCGGTTTCTATCTGGAAACCATATACAAAGTATTTTCCAACCATTTCAATACCACGGAGATCTACCTTGATCAGATACGGTTTTTGAAACCGTTGTTTATTTCCTCGCAATTGAATACCGAAATCCAGTTGCTCGTCACGGCTCAGGAAGACCAGGTTTATCAGACTGATATTTACTTCAAAACAGTGCAACCGGATGCAGAATGGATACTGGCTGCACAGGCATCCGTTTTGCCGCACAACCATGTTGTCGATGGCGATGCCAGCGATGGCAATTTTGTCAGTCGCACAACAGTTAGTCAGAAAACTTTTTATGATCGTTACGAATCCATGGGCATGCCCGGAACAGGGTTTGTCAGGGCCATTAAACACTGTGCAATTGATGAGACTGAAAGTCTTTCCGGACTGGCGTTATCATTCGATTCAGACAGATATGCCCTCGGGGCACACCCCGGTTTCCTGGATGCGGTGTTACAACCGGCGTTTATGATGCTCGATGCATCAATTAAAACACCTTATATGACAACGGAAATGTCTGGCATTCGCATACGAGGACCTTTGAGCCATCAGCAGGATTACCAACTGCATAACCGCATACTGTCTATCGTTGATTCAGAAGCCTCGGAGTTTTCAGTATCCTGGCGTATTGAAAGCGCAGATCATCATATATGGATCGATTGCCAGAACACTCAGTTGAAGCGACTGAGCAGGACAGCCGTCACTCATGCGCCCATCAATAACATGAATCCGGCGGCCGGAATGACACCTGACGACTTGTTGGTTTACATCGCCGAACGACTGGAAATGCCACCGGAAAAGGTAAAATGCGATGTTCCGTTGATCGATCTGGGTATGGATTCGCTGATGATCATGAGTGTTCAGCGTATTCTGGATAAGCTCCAAAAACCCATCGATAACCTGTTCAACAAAACCGTTAACGATCTTCTGAACACTCTTGAAGCATCCGCCGCAACGGGTGAGAACCACCGACAGACTTCTTCCTGGCCACTGCGCCGGTCATTAAAGCCGTTTTCGCGGAACAAACAACAATGGGTACGCGGTCAACAACAAGCGAAAAAACGACTGACCCTTTACTGCTTTCCGTATGGGCATCTTTCGTCTTCGGTGTTTAGTCACTGGGTAAAACAAATGACCGATGATATTCAGATTTGTCCTATAGAACTGCCCGGACACGGTGACCGAATCAACGAGCGCCCGATAGAAAGTGCCTGGGAAATCGCTGAAGTACTGACGGATATTCTCGCCAAAGATCTGCAACAGCCATTTGCACTGTTCGGTCACAGCTCCGGAGCATTAATTGCTTACACCTGGGCGTTGTACCTGCAACGTCTGAATAAACCTTTGCCACAACGGATTTTTGTCAGCGCCTTCAGTGCACCGACCATTAATCCCAACCCTGTGATCCATCATGCCCAGCAACGTTATGCACAGGCCGGCATTGATCATCTGCCAACATTGAACGACATTCTGGCGCCAGAGAATGATGAGCTGGTCAACAAAATTATCGAACAACAGCACAATGTCACCCGCGAAGTAGGGCTTAGCCAAACAACACCCGAACAGATCGCCACGCAACTGCACGCCATCGTTGCCATCATGCAAACCGTCAGCACTTTCGATCCGGACGCAATCACATCCCTGCCGGTACCCATATCAGCCTTTCACGGAGACCGGGATCTACAGGTTTCCTATGCCGACATGATGGCCTGGCAGACACTCACCAACGCGCCGTTCACGATTAACGTATTTCCAGGGGATCATCTGTTTATCGATGCCGGGCAAAGTGAGAAGGCGGTGATGGCGACTGTGCAGGAGTTTTTATCCCTTGATGGGACGCGTGGCCAGGCATAACCGTCGGACAGTGTTCAGCCGTCAATGATTATTCATCACACCAACTATGATCTCTTTGACAACCTCAACGGCTGCAGATGATTTCTGCTGTGGTTGAGGGGGTTGTAGCAACGATAATGAATGCCGCATCGCCGGAACCAGGGAGTGGCGTGTGACCGGGGTATCTGCAAAGTGTTGCAGCGAAAAAGAGGGGACGATGGATATGCCATATCCGGCGCTGACCAGTGCCACCAGAGTGCCCATATCGCTTGCTTTCATGATGATATCCGGCTGGATATGTGATTGTTCAAATAACTGAAACAGAATGGGGGCACAGCCGCCGGTAGATAGAATAAATGGTTTCTGATCCAGCTCTGCGAGTGGGACTGTGCCGGCGGACAGACCCGATCCCTGGCCGCTGATTGCAATAAATTCGTCTTCCAGGAGTGCCTGATGGTGGCAGTTTCCCGGATCGTAACTGATCCCTAAATCCGCAGTACCCCGTTCCACCCAGAGTGCCACTTCCTGATCGGTACCCAGCAGCACGTCAATATTCAGTTTTGGGTAACGGCGTTTGATATGGGACAGAGTGGCGGGGGCAATTTTGATCGATGCACTATTGATTAAGGCCAGCCGCAGGTGTCCTTCGATGGGCTGGCGACCAATATTCAAGGTGCTGTTGATCGCTTCAAGGGCGCGATGAGCATGGGCCACCGCCTCTTCACCGGCAGCGGTCAGGGTAATGCCCCGATTGCCACGAGTGACCAGCGGGACACCAACAGCCTGTTCCAGTCCACGAATGGCGTGGCTGATGGCGGATTGGGTAATACAGAGACGGTCTGCTGCGCGGCTGAAATTGCGGGTTTCGCTCAATGTCGAAAGCACCCGTAGCATGGTGATGTTGATGCTTGATTCATTCATTTTGGTGTTCCTGATACGGGTGTTTATGAATAGGGCAGAAACGCTCAGTCGGCCTGATATTAGTATTGCTCATACCTGATTTCAAATTAATCAATTTACTCATGTCGTATGTGTTCTTAAGCTGCGGTTGATCGGTCATCAGCTTACACAGGAGCACAGCATGGACACTCATATCAGTAAATCCCGTTACCTGACGGGCGCAATCAGCGGGCTGGCAGCGGTCAGTATCTGGGCCGGGTGGATGTCCGCAACCCGGGCAGGCGTGACCACTTCGTTGTCACCCGAAGATGTCACGGCACTGAGATTCGGTACTGCCGGATTATTATTGTTGCCGGTTTTACTAAAACATGGTCTGGGTGGTGACCGAATACGTCTGTGGCAACTGGCGATTCTCATCTGTGGCGCAGGGGCTCCTTACGCGCTGGTGGCTTCCACCGGTCTGCGTTGGTTACCGGCGGCACAGGGTGGGGCGTTAATTCCAGGGGTAATGCCGCTATTCGTAGGCCTGCTATCCGCTGCCATCTTTAAAGAGGTGTTTTCGCTCACCAGAAAAGCCGGGTATCTGCTCATTGTTCTGGGAGTGCTAGTGATCACGGGTCTTGAGCTTATGCTGTCGGATCAACAACGGTTGCTCGGAGTGGTGTTGTTTTTGAATGCCTCGTTAATGTGGGCCTGCTATACCCTGGTGCTCAAACGTTCAGGACTTAAGCCATTGCATGCAGCGGCTCTGGTTTCTGTGGGATCGGCAGTGTTCTATCTGCCCTGGTACTTCCTGACTTCAGGGCTGCAGATCCTTCAGGCCCCGATGGCGGATGTGCTGTTTCAGGCATCATTCCAGGGCATCGTGGCCACCATTCTGTCGTTGTTCCTGTATGGTCGTGCCATCACTCTTTTGGGAGCCTCAGCGGGCGCGACGTTTGGCGCTCTGGTACCGGCGCTATCTGCGCTGATTGCCATTCCGGTGCTGCATGAGTTGCCAACGATAGTGGGGTGGGCAGGTATTTTTGCGATTTCAGCCGGCGTCTATCTGGCCAGTGGTGGACCACTGAAAGTCATCAGACTGCGGACCAAAATAACAGCAGGTGCAATGCCTGAATAATTGCATTCACTTAACATGGCAGTCGGATTAAATGGACGAGCAGATCATGGCACCAACCAGGCCATGATCTGCTGTTTATTCTGTGTGCACTTCTGTTTCGTCAATAACCGCCGCCGGCGTGAACATGACACCATAGGCGGTTCAGACTTTGAACTTCCCTACAAGTGAAGTAAGGTTATCAGAGAATTCTTTTAACTCATCAGAGACGCCATTCGCTTTTTTGGCGATGACGTTTGTATCGGTAGACGTTAACTTTATATTGACGATGTTCTGATTAATATGTTCCGCCACTTGATGCTGTTCTTCTGCACTCGTAGCAATTTGCGCGGTCATGTCCTTGATTGCATTGATACTTTCGAATACTTGTCCCAGGGTGCCTTCCAGTTCTGAGGTCAAAATCCTGGATTCCTCCGCGTTTGAGAGACTCTCGGAAATCTTTGAAGAAACGGTTGCGACCAATTGACGAAGCCCATTGAGTAACTTTGATATCTCTTCAGTAGAATCAGCAGTGCGACTGGCCAGTGTCCTGACTTCATCTGCAACCACAGCGAACCCTCGACCTTGCTCACCAGCTCTGGCAGCTTCAATTGCTGCGTTCAATGCCAATAAATTCGTTTGTTCTGCTATACCCCTTATAGTGTCAAGAATGCTTTATATGTTTTTAGATTCATCTGTTAGTGTGGTCATTTCTTTGTCCGATTCCACTAACAATGCGGACAGTTTGCTGACTGAATTGACCGTTTTCTGCAGTGAGATTTGTCCGGCATTTACTTGGGACTGACTGTCATTTGCAACCTCTGCCGCTTCAGCTGCGTATTCTGGCGAACGTGATCACCCGTTCCGGAATTATTTGATCACCCTAATCCCGTAACGCGTTCGTGTGGATATTAACAACCTGAGTGATCAACTTCACTGCGTAATCGGTAATTGACTGGTGATCAGCGTCGATTTCAGGCCGTGTCGGTCTTCCATGATTTCCAGCAGGTCGTTGCGCTGGCTCAGCGTCATTTTCTCCAGACCCCAGTCGTCCAGCACCAACAGATCGGTTTTGGCCAGTTGCTGGATGAGCTTCGCAAAGCGGCCATCACCATGCGCAATGCTGAGCATTTCCATCCGTCGTGAGGTGCGGAAGTAACGCACGGATAAGCCATGACGACAGGCCTGAGTCGCCAGTACACAGCCGAGGTAGGTTTTGCCACATCCGGTTGGCCCGGTGATTAAGACGTTGTGATGCTGGTGTATCCACTGGTTGCTGAGCAGATCGGCCAACTGGCTTTTCGTCAGCCCTCGCGGGTGCTGGTAATCAATATCCTCCGGGTACACCTGGAGTTTGAGGTTGGCCGCCTTGAGTAAGCGGCTGATTTTAGTGTTATGGCGGTGGGTGGTTTCCCGATCCACCAGTAACGCTAACCGTTCGTCGAATCCCAGTTCTTCGTGCGTACCGGGCTGTGATAATCATCGGCCATGCCGGTAAGTTTCAGGGCGCGTAAGGCTTGCAGGGTTTGGTTGGTCATCATGGGTGTATTCCTGAGTGTGTATCAGTGGTAATAGGCTTCGCCGCGTACGTTTTCGTGGGTGTCCAGGCTGAGTGAGTGCATATTTTTTGTGGCAAACATCATAAATAATTATGTTTTTAAGACTCAGTATCCAGATATTCGTTGGATATTCGGTCTGAAGACATAATCTCCGGAATAATGAGCTGAAAATACGATACTTGTCTGGTTGGTTAAGTATCATGGATATTCTATAAAGCCATGAATTCAGTGGCCTGCAGGCGACCGATTTTTCTGGATACTGCGTCTCCAGACCGAATATCCGGCGAGCGAAATTGACAGAAATGAGCTGTGTGCCTATGTTGATGGGATTTGATGAGACTGAGTGAGTTTAGCTGCTCAGGAAAAAGCGTCTTCTGGATATTTTGTCAGCGGATGTAGAATAACTGTTAGAAGATCAATTCGTTAGTATGCTAGGGAAGATGTTGTATGTATGAGATTCAGTTAAAAGAGAGAATTGCAGGCTATTCCGTCTCTGTCGCAAAAGGAGGCGAAAAAGTTCAGGTTCAGGTCTCTGGTGCTACCTCAACAGAAGATGGTGATCTTCATTTAAAATACCTTAATGGTTTTCCCCAAACCATTTTGTCAATGCTTGAAGAAGAGTTTCAACCCAGCGATATAAAAAATATGGTTGTACAAATTTCTAAGGACTTGACGGCCAAGGTATATATCAATGAAGTTGAAGTTTATGGACAGGCATTCGTTAAAGCAAAAAATATTGAAAAAGGGCAGGCTCTCAGAAAGGATGATATTTCAGGTTTTGAACGCATACAATTAAGTGGTATTAAATTTCCTGAAGATCAGGCCTATTTTTGCATACTATCACTTGGGTGGGATAAGGCCTATATTTTTGACTTTTCTCCATTAGATGATCAATTGGATAGAAAAATTGAGTACGATGTAGAAAAGCTTTTAGGGTCATACTTTTCTTATCTGTCGTTTGGGTCTATCCACAAAATATCGGCCTCAGACTGGGATAATATTTTAAGACAAAATTGGTTTCCATTCTACGCACTGAAGGTTTCTACTGTGGAATCACTTGTTAGTTATGCAAGGGCCGAATGGAATATAAATGAGCTGATTGACAAAATAGAGAGTGATACTCTTCTTTATATAGAAGAAAGAATGCAAGTATGGGCTAATGATGAAAACCTTTCACCATTCGTATGCTTTTTGGAATTGTCTTTATCTCGGCATAAAGAGGACGATTTTGTGAGTTCATCGTCAATTATATATCCAAAAATTGAAGCTTTGATTAGGAAGGATTTTGTTGCAGACAACCCTCAAAAGGAGGGGCGTCAGCAAAAAGTACTTGTTGAGCACATTACCGAAAAGACCCTCAGAAGTATCTCGGCACTCACGACCTTTATTCCTGATAAATTCAAACGCTACCTGGAAGAATGTTACTTTAAGGACTTCAGTGTTACAGATGATGATAATCTGGTCAGCAGGCATTCCATTGCTCATGGAGAAAACACAATTGACAAGTTTGATAAGAAGGCATCGCTACTTGGGCTGCTCGTATTTTCTCAAATAGCCGAATACATCCAACAATCTTCTAACAAGTCAATACAACCGACCGCTGACGCGGCGGCTGATTGAAGCGTTAGAATTGGTTCTTCATTCAAGTAAATTATGGTTCCGTGGCACAGCCAAATCCGCTACGGTGCAAAGTTAAAATCAGGTGGTATCCAATCGTTAAACTGGGTGCCAAGTTACCAAAGAATTGGGTTTGTCTCGGGGTAAATACAATCACTTATAACAATCGCCAGCAGCCAGCCCGTTCCGGGCTTTGGACTAAAAATTCACTGGCGTTCATTTTTAGCCGCTGTGGCGGGCGTTAGATTTATCATCACACATAAGGAGAGAATATGTCAGACATCGTTAAGATAAATATCGATTTGAATAACGGAGCTGTGAATATCGAAGCGAATAGCGAATCGCTCGACGCTATTTTTGATAGATTAGAGAGCTTTCTACCATCTTTGATCGATGCTAAATCACAATTTTCTGAAAGTGAAAGCCCGGAGACGGACGCTCAAAAAAAAGTAAGTCCTGAAAGCGAAATAAGTGGAGAGAATGGAGCGGAAGAATTAAAGAAAAAGGCTGCCCTAAAGCCCAAGAAAACCTCTTCGACAAAGCCTGAGACATTCAAGACTGTAGAGTTGGGCTTAAATGCTGATCAGCGGCAAGCTTTTAAAGACTTCTATGCAGAAAAGAGTCCTTCAGGTCAATCGAATCATGTGCTGACAGTAATCTACTGGTTAATCAAAAATACAGACAAAGAACATTTAACTAAAGATGAAATATTCACAGGGCTTAGAACAGTGAATGAAAAAGCACCCAAGAGGTTGACTTCAGTATTATCAAACTTGGCATTAGCAAGTTATATTACAAAAGAGGGGACAAATTCAGGTCTTCACCATATTGGTGAAGATTATATTGAGCGAGAGCTTCCCAAGAAAAAGGTGAAGTGAATAAATGAAGCAGAAGCTTGAAAGCTATATCCTACAGATTGAAAATTTTAATGAATTAGGAAAGGCTGAGTTAATAGATTATTTCGCCTATTTTATTACTGTAGTTAATGAAGAGGAAACTGCTACCAGCAAACAGCTAAAAGAATGCTTCGATGTGTTGAGGATTGAACCGTACTCGAATATCCCCTCATATCTATCTCAAAAATGCAAAAGAGGCAAAGGGAAAAAATTCATAAAGAAGTCTAGTGGCTACATTCTTGAGCGTGCAGTCGAGCTGGAGATACAGAAAACGCTAAGCACCGGACCTTCGAAGAAAGAGACTTCATTTCTTTTGAGAAATTTGATTGAAGATATAGCTAATTCTCATCAAAGAAGTTTTCTTCAAGAGGCAATTGATTGTTACGAAATAGGAGCAAAGCGTGCAAGTATTGTATTGGCATGGATATTGACGGTTAATCATTTATATGAATACATATTCAAGCATAAAAAAATGGAATTCGACTCAGTCCTTGCCGCTAACACTGACAAAAGAATCAAAATTTTAAAAATCACAACAATAGATGATTTTACAGAAATACCCGAAGGAAAGTTCATTGAATTTTGTCGCTCCTCGAAAATAATCACCAATGATGTAAGAAAAATACTTGAAGAAAAGCTTGGAACAAGAAATTCAAGTGCGCATCCATCTGCGATATCGATATCTGAATTAAAGGCTACAGAATTCATTCAAGACCTGATAGAAAATGTGGTTCTAAAGTATAAAATCTAACAAGGCGCCGCTGACGGAAAAATTTTCCGCTGCGCTCCAAATTTGCCGCAGAGCGCGGCGTTATTGGTATTCGTAAAGGAAATACGATGTTCGCATCAAAATTAAATCTATTTACCGGCTCCCAGTATTTAAGTTCTGTCATGCGCTTAGTGTTGTCTGCTCGTTTTGGTTTGAGTGTGGCTTCGTTAAACACTTTCCTGGCGCTAAACGCCAGTCGTTCAGTGCGCTCGTTCTGGCGTTCATACCACTCACAAGTTCATCGCGTGGGCCCGGTGGCCCTTTGGCTCTGTGCCTTTGCTCGGCAATCCCGTTCGGTATACTTCGTTTTTGGTTTTGCGTGTAGTGGCCTCGTTCTTTTGTGTCGTGCCGCGCGCAAATCTGGCTCTGTATTAAACAAATATTTAACCAATAACAAAGCGCTGTTGTCGCAGCCTTTGGCTGCTGGGACGGCCCAGTGCGTGGTCCGCCCCAAAGCGCGGCGTTAGAATTGGTTCTTCATTCAAGTAAATTATGGTTCCGTGGCACAGTCAAATCCGCTACGGTGCAAAGTTAAAATCAGGTGGCATCCAATCGTTAAACTGGGTGCCAAGTTACCAAAGAATTGAGTTTGTCCGGTGGCAATTGTTATTCAAAGTTCAGTGGTCACAATTCTAACAATACAAAGCTGCGGACCACTTCGTGTCCGCAGTTTTAGGCGTTATGCAACCTGAGATAAGTATGGATTCAATACCTCAATATTCAGGAAAGCCGACACTATACCTAGATCAAAATATCCTCGATCTTTTTGTCAAGAATGGGATGGGTAGTTTTGGGCGGAAGCTAATGGATAAGTTCCAGATTGTTTATTCTGACGAAACTCTCAAAGAGGTAAGGCGATCTACCGGCTATGAAAACGATTTTCTAAATATCATAAAAGATCTCGGTTCGTGTCACTTAAAAATTGTTGTTGAACAACCCGGCTTCATTATCACAGATAAAGCAACCATCACTAGCAGGGACGTATTCGAAGCATTTGAAGAGTACTGTAGTAACGATAATGAATATGGAAACATTGAAAATTCAATGAACCAGTGGCTATTCAAATTCTCCGGCGGTAGGTCCGGTGATAGCATTTCAGATATTCATGATGAGCAAGTAGCTGCCTTCTCTCAACTTATGGGCGGGATGCTCGATAACGCTGATGAACTTCCTGATGAAATGAGGGGGCAGATTAAAGAGTACTCTAAATCAATGATGGAACAATTTAAATCTACACTTCAAGAGATTGAAAATACTATGTCAAAAGACATTCCTGACACGAAGGAGTGGAATGGAATAAAGTCCTACAGAGAGTCAGTGGGTATAGGTCCAAAGGAGCTAAATAATATAGAGCCTCCGAAAGTGATTGAAAAAATATGGGATACGTTTAAAGCTAGGTTGTCAGAAAACGATCAAATCAATAGTTTAGAAGATTTTTTTCAGATTCGAATTAACCCTATTTACCCTGATAGGCCTTACCATCAGCACCAAAAGATAGCCGGTATGTACAACATGCTTAACACTATTGGCTATTTCCCCGACTCTAAAGTTCATAAAGAAAGACGATTTGTTGCAGCAATGAGCGATAATAGTCACGCATCGATGGCTTCATTTTGTAATTTGCTACTATCGAGAGATGAGAATTTTGTAAAAAAGGTACGGGCAGTGTACGAATACCTTGGAGTGCCAACAGAAGTAAAACTGGTCACGGTAAGCAATGCAACAATCCGTTGCACGCGGAGCCAGCTACGTTCCACATTTTTTGTGGTATCGCTGCGCTCTTTTACCACAAAAAAGTGTTCCACTACGCTGGCCCGGTGAACGGGGCGTTATGAGTCCGGGAGGGATTGAGAGACAATGGGATATTACATAATTACAGCAGTTTCTTGTTTTGCTATTGGCTGCTTCGTTGCTTACCGTTTTGTCCTATCTGTCGAAAAATCTAAATATGAACGCGCGGTGACAAGGCTATCACAGTTGGAAAAAGACGCTGAATTTAATTTTTTCCCTGGGATAATGTACGAAAGAATTTCAAAAGGCCGTTCTAAGAAGTATCCATATTTATCTGCTATCGATAAATTGTATATTTCAAAGGTAGATAACCATCTTGAAATATATGGCGCATATACCCGCACAGGAAAAATTGAATTAGACCCCAATCCATTGTATTTGCCAATTGAGGATATTGATGCTGGTGAATTGGCTAAAATGGGTTCATATTTGGTTGATTTTGCACATAGTATTGACCCTGATTTAGTCGGTGAATTGGGCGAAGATGCAGTATATGAGCCTGAAAGTTTAAGTGCCCCTGATTTAACTGAAGAACAGAATGATATAGAAGTGCAATTGCTTAAAAAAGTAACAATCATTTGCAAGTCTCTAGAATGTTTAACAGATGATATTGATGATGAGTACAGTAAAAATAGAATTGTTGAGCGCGTAGAAAAAGCCAAAGAATATTTAAAGGAAATAACAGATGAGTTCTATGCCGGAGCAGCGACTCATCAAATGGTCAACCTTCTTTATAAGGCAAGAATGATCAATGAAGCACAGGAGCTTTTTGATAAGGTATCTGACGATTTTTTACGTGAGAAAATATTGGAAGATAACCCAAACCTAAAAAGCTCATAACAAGTTGCTGCACTCGGAAAACTTACTCGCTGCGCTCCTAATTTTCCGGTGAGCAAGGCGTTATGTGTCGGGGAGAGTTCAGTAGTTGGAAATAATAGTATTCGCAGGGATAGTAGCTTTATTAGCATGTCTTTCCGCTGGGCCATGTTTACTGGTCTGGTCATTGTCAGCTAAATGGCTTCCTGAAAAGTATTACTTTCCGCCTATTAAAATGACGTTTTTATGTGTGGGTTTATCTTTGGTTACCGCATACGCCATTAATTTTGAGCTTGAGGGAGGCGGCATATCCATTCTCATGGCAATCCTATTCCTATCAACTATTTGGTCAGTTGTTTTGCTGCCGATACTTTTAGTATTTAAATTTTTTGTGCAAGGTTCTAGCAGTGAGAAAAACACATAACAAACCGCTCAAATTCGTTCCGGCCACAAAAAGCGTGGCCTCCACCGGACTCGCTAACGCTCGCCGTTTAGCACAGCGTTAAGTGTGAATCATGAATAAACATTGTTGCGAACGGATGGAAGGCGCAATCAAGCTGGATTGCCAGTTACACGAAGATATTTATTCATGTCCCGATGTTCTTATAAGCTACACATCAAAATTCGACGAGTATGGCTTAATCATTCATGATGGTGGTTCTGCTTCAATAGCTATCATATTTTGTCCGTGGTGCGGTACGAAGCTGCCTGAATCCAAAAGAGATTTGTGGTTTGATGAATTAGAGAAGCTTGGTTTTGATGATCCAGGCGAACAAAAAATACCAAACGAGTACACAAGTGATGCCTGGTATAGAAACACTTAACAAAGCCAGCCATGTCGCTACGCTGGACTCGCAACAAGTTGCTCGCCCATGCTGGCGGCGTTATGTGTTCTGACGGAGAATCATGAAAGGGAAAATGTTCTTTGGAATAATCTCAATCATCGCGGTATTCGCGTTGTTGGTATTATTTACCGTTTCATCCGAAGTCTGGGATGGCGCATGTGGCCACAAAGAAGAGTTTGGTCTTTTTGCTTTTTACAGGTCTGGCAGCGATGTACTTCCAGCCTCAGAGTGTGCATCCGGTGTTTTGATTCCTGGCGCACTATTAACATTATTAGCCACGTTGGGTTTGCTGGCTGCAACGTATTATTCTTGGTGTAGGCTAGTAAAAGGAAGTTCGTAGCATGGTTTTGGCAACAACACATAACAAGTTGCTGTTATCGCCACTTCGTGGCTGGGACAGCTTACACGCCGCTTTGCTATGTTTCAGCTGCCCCAAAGCAAAGCGTTATGGGATCGGGTGAGTCTCGGCTCAGTGCGTTCAAAATTGAAATATATAACGGCTAGTTTTGAGGAGACTTCATGTTAACCGAGTGGATGAATGTATTTTGCGAATTTTTTGATCGAAATGCATCGCAAATCGGTCAGGTAATGTACGCAGAAGGATGCAGAGAAGGTTGGCTTCAGGGAGAGATGTTTCGTCAATCTGAAGACAAAGATTTCATGGTAAATTCATACAAGATAGGTAGCAGCGGTAAAGCTCTTGACTTGCATGGGTTTAGGCCAAGAAGTAGTTCGTCACCTCAAGCCATGGTTGGGGAAATAAAGATAATCGCAACTTCCTTTCCGAATAAAAATATAGCGGGAAGAAGTAACATTTCTGAGTTCATAAATAGTGACAAGACTATCGTCACGCAGTCTCATCTAGACTCCGTGAATCCTGAAGAAGGATCTTTGCTAAAGGATGTTGTGCGTTTGAAAGGCATATCGGATCAAAATATTGAAAAATACATGATTCTTGTGATTCCCGAATATGAAAGTGACAAAGTGAACGTCAATCTAAAGAAAGCTCTGTTTGGTGTAGAAATATCGAGTATTCATGTTAAACGCGAGTATCCGGACGATCACTTCAGCGTCAGGATTTGGAAAATATAGTTGGTGAGATGTTGAGATTTCCGAGCGGTCCACATAACAATCAGCAGCAAGGGACAAAACTACGTTCCACCCCTGTGCTAGGCGTTAGAATTGGTTCTTCATTCAAGTAAATTATGGTTTCGTGGCACAGTCAAATCCGCTACGGTGCAAAGTTAAAATCAGGTGGTATCCAATCGTTAAACTGGGTGCCAAGTTACCAAAGAATTGGGTTTGTCCGATGGCAATTGTTATTCAAAGTTCAGTGGTTTCCCAGTCATGCACAATTCTAACAATACAAAGCTGCGGACCACTGGCGTGTCCGCAGTTTTAGGCGTTATGAGTAACTGAGATAATGAAAGTGAAGCACCTCGTTGTCATACTATTCGGGTCAATTGCAATGTTATATATCGGTGCGTTTCTCGGAGATTTGGGTGGTGTTGGTGGTTATGACGGAATAGCACCTAAATGGCTGTATGAAAAAATTAATATTCAGTCTGGTTATGAAGCACTGTTTCATCTAGCAGAAAAGGGCTCCATTATCTCGCTTGTGTCGGCAGTAGTTCTATGGATAGTATTTTTTGTATGCTTGGCCATATTCATAATCCAAAAGGTAAATCCAAGTGACAAAAACTCATAACAAGCGTAAGCACTTGACCCCAAAAAGCTGCGCTTTTTCGGTCAAGTGTTACGAGCGTTACATATCGAATGAGCGTTGTGCCATTAGTAGATGGAGTTCAAATGTCAGATAAAGATACATGGAAGTTAGATAAAGACTCTCCTGTTTTTAATTTTTTCATAGAGTTTATTGCATATATTATTTCTGCAATCTTAGTTCTTATTATTGGTTTTGTAGTCGCAATCTTGTTTAAGGATTTTACACACTTAGGTAGGACGGGGGCAGTAATAACATTGATAGCGATATCTATGGCTTATAAAGATTTCTATTTAGATCTTAGAAACATGAGTTTTGAAGAAACGGTTAAATTTATAGGTAAGGAAAAGCTTTTTGAAGTATGGGCATCGGGTTTTGTGCATAAGAAAAAGAACGAGCTAGAGAGAATTAAGCCAGGGTTTAACGAAAAGGACGCAATCGAGTTACTGGAAAACCTAAAGAATTATGAAAGTGGTGAATTAGTAGGTCTTGATAAAGAAGGGTTTATTAAGGCTTGGCTCAAAGAGATGTTTGATACTTGGTCAAAAAAGCTGAGGGGGTGGGAATTCACAATGCTTAAAATTGGTACAGTGTTATGGGCATTCTCTGATTTAATAAATATCCCACTTGGATGGTAGTATGTAACAAACAAAGGCAGCGGATAAACCGCTGCTTTGGGCGTTATGTGTAGTCGAGCTATGAGAGCCACAATTTTAGCCTGCATCCTTCTTGCCGGATGTGCTGAATCAAAAATAGACGCCTGTTTAGATCAAGGTGGTAGCTTTAATTACGAAAAATGTGAGTGTGATTTTAAGGAAAGCCATGAGTATAAAGAGTCACATAGCTGCAAATAAATATAATCTAATTGTAAGCGCGCTACTTGGGGTTATTGCTGGTTTTTTAATAATGTATGTGTCTGGCAGCACAACCCCCAGTGTGAAATCCCCTGTGAGGCTACAATTTATTTGGGCTATTGGCTTGTATTGGGTTTGTCAGCATTTACGCCGGTATTTCTTTCTGTATTTGCTCTAGCCTGGGTATTCAACCATGTCAAAAACACATAACAAACGCCCATGCAAAAAGCGCACGGGCTGGACCTCGCTACCGCTCGGCCTGTGTTGGCGGCGTTATAACTCATGAGAGATCGTAGAACTAAATGAAAGTAATCTCGTTGGTAGTGGCAAGCTTTCTAATTATTGCAGCCGTAGGATATTTTGGTTTAGGTGCAATCGATGAGTATATTGATCGTAAGTCAGGTGTTGTCGTCGAAGAAACACTTTCAGACAATACCATCAACCATCTTAAGGCGCTCTCAGAAGTTCAGATGCTGTTAAAGTCAGGTGAAGTCACTCAGGCTAATGCCAAACTTTCCGAGTCTGTGGAGACGTTGGTATATATTCTTCAAAACAATTGCAATTTACCAAAGTGCCATGAAGCCCTACGTAACTATGAGCACAACTAAAGTTATAACAAGCAAAGGCAGCATCGCCCTGCGGGCTGGACGCGTTAACGCGCGCCGCTGCTTTGGGCGTTAGTTTTTGAAGGTGAATGTGAAGAAGCTTATCCTAATATCAGCGTTACTTATTTCTTCGAACTTGTATTCGGAAGAGCTTTGCCCTGATCTAGATGTAAAAGTTGAACTAGATCATTGGATGACTGAAGAGGCTTTTGATGATGAGTCGGCTCTTTGGGCGCTAAAGCAGTTAACGGCAATAGTGACTGATGATATTGATTTGGAATCAGATTTTCTAAAAGATATTGCTCGTCTAAACGCGCTCCAAATACTGGAAGGCTATTTTCTCCGAGTTGAAGCTCATAGGGAAAGAGAAGGTAGTATATTGGATGCAGGAGCAACGGCTCGTTACTGTAAATTTTTAGAGTCTGCGGCGTGGGTGGACTAAAACTAACAAAACCGTGTTTCGGATTGGTTTCTACTCCGGCCAACCAACCGCAAACGGAAGCGTTAGAATCGTTTCCTCACTGTGCAAGTGAGAGGACTGTAGCACCGAAAAATCCGCTACAGCGAAAGGGCAAAATCAGGAGGCATTCAACGTCAGTCGTTGGGTGTCAGGTAATCAGGAATTTGCAGGGTCTCTGATGGCCTGTTCACAACAAATTCGTCAGATCTGTTAACGACTGAAAAAGGCTGAAATCAAGTGATGCGCTGTTCCAGCAGTTAATATGAGGCTTGGTCATTCCAAGCAAAATTAGCCAACACAGAGTGCGGTCTTTTTAGTCAGAACTCTTGCCGGATTATGCATCTTTGGTATTCCTCTTTGATTTCTCCCCACGCCAACCATCCCGCCCACAGTGGCCAATGCTGCGTCCCAGTTCAGGCCATACAAGGGAATGGCAACGACAACCCCCAATGAACGTTGAGCATTTTGCCGAACCAGACCGGACAGGCTTCACTGGTGACGGATTCGCATTATCTGCTTAACCCGGCAGCGTTTGATGTCGGGTTAAGTGGTGGATAAATTACGATGCTAACCATTCCATAACCTGTTCTTTATTCGGAACACCACCTTTGTGCACTACGGTCTCGTCAATGACCACCGCCGGCGTGGACATGACGCCATAGGCCATAATGTTTTCGGGTTCCTGAACTTTCTGAACAGACACTTCGATACCCAGCGCACGGGCACTGTCTTCAATCAGTGTTGCGGTGCTCTTGCATTTGGCACAACCGCTGCCCAGAACTTTGATAATTTTCATGATAACTTCCTCTTAGAGTAAAAATGACAGGCTATTAAATATCCATCCAACCAGCGTAAATGACACCAGCAGCATACCAAACAAAATGGCCAGCAAACGCCACTGCATCACTTGTTTGAGCAGGATAAATTCGGGAAAACTGGCGGCAACGGTACTCATACAAAATGCCAGAGTCGTGCCTATGGGAAGGCCATGAGTGATCAGGCTTTCCATAACCGGAATGACTCCGGTCGCATTTGAATATAAGGGAATGCCCAGCAGTACCGCTGCGGGAACGGTCCACCATTGGCCCGCTCCGAGGTGTGAGGCTATCCAGCCATCGGGGACAAATCCGTGTAACGCCGCACCAAGGCCCACCCCGATGATGACCCATTTCCATACCCGGCCAAAAATCTCCTGAGCTTCTCGTTTGGCAAACTCGTGGCGCTCGCGGAAGGTGAGTCGTGGAGCCGGGCCTGCCTGAGTATTGGTTTGAGAACTTCGGGCGGTCTGCAACGCCCGGGCGGCAAACGATTGCAACCAGCGTTCGGCCCGGACCGTATCGAGAAAAAGACCACCCAGCATGCCAACCGCCATGCCCACCAGCACATATAAAACGGTGAATTTCCAGCCCAGCAGACTGAGCAGCAATAGCATGGCAACTTCATTGATCAACGGTGATGTCAGCAGAAATGCCATGGTAATACCCACCGGAATACCAGCGGAGGTGAATCCCAGAAATACTGGAATACTGGAGCAGGAACAAAATGGCGTGATGGCACCAAAACCTGAGGCAAGCAGGTAACCAATGCCACGATGTTTACCGGCCAGAAAATCCCGTACCCGTTCAACATCCAGTGATGCCCGCAACAGCGCGATGACATAAATCATGATGATCAGCAGCACAAAAATCTTGCTGACATCCTCCACAAAAAAATGCAAAGCACTGCCCAGCCGGGTTGTGGCGGAAAATCCGGCCAGGTCATAAACCAGCCAACTGGCAAAATCTGCAAATATGCCCAACATCGCTTACGCCCTTGAAAGGTATGTATGAGAGTAGACGCAGGCCACTAGAAAAGGATGCAGATTTTTTTGAGCTTGTATCGCGCTGAATAAGAGCAGTCAGAGCAGGGGAGTGAGAGTTTTTGTGAGGGCTTTTACGCTGGCTTCAGGATGCCGCAGGCGGCACGGTAAAGCTGCATACTTGTCCGGTTTCATCAAAGCGGACAGAGCAATGCCGGATCAGTGAAGTACGCAGACGCTGACGGGCCCGCAGTAAGCGCGCTTTGGCGGCGGATAGTGATAGCTGGCGGTGTTCGGCATAGCTCTTGACGGTCATATTCAGCAGATCACAGTATTCGATGATGTCGCGATCGGTCTGATTCAGTCGGGCGAGATTTCGGCCCAGACATTCGGTCAACAGGTCAACGGGCGCTGGTTCTTCCTCGGGATGCGCCATATCCTCAGACAGTTCGCTGGTTTCCCGGTCCCGGCGTTGATAATCGATGATCGCGTTGCGGGCGACCCGAAACAGCCAGGCACGGGGCTGGCTGACGGAACAGAATTTCGGGCCTTGGGCAATGGCGCGCAGAAAGACTTCCTGCAGCAGGTCTTCCGCTGCTGCGTCGGTTGATAGCCGACGGCGCAGAAATGCCCTTAGCTCAACTTCATTCTGACGGATCGCCTGCAACAGACATTTCAATCTTGGTGTTCCTCTTTCTCTTTGAGGTCGTCTCACTCAAACCAGTGACGGGTACGATTGGCGAACCATACCAGCGACAACATAACCGGTACTTCCACCAGCACGCCAACCACTGTGGCCAGTGCCGCACCCGAGTGCAGACCAAACAGGGAAATGGCAACGGCAACCGCCAGTTCAAAGAAATTCGAGGTGCCGATCATGCAGGCTGGCGCAGCGATATTGTGCGGTAAGCGCATCTGTCTGGCGGCGACATAAGCAATTGCAAAGATGCCATAGGTCTGAATCAGCAGCGGTATGGCAATCAGACCGATGACCATCGGCTTATCCAGAATCGTTTGCGCCTGAAATCCGAACAATAAAACCACGGTCGCCAGCAGGCCAATGACTGACCAGGGCTTGAAGGCTGCAACAAAGGCCGTCAGCCGGCTGTGGTCATTGGCTCTGTCCAGTTTACTGCGGGTAATGGCACCGATGATCAACGGCAGAACCACATACAACACCACCGACAGTAACAATGTTTCCCACGGCACCTGGATGTCGCTGATACCCAGCAAAAACGCTGTCACCGGCGCAAACGCAAAGATCATAATAATGTCGTTAATGGAGACCTGTACCAGAGTGTAGTTGGGGTCACCCTTGGTCAGCTGACTCCAGACAAACACCATCGCTGTGCAGGGCGCGACGCCCAGTAATATCATGCCGGCGATATACTCGGCTGCCGATTGCGGGTCCACCCAGCCGACAAACAACACCTTGAAGAACAGTGCCCCCAACAACGCCATGGTGAAGGGTTTGATCAGCCAGTTGATCACCAGTGTCAGTATCAGGCCCTTGGGTTTTTTGCCCACGTCTTTGAGTGAAGTAAAGTCAATCTGGATCATCATCGGGTAAATCATCAGCCAGATCAGTACCGCCACGACCAGGTTCACATGGGCATACTCGATGGCGGCAATCTGACCAAAAACGCCCGGTGCCAGGTTTCCCAGCAACACGCCCAAAGCGATGCACAACGCCACCCATAACGATAAATATCGTTCAAACAGTCCCATGCTTCATTGCTCCTGTATCGACCGCTGATTGACGCGTGCCATCAGCTGTTCGGCACTTTCCACCCGCTCAGAGTAACGGTCCACCAGATAGTCGCTGTTATCGCGGGTGAGCAGGGTAAACTTCATCAGCTCTTCCATGACATCGACAATACGATTGTAGTAACTGGAAGGTTTCATCCGGTCCTGATCGTCAAATTCCAAAAAGGCTTTGGCAACCGATGACTGGTTGGGAATGGTGATCATGCGCATCCAACGTCCCAATACCCGCAACTGATTGACTACATTAAAAGACTGCGAACCGCCTTCCACCTGCATGACTGCGAGGGTTTTGCCCTGCGTCGGACGCACAGCCCCCAGTGACAGAGGAATCCAGTCAATCTGAGCCTTCATAATGCCGGTCATGGCACCATGACGTTCCGGCGAACACCAGACCTGACCTTCGGACCACATCACCAGTTCCCGCAGTTCTTTCACTTTGGGATGGTGTTCATCTTCGCTATCCGGCAGGGGTAATCCCTGCGGGTCGAAAATCCGCACTTCGCCGCCCATCCGGCTCAATAATCGGGCACATTCCTCGACCACCAGTCGGCTGAAGGAGCGCGCACGTAATGATCCATACAGCAACAGAAAGCGTGGTTTATGTTCGGAAAACCGGCGGCTGAACCGGCTGCTGTCCGGCACCTGGAACTGGGACTGATCCAGGCTCGGTAACGACATATCATCGAGGCTCATGAGTGCGCTCCCAAGGCTGCCAGGGCATCGGCCCACTGGGTTTTATCCATTGCGGCAACGGTCAGCAACGCATCCACCCGGTCACTGATGAGCTGAATGGTGTGCCGGAAAGCATCGGCGATGTCTTCTTCCGAACCGCTCAGTTTGGAGGGATCTTCCAACCCCCAATGGACTTTCAGCGTTTTGCCAAACCAGACCGGACAGGCTTCACCAGCGGCGGAATCGCACACGGTGACCACCACATCCGGAGCAAAATCCTCAAACTCATCCCAGGACTGACTGCGCAGATCTGTGGTCGGGATACCGGCTTCTGCGAGATATTTGAGTGACAGGGGATGGACTTCTCCTGCGGGTTGGCTGCCAGCGCTTCTGGCTTCAATCCGGCCACCGGCTTTGTGATTGGTAATCGCCTCAGACAGGATACTGCGGCAGCGGTTATGAGTGCAGATATACAGAATTTTCATGATTGGGGTTCACACGTGGTTTGACAGGATAAGGAAAGCCGTTGCAGGCAATCCGCCAGATAATCGCGATTATGTGTAGAGGTACTTTCGAGCGTTTGCCGTGCCCATTCCGGTAAGGAAGGGTGGAGACGGTAATACATCCATTGCCCCTGACGGCGTTCCTTGACGATATTGCTCTTGCGCAGCAGCGCCAGATGCCGGGAAATTTTCGGTTGGGATTCGTCCAGTGCCACCATCAGATCGCAGACGCACAGCACGCCTTTCGCTTCAATCAATAACAATGATTTCAGACGGGTTTCATCTGCCAGCGCCTTATAGAAATCCACCGGCGCGAGGGGTTTGAATGATTCGCTGACCTGCTTGCTGTTGACCAGCACAAACAAGCGGATGCGCTCGCTGATCTCATGCAGTGTGCGGGCAAACGCCAGCGAATCATCACTGGCTTTTGGATCGGGAAAATCCCAGGCCATGACCACACCAGCGCCTGGCCAGTGGCGGCATTCCTGGTGCGCCTTGTCACACAGCGAAATGACATAATCAAATGATTGCCCGGCAAACTCATCCGAATGCTTGGAGCGCAAGTCAGCGCCTGGAATACCGGCCCGCTCCAAAGTGGACAGCGTTCGCGGATCGACCTCTTCAGGATGAGTCCCGGCGCTATAAACCTCAAAATGATCGCCGGCCATATCCCTCAGCACCGCCTCAGCCATCTGCGAACGGGCAGAATTACCGGTACAGATAAATAAAACTCTCATTCACACCCTCACCATTGGTGTTATTACCTTGCGCGCATGATAAAAGAGAAATATATGATTTTCCATATATATGTTTTAGCAAATATTATTTTTGTGTTTCAGGGTGTGGCAGGTGGGATGTCCGATGGTGTTCTGGACTTGAAAATGCCCCCTTAAAAAATGACTACTCAAGCCTGAAATGACATGTAATGATCAGAAACCTATGTCCAAAACAAAACAACTTAACCATAAGACAGATGAGCGCTTCTCTTGAACAACGTATTGCCGAGGTCTACCAGGCTGAATCACGTCGTGTGCTGGCGACGTTAATCCGGCTGCTACACGGTCACTTTGATATGGCTGAGGATGCTTTGCAGGATGCGTTTATCGCAGCTCTGTCGCAATGGCAGCGTGATGGCATTCCCGATAATCCCCGGGCCTGGCTGGTATCTGCCGGTCGCTTCAAGGCCATTGACCAATTACGTAAAAGTACGCGCCTTGACAGCTGCCTGGAAGAGCTTGCCCAAACTCTGGAAATGGAATCGCAAATCCAGTCAATGGACGCCGACGACGCCCTCGAAGACGACCAGCTGCGACTGATATTTACCTGTTGTCACCCAAGCCTGGCGATGGAAAGCCGCATTGCGCTGACTCTGCGGGAAGTGTGCGGGCTGACCACTGAGGCCATTGCGGCGGCGTTTTTATTGCCGGTACCGACGCTGGCACAACGCATCGTCAGGGCAAAAAACAAAATCCGCGATGCCCGCATTCCTTATGAAGTACCCGAGCCTGATGCGCTGCCAGAGCGTCTGGAGGCCGTATTATCCGTTGTGTATCTGGTTTTCAACGAGGGTTATTCAGCATCCAGCGGTACTCAGGTTATCCAGGGAGACCTGGCAACTGAAGCCATTCGCTTAACGAGGTTATTACGGGATTTGTTACCCAATGCCGAGGTAACCGGCCTGCTGGCGCTGATGCTGTTGCATGATGCCAGACGCAATGGCCGAACCAGTGTCGACGGTGACCTGATTCCTTTGGAAGAGCAGGATCGCTCGCGATGGAATCAAAGCCAGATCCGGGAAGGCTGTGATTTGGTCATACAGGCGTTGAAAGCCGGTCCGCCCGGCGTATACACCTTGCAGGCAGCCATCGCAGCTGTTCATGCGGAAGCGCCAACCGCTGCTGCAACGGATTGGGCGGAAATTACCGGGCTGTACGATGTTTTGCTGCGTCAGTGTTCTTCCCCGGTTGTGGCACTCAACCGCGCGGTGGCTCTGGCCATGCGCGATGGGCCAGAGGCCGGACTGAAAGCCATTGATGCGTTCAGAAATCACAAGGAGTTACAGCATTACTACCTGCTGCATGCTGCTCGGGCAGACCTTTTTCGCCGCCTTGATCGTTCACAGGAGGCAATCCAGTGTTATCAGCAGGCACTGGATCTGGTAAAGCAGGAACCGGAGAGACGCTTCTTGCAGCAGCGTCTGGCCATGTTGCAAAAAAAATAAAAATAAATACCTGGTTCTGTCGAAATCCGTATCTGGCTAACGACTAGTGAATAAAAACCATTCACTGACACAGGAGTTTAGTCATGGCTTATATCGATGGATTTATTATTGCCGTTCCTCATACCAATAAAGATGCTTTTATCCGGCACGCAGAAACAATCGATGATGTTTTCTTAAAGTGGGGTGCCACCCGTGTTCTGGAGTGCTGGGAAGATAACGTGCCTGACGGCCAGGTGACCGATTTCCGCCGTGCGGTGCAGGCCCGGGAAGACGAGGCGGTCATCTTTTCCTGGGTGGAATGGCCGGACAAGGCGACCCGTGATGCCGGCATGGAAAAAATGATGGCAATGATGGAAACCGACTCACGTTTCGATCCGGAACAGAATCCTATGCCCTTTGACGGCAAACGCATGATCTTCGGTGGCTTCGTACCGGTGGTCACACTGGAACATCAACCGTAACTCACACATTTATCCAAACAAGGAGAACACCATGTCCGATCAACACGGCACCTTCATCTGGTACGAATTATTAACCAGCGATAATGACGCAGCTCTGGCGTTTTACAGCGAAATTCTGGGATGGCAGGCCATCGACAGTGGCCAGCCCGATATGGACTACCGCATTCTTCAGGCCCGGGATGAGGAGACAGGCAAGTTAATAGAAGTCAGTGGTCTGATGCAGTTGACCGCAGAAATGCGCCAGGGTGGAAGTATGCCGATATGGCTGGGCTATATCGGTGTTGACGATGTGGACCAATCCATCAGTCATATCGTCGCTGCCGGCGGACAGGTTCTGATGCCAGCTTCTGATATTCCCGATGTTGGCCGCATTGCCATGGTCACCGATCCGCAGGGCACACCATTTTATGTCATGCATGCGATCGGCGACGAAGCCAGCCAGGCTTTCGCGGCGGACAAACCTCGCGTAGGTCACTGTGCCTGGAATGAACTGGCAACTCCTGATCCGGAAGCCGCCAAAGCATTTTATTTCAAGGAATTCGGCTGGAGCAAAGATGGTGACATGGATATGGGTCCAATGGGCAGTTACGAATTCATTCGTCACAACGGAATCATAGGCGCTTTCATGCCCGGTTCTGAAGACGGTCCCATGTGGCAATACTATTTTCGATGCGCCAACATCGATGATGCCTGTAAGGCCATTATCGAGAACGGCGGACAAATTCTGCATGGCCCTGATGAGATACCTGGTGGCGACTTTATCATCAAGGGTGTTGATCCACAGGGAGCATTGTTTGCCCTGGTAGGTGCCAAAAGCAACCACTCAAAATAAACGACTGAGATGTAAGGAATGACACGATGAAATATCTGTGCCTGGTTTACTACGACGAAAAGAAAATGCAGCAATTGTCCCAGCAGGAATGGGACAGCCTCAATCAGGAGTGCATGGCGTGCGTGGATGGCTTAACCGAGAGCGGCCACTTTTTGGATGGCGCGCCATTACTTTCCACAGAAACCGCAACCACCCTGCGTATGCGTGACAACAAAGCATTGGTGACGGACGGTCCATTCGCAGAAACAAAAGAACAGCTGGCGGGATTTTACATGCTGGAAGCACGGGACATGAATGAAGCCATTCGACTGGCAGAGAAAATTCCACCGGCTCGTTACGGTTGTGTGGAAATTCGTCCTGTCAGAGAACTCATGCCACAGAACAATAGTCGCTGATCGTCGTAATTGACCTCATAAAAAAAACAGGAGAGGAATATGTCTGATGAAACCAATACCGTGAAGTTACACCGGGTACTGGCAGCACCTGTGGAACGTGTCTACAAAGCATTCACTGATAAACAGGCTCTGGAATACTGGCTGCCGCCTTATGGTTTTACCGGCGCGATCCATGAAATAGATATTCGCGAGGGTGGTGGCTATCGTATGTCTTTTATCAACTTTGGTACTGGCAGCAGCCATTCATTTACCGTTGAGTATGTCGAACTGGTACCCAATGAACGCATCCACCACACAGATCGTTTTGATGACGCCAGTCTGCCTGGTGAAATGCAGGTCACGATTGATTTCAAAACGGTGTTCTGTGGCACAGAGATCCATATTGTCCAGGCCGGCATTCCATCAGTCATTCCCGTTGAAAGCTGCTATCTGGGTTGGCAGGAGTCTCTGGAACAACTTGCCCGGCTGGTTGGACCGGACATCCCTGATCAGGGTGAGAGCGATTAGTGGAGAGAATGGCATTCATGATTCGTTGAAAGACTAGTGAGAAGAGGAAAGTAGGTTGTTAAAAGGGAACAAGCTGGGCGCAGAGTAACCGGTCTTGGACGCCCTGCAACGAACAGACCGGCATAATTCAATATTCAATACTTACTCAAAACAAACATTATCGGTGATCGGACTCAGGGTCTGCCCAGTGCTAAGAAACTCCCGGGCAGCCATTACATCATTGTCAGACTTCCCGTTTTTTGCCACTTGCGGCCCGTTGCTTGGCACTTGTTTGAACATAGATCATATCCGTTGTTCCCATGCTGGCATGGCCCAGATCTTCAGACACATCTTTGAGCGCGCGACCTCGCTCAATTTCCAGACTGGCGCCTGTGTGTCGTAGCCAGTGTGGAGAAACCTCCCGGAATATCTGCGCCTGTTTTTCGCCGGCCATGGCTTTCATATCATCATAAGCCTGTTCAAGTACCTGATGAACCAGACGGGATAGCTGACGACCAGTCATGCCTCCAACGCCGCGGATTTTCTCAACAATAGGATATCTCTCCTGACGTCCGGGCAGAGCGCTCAAACCTCTCCAGCCGCGATATCGCTCTAAATACGGTAAAAAGCTGTCAGGTACAGAAATGTCGCGAATTTTTTTGCCTTTACCGAATATTTTGAGCCACCAGTTTTTACTGTCGTCCTGCCAAAAGTGGCTCATGGAGGGTATCCAGTCATCCCGTTCTGAGAGCTCAGAAATTCGCAAAAACATGGTTTTCATACAAGCAATCAGAAATAGATTTCGCTCATAAAGAGAGTCTTCCTGAGCCATTTTCTGGGCGGTATCGAGTAAAAACCGCCACTGATCCTGATCCAGCCGTTTGGTCTCGCGCACCTGAGCATCTTTGACCAGGCGCTTGCAGTCTTTTTTGGCCATGATCGCCGGATTGCCCAGACAATATTCTTCATCCATTAAATGCGTATAAAAGGCACTCAACGCCGAAAACATGGCTTGAAGGGATTGTTGCGAAGGACGATATTTTTTCTTATCCGTTTCGTGATCATCAGCAATAAAGCGGAACGGACGCCAATCCTGGTTGATTTCATAAATCCCGCCAGTCAGCACAAACTTGTCGACGTTTTTCAAAGAAATCCAGGTTTGTGGTGGCTTAAAGAAAAACTCAGCGTAATCCAGCAAATCAGTTTTTCGATATTGATCAATGGGCTTTTCAGCAAAGAAAAAACTCCACAGCAGGAATTTTTCAACATCTGACCGAAACCGAATAAAGGTATGTTCAGACTTATTGCGACCCAGATACAATAAAAAATCTTTAGCCCAGGTCCAATGCTCAAGGCACCAGCCAGGTAAGGCATCCAAATGCGTTCTGAGTTGCGGATATTCATCCCAACGGAAATCTTTAAGTTCTCTGTACGGTGGAAACAAAGGAATCGGTATTGGTGTCGCCATAATGGTTTATGAGCCAGAATCTGAGATCGGGCTAGTGTAACTGCTTCACCTCACTATGTCCAATAATAAAGATTATTGGACATAGTGAGATATCAAAGACTTCTCTCTTTTTATCTCTAATCTTAATTCGTCTGGACTGGGTTTATCTGATGCCGATTGGCTTGCAGGAATTTTAAAGCGGGTTTTATCAGCAGGGCTTCCTGCTTGCATCGAAAGCTGGATTTCACTGATAACACACGTTATCTCTGACGGTTAATCACCAGACTCGTGCTTTTGGATGAATGAGCCATTTTCTCAACGGTGGCATGATTCAAAATAACCAATGTTTGGAATGTTCTCGCCGGAGCCCCATTTCATGCGGCTTTTGGGGAGGTAGAAAAAACATTGGTTTTTTGGCTGAAAAGCCTGAAATTCTTTAAAAATCAGACAGTTAGACTGAAATTGCTTCAGTTCACTGCCGCACAGGCAGCTTAGAAATTGTTTACCTGAAGGCCGTTTTTAATAAGCTCGTTCACTGCCGCACAGGCAGCTTAGAAATGCTGTAGTCTGCCTGCCCGTTCAATCAACATGTTCACTGCCGCACAGGCAGCTTAGAAATAAGGCATTGTTGGTAATGCGTAACAAACCTTGTTCACTGCCGCACAGGCAGCTTAGAAAAGGTGTTTGATGCCGCTATCAACCACGGTATGTGTTCACTGCCGCACAGGCAGCTTAGAAATTTTGAGGGCCTTCGCAATTTGGCTTATAACCGTTCACTGCCGCACAGGCAGCTTAGAAAAAGGACTCAGCGTGTTGCTGCTGGAACCGGGGGTTCACTGCCGCACAGGCAGCTTAGAAATAAGTGTGAGCTCACATGCCCACGCTGGAGCGGTTCACTGCCGCACAGGCAGCTTAGAAAATTATCGAGACGCACCGCAAGCCCCGATTCAAGTTCACTGCCGCACAGGCAGCTTAGAAAATCATGGTTATTTAAAGCGCTGGGAATCACGTTGTTCACTGCCGCACAGGCAGCTTAGAAAATACATGATTTGGGTAGAGGCTGCGCATTTCAGTTCACTGCCGCACAGGCAGCTTAGAAAACCCAGAATCGCTTTACTCTGAGTCTTCTCACGTTCACTGCCGCACAGGCAGCTTAGAAAAAAATATTTTGGTAACAGATTTAATGACATCAGTTCACTGCCGCACAGGCAGCTTAGAAAAGTTAAATTTTGCATAGTATCATTCTGATAAGGTTCACTGCCGCACAGGCAGCTTAGAAAGGTGCATTCATGTCCACACCTGGCCCGGTGTAGTTCACTGCCGCACAGGCAGCTTAGAAAAAAAAATGGCCTTCATGGCCACCGGTATGTCGTTCACTGCCGCACAGGCAGCTTAGAAAAAGTCAAACCCTATTCCTAACTCATCAAATATGTTCACTGCCGCACAGGCAGCTTAGAAAGCTTCCAGCTTCATCTGTTCGATGCGTTGTTTGTTCACTGCCGCACAGGCAGCTTAGAAAACCGCCGCAACAAGTGCATTGATGATGTAACTGTTCACTGCCGCACAGGCAGCTTAGAAACGAACACACTACAGCGTGTTTTAGAATGTCGAGTTCACTGCCGCACAGGCAGCTTAGAAAGCACGAAGTGCTTGTGCAGCGTCAGCTTGAGAGTTCACTGCCGCACAGGCAGCTTAGAAAATCGAAAATCAAAGGGAGGCAAATGGCCTCCCTTTTTTTATGTGTGCAATACAGTATCCACGCTGATTCTGGTCGCTTTTAAGGTTTTCTAACTACCTGTTGTGCCATTTTTTAAACCAGTCGTCAGGCCAGATTCCATAAAGGTTTTGCTGTTTTTGGGAATACGACCTGTGCAAGGTTGTACAATGACTCTGCATTCTGTGCAATTGCGCTCCCCTGCTCTGAACCGCTCTTTCCACGCATTGACCTCTTCAGGTCCGATACAATCTGGCGTGTCCACAAACCGAAATCGAAACCATATTGTCGGGGGTCTCCCCTGACAGTCCATCGTTTGACCTCGGACTCTTCTGGCTCAGATAACTCCCTATGTCGTCCTGAACGTGTTTTAGGAGCCAAGGCTTCCACTCCTTTCTCTCTCGCTATCTTGAGCCAGGAAAAATGGTACTGATTATTTCTGCCCCATTAGTAAGTTTATCCAGTCCTTTGTTTGCCAACGCACCGAAGTTGCCGATGTTTATGTTTTATAGTGACAGTCAGGTGTTCGAAGAATTTAAAACCGAACAAATCACGTCAACGGATTCCAAATAAAGGAACTTAGATATGACTACTCAATCTAACAGTACAGAAAATTCCGGAAACGGGAAAAACATAGATAGAAATAAATCATCAGGTGCTGGAAGTATCGTATCAAACGAACTAAACAAGCTTCTCGCAGATATCGAAGATCTCGTAAAAGCAACTAACATACTTACAGGGGAGGAATTGTCGAAGGCTAAAGCTGAACTAAGTGAGCGTATAGCTGCTGCGAAAGTGTCGGCTGAGGACGTCGGCAGCAAAATGGCTCATCGGGCGAGTAAAACCGCACGCATTACCAATAGTTACGTACACGACCAGCCCTGGCAGGTAATAGGTGGTGGTGCCCTAGTCGGATTTTTAATGGGCTATTTGCTCGCACGTCGTAATTAGGAAAATAGTTGAGGGTCTATTCTATGAAAACAGAAAGTGAGGCACTCTCTATTAATATTTTGAATATTCTACGATTATTTCGGTCATCAAGTCAGGCAATTCTGGCACAAGCAAACCTGCACCAACGGTTAATCAAGCTGGAATGGGAAGAAGAGAAAAAGCGACTGTCGCGATTATTTATTATTTACCTGTTCGGCTTTGCTTGTCTTATCTGTCTAATATTCTTCTTAGGATTTCTAGTGGTTGCACTCAGTTGGGACACCCAATACCGTACAGAATCGATATTAATACTTTGCTGTATGTACGGGCTAGGTGTGTACTTTTCCTGGAAAATATTTTCCAGGTTAGTGAAAGCACCAGAGGGATTTTTCTCAAACACACGTGAAGAACTCGCCGCCGATTTTTCAATGATAAAAAGCAAATTATAATGAAAGCATTGATCACCAACAACGTTAAGGACCAACGAAAATTACTTTGTCGGCGGCTGCAACAAAACCGTCGAGTTATTGAGCGTGTGTTAGTTAATGGTGAAACAAAATTTCCACGGAGTTTAACTATGCGCTTGATTACGCAAAATAAAGTGGCAGTTGGAATAAGTATTTCCCGTATTTTTTCAGTTGGTTTTTCATTTCTGTCGTTTATGAAGCGCAAATTAGAGCGCAATAGCCGTGTTGAACACATCAAGGGTAGATAATTTATTTAAGTTGTAAAACGTAGCAGTCACTAGATTTTTTTAATTGCTCATTTTTTAAGGAATAATTTTATGGACACAAAGACAAAAAAACACTTTCTACTTTAACCCTTCTGCTGGCTCTAGCTACATTAAGTGTCGGCGCAGGTGCAAAGGATAAGCCAACACAAGAGGTAATAGATGCTAGGCAGGAGGCCCAAATTTGGACCACTTATGCATTGAGCCCCTACTTACGTGCTAACGAATTAGAAGTTTCAGTAAACAAAGGAAAAGCTGTACTAACGGGAACCGTCGAAGACGATGTCAACAAGGATCTGGCCGAGCAAATGGCCTTGGGCGTAAAAGGCATTATAGACGTTGATAACAAAATCCTTGTAAAGCCTGACTACAAACCATCTACTAAAACTGATTTAAAAGAACGTAGTTTCGGTCAGGTTATAGACGACGCATCGATTACCGCGGCGGTAAAATCGAAATTGTTGTGGGGCAAGAACACCAGTGGTTTGTCTACTAATGTCGATACTAAGTCTGGTCGGGTGATTCTTCAAGGAACAGCAGAAAACGGCGCCGCTAAAGAACTTGCAGGCCGCATAGCAAAAAATACGCACGGCGTTTTGGCTGTGGATAATCAAATTGAGATAAAGGTAGAAAGCAAACCAGGCATGGTTGCAAACAGCAGTTTGGGCCATCTGAGTGATAAGTGCCTGGGTGTAACGCAACAGCAATATCAGCATCTCGCTATGACGGCTGAATTCTGCCTTAAAAAGGTGTCTTGGCAGACGATAAGCATTGCCTTCGCTTTGCACAATCGCGCGGCTGGGTGTACTTTCTCCCCCCATGAACAAGGGAGTTCCGATGATGCCTTCATTTCCTACAACGGAAATTTCAGCCGACGCCCCGCTTTCCATCACGTAAAGTAAGGAAACGATGCTATCCGTAGGGAAGTAGGCATAGCGTAATGTATCACCTGATTCATACATAACCTTTCCCAGTGGCAGATGCACATATTCGAGACCAGGAACCAGGCGATCCAAAACATCGTCAGGCAAGGCGGCCAGCAGATGGTTTTGGCCGGGGCTTTGACTGCTATTTGAAGTTGAAAGCATGTGTTTCCTTTGGCTTTAAAAATGAGCTTTTAACAAAACATGTTACTAGACAATAGTAAACCAGTGTGTTCGACACCGAACAAAGCACGCAAGATTAATTTAAATAAAATGTCCTATAGGAAATATTTGGCGTCTATTCCATTTATAAAGGCTTTCAAATCCTGGTCAATATCCTTGCGCAGTACCTGAATGTCATATTGGCTCCTCTCTTTACGGTCATGGAAAAGCCCGGCCAGTCTGCAGGAGTACAGGGCGTAATTCGCAAGAAATTCCCTTCACGCTGTAAACCTAAAATGCTTTCGATTCCTGCTCTGTACATTCACCCCGCGGCACCGGTGTACCAGGTCCAACCTCCCCGACCGATGTGGGGCGTCACGGAATACACATCGGCTACCATAACATAGGGCTCAACTTTGTAGCGCAACACATATGCTCCTTTACGCGCGTGATTAATCGGGTTAATCATCGAAAATAAATGTGTCGCCTGGTCTGCTCTACCCAATTTTTGCCAAGGCGCTTATCGACCAAATTACGGCGTGGGTATATTGCCCTCCGTTCTCCTGCAGACCCGGCGGGTAGGCTTTGATATAGCTGGGATCAAGCACACTTTTATCGAAAGCCGGTGTGATCAACAAGGCAATGCCCTACTCTTGCAGGATGAGATGTGGGCAGTTTCAATCGCTATGGATTTAGGGTTAGTTACTTGCTTGATGATTGTGACTTATTTGAACATGGTCGCACTCGAGTTCTACGCGATGTTTGTGCAAAGCCGACAGCCAGTAGGTGGAATGGCATTAAATTTCCTTCATTTTTCGGGAAAACGGATCTGTCGTATCTAATTGATATTAAAGAATATTTAGCGGTGTCTATGGATGATATTTCGGCTTTGTTTAGGATTTCCCAAGAATTAGGCAGTGTATCCAGAGCTTGTCAGCTCATGGGTGTGTCGCGAGATACATTTTATCGACATCAGGAACTGGCGGATCAAGGCGGTGTTGGGCCTTGATCCCCAGAATCGACGTGTCCCCAACCTGCGCAAACGCGCTGGAAGCAAAAGTGGCCGCAGATGGCATCATTATTCTGACCGATAACCAAGTGGCGGCACTGGAACGCAAGCAACAGAATGATGAAGTCAGTGGTGAAATCGAGACCGCCCATCCAGAGTATCCTGGCTCACAGGACACGTTTTACATTGGCAACCTGGCCTTTGCCAAGCTGCATACCACCAAGACACCGATCACCGCAGAACGGAATTCGGTAGAAAAACTTCTTCCCATACAGCACAGCTCGGTTGTGGTCATCGTTTTCTACTTCTGTTCATTTAATGTTTGTCTTCGCCATGCTTTCGGGGAAATACCAAATTTCAACTTAAATGCCCTTGAGAAATGCGCGCCGTCCTTGTATCCGCAATCGTATGCAATAGTAGTAATATTTTTCTTTAGGTTACCGGGATCACATAACGCGGCTGCGGCTGCGGTTAATCTCTTCTCTGAAATTTGAAAGGAGATTGTTGAGCCAATTTCTTCGAGAAAGAGCTTATCCAATCTACGCCGGCTAATGTTTTGTTCAATAGCAATATCCTCTGCAGTCAAATTTTCATCGTGAGCTTTTGTGTTTATTTCAGATAACCCACGCTTAACGCGCCAATGAACTTGCATGGCATCAGGAGAACTGGGGATATTGACACCTTCAAGTAGCGACATAAGTGCAGAAGCCCATACTGTTGTCTGCTTATTGGAAAGTAGGCTCTGGTGCTCAAAGGAATGTTCGATAATAAAGCTTATATAATCGAGAAGAGGCTCATCCGCCTGAATAACACTGACAGGACTTTCAAGTAGCCCAGGCAGCTTTGCCAGAGCCATTCCCCTTGGCATGGTAAAAACATGAGTATGAGACGTTCCAATGGACTCCAAAGTAAACTCATACCCTCCGTCAAGAATACCCATTGTTCCTTTTCTTAATTGAATATGACGATTGTTTAATTCGATTTCGCTATGCCCACTTTTTTGAATGATAAATCCAACCGTCTGTTCTGACGGGGTAATGGCATCGGGTTTATTCATCATAATCTGGCTGGTCTGGATAATGGAATGCAGTCGGATAGCCCCTACTTTGGCTAATCTGACCAATGCGTTTGTCTTATCACCTGTCATCTTTGAGACAATCAGTCCAGGAAAGGTAGCAAGAACCCACTGAGTCCATGCTTTAGAGCGTTCCTGTTGGGATGGAAGGGCCTCTAAGTCCAGAGCATACCCTGTTTTGTGTGTGTTTTCTTTTTCTTCAGACATAAAGCTTTCTTGTTTTTTTAGGCCAAAATCGAGTTTCCCTGACGATGAATAATTTCCATATAAGTCAAAAACTGATGCCAGTTAGTACAATTAATTGATTTAAGTCAAGCCTATGCTAGATCGACGTTGCATTAACAATAACAATATTTATTTACAAGAGCTTAATTATGAATTCCATATTCCCAGATACTCCTAACTTTAAAGGTCCTCTTGCGCCAGTGCGCATTGAAGGCAAGGTAATAAACCTGGAAGTTCAGGGCACAATCCCCGCAGAGATAAACGGTGCATTTGTTCGTGTTCAGCCAGACCCTCTTTATCCTCCTATGTTGGGAAATGATATTTTTTTCAATGGTGATGGCGTTGTGTCGTCCTTCCAATTCAGCAATGGTCATGTTGACCTGGTTCAACGTTATGTTGAGACAGACAGGGTAAAACTTCAACGCAATGCAAAAAGATCATTGTTTGGCCTTTATCGAAACCCATACACCAATGACGCAAGTGTTTCACAGGAAACTGTCTACAGCACAGCCAACACCAATGTAGTTCAGTTCCAGAATAAGCTGTTGGCATTAAAAGAAGACAACCTGCCCTATGCAATGGATCCTGTTACATTGGAGACTCTGGGGGTTGATGATCTTGATGGTCAATTTACGGCACGAACCTTTACAGCGCATCCCAAAGTGGATCCTGAAACCAATAATTTCCTGACCTATTCGTATCGCGCAAAAGGTGAACAATCTAAAGACATCGCCTTTTATGAATTCAACGACAAGGGTGAAAAGGTTAAAGAAATCTGGTTTGAGGCGCCGTTGATCCCCTTCATTCATGATTTTTGTTTTACTGATAATTATCTGATATTCCCTGTTATTCCCACAGACCACAATCAATCCAATGGGGAAGCTGGCGGCGCCATTTTTCAGTGGAATTACGAACGGGACATTTTGTTTGGCGTAGTGAAAAGAGATGGTGATGGCTCAGATGCTCGTTGGTTTCGACTCCCTAACGGATTTCCGGGACATGTTCAAAACACCTTTGAGAAGGATGGTAAAATTTATTGCGACCTCTCGCTTGGTGATGACAATGTTTTTTCATGGTGGCCGGATAAACATGGTCGAGCCCCTTCTCCGGATGAAGTTCACGCGCCATTACAACGTGTTGAATTTGATCTTTCCAGTCATGATGATAAAGCTACAGTAACCGATGTCTTCACAGATTTAAGCGTGGAATTCTATAAAGTTGATGATCGGTTTTTAGGAAAACCGTACCGCTATGCCTACCCTATCGCGACTGATGTATCTCTTTGGGATTTTGATCAGATGGGCCCTCCCCATCCTTTCTTTTTTAACATGCTTTGTAAGGTTGACATGGAAAATAAATCCCTAACTTACTGGAGTCCCGGCCCAACAGATAGTCTCCAGGAACCTGTTTTTATTCTCCGGTCTGACGATGCGCCTGAAGGCGATGGTTATATTCTACTCGTGGTAAACAGACTTAAAACCAATAGTTCTGACTTGGTTCTATTGGATACAGCGAATTTATCCAATGGTCCCATTGCAACCATTAAATGCCCTTTCAGAATGCGACAAGGGTTGCACGGTAACTGGATTAATGGCTTGAACCAATAAGGGTTTTTATATGCAATACCATATTGAAGATTACAGATCAGGTGATCCCGATATAAAACTGGCTGCCAAAGGTCTGGCCCATAATAGCGCTTTACCGAAAGAAACAGATGTCTTGATTATAGGATGTGGTCCGGCCGGACTGACATTGGCCGCTCAACTATCTGCATTTTCGGACATACGCACCTGTATCATTGAACAAAGATCCGGCCCTCTGGAACGAGGCCACGCCGATGGTATAGCCTGCAGAACGATTGAAATGTTCAATGCCTTTGGATTTTCTCATAAAGTGCTTCGTGAGGCATGCTGGGTAAACGAGCTTAATTTTTGGCGGACGCATGAAGAGACCTCAAAAGGTATTTATCGCTCCGGACGGGTGAAAGATACAGAAGAAGGGCTTTCAGAATTTCCCCATGTCATTCTAAATCAGGCTCGTGTTCAGGAACTTTTTCTTGATGTCATGAGGAATTCACCAAACAGAAGTGAACCCTATTATGACAGGACCCTGGTTTCTATCAAAACCGATGAAAATGAATTTCCTGTGATCGCCGAGCTGGAATACAAAGACAAGAATGGCGAAATCAGAAAAGAGATTATTCGCACCAAATATCTGGTTGGCACAGACGGCGCTCGGAGCGCCGTTCGTAAAGAATTGAATCTGGAGTTAAAAGGGGACTCGACCAACCAGGCCTGGGGCGTTATGGATATTCTGGCCGTAACAGACTTTCCTGATAATCGCATGAAGGCAATTATCAGTTCCCCGGGAGATGGTACGGTTGTTCTCATTCCCAGAGAGGGCGGTTACCTGTTTCGGGTTTATGTCGAAATGGACAAATTAGGCGAAGGAGAACGAGTCAGGACTCGAACCTTTGATTCTCAAGACTTAATCAATGCAGCAAACAAGGTATTCTATCCTTATTCACTGGATGTTCGTCATGTGGCCTGGTGGTCAGTATACGAAATTGGTCAACGTATGACGGATCGATTTGACGACCTCTCGTTTTCAGATAACGAAACCGCAATACCGAAGATTTTTATTGCCGGTGATGCCGGTCATACCCATAGTCCCAAGGCGGGTCAGGGAATGAACGTCTCGATGCAAGATGCCTTTAACCTTGGATGGAAACTGGCTGCAGTTCTTCTTGGAAAGTCTCCTGAAACTTTACTGCGCACCTATAACAGTGAACGCCATTCCATTGCCAGAGATCTCATAAACTTCGATAGAGAATGGACAACGCTTTTGCATCAGGTATCCAAAGGCGATCAATCCGTCAGTGCTGAAGATGTTCAAATTTATTTTACCCGGAGTGGTCACTATACCGCAGGCACAGCAACACAATATACACCATCAATATTAACCGGATCATCGAAATATCAGGATTTGGCTACGGGTTATTCGGTTGGCAAGCGGTTTCATTCTTCTCCCATTGTGAGATTTTCAGATGCAAAACCGATGCATTTGGGGCATGTCATTGAAGCCGATGGAAGATGGCGCTTATTTGCATTTTCGCCACAAAAACAAACCGTTGCAGAATCGTTAAACGCTTTAAATGGTCTTTGTGAATTTCTCAAATCCGATCCAAACTCACCTGTTGTTCGATATACGCCCAAGACTCAGGAAATGGACTCTGTTTTGGATGTCAGGGCCATCATTCCCTATCATTTTCGGGACATAAATCTGGCTGATATTCATGAGTTTCTCTTCCCGAGAAAAGGCAAATTTGAACTCAGGGATTATGAAAAAGTCTTTTGTTTTGGGGAAAATGAAGACACCAACATATATCTACAAAGGGGGATTGATCTTAAGGAAGGATGTCTCGTCCTCGTGCGCCCGGATCAATATGTCAGTCATGTTCTCCCATTTAATGCTACTGAAGAACTCAGCCACTTCATGTCGAACATTTTTGTAGAACAACATTAGAGGATCGAATCAACAGAAGACCATTCACATACGCGAATCCCCATTAATCGTTTTATTTATTTAAAACGGTTTAACTGTCTGAAAATGGCGAGAGAGAATAATTATAAAAACAACATCAAGCCTTAGCTATTGCAGAATAATTTTACTCGCTCCTATAAGCTAAAACGGGAGAGTAAAATGAATTTAGGAACCTCTGAAAAATGGCCTATTTTCGCGCAGGACGTTGTCAGCTCCATCCGAAGTCGGCACCCTCTCACATCCTCATTTACGCCAGTAAACTGTGGTGTTGCGAGTGGTGCTTGCTAGCCTGCATCAAAACTATTCCTATTTTTCAGAGGCCCCCTTACTGAATTCCAGTATGAGCTGGGCTAAAGATTTTTATTGTATCTGGGCCGCAATAAATCTGAGCACAGGTTTATCCATGTTCGACCTGATATTGAAAAGGGTTTTCATACCCATCATTGTTTGCATGAAAACAATATTCATACGAATTTCAGAGCTAATCGAACGGGATAACTGGATGCCCCACAAAGAAAAATCCGGTGTTTTTATACTCTCCGCCTGCATGATCAAACACTATAAATACAGATCAATTGTTTTCTGGTGATAGAACCCTCTGAGGGATAACCAAAAGCATTGTTCATATATTCAATGTTGTCTATGGTCACTTTACGATTTACATGACTATGGCCATAGAGATGAATGTGCCGGTTACTCCGGATTTTTCGAATCTGTTTGTCCAGCAGGCTGCTTCCCAGTACCGGATAAATATATCGAAATCGCTGTGGTATCTGCGCAGGCATAACATCTATTCGTGGCAGAAAGTGTGAAAAAGAAATGACCACATCGTTGCTGACGGCGGTGGCTTCACGATTAAACTGTAAGAAGTAGTTGGTTATTCCGCTTGCGTTCATCCCCTCTGGCCATCGGCAGGCATTAAAGTCCACCCAGCTCTGTAGCAGCTCTTCATTGGGGAACCCGAAGGAGTAATCGTACCAGCCAAAAAACGGAACAATGGATAAACCACCATGATGGTAAGCATCAATACTAATTGAATTGCTTCTGGCCAATTGCACCAGCGCATCAAATTTTTCCAGAGAGTTCATGCCTTTGTTACGAATGACCCACAGTTCGTGATTTCCCGGAACAAAGAAAACTTTTAAAAATTTGCGTTTTAACGTGACAAAACACCATTCAACCAGTTCCAGATTATCGGAGATATCTCCCGCCAGTATCAGCATGTCTGCCTGATATGTAGTGTCGGACAAATCCGCCAGCCAGTGTCTGTTTTCTTCATAGTCAAGATGAATGTCAGATAGTGCAAAAATCCGCATTAAGGCTCCCGGTATTCTGATGGATTATTTTTAATGTGGATCAAGGTTACGATTTTTTTATCCTCAAGCATTTTGAATTGTCCGGATAGCCGGTCACCGGTTTTGAATGTGTCACTGAGATTCTGATTGATTTTGAATTCAGCCCTGCCCATGTGCCAGTCAATGGTTTGCAGAGATATGGCTGAAAAATCAAAATAATAACCAACATGCGGATATACGGCTTTGAAGAAGCTTTCTTTCATTGAAAAGATCAGTGTAAAGACAACATTCGGTGGTTCAATACCCGCCTGCAGAACAAGCTCATCAGGATTGATAATGGTGTCCTGCAGTTTATCCGCCATTTCTGGTTCGACCATATCTTCAACATCAATACCCACCGCCTTTGAATATCGGGATTGTGTTGTCACTGCCATTGCGTAGGACTGGCAATGACTGATAGAACCAATGATCCCCGATGGCCAGACAGGACTGCGCTTCTCTCCCACCGGGATAAACGCGTCCCCTATCCCCCATTTTTGCAGAGATTTAAGTGCACAAAAACGACCGGCAACAAATTCCGATTTTCGCTTCGTGACCGCTTTCTGAATAAATGCATGGTAATCAGGATTCAGTTCCGTAATCAGTCCATCGTCATAGGCAGTGGCATCGAAGCTCGTCTGGAAGATTGAGAGGAGATCGTTGTCAAACCATGATACCTGGGCTGAGTTAACATAAAAGCTGTTCATAGTAAAACCTGGCGTGAGCCCAACAGGCCCCGCATGATAGATGATGAATATATGACGGTGACCCCGGGCGTAAAGGATACCCTAATGAAACCTGACCCGTTTTTATAGTATTCGTCAGGTGATCGCAACTGCAGTGGAACTTTCCGAATCGAATCATGTCTCAAATAATGACACTATGAAATGTGTGAGAAATCAAAACACTCGACCACCAGACCCGGCACCAGTTTTCAGGATTTCGTGCCAGAATGTATGGCACAGTGAATAGAAACCTGGATTTCCAACCCTCACCAGCGTAAAACCGGCTCACAACCTGCCATATGGTTATTGAGCAGGTAAATTATTAACAGATGTTAAAAATATGCGGCTTGAATCAGCACTTGGGACACATGCATGAAAAGACCACTCCTATTGATGGCCATCGCGATGGTTGTCGTCAGCTTTTTCTATTTCGATCTCAACCAACTGCTGACTTTGGAAGCTTTAAAATCCGGATTATCACAGTTTAAGGTCTGGCAGGTCGAACAACCGATCCTGGTGGCGGGTGTGTTTCTGTTGTTTTATGTGCTGATCACGGCTTTGTCTCTGCCGGGCGCAGTGATCATGACGTTGGCGGCCGGAGCTTTATTTGGTCTGTTCTGGGGAACGGTGATTGTGTCGTTCGCCAGTACGATAGGGGCCACCCTGGCCTTTCTGGCGTCCCGGTATCTGCTCAAAGAGGCGATACAAAAGCGCTTTGGTCATCGTTTGCAGCTCATCAACGAAGGTATCCAGAAAGATGGAGCCTTTTATTTGTTTACTTTGAGGCTGGTACCGGTTTTTCCGTTCTTTTTGATTAACCTGTTGATGGGACTGACGCCGATTCGTGCTGTGACGTTTTATTGGATCAGTCAGGTCGGCATGCTGGCCGGCACACTGGTATATGTGAATGCAGGCACTCAGCTCGCTCAACTGGAAGGCTTGTCAGACATCCTGTCTGCATCGCTGCTGATATCGTTTGCTGTGCTGGGATTATTTCCGTTGGTCGCCAAAAAAATACTGAATGTTATCAAGGCTCGCCGGGTATATGCCGGTTATCGGAAGCCCAGACAGTTTGACCGCAATCTGATTGTGATTGGTGCCGGTGCCGGCGGTCTGGTAAGCGCCTATATTGCCGCTGCGGTAAAAGCGAAAGTCACTCTGATTGAAGCCCATAAAATGGGAGGCGACTGTCTTAATTACGGGTGTGTACCCAGTAAGGCGCTGATCAGAAGCGCGAAGCTGGCGCAGCAAATGCGGCATGCACAACATTATGGACTTGAAAGCGTCGAACCACGATTTTCTTTTCGCCACGTCATGCAGCGAATTCAAGAGGTGATTCGTACTATCGAACCTCACGACAGTATCGAGCGGTACGAAGGCCTTGGGGTGGATGTGATTCAGGGATATGCCCGCTTGATTGATCCCTGGACTGTGGAGATTGCTCGTAACGATGGTGAAAGCCAGCGTCTTACCAGTCGGGCCATTGTATTGGCTACCGGCGCGCGTCCGTTTGTGCCGCCGTTGCCCGGGATTGAGGATGTCGGTTATGTCACCAGCGACACTCTCTGGGAACAGTTTGCACAACTTGATATTCCCCCTCCCCGCCTGGTGGTATTGGGGGGCGGCCCGATAGGTTGCGAGCTGGCTCAGAGTTTCGCGCGTTTAGGGTCGACTGTCACTCAGGTGGAAATGGCCCCCAGGATATTAGTGCGCGAAGATGAAGAGGTTTCGGAATTGGCCGCAACAAGTTTACAGAATGACGGAGTAACATTACTGACCGGGTACCAGGCTCTTCGTTGCGAGAAAACAGCAGATTGCAAACGCCTGATTGTGGAGCATGATGGCAAAGAACAGGCAATTGAGTTTGATTCTTTGATTTGCGCTGTTGGCCGGGTGGCAAGGCTGGAGGGTTACGGCCTTGAAGCACTGGGCATCGAAACTGACCGCGCTATCATCACCAACGATTATCTCGAAACCCTGTACCCGAACATATTTGCTGCAGGTGATGTGGCCGGGCCATATCAATTTACCCACACCGCTTCTCATCAGGCCTGGTATGCAGCGGTCAATGCGCTGTTTGGACACTTTAAAAAATTCAAAGTCGATTATCGGGTCATTCCCTGGACAACGTTTACCGATCCGGAAATTGCCCGGGTGGGACTTAACGAACAGGACGCCAAGGCAAAAGGAATCGCCTACGAAGTCACCCGTTATAATCTGGATGATCTTGACAGAGCTATTGCCGACGGAGCTGCCCGGGGATTTGTCAAAGTACTCACAAAACCCGGCAAAGACCAGATTCTCGGGGTCACCATGATCGGTGAACACAGCGGGGATTTGATGGCAGAATTCGTGCTCGCCATGAAACACGGCCTCGGGTTAAACAAGATTCTGGGCACAATACACACCTACCCTACTTGGGCAGAAGCTAACAAATACGCCGCTGGGGAGTGGAAACGAGCGCACGCGCCACAACGGGTACTGGCATGGCTGGAAAAATATCATGCCTGGAGAAGAGGATGATCCAGCTCAGCTCCATCGTTCCGGCAAGTCCATGGATTCTCCTGATCAGAGGCATCAGACTACTTCTCTGCCACTTTCTCCACTTGTGGGGAAGGGGCTACCGGCCTTTTTGACGGGGCTACCGGCCCTTTTGACCCAGGGTTCTCGTCCTTATCAGACTTGCCAAAGAGACTGTCAGTAAGATCCTTTAATTTGCTTTTGATCTTATCAAACATGGTTTTTAATTGATCTTTGATGTTGTATTTCATGGGAATGCTCCTGTGAGGTGTTGCTGCTGATTGCCCCTGAGGTGAAGCATCAGCATCTACATACTGAAATGAGCTTGAGTTGAAAATATGTCTGCCATCGACTTCGGTAAAACCGTAAATGGATGTTTCGGTACTCGGATTTACTGTGCAATAACGGTGTACTGAACCATATAAAAAACATCTGCGACGTTAGTCTGCACGGCATCACTGGGCGTGTCGGTGCGGTAGCGCACTCTGAATAGTGCTTTTAGTGGATGACATACTATTTGTGCATAAATAGGCGTAGCATGGACGACCCGCACTCTACATACCCCAGTCAAATTCGGCTCATCACATGGAGGTCTGCATGGCTATGCCCACCGAACCACCCTCTCCGGATCAAAATCAATTACTAATGGCCCTGTCTCCCGATATCCGCCAACGCATTTTTCCGCACCTTGAACTGGTCAATCTGACGTTGGGTAAGGTGTTGTATGAATCCGGTGATGCGCAACATTATGTGTATTTTCCCATCACGAGTATCGTGTCACTGTTGTATGTACTGGAAAACGGTGCATCCGCCGAAATTTCCGTAGTGGGTAACGAAGGAATCATTGGTGTCGCATTGTTCATGGGCAGTGACAGCTCTCTCAATCGCGCGGTTGTGCAAAGTGCTGGTCAGGCATACCGATTATCGAGACAACACCTGAAAAACGAATTCAATATGCACGGTGACCTTCTGCTGTTACTGCTTCGGTATACACAATGTCTGATCACGCAAATGGCTCAGACGGCCGTTTGTAATCGACACCACACCATCCTTCAGCAGTTGTGCCGTTGGTTACTACTGTCCCTGGATCGCTTGCCCGGTAATCAATTGAACATGACGCAGGAGCTGATCGCCAACATGCTGGGCGTGCGTCGTGAAGGCGTTACTGAAGCGGCGGGCAAACTACACAGGCTGGGCATCATCAATTACAACCGTGGCCAGATTACGGTATTGAACCGCTCCCATCTCGAACAACTCAGTTGTGAATGCTATGCCGTTGTCAAAAAAGAAACTGATCGCCTATCACCGGGATTATCAACCTGAGATCAGTTTGCCTTGTTCTTGCGGAGGCTGCCGCTACAAACGCAAAGCGGTATCCGCCAAATTGACCGGCGGACTCATTTGCCGGGGTAATATGGCATTCCACAATGCAATCACAGGTGTTTCGAGGTGCTGAGGATTGAACGCAAGTATGCTGATGGATGCCGTGGCCAACGGGAAGTGCTCTGCGGTCGCTATTGGCAACCCGATCCAGCGAACCGCGACTGTGCTGCCAAAGTGACCGTGGGAAAACACCACCACATTGCCATGATAACTCCCTAGCCGATCAATAAGCCGGTCAGCGCGCTCACTAACCTGTTCAGGCGTCTCGCCCTGCGGACAGCCATTCTGAAACAGATTCCACTCCGGTCGCTGGTGTCGGATATCCACCGAGCGCAATCCTTCATAATCGCCATAATTCCATTCATCCAGATCCGGGTCGATATCGGCTCGATTGCCCAATTGCGCGAGTCGGCAGGTTTGCCGCGCTCGCAGACGCGGGCTGGTAAACACATGGGTAAATGGAGTATCGCGCAAACGATGTCCTAATTTCTGTGCTTCCACTTCGCCGTTTGCCGTGAGTGCAATCTCTGTATGTCCGGTGTAACGGCGACTCAATGTCCAATCGGTCTCCGCGTGACGGATCAGATAAATACGCAGTGGTGAAACAAGGCTGGTGAGGTTCATGAGGTCTTCCTCGTGGTCTTTGTCATGTCAGTATGTGTCTGATGCCGGGCGGGCCCGACACGTTGCAGGAAGACTTTCACCTGATGCGGCTGTTGGTCATCCGTCAAAGGAATACAGGGTTGCGCCAGTCTCACACCATCCAGAGTAATGTTAATGCCGGTACTGTCAGCAACCGTTTGTGTGACCACAATTTCATAGACTGTGCTACCGAAACGATAGTGGATTGAATAGGTTGTCCAGTGTTCCGGCAGACAGGGTTGAATGTATAAATTGTCGGACTTCCGTGTCAGTCCAAGCAGAGATTCCAGAATCAGACGATACAACCAGCCGGACGAACCCGTGTACCAGGTCCAGCCTCCTCGTCCGGTGTGAGGTGAAACGCCATACACATCGGCAGCCACCACATAGGGCTCTACTTTGTAAATCGCCACATCCTGGGGAGTCTGACCATGATTAATGGGGTTGATCAGGTGCAACAGTTCCCAGGCACGGCTGTCACCCAGGGCGGCAAACGCCATCGCTGCCCAGATAGCAGCATGAGTGTATTGACCACCGTTCTCTCTCACGCCTGGTACATAACCTTTTATATAACCGGGATTCATGTCCGATGTATCAAAGGGTGGGTCGAGCAACTGAATCAGTTTGTGATCACGCCGCACCAGATGTTGATCCAGTGCGTCCATCGCTACACGACAACGCTTGTCGTCACCCGCGCCCGACAACACCGACCAGCTCTGGGCAATGGAATCGATACTGCATTCGGGATTGACCGCAGAACCCAATGGCGTGCCGTCATCAAACCAGGCGCGGCGATACCAGCTGCCGTCCCAGGCATGTTGTGCCAGGTTGGCACGCAGTTTTTTGGCTTCGGAGTGGCAGCGACCGGCAAATTCCGGGTCGTCACGCCCGTCAGCTACTTCAGCGAATCCCTGTAGCACCTGATACAACAGGAAACCCAGCCACACGCTTTCCCCCCGACCGTGAATACCTACCAGATTCATGCCGTCGTTCCAGTCGCCGGAGCCCATCAATGGTAGCCCTTTGTCACCAAAGTTCAGACCGTGTTGAATGGCACGCACACAATGCTGATACAGGCTGGCGGTTTCATTGCTGACGACCGGCAGGTCGTAGTAAGACTCTTCATCATCATTCAATGGACGGCCATCGATGAACCCAACCATTTCGTCCAGTACGCCGGTATCACCGGTACCCAGCACATAGCGGCAGGCGGCCAGTGGTAACCACAGATAATCATCAGAGCAGCGGGTCCGCACACCTCGTCCCAGAGGTGGATGCCACCAGTGCTGGACATCGCCTTGGGAATACTGTCGGCTGGCACATTGCAATAGATGTTGACGCAACAGCTCCGGTTGCGCGTGCATCAGCGCCATCGCATCCTGTAACTGATCACGAAAACCGAAAGCGCCACCAGATTGATAAAAACCACTTCGGGCCCAGAAACGGCAAGCCATGGTCTGGTAAACCAACCAGCCGTTGGCAAGCAGATTGAGAGCTACGTCGGGAGTATCCACCTGTACCGCACCCAATGTGCGTTGCCAGTACTGCTGTACCTGCTTCAAGGCTGCCCGAGCGGTACCGGATCTTCGAAGACGTTGGGCCAGTGCACGGGTTTGTGGCAGGTCCTGTCCGGATCCCAACCGAAAAATGATGTCGCGTACCTGGCCATCCATCAGTTCGAACGGCACCTGGATCGCGCCGCAGGGGTCAAGCGCTGCGCCCAATCGACCGGACAAATGCGCCCGTTTCATGGCTTCTGGCCGACGCAAGGTACCGTTGCGGCCAAGAAACTCTGTGCGGTCGCCAGTGAGTGTGCGCGACAGATCATCCACATCCCAGAAGGCCACTCGACTGCCAAATTCAGTACTGTAGGCATTGCGGGCAAACAGGGCTCCACTGCCGGCGTCGATTTCAGTGACCACATGGAGCGCGGATTTCGACCGCAGATCACCCAGTACCCACTCCACAAAACCGGTAGCAGACAAGCGCCGTGGCCGGCCCGACAGATTACGGACCTTCAGAACCGAATATTTCACACTTTCGTGCAAATCCACGTAGACACAGAGTTCGGTATGAATGCCATTTTCCGTGTGTTCAAAAATACTGTAGCCAAAACCGTGACGGCTGACATAAGGCGTGGCTCCCCGACTCGGCTGTGGCGAGGGTGACCAGTAATAGCCAGTATCCTCATCGCGCAGGTACAGAGCTTCGCCGCCTGAAGCACCAACAGCGTCCTCGCTCCAGGGGGTCAGGCGGTATTCGTGGGCATTCTCACTCCAGGTGTAGGCCAGTCCGCTTTCCGCCACCACGGTACCAAAATGTGGATTGGCCAGTACATTCACCCAGGGCAAGGGGGTCTGGTGATCCTGACTGGTGGTTATAATATATTCACGGCCATCGGCACTGAATCCCCCCACGCCATTACCCAACAACAAGTCTTTTCTTGGCTTGCCGGACGAATCGGCAGACTTATAGCGCAGGGTACGGGTAGTGGCCAGTGCCGGCACCCGACGTTCCACCAGCTGACGCCGGTTTACCTGTTCTTCCAGTGTTCCCCGATTATCGGACAGGATGGCCCGTGCAACGGCCTGTAACAAAATGCGGTCTTCACTGGAAATCTGTTCGGCAGAGCGAACGAAGATGCCGCCAGGCCGGTCGATGGCATGAGCTTCAATGCCAGTGGCAATCAGTCCCATGATCTGGTCCTGCAGGCGCTGGCGATAGCCAACGTGATCCTCATTCCAGATAACCAGATCCACCATCAATCCTTTCAGGCGCCAGTAGGCATGGCATTGGATCAGCTGTCGGGCCAGCTCAATATGATCGCCGCTGGCGATTTTCAGCAAAACGATGGGCAGATCACCGGAGATGGCATATCCCCACAGGCCGGACTGGTTGCGGCGGTTCTGCATCAATACCGCAGAGTCAGACCGCAACGCCGCATTGGCGTAGAGGATGGAGCTGGCCAGGTGGCGATACAAACCGGCATCGCTTTCGCTGGCATTGATCTGGCGCAGAATAACACCGCTGTGGGTCCAGGCCAGATCCAGCACGCGGTCAGTCAGATGGCGGTCCTGATATTTGCCGATCAGAGCCAGACAGGCTTCACGACTGTCTGCCACGCCCGTAACCAGATCCAGGGTGATGGTTTTTTCTGCAACCAGGCTGAACGGACAGCGGATGGCAACGATGGGATCCAATACCGAACCCTGGTTACCAGACAATTCGCCGGTTTTGCTCAGTGCTTCTGGTGCAACCAGAGTGCGGCCTCGACCGATAAAGCAAATACGGTCGGTATCAGCGGAAATCCTGCCAATGTCAAAATCTTCGTCATTGCCATGCACCGCCAGCAGCTGAAACATGTAGGGGGCTTTGTCATCGATGGAACGAGGCCGTCGGGTACAAATGATGGCGTTGGCCCCCGGCAGGATCTCCGTCTGCACAAACAGATTGCTGAATGACGGCTGCATCATGTCGGCAGCCACTGGGGCCAGCACGACTTCTGCATAACTGGTCACATCCAGCGACCGCAGGTCAGATGAACGGTTGGTGATACGTATCCGGCGCAGCTCGATATCGTCTTCCGGCGATACCACGATTTCAGAATGGGTTTCTATGTCCTGATCACGGCGGCGATATTCGGCACGCCCTTCAGAGAACAACGCACTGTACGATTGCGCACCTTTGAGTGTGGGTTGATGTGTGGCTGACCAGAATTCCCCACTGCCGGTGTCGCGCAAATAAATGAACGTGCCCCAGTTATCGCAGGTAGTATCTTCGCGCCAGCGGGTAACTGCCAGATCCCTGCAGCGACTGTATCCTCCGCCTGCGTTAGTGAGCATCACGTGATATTGACCATTCGACAGCAGTTGCACTTCCGGTGTCTGGGTATCAGGCCCGACCGCAGCAAATACCGAATTCTCTGCGGCTTCGAACAGCGCACCGGCTTCTGCGTTCTCATCAATGAGTGGTTGAAAAATGGTCGCTTTCGGGATTTTTTCCTGCAATAACAACAGTGCCGACCGGCACAATGGATCGGATTCAAAACGACGCTGCATGGGTCGATCCAGCAACCGAAAAGCCAGGGCCAGCAGACTCATACCCTGATGGTGGGCCATGAAGGAACGCACCACCACACTGGTCTGGTTGCGAGTCAAACGCGCGGGGGTGTAATCGACGGCTTCATACATTCCGTAACAACCTTCCACGCCATTGGCCGCCAATCGTTGCAGATTGGCACAGGCGGCTTCCGGAGCCACCATCAGCGCCAGAGCCGATGCGTACGGAGCGATAACCAGATCTTCTGCCATGCCGCGCTTGAGACCGAGCCCTGGCACACCAAAGGCGTGATACTGGTAATTGAGGCCGGCATCAACGCTATTGTATCCGGACTCCGACACTCCCCAGGGTACTGAACGCTGTTGGCCGTAGGCAATTTGCCGCGCCACTGCAGCGCGACAGGTCTGGTCCAGCAATGTGCCTGCATAGCTGGGCATCACCAACATCGGCATCAGGTACTCAAACATTGAGCCACTCCAGGATACCAGGACCGGATCGCCACCCGCTGTAGTCAACAGACGACCCAGGGCAAACCAGTTTTCCTGCGGTACCTGCCCCTGGGCTATGGCAACGAAACTGCACAACCGAGCTTCCGATGCGAGCAGATCATAGAAACCGGCATCACGGCGCAACTCATCGATGTTATAACCGACGGCGAGCAGGTGTCGTGTGTTGTCGTACAGAAAATCATATTCCATGGCCGCAAACCCAACCGCTTGCTGCGCCAGTTGAGCCGTTTGTGAGATTCGCCGGGTCAGGTGCCCGTTACCTGTCTCAGTCAGTTGACGCAGCAGGTTCAGCCAGACACTTTCCTCTGAAGTCATGGGGGTCTGCAGACGGATATCGATGGTTGCCAATTGTGCCATGCTGCGTTTTGCCAGTTCACCCAAAGCAGGAATGTCTGCATCTTCGACGAACATCGACAGACTGGCGGGAGCCTCAGGCATGGTCAGCCAGGGTGCGAGTAAATTCAAATCATGCAACGTACAACAACATTGCTTTTGCAGGTCATCGGCCCAGGTACGGGCCTCGGTCCCGGTTGCGAGACAGGCGGCCAATTCATCGGTACCGCGGATCAGGGACTCCAGCTGCTGAATGGCGCTGGTAATATTGGCAGGTGGATGAGCGCAGGCTGCATCCAATATTGTGTGCAGCTGCTTGAGCACCGCCTCTGATTCAGATGCCAGCACCATTTTCCTGTCAATATCAGCCTCAATACCCTGCTCTACTATATCCAGAGTGGTGGCCAGCCCGCTCAAAAAACGTGGATGCAGGATTTTCTGTTCCGGCAGATCCTGCAAAGCAACCCTCAGGGTGAGTAAATGTCCGGCCAGATTGCCACTGTCTACTGAGGAGATGTAGTGAGGATGCAGAGGCAATAGAGTCTCAGTGTCGTACCAGTTGTAGAAATGACCCCAATGCCGTTTCAGCTGGTCGAGCGTGAGAAAGCAGTCGGCGGTACGTTGCAGTAGTACCCCTGCTGGAATGAAACCAAAATCACAGGCGGTCACATTGGCCAGCAGCGACAGCCCAATGTTGGTGGGTGATGTGCGATGTGCAACCACCGGACCGGGGTGTTCCTGGACATTGTCCGGCACCAGCCAATGATCATCGGCACCGGCGAAGTGATCGAAATAGGCCCAGGATTTACGGGCAATGCGCTGTAAAAAACGGGTCTGTTCGGCATTCAGGGTTACCTCACGATCCGACTGTGGCAGACTCAACCACCAGGCTAATCCGGGAGCAGCAAACCACAGCACCAGAAGCGGCAACGGAATCAGTACGTCAGGTCTCAGCAGCATTAGTCCAGCCACGTTGACGGCTGCCAGCACTGGAGCTGCCCACAAAGTGCAGACAGCCCCCGCAACACCGGTTCCGTAACGGTTTTGCTGTTCAGCAACGGTGGAGGTGGACCATTCCAGCAGGCCGTGATGACTGAATAGCATGCGTCCTGTGCTGCGCAGAATGGCAGCCAGATTGAATACCGCTTCGTGAGGCAGACAGGCCAGTCGAAATACCGCCTGACCCAAACCGTGGCCAGTACTGTCCAGAGTGGAGCTCAAGTGATGCTTCCACTGCATCCCCTTGGGTTTGGATCCACCGGCCAACAGCCCGGCCAGTACTGGCGGCAACAATAAAATGGCCACTGCAGCAAGGGTCCAGGCACCGGTATCCGGCATTATCCACCAGCCTGTGAGTATGAGCATCAGCAGCGCCAGCGGCTCCACGCTACGGCGCAGATTGTCAAAAATTTTCCAGCGTGAGAGCGCCGAAAGTGGATTTCTGACCGTGCGGCCTTCGGGTCCGGGCACCCATGGCAACAGCCAACGGGCAATTTGCCAGTCACCCCGGATCCAGCGCTCACGCCGGCACATGTCGGTATCGTAACGTACCGGATATTCCTCATATAACTGCACGTCACTGAGCAGACCCGAACGAGCGTAACAGCCTTCCAGCAAATCGTGGCTGAGAATGCGATTTTCCGGCAATTGATTTTTTAAGACCTGATCAAAGGCATCCACATCATAGATGCCCTTGCCGATAAAAGACCCCTCGCCAAACAAGTCCTGATAGACGTCCGACACCGAACGGGTGTAAGGATCAATGCCGGGCTCCTCACCACACAATCGGGCATAGCGGGAACGGTTTGTACCTGCCAGACTGGCGGCCATACGTGGCTGCAAGATGCCATAACCGCTACTGATTCGCCGTTTTTTGCCATCGAAATGGGGCCGGTTAAGTGGGTGTGCCATAGTAGCAACGAACTGGCGCGCCGAATCTCGTGGTAACTGGGTGTCGGTATCCAGGGTAATTACATATTTCACGGTCGACAGAGTATCGATCTGACCGACGATCAGACTGAAACATTTTTGCCCACGGCCGCGCAACAACGCGTTCAGATCCGCCAGCTTACCGCGCTTTCGTTCGTACCCCATCCACATCCGCTCCTGCGAATTCCAGCTGCGCGGACGATGGAACAGAAAGAAATAATCCACCTTGCTGATGGCCGTGTGCGGATTCCGGTATTTTGCATTCAATTTTTCAATACCGATGCGTGCCTGCTGCAATAACACGTCGTCTCCATAATTGTGGTCTTCCGACGCATCACGAAAATCTGTCAGCAAGGCGAAATGTATATGGGCATCGCGGTTACCGAGAAATCGTACTTCCAGTGCTTCCAGCAGACACTCGGTGTCGCGGGTACTGCGCAGAAGTGTGGGAATCACGACCAGTGTGCGCATCTCCTGGGGTAGCCCTCTGGTATAGTCCATGCGCGGCAGTCGCTGAGGCTCTACCACTAACGTGGCAATCCAATTGACCAGCATCGATGCCAATTGACTGGATGCCAGTGCAGCCAATACGCCCAGGGCTGACAGTCGCCAGCCCTCAACGCTGGCAGTGTGTGCCAATATCAATAGCAAAGTCGTGAATACAATGGTGAGTAAGGTAATGGAACCCAGATACCAGACGATCGGCATCCGTATACCTCGCACGCGTCGTAGCGATGCCAAAGGACCCGGTGCCGTCAATGCGTCATCCAACTGTGGTCGTCCACGATCGATCAGATAAAAACCGACGTGGGCTGCAGGTGCATCTCGACCATGTTGCCTGGCCCCCTCAAGCGCCAGTGTGATGACGATATGAGTGATCTCGGCCTCGGAAAACGAAGTGCGTTTGGCGAGTCCATCGATGACCTGGCGGTAGCGGTCCCGCGTGGCGAAATCCATGCTGCCGTAATCCCCGCTACTGTCTTGCCGCAACAGTTGTTCGACGCAACTGCTGTTTTCGACAAACTCTCGCCAGTCCATTGCCCCCAGCCAACGCAGGCTGGCGATGGAGTTACTGATGGAGACCTGATCTGCCGCTTGCTGCTGATTCTCACTCTGTACCATTTGTTCGATCGTGAGACTGGACTCGGCCAGCCGTTGTTCGATCCAGGTCAATGGCAGAGCCAGCGCTGGCCCATGGCCCTGTAGGCGGCGTGCAAGTTCTGCCACAAACGGACTGACCATTGGTGGATTGGAACGTGCCATGTCAGCGATGATCAGGATCAGGTTTTTGGGATCGCGTTCAGCGACTTCCATCATCTGGCTGGCCCACACCTGGGCCTGGTTCAGATACAAACGTGCATCCGCAATGTGGACGCTGACACGACGCAGGTTTTCGATTAATGCCAGCCGTAACATAATCGGTATGGCCCACAGCTCTCCCAGGGTGAGCGGAGTGACCGTTTGGTACGCCGCAACAAAACGATTCAGTATTTCGGCATCAACCCGACCGTCACCATGGGAAATGGCATTGAGCGCAATGTCATACACCCGTGGTAACCCCTGTGACACACCCTGTTCCAATCGCGGCAGTTCTCGACTGTAACCTTTCGGCAGATGGTGACGTGCGGTGCGGATTTGTTCTTCGATCAAATAGAAATTGTCCAGCAACCACTCCCCTGCCGGCGCTATGCGCTGATGATCCTTGATGATCGTCATCAATAACCTGCAGGTCGCTGTCAATACCTGTTCGTTGGCAGCGAGTCGCTTCAGCAACAGATCCCGTTTGCAGAATGTGCGGGTACTGTGTGTCTGTGCCAGCGCCTTGCCATGCTGTTCCATCTGGTCTGCACTGAACAACTCAGCCCTTAGCGGTGCCTGATCTGCAACACTGGCGGGCCTTAACCAGGCGCGGGCAGTGTGCAATAAAATCCTGGGTATTATAGTTATGGTCATTCCCTCATGATTGAGTTGTGGAGCAGCACAGATCGTTGTTCCCGTGCTGTCGGCCTGGCATCAAGCCTGTTTGCCTTGAGAAGTGCCGTCATTTTGATGCATCAGCAGATTTGTAAATCCATCCGCATCCTGCGGGCGGCCAAAGAGGAAACCTTGCCCTGTATCACACCGTTGTGCGCGCAACATCATCAGTTGCTTTTGATTTTCCACGCCCTTTGCCACCACCCGTTGTTTGAGGCTGTGTCCTATACCAATTACCGCATTGATGATCGAGGCATCGTCGGGATAAGTGACCATGTCATGTACAAATGCGCGATCTATTTTCAAGGCACTGATAGCATAGTGCCTCAGTAAACTGAGACTGGAATGGCCGGTACCAAAGTCATCGATAACCAGACCTACTCCCATGTCTATCAACGCCTGCAGTGTTCGATGAAACGCTTCGGTATCTGGAGTCAACACCTTCTCCGTAAACTCCAGTTTCAGGTAATTGGCAGGCAAGCCGGTTTCCATCAAAATTTCCGCCAACCCAGTGACAAACAGTGGATGAGTCAGTTCTATCATGGAAACATTTACGGCCACCGGTACTGGCTGCGAACCGGCTTCCAGCCACATGCCAATCTGGATACAGGTCTGGCGCAGCACCCAGCGCCCAATCGGTAAAATCAGGCCACTCTCTATGGCGGTGGGTATAAAGTCATCCGGATAAACTAGCCCCAGTTCTGGATCGCGCCATCGAATCAAAGCTTCTGCACCGGTCATGACACCTGATTTGAGATCAAACTGAGGTTGATAGTGCAGCACGAATTCCTGGTGCTTAAGCGCGCGTCGCAGACTACCTTCGAGCAACAAACGCTGCATGACACAGTCGTTCATATCCGCTCGAAAAAACTGGTAATTATCGCGACCATTGGACTTGGCGTGATACATCGCTGTATCGGCGTTTTTCATGATGCTGTCGACGCTGTCACCATCGTCCGGATAGACACTGATGCCGATGCTGACACTGATTTGTAACTCGTGGGCACCAATAATATGAGGCCGCGTCATAGCGGCCAGGACTTTGCTCGCCACCTGGGCGGCATCCTGCGGCTGCTCGATCTCCGTCAACAGGATCACAAATTCATCACCACCCTGACGACACACCGTATCTGACGCACGCGCACAGGCCTGCAAACGATTTGCCACTGATATCAACAGCTGATCACCAACTGCATGACCGAGGGAGTCATTGATGTACTTAAAATAGTCCAGGTCCAGAAACAGTAACCCGACTTGCCTGTGGTGACGTTTGGCCAGCACAATGGCCTGCGCCAGACGCTCCTGCAGCAATAGCCGATTCGGTTTCCCGGTGAGGATGTCGTGCTGGGCCAGATGTGTCATCTTCAGAGCCATCTCACGTGAAGCACTCACATCGTGAAACACCATTACCGCGCCCAACACCTGACCCTGGTGATTATGAATCGGCGCGGTGGAATCCTCGATGACTGATTCAAAACCGTCGCGGCGAATCAGTACACAATTGGCCGTCAATCCAACCACTTGATTCTCGCGGATAGCGGCTTGTACCGGATTTTCTGCAGTTTTTCGGGTTTTGCCGTCAACGATGCAAAACACCTCGGCCAATGGCCTGCCAATTGCTTCATCCTGATGCCAGCCCGTCATGGTTTCCGCCATCAGGTTCATATAAGTGACGACACCCATCATGTCGGTAGCCACAACGGCATCACCGATGGAATTGAGTGTTATCTGGGCCCGTTCATTGGCGTCAAACAAGGCTGCTTCTGAATCGAGCAATACGTTCTCTGCCTGCTTGCGTTCTGCGACATAACGAAGGGCTCTAGGCAACCAATGGCAATTCACGAATTGCTTGCCCAGATAGTCATAGGCACCTTTCTTCACCAGCACACGGGCAGTATCTTCATTTGCCGAATTGCTGAGAACCAGAATCAACGCTTCAGGAGCGGCTTCGAACAATGGAATGAAAGCCTCCGGCCCTTCAGCATCAGGTAGAGTCAGATCCAGCAAAATAACATCGAAACGTTTTGCCGGAATGTTCTGACAACGCAACAGGCACTGCAGTGCGACTGAGATTCGCTTCACCCATTGCACCCGGAAAACGCTATTGTCGCCCTCCGCCAGAGCAAGTCGGATGAGTTTGGCGTTGCTTTCCTCGTCTTCCACCAACAGAACATTGACTGTGTAGTTTTTCATCTCCCGATCCTCACCGTTTCAGAATCAATACAATTTGACGCATGACGCATGAGTTGCCGTAGAAAAAACGAAAGCTATAGACGCTTAGCGCAGGGCCAATCTTGTCAATAGCATATTTCACACCCTGGATATTCTCTGCAATGTCACCACCAGGACTTACTCGACACCGCTGACCACGTTCTTCAAGATCACTACTCTGTTTGAAATAAAGGCCTCAATCAGAGTCGTTAACACTGCGGGAATACGAAAAGACGGATTTGGCCCTGGTTGCAGTCCGGTTATCGGACAAGACGGCGACGTGATAGCACGTCTCTTCGACAACCTTACCCGCTGTCCTGATAACCCCCCTACGCTTGAGATTTAATCTGTACCGCATGTACATATGGCAGCAGGCTAGTCGTGACATCTTTTGTTTTGTCACTGTCACCTTCATATGCGCTGTCGCTACAGAACTCGTTTGTCTGCTATATAGATTATTGAATCTCATATTGGCTGGCATCTTAGCGCTTACATTCTGCCTTGGAGGATCATCTCGCTGTGAATGTAGGGTTCAGACCAGGACCAGGTTCTGACAATCAGAAAATCAACCTGTCCCGGTAGTCCTTTTGCCTGATACCAAGCGAAGCGTGTTATTTGTTCTGGGCAAAAAACTTTTTGACCTGCTTTTCTGCGTCCTCGCGAGCAATGTCATAACGTTCCTGTACTAACCCGGTCAGTGTTTTCTGATGACCTTCAACCTTAATCAACTCGTCCTCAGTCAGTTTGCTCCATGTGGTTTTGGCCGCACCCACTTGCTTCTTCCATTTGCCCTTGATTTCATCACTTATGTGCGTACTCTGTTGCTGTGCGAAATTTTTCATTTGGATCTCCTTCCAATCCCGCTTCCGTGTTGTTACGGATCATCGGAGCAGCTACCTTAATAGGGATAGGTACCAGCTGTCGGTGCGGTGTCACACTTAAGGCGATACATTTCCCAAATGATTTTTCTGTTTCGGCATAAGTTATTTTTAATCGTCCTACCGACCTTTCCAAGTGCATCTTTTTCACACTGTACGCCTTGGCATGCATCCGAGTACCAGCAAACATCAGAAAGCACAGGTCGCGCAGCCTTGTGGTAAATGCTCCCATGACCTTACTCAAGCGAATTTGCTGATTATGATGGGTTAATCATGTGATGCAGGGACACACCCAGGTGTCGGACCACACCATTGGCCGAGCCCCGAGATATCAAGCGGTCCGACGATTCGGTGTTTCGCGCAACACCGCCCCAGGACAACCAAAGAGATCAAGACAATCTATTTGATTGTCGATGAGATGGTCTCCTCCTACCCACTACATCGGCATCGTAAGGTGCCATAGTGGCAAGTGAACAAGAGGCAGAGAAGACAAAGCGATCTTTATCCCAGAATCACCCTCTCCTAAAATACCGATGATCTGCGATTCGCTAAAAAGTGATTCTTTCATAATGGTCTCCTGAGTTAAGCGTCTCAGAAAACTCTAATTCTGTCTCAGTTGAAGGGGAGCTGGCAGTCAGATATCGTCACGGTGTCCGTACAAAAGACTCCCCTAATTCATTGATGGTCTGTTTCACGCTATGTTTATAGTATTTTGGTTAAAACGATTATAAATCATTGAGTGAATACAGACCTTCTTACATTATTTATCTAACCCAAACCCAATCGGGAATAATGGGTTATTTGAATCATAGGGTTTAGCCGGGTCTTGAGACAAAACCGACTTCATTGAGCTTGGAAGTTCAAACGGAAGTGTAGCCACGTATACTTCATTAGATGTTAATCGACTAAACAATACCTCATCGCTAACACCAAAATTGGCGATTAATGCGTCAGATTCCTTAAGCACGTTCGTTAAAATCGCTGGTCGATCCAGGTAAACCGTGACTACAGTTGGAACGTACTTTTTAGCCTCTTTGATCGCAAGATAATCCTCGTTATTTTCTTTAAAGTTCAATGCTCCTTCATTATGCCTTTTACCAAAGAAGTAGTTTTCATGAGGCCTTTCATAGGGTGTAGAGGTTCTGATGAGCGCAATATCAGCATCCTGAAGTCTTTCAACAACTTGAAAACCAGCTTCGTTTGCAGAGGTTCTATTTATGCCATGCAACCAAACTTTGAGGCCTTTTTTAATTGGTAATGCGTTGTCGTTTTTTAATAATATCAAAGAGTTAAATTGAGCTGCGCTGGCCAACATAGAAAATTTTTCATTGCCGACGACTTCATCTGCTTTTTTTGCATCTACATATGAATTTTCAAACAAACCAACTTTGAATTTTTGATTTAATATTCGGACAACTGATGAATCAATTCTACTTTCCGAAATCTTATTATTTTTAACGGCATTAACTAATATCTCTGAGTCCGTTACTCCCCCGAACTGATCCACTCCAGCTTCAATCGCCTTAACAAAGCGGTCTTCAACAGATAGTTCCTCAACCCCCCAAGGCATACCTCTTGGTAAAACTTGTTCCCCTTTTTTAAAGCCATTGATACAGTCTTCTTCGCAGTCTCTTGTTATTAGCCAGTCGCTCAGGATAACACCATCAAAACCATAGGTATCTCGCAGTAAGTCTTGAAGTAAGAAGCGATTGTACCCCCCACCCACTTGTGGGATGGATTTGCCGTTATACGTTGCACCTTGCAGTATTGAATACGTCGGCATTACACCAGCAACATTGGCTTTAAATGCTTCAACAAATGGTGAGATATGTGTCTCAAGCGAAGCTGATTCAAAATCAGCGAATTTTCCGTATGAATTGTGGCTATCCCAACCATCTTTTGCCGCTCCGTACCCAACCCAATGTTTAAGAACGGTCACGACACTATCTTTATTAATACCGTTTGACCCAGCCTGCATTCCAATAATATAGCTTTTAGTCATTTTTCCAACTAAACCAGGATCTTCGCCAAAAGTACCACTTATACGAGGCCAGCGAGGTTCACTGGCAATATCAGCCTGGGGTGATAGTGCTTCTGTTATACCTACAGCTCTGTATTCTTGTCTGATGATGTCAGCATACTGCTCAGTTAAAGTTTCATCATTAATCGCGGCCATACCGAGTGTTTCAGGCCACTTACTGAATTTTCCCGACGCGATGGATGCGCCTTCCAGGTATTGAAATGAATTGCGAGGATCTGAACTAATCGTAATAGGTATACCTAAACGAGTAGACTCTGCAATATTTTGCAAAATGTTATTTTGCTCAGCCAGATGACCTGGCTCATCGCCTTTTAATCTGGTAATGAAAAATGAAATATGTTTTTTTTCAATAAGCTCTCTGACTTTATCCTGATCATAGCTGGATCCCCTTCCAAGTTCATCTGAACCAGGAGCTGAACCATGCATCATCAAACCAGCTTTTTCTTCTAACGTCATCAATGAGAGCAAATTTTCAGAGCGTTCTTCTGGAGACAACCTCCAGTCTTCGTAAGGGTCTAATTTTCCATTTTTGTTTAAATCTTTAAATATTTTTCCATCAATATTCAATATATTCGTACTTTTGCTTTCCAACTCAACATCCGCATTGGCAAAAGAACTTAGTGGCAAAGCTATTAACAGAACATAGGAACCATGTAGAATTGTGTTTCTTATTGTTGTCATGAATAAACTCACTTTAGTTGATAACACAACGTCAACCTATATTAAAATATGAATATCGTCTATGAGATATTAAACAAAATTAGTAAGACGCGGAGAGTTATATACAGGGCGGCTAAAAATAGACCTTTTATTGCCATCTCTGTTCCTTAAAGTATTGTTCCAGGTCAAATCCTGCCCCTTCAATTTCAGCAGATAATCTTCACAGTTTGGTCTAAGACTATATCTAGGGGGCCTCTGAAAAATAGGAATAGTTTTGATGCAGGCGAGAAAGCACCACTCGCAACACCGCAGTTTACTGGCTTAAATGAGGATGTGAGACTGGGGCTGACAATGTCCTGTGCAAAAATAGACCATTTTTCAGAGGTTCCCTAGCCTTTTCTAGCGACTATGAATACTGATTCATGGCTGGTTTGCCATTCACGTTCAATAGTAAAACCTGAATTCGTTAATTTAGAAATAAGCTGACTCTTTGTAAATCGACTGACATAAGGAGCCATGCCAAGAAACTGCATTCCTGAGATCAACCATCGAAAAACAAAGTTGATTTCTGCTATTAATGACGTACTTGAAACAAATACACCATCATTTTTTAAAAGCTGATGAACTTTGGCAATTGCACCATCTACATCGTCCAAAAGATGTAACACATTTAGCCCCAAAACAGCGTCAAAACTTTCATTTTGGAACTTTAGGCTGTCTAGTGTACCCTGCTGAAAGGTAATATTCTTTACTCCGGCTTCGAGCGCTTTTCTCTGAGCCGCTTCTATCATTTTGTCAGATATATCTGTTGCAACAACATATTCAACATAAGGAGCATGGTAAATAGCGGTGGCACCACTGCCGCAGCCAAACTCCAGCACCTTCGAATCCGACCTCAGAAACTCCTGGGTAATCGCTAGCTTTTGTTGATATTTAGCCTCATCTTTAATGGGGCTTTTAATATATTTTTCTGCAGATTTGTCCCAAAATTTCTTTGAATCTTTCATTGATCATATATTCCAGTTTTTTCCCGAAAGCTAACGTTTACAACACGCGCGACACCAGATATCGCAGTACCTGTGGTTAGCATTTTGATAAGCATCCGGCGTAATGAATTTGACAAAATGCTATACATCAGCCTTTACAGGTGCCGACGACATTTGGGATCTTAGTAGACGTGAAAGTTTTAAGTCCTCGTCGAGAATTAACGCCGCCACTTGCGAAATATTAAAGTGAATCATTTTGACTCTTCAACGACCTTCTTCCACTCTTCAAAGTTTTCCGCTGGCCAATTATTTCCAGGTTTTAACCCAGAAACATCATATGGCCTTGCTCTGCCACCAAAGAAATTAACCCAGCCCCTATTCGGTATATTTGCCAGAGGAATATCAAATTCTTTGATATAGAATTTGGTTCCTGCAGGAAAATCTGCAAGTTTCATCCTGAGCCTTGATCACGCATAAGGTTTTTCGGTTGGAGCGAGGTCACGACTTCCTCACCCGTGTCTGTTAGTTATGATATTTCTTTACTCCAAACGTTTCTTATGCCTACGCTGGAGAATCCGATAGATTTACAGTTTATGCTACTGGTGCTATCTGGCATAACGTCTGTTAGAACCACTTTGACACCAAAATTTCCTGCATCTTCTATTCGTGCCCCAAGGAGAGCTGTTTGGCATCCCCGCGAGCGATAACTCTCCTGAGTGTATGCGTTGGCAAAAATTGCATGATCACCATCAATAAAGCTTGTTGCCCAAGCACAGGCTTTACCATCGACTATAGGCACGTAGCAACGGAGTGTGTCTGTGCAATAAAGTTCTCGTTTTTTTTGACCATAATTCGTTTGAACATTCTAAACCTGAAGTTTTGAGCAACTCGAAACTAATACACTTAAAGTGTATATCAATAAGTCATCCATGCCTGATGCCTGCTTTTCTCGAAACTATTAATCCGGCAATTAAATAGATCGTCCTGGTCTCTTTAATTGTCGCCCCAAGAAATCTGGCGGTGTTGCGCGAATCGTCGAATCGTTTGATTTATCAGGGTTCGCATTGGCTATGGCCAATGATATGGTCCGACACCTCGGTGCATCCCTGCATCACGCTATAAACCCGACATGTATACTGCCGAGTTATAATCGCTTTCAGAACCCATAACCTTCATAAATCTGAACATCTCATCATCATCCTCTTCTTTATGAACCTGATCTGAAACTTGGTGCGGATCTGGATGAAACTTGTTGTAGAACTCAACAATCTTGAAGCCACACCTATTTACATAGAAGTGAATGTTTCGTTTCTCAAAATACGGGGTGACGGTTTCCCAGACCTTGGTATTTGGGTACTCCCTCTCGATTGCTTTCCAGGCTTGTAGACCTAACCCCCGACTCTGCAGGCCGGTTAAAATGAAGAAGAACGACAATGAGTTTCGATTGCTTATTTCATCAATTACCACAACTGCACCACCGACACGCTGATGGTTTGCCATGATCCAGTATGTAGCAGCTCCAGCCTCAGCGATGGACTGTTCTATGTCCTTATCAGAAGGAATGGGCGCTTCAATCGGTTGACCTAAATCAGCTTCGATCGCCACTCGGAACGAGTCCTGGAGAGCAGTTTTGAACTCGCTTAGAGAACCTAGGTCAGCCTTTTGAAGTTTAACCATTCCGAAATCCTCTTGCACTCTCACGTGCTTATCCTCCATCAAGTTTGTCAAAGCCATCATCGCAGCGAAGCCTCACTTCGCTGTCACCTCTCGTAATAATTTTTTGATCAGTTACGTATTAATTTTTATAGGAAACCATAGGCAGTTCTTTCTTCGGCTCTTAATATTTCAATTCTTTGGTCAAGTGTTTGTATGTAGGGGGTCATTAGATCCCGCGTTTCTTTTGGCAAAGATTTCAACGATTCCTTACCTCTCAGAGCCGATGAAAACTCGCCACAGCTGATCGAATCAACAACAGATATCGAGTACTTTTTATCTTCTGATGTAAGCCTTCTCACCAATCCACAACTTGGCGCTGTGTAGGGTGTCTGATTTATAATGTTTTGAATTTCGCCTGCTGGAACCTGCAAGGTATCGAAATAACCAATTTCATGCGAGAATTTGACCCCATCAATCTCTATTGATTCTACAGAAATATCCCTCCAGCCCTCTCTATCTGAGTTGACAAATCCCCTACCACTTTTTGGATCGGTGTCAACTACCAGATAAAATTCAGGCACCCAACGTCGACGCTCGTTAACAAAAATTTCGATATCACTGCAATCACAATTCAATTTTAAATATCGATTAGCAACCCATATCTGCACATCATTAACAGGGCTGATTTCTTGATATTCTTCTGGTTTGACGCCGGAATAATAGGATTTACTAACCGGTTCCACCTTCGTCGCCTGACATGCAGTAAGCATGGCAGATACAATAATTAAAAATATACGAAGCACTTTTCAATATTCCTCATAACGCGCTAACAGATTTTTTCACAGTCCGATATTGTTTCACTGTATTTCTAGTGAATGACTGGGAATCCTATACAGGATTCCGGCTTCCGTCCTCCACCTACCAATTTTGATATTCGAGCTCGAATGGCTTACTTTCAGACCCGACTATACTCTGCGAGAGACTCTATCAGATATTGGCCATAGTCATAGCTCAAAATCGACCGATGCCATCCAATGCCCGGAGGGTCTGCCTAACGACTACGCAGTGAGGAGGACCAGTCCTAAAGGGGCGTTAATTGGCTTGTTAAAAGGTTTTGACAGGACCGCTGAATTTGTGAAGTAACTTCTTGGAGAAAGGTCTCACTTTTTGCAAGCCAACGTTCTTTGCCTGGGCACGGACATGAGTCCATATAGCTATAAGATACATTTAGGGCTGAAATTTCTCTTGAACGAACAACTGGACATTACCTTTAGTGAAAAAGTAAGTTGGTGTTGAAGCTCCTTCGTATTGGTGAGAACCGAATTCATTCAGACCTTCGATTTTGCTCGCGGCATTCTCCAAACAAGCCTTCCAGAATTTCGTGTCAGCAATAACTTGTGTTGCTATTTTTGAAGCCAGTTCAGCCGAATCTATGAAATCTTCCTCTTGTTACATAGCAGTGCCTTTCGCATCTCATAACAATCTGTCCAACAGGCGTTTTTGCCCAGGATAAATCAGCTCAGAAAACCGAAGTTACCCTACTGATTATCATGGTTCCTGAGTTAATAGCTGTCAATTTCTGCATTTGGAAATACCGTCGCACGACGATGTATCCTGGAAAAACAGTCGCCTGGAACCGCATTGTTTTTAGGTTTCCCGGCAATGTCTCCGATACTTGACCTGTTGGTTAAATATCACAAACAGTCTGACTGATCCAGATAATCGTTCACATGATCATTTATCTACCGGTTATCAGGATGTAGTGTCTTAAATGACCATTCTTGGTAACACGCAAAAACAGGGCAACCGGCTTATTACAGAATCACTCTTTCCCATTCTAGCGTGCCTGAGTAATTCTCTTAAACACTGGCAACGATTAACACAGCAGTGTGAAACAGTTCAGGTGTTTTTCCGGGCAGGGGTCTTCGTCTGAAAAACTCAGAGATTGTTTTCAGTTGAGCCGAACTCCACCGAATTTGTTGGCGACCTGATCTCATCTCACCACCTCAAGAGCCCTGTTCTTAACAACTTGGTTCCTCAAGTAACTTGCTACGCCTTCAGATCAGCCAGAACTATATTATTGGTTACTTTGGAACAAGATAGATCCAGTTTGGTTTCGTCGTAAACCTGATTCATACGAAATGCTCTTGTTCTGCAAGTTATTAATCCGGCAAGTATACATGTCGGGTTAATAGTAGTGGATCTTCCTTGTCTTGTTTGTTATTTGATGATTAAACCAGACTTTTTATAAAGTTTGATAACAGGGTCATTAGGCAGCGGAACGGCTGCTGAAAAATCAAACGCTATTAACGGATAATGTATAGCGACATGGGGTAAGATTTGGCTGGTTGTATTGTGGCATCAGCTTTGATGCCATACGGTTTGTCTTCCAGTACCCTGGGGTCCATAGTATGACGAAGCAAGACCTCTCTACTACTTTTGAATATCTTGCTTTTTAAATATCAGACATTCATAAACAAATAAAAAGAATATCAAAAGAATGGCATTATTTTATCGCAAAGCGTTACTTTGTGTTTCTGTTCTCCTTATCCTATCCGCCATCCTGCTATATGCAGGGCTGTTATTTTCCATCCATGAGACAGCTTTCTTGCCGCATGAGCATAGCGATATCAACTGGTTTTACGGGACCGAGCCTCCAGATCAGCAGCAAGGCGACAAGGTCTTTGTGTTAAACAGTGGAGAAACGTCGCAGCCCATAACCTTCGATTTTCTTGTTTCCACTGAGGAGCGATATCCCTATACCTCTTTTATTGTCAACCTTTCCGAGCCACAAGATGTTAGCGACCTGGTCGACCTAAGTGTTTATTCCAGGGTAAGTTTTGGTGTCAAATGTGAGCCCAAAAATATTCTTGTGTTTGCGCTCTATACCTATGTCGACAATGTTACAACGCTTGGAAAACCAGAAACCTATCGCGTTAGCCTGGATTTTCTAACCTGCAATAAGCAAAGCAGCAGAATATCGTTCGAATTAAAGGATTTGGATTCGGCCGACTGGTGGCTTGAGCGGTATGGCCTGGCGTATACAGACCGCACTGCAGATTTGCGAAGAACGCACGGTTTTTCCATCAACAACTCGCTCCAGAGTCCAAGAGGAAGTCGCTCGAGAATTGAAATATCCGACTTGGTACTCGTTTCGGAGAACTATAGCTATTTTGGGTGTAGTGTCGCGATCACTGCAGTCGCCTGGCTGGCCTTGGCATATTTTTTTATGAGGCTGTATGTGCAGGAGAAAATACGCCGCGCAAAAGAACAAATTAATATGAATCGGCCCCTCATTGCTTATCAAAAGTTATCGATCAAACAACAATCTGACGATCCGAAGTCGGCACTCCTTTCTCATATTGCCGTTGAGTACATCAACCCAGAGATCAACATTGAAAGCGCTGCAGCCACTCTGGGAACAACCCGTTCAAAAATTAATAAGATCCTAAAAGCTGAACTAGGTCTCACTTTTACCGCGTACGTCAATAAGCTTCGGTTAGCAGAGGCTGCGCGACTGCTCATTGAAGAGCAACATCTTAGCGTCAAACAAATCGCTCTTGGGGTTGGTTTTGCCAATGTGACCTACTTCAATGCACTGTTTAAAAAGGAATACGGCTGCGCACCAAAAACGTTCAGGCTTAACAGCTTCAAGACCCCCGAGGCATAGTGTTCAGTAACTCATGCGCGAAACGTGGCCCTTTGGATGTGGCAGCCCCCTTGAGCTGCAGATGGCAAAGACTCCAACTAACGACCCTTTGTCCTTTCATAAACTTTAACGATTTTAAAAAAGTATTTAACTATTCGGATTACAAAAATTTAAACCCTATTTGTTTATTTTTTTATTCTCCAGTGTCTTAACAATCGCTTTCTCAATGTGAGCATGGGATGGGCGAATCCATGCTCAGTCACAATAATAAAGAAACGAGTTTGCCCAGCATGTTTTTCTTATGAAACACGCCATTTCACAAGAATGTCGGCACTTATCTCAAACCTAATCAAGGATTCAAAACGATGATCAAAAAACGATTTTCGGCTTTGTGTGGTGCATTGTTGTTATTTAGTGCGAGTGTTCAGGCATTAAATGAAACACTCATTGTCGACATGTCTGATCCGATCGGTCCCGTCACCCAGGCCGCGTCTGGTGCGCTTTACGGTATCACCGAGAGTTTACCCACAGACATCAATGGTCTTGTCGCGCCGCTTAATCCCAGAATGTATACGCAACCGGCCAGAAGTGGGCCGGGATACCAACAGCAAATTGGTGCAGCCATTCCCGTTTCTCAACGATTGGCCAACACCACTGCCGAAGTGACTGTCCGCTTGGCGGATATACTGCCCGGCTGGCCTTATCAGTGGTCAGGGTGGTCACATTGGTCTACGGAAGTTCGCTCGGTTATCGCAGACAAGCGTTCCTCTGGAAGAAATAACTACTACGGTTATGAGATTTTCAATGAACCCAATATTACCTGGAATGATGCCAACGGAAACTTCAATTCATCACTGTGGAAACCCACCTACGACCTGATTCGCAGCCAGGACCCGGGTGAACGCATCATTGGGCCTTCAGCAGCCTGGTACGATCGCACATACATTCAGAATTTTCTCGCGTACTGCGTTACGAACAGCTGCCTTCCTGATGTTATCAGCTGGCACGAATTGGGGGGATCAGACAATATCACGGCAAATATTGCCGACTACCGTGCCCGGGAAAGTGCTCTGGGCATTTCGCCTCGCCCAATCAGCATCAACGAGTACTCTCACGATACCCATGAATATGAAGGTGCGCCTGGGGTATCTGTGCCGTTTATTGCAAAATTTGAGCGTAATCGGGTGGAATCCGCAAATATCTCCTGGTGGTTCACCAACCTTCCGGGCAGACTAGGTAGCTTACTAACAGCAAATAACCAGCGCGGTGGCGGCTGGTGGCTGTATAAGTGGTATGGGGATATGACGGGCAACATGCTCAGTGTTACACCGCCCCGTCAAAACGGCGATGGCCTGGATGGTTTCGCCAACCTGGATACCTCGGCCGGTTACGCCAGTATCTGCCTCGGCGGTAACTTCACAGGTACAGCGAATGTCGTATTCAACAACATCCCAGCCAGCTTTGGCGATGTTGTCGACGTTACCGTCGAATATGTATCATGGTCAAATAAAGACACGCCCGTTTCCGGGCCGGTTACTGTCGCACAATCAGTGGAAACTGTGGTTAACGGTTCGCTCACGGTACCCGTTACGGTTACTAATCCTTTTTATGGTTACCGAGTGATCATTAATGGGCAGGGCTTTGGTTCCGAGGGTTCCTCTGTTCAAGTCGAACTGGAAAGTCTGTCAAACCAACAGAGCTTTGCACCGTTCTCTGTTTTATCAGATGCTGCTGCTTCCGGATCGCAGTATATCGTTTGGCCAAATAATGGTGATCAATTACTGGATTCCGCATCGGATGATGCTAGCGGTCAGGTTTTAATTCCCTTCAGTTTATCGCAGTCAACCGCTGTTCAGCTGCAGATACGCGTCAACATGCCAAACGCCAACGATGACTCGTTTTACTTCAAACTGGATGACGGCACCTGGACAACTCAAAACAACACACAAACCAGCGGCTGGAGCACGTTAACCCTGGCGACTTTCGATAACCTTGCGGCAGGCGATCATACATTGCGTATCGAACGTCGCGAAGATGGTGCCAAACTGGACTTTATTACGCTATTAACGGCCGCAGGTGATATCGAGACCAGTTCATCGGGTGGCTCTTCGGGCGACAGCTGCGATGGCATTAATGTTTACCCCAATTGGACTGCTCGTGACTGGTCTGGTGGTGCCTATAATCATGCCAACGCTGGTGATCAGATGGTTTATCAAAACACGCTGTATCAAGCGAATTGGTACACCAACACAGTGCCTGGTAGTGATTCATCCTGGTCGTTGATTGGCAATTGCGATCAGATGACCAGCAGTTAAACGAGCTCACCCTCCTCATCGGGTGACAACACCGTTACTGTGCATATGCGAGGCTTGATGGCAGGCGATGAGAGCGTCAGCCTCGAAATCAGTGACAATACCGTTGGGACATGGATAGCCAGCACCAGTATGCAGGGCTACACGGTGAACAGGAGAACTGTGTGTTGCATTCACGAACAAGCCGGTCAACGCGCCTTTAATCTACTCGTCGAAGACCAGTCCGTGGTAAATGCCATCGATTTATACAGTGAAGTCGGCCATGACAAAGCCAATACCATATCGGTTGACAACGTGCATGTCGTGAATGGCGAACTTACCATTAGCCTGAAAATGCTGATTGACAATGGCACAATCGCGGGGTTCGCCGTATATTCGCCAGACGGAGCTCTCGGCGATATAGACATTGAGCCCACGGGCGTATTTGTCGGTAACATCACGACCCGTAGCCAGGTACGTTCCGATTTTACGCACTGTTGGGATCAAATCACTCCAAAAAACGAAGGTAAATGGGGCTCCGTTGAACATAACCGCGATCAGTACAACTGGGCACCATTGGATCGAATCTACGAATATGCTCGCGCCAATAACATTCCCGTTAAAGCACATATCCTTGTTTGGGGCAGCCAGTGCCCAAGTTGGATCGGCGAAAACTGCTCGGGTAGCGCATTATCTGCCAGTGAATTAAGAGCAGAAATCGAAGAGTGGATTCGCGACGACTGTACTCGTTATCCAGATATGCAATTCATCGATGGGGTAAACGAGGCGACGCCGGGGCATGCAGCCGCGGGCTATGCCAAAAAAGCGTTTGGTAACAATTGGATAATCCGTTCGTTTGAACTGGCGGCACAATATTGTCCCAATTTTAAACAACTACAACGTCCTTAGCTGGAATACCAGCGAGTTCATTCAAATGGCACGCCCGGCAGTCAATGCGGGTGTTGTCGATGCATCTACCTGGAATTGCTGGATTGGACCGGCAGAGGGATTCGAGAAGAGAAACAGGGATTTATTGCAGAATCACTCTCCCCTATTCTGACACGTCTGAATATTTCTCTTAAACACTGGCAACAATTAACACCGCAGTTTGAAAAACGGTTCAGATGTTGGGATCCGCCGGAGCTAATTGTGGTCTATTGCTCATTGGAGCTTCTCGCAGATTATTGGCATGCCTTCTTCATTTTCACTGTAAATTAGCACCAACCTACCTTTAGGTGAAAAGTGAAATTCAACACTCCCATACTTAAAAATCAGTGCTTCTTTCCTGTTGCCAAAAAAGCCACCGATGTCATCTGGGGTGCCAAGTTTTTCTTGTACAGATGCTTTTGTGTCTGCATTACTAAACAGGTAACTACTGTTTCTAATGGACAGCTCTAGTTTCTTGCTCATTGTTTATTTGCTGCTTAATGACCGCACTCGGGCCCGAATCCCCGAAGGAGCCAACAATATGTTGCGTTTATACTTCGTTACGGAGTCTTTCACTAGTCTCAGAAACAATATATGACCAATTTTCAGAGAATGGCTCAGCTAGAACCCTTTCAACAATACATGTGAAGTTCCACAGAGCCCTTTGCTCTGGCTGATCTGCGATACTCAGCTTGTCTTCATCGAAGAACCTAGACAGAAACTCGAACAAAACCAAAGCATCATCTTTTGTTAGCTTTGTGGCTATGTCTTCCATGCTTCCTCACCAAACATAACGCCAAAATTCGGGGCGAGCGTGAACGAGTCTTTGGTCCGCCGTGAAGCAGTTGGCGGGACAGCGCAACATTTTGCGTTGTTAAAAGTCGGAATCACCCCACATTTCACGATATAGTGCCCTTAAATTATTTGGCAACAACGACCAGCCCCATTGTTTGGCTTTCTTATCTTTAATGTCCCACATAAGAGATTCAACATAGTAAACATCAATATACTCAGCTTCGACTTTTGATGCCTGCTTAAGTTTATTAGACATATATTCGAAATGTGCTTTTACCGTCCTTTCATCGAATCTCTTAATTGCATTCGTTGTGAACTGAGAAAATGTTTCCATCTTCTCGGTATACATAAAATCTTGAGCACCATAACCGAGAAACTCCATTCTCTTGTCTATCGCCGCAGAAACATCAGGGAATAGGTCACAGATTTCTCTTAGGAAGCTCTCAACTATTGGTTTTTTTTCATCCATTGACTTTTAACGCCTTTAGTAGTGGCGAGCGAGTGCACAGCCCCACCGCGATGCAGTAAATTCAAGGCAGTATTGCTACATTCAGCCTGATACATAGTTCAAGATTTTTGGTAGTTCGGCGGTGACAGCAACTTGTTACGCGTTCCCCGGCAATAAACTGTCGATGAAATTGCTATATTGATCCTTCATTGGTAAATCAATATCCACTTTCACCCTCTTTCGAGATGCTTTTACGTTCTCGCCGGTAATAGGATTTAAGCCGTCTTTTTCGTAAGTTTCCCAGTAAACACCAACACCTCTTTTTTGCCAGTTGGGTAAATCATTGAAGTTGATGCCCTTTTGAAAAAGAAACTCATTCTTTAGAGCCACCGACATTTTAGAAAACGTAGCAGCTGACTTCTCAGGGGATACGCCTTCCTTTCTTAGACTCCAATAGCAGTGCGCATTTAAAGCATTTCTATGAGCATCTTCATTTCGCCAGCGGAAATAATCTATAACAAGCTGTCTTGTAGGTAACTGACAAATACGGCAGTCAAACGCACCTATATCACCTAGCAGCAAACTAAATTTGGCGCTTGCCTCTCCCGTTAATACTGAGTTTAGTTTTCTCTCTTTCCTCTCAAAAACATCTTCATTCAGATCGAGAAGTAGAGATATCTCATCACTCTGTGTATAACCATAAAGTATCTTAAACCCACATTGCATAAGATGCTTAACAGTCTCAATCATCATATCCCTAAACTTGATGTCATAGGGTGCCTCAAACCGGTGCTTTTCCTTGGTCAGAGTTGTAAAACACCGACCATCAATACGGGCGACCATATATATTCCTGGCAAAACATATTGATCATGTGCCGTCTCAAATACCCGCATTTTGCTATCTAGCTCACTAAACTTCATCGTTCCACTCTTTTACATCAAAACCATCATTACGTATGGACACATAAAACAACTTGTCGAACCCTTCGGTATATTCAGGTAATTCAAGCTTGTTATAAGTCGTTTTTATTCCAACATCAGGAATTCGTTCTTTACCTTTTCTGGCGGCGTTCCTTTCTAAACAATCGCTTAGCTTAGAAGCAAAGTAATAACCCACAACCTCAAATCTATTCTCCTTGAATCCTTTAATATACTTTTCCCTATCTTCTTTGGTTGGATTTGTATTATCGATAACAGTAGGTTGTTTTCCTTCCAAACAAGCATTGAACAATATCCTTTCTCTGTTTCTTGTTTTCAGCATATCCATATTTAGCCGTATGTGAGTCTTATAAAATTGGTTCAGGTAAAAGGATGACTTTCCACTGGCCTGCAATCCAATAAATACAATACCATTCATAAATTTCTACTCATATCGTATAACGTTTCACTCACCAGCCGTACGGAGTTGAACAAGTTTGCAATAAGAACTGCAAATTTGAGAAACGCTATACGGGTCTGGCGCAGCCGCTTGTTAAAAGCGGTATATCAATGGAACCACAAAATTTGGAACGTCATTACTCGCCTCGTGTGAGCTAAAGCCAAATTTACGATAAAAACCTTCAGCATTTTTTGACGAGTTTACACGAATGTAACCCCTCGCATCCTGAGGCTTGCATCTTGCAACTGTTTCACTCAGCAAGAAACGACCTACACCGGCTCCATGATTCTCTGGAACAAAGAAAAAATCTGACAAATTCCAATAATCTTGAAACCAGAATAAAGCCAAATACCTTCTCAGGCACACATTTTAAAAACACGCTATGTTCGCACTCTGCACCTTTCTCAAGGTGAGAAAACGTAATTGCCTCTTTGGCAATATCTTTCAAAAACGATAAATCGCTCTCTGCCACTAATTCGATATTCATTATTTGGACTTCTAACGCCAGTGTATGGGGCCATAACGAAGCATAGTGGAGGTCCCAGTCGTGACAGCGGCAAACATCACACTTTTGTTATCTGTTTTTTAGCTCATATTTCATAAACAAAACATCAAATGGCAAATGGGGAAACTTTTTAAGTCCGTTTTCTACAAAACCTATCTTTGTATACCATTCTTTTAACTTGGTATGTTTGGCAATAATTCCTATGCTAATTCTAGTAACACCTTTTGACTCACCATGCCGCAAAACATGTTGGGTAAGCTGCTTGCCTATACCTTGTTTTCTGAACGAAGGAAGTACGGATAAACGATTGAGGTAACCAACATCATCTGTAGGCTGTTCGAATGCTACGCATCCGACGTTTTCTCCATTTAATTGATATAAAAAATACTTCTCACCTCTATCAAAATCGGACAAAACCCATTTCTCGTCACAAAATGACGGATGTTTTGGATTGTTATCCTTATTTATTCCAAATTTTATTGCAACATCTTCATTGGATTGAGAAATTATATCAGCAATTATTTTTGCATCTTTTATATCTGCAACGACAATATTCACGCATGATCACCTTTATAGATAACAGTTTTTCTATGGACTCTCTCCATCTTGCATCAACTTAAGTTTAATATCTTGTGACTGCAGTTATCTATTCGATTTCGTCTTCAAGACGACCAAGATGGTAGTTGCCCATACCGCACTCATTATTTCAACGACATCAATGTATCAAATCTGTTTTCAGAATCTGGTACAGTGAGTCAGGCTGACTTTCATCCAAGTTTTAGCAAGTCTTTGAAAATCCTATCTCTTTTTTCTAACCTATTCAGCAGCAACAATCGCTATCCATGCTTTTTGTTTGCCCCGACATCGGACGGTCAATAATAAAACCGTTCGGGCACTTTGTATCAAAGGGCGTTGCAAGTAAACATCACCAGCTTCGGTAATACTACCCAGCTTGCTTTTACCACCACTGGAGTATTGCCGAGGAACAAGCCCTAGCCAGGCTGCAAACTGTCGGCCATTTTTAAACGGTTGAGCACTGCCTGCAGTCACCATGATTTCTGAGACCGTTACCTTCTAAATCGTGTTTCCCGAATGAACAGCTGTCAATTTCTGCATTTGAATATATTGGTCGCGCGATGAAGTCTCCAGGAAAAACAGTCGCCTCCTCTCTTCCTTTGTTTGGGCTTTTCTTCAACACCTCCACTACCTCACTGGTTGGCCAAATATCACACAGCAACCTGACTGATCCAGATAACGTCATTTATAGGCCAATCACCTGGATATCGTGCCTTAAATTATAGATACACCAAAGGCCGCAGCCCATAACCCAGACCAGCTCTTTAATTGCCTGAGGTACGCATCGCCATTGAAAGGCCAGCGCCTTTATGCCGGTGCACTGGTGAGAGAATAACCCGCTGCAGCGTTCTGTCTCCCCCCGTAGCCCCTTCAAACCAGCACTTCCCACGCCCGGCCAATCTATAGATATTCCGGCTCTAAACCACTCGTATGTATTCAAGAATTTGTCACGATCACCATGAAAACCGGCCTTGATCACCTGCCGAAAGCCAAACAGCACGAGCTCCAGACTATCTCTGCCATCCTGCGTGATACTCTGGAGGATTTTCTGCAAGGCAAGACCGGGCGCAGAACCGAGTACCGGATTTTGAAAATCATTCTCTTTGGCAGCCATGTCAAAGGCACTTGGGTGAATGATCCGGAGAACGGTTATATCAGTGATTACGATATTCTGGTGGTGGTGAACAAGCCGACGCTGGTGGATGAGGATATCGTCTGGCAACGGGCAGAAGAACAGATCAGCCGCAAGGTCACTTCTGCACCGCTGGGATTGATTGTGCATGACCTGGAAGACGTGAATAAACGGCTGCTTCAGGGTCATTATTTCTTTAAGGATATCCGTGAGGAAGGCATTGAGTTGTTTGCGGCAACCCCCAGGCCGCTGGCAATACCGGGAAATTTAACCGAAGCAGAACGCCGCGAGATTGCGCAGAAGCATTATGATCAATGGTTTGGATCTGCAAATGACTTTTTAAGCTATATCAATATGCTCATCAGGTCACTGAGCGATTGTATGCCTGTGTACTTCTCACCGGCTCCAACTACTTACCCAAAACCCATAACATCGAAAAGCTACAATATTTTTGCATGCAGGTTGACCCTGAATTTACCGGTATTTTTCCGTTCGACAGTAATCGGCGCTGTTTTCGCCGCTTGCAACGTGCCTATATCGATGCACGTTATTCGGAACATTACGAAATCACAGAAGAGGAATTGAAGTACCTGGCATCGGAAGTGATCAAGCTGAAGGCGCTGGTAGAAAAGATCTGCCAGGCTCATCTGGTTTAAATTCGGTTATTAACCCGGCACGTATACATGTCGGGTTAATAGTGTGATGCAGGGATGTACCGGGATGCCGGACCACACCATTGGCCACAGCCAATGCGAACCCCTGGAAATCAAGCGGTCCGACGATTCGGTGTTTCGCACAACACCGTCAGATTTCTCGGGGCGACAATTATAAAGAGATCAGGACGATCTATTTAATTGCCAGGTTAATAGTTCGATTTTAGCGGACATTTCTGCACCCTCTAATTTACTCTGACCTTCCTCCAAAAAGCACCACCATTGCATGATGATGCTGGGACGTGGGCTTTCTCCTTATTAATCTTCTGCCAGGATGCTGGAAACCGTTTGCGTTTTGATTTTTACACCAAAGCTGGTGATCTCTGGCAAGGTCATATTGTGATGAACGCGAATCTGTTCTGCGGTGGCATGAGGTTTATCGTGGGTTGTATGGGCATCTGATATCAGCGTCACCGGATAACCCAGCCCTGCAGCCCGCCGTGTGGTGGTATCAACGCAAAACTCAGAAGCATAGCCGCAGATGAATAAATGCCCGATGTTCAATTCATGCAGCAAGTCTTCAAGATTAGTTCTCAAAAACGAATCCGGAGTGGTTTTACGAACGAAATGATCATTGGGGCTGGTTCGCAATTCTGACTGAAGTTTCCAGCCGTCACTACCAAACTCAATCACTGAATCCGCTCGTTCGTGTTGAATAAAGATTACCGGAAATTCCACGGCCCTCGCCCAATCGTTAATGGTATTGATCTTATCGAGCACGACTGCCGATTCGAAAGGTTGAGGCTTCGGATCAAATAACACAGTTTGCACATCTATTACCAAAATTGCCGATTTCATAATATTCCTCAAATTGAACCAACATTGTCGACATGTACAGATCAAGTGATCCGTAGAACGACCTTCAAACCAACTCAGCTAAAGCAAATTATCAGCTAATTGTTACCATGGCACTAACGACTTTAAGCGGTATATTCAGCATGTATTATTACATTCAAATTGATACATAATTCAAAATTTTTTCCAGGATAGATGACTCGTTTCGTACTGTATCAACAATAAGTCTGTTTGGAGTTAAGGGTGTGTATTTGGAGGTAATTTCTTCTACATCGGCCCAGCTCAATTCGTACCAGCCTTTGATATTTCTACGCCTTGACTCGATACGTCGCTTATGCTCTGTTTTATCGGAGCATACACATTCGATAACGACCATTTCTTTTCCTAAAAGCTCGGGCCAAAGCTCGTTTACTCGGTTTTTGTCAGCTATAAAATCAACAATGACAGAAGTGTTGCGGTCCAGATGCTCGTCAACCAAATTCTTTAATAGCGTATAGCCAACATTATTCAGTACCTCTGTCTTCAGTGCCCCATTTTCAACGATTGAAGCCTCTAACTTGTCTTTTGAAAATAAAGGCAAACCAAGTGAGGTTGCCAATTTCCCGGCTATTGTACTTTTCCCTGAACCGGGCAGCCCACATATTAGAATAACTTTAGCCATATGATTCCTTGTTTTATACACCAGCGAAATTGCGCGTAGAGCGATCAAGTCCAAAGCCTGCTTGAGCCTACGAGGGTTTTTCGGTATAGCCAGCATTAAGCGCTTTGTTGAGCGTAAGCTCAAACTTAAAGTGAATGATGCTAAAAGCCAAGTGGTACCCGTCGGTCAATGTCAGTTTCTAGGCTTTACGTTTCGAGGATCTAAGCTGGCATGGCATGAAAAAGTCGTTCAGCAATTTAAATTTCGCGTTCGCCAGCTTACTGGCCGTTCACGCGGAATCTCCATGGAACATAAAGTACGGGAATTAACACAGTATCTGCGCGGATGGATTAATTATTTTGGTATTGCGCAAGGCTACCAAAAATGCATTGATCTTGATGGCTGGATACGCAGACGACTAAGAATGAGTTTTTGGAAAAACTGGCGCAGGGTACGAACGAAAGTACGCAACCTGATGTGTATGGGTGTGAGTGAATTGCTTGCTGTTACCTGTGGTTCGTCCAATAAAAGCTATTGGCGGAACGCAAAGACGGAAGGGATACACATAGCACTCAATAATAAATTTTTCCGGAAAATGGGATTGATATCGCTTCGTGATCGGTGGATTGAAATACATTACGGTTAGGGAACCGCCCATTGCGGACCCGTACAATGGGTGATGTGGGGACTGGGGGTTAAAAACCCCCGGTTACCCGATTTATGCCTTGAAATAAACTGCACTATCAAGCTGCCTAAATAAATAGGACAAAAAACCCAATAAATCCAAACAATCTTGTTTGTTTACCGGCCAATCCAAAGCTGGTTCATGTGCTGTTGGATTCCTAATAGCTTGCATGAGCCCGGCTGATAAAAACTTTATACCATTCTGGGTATTCTTATCCGTATCTGTCTGGCACGGTGTTACTTTTAAAACACCATTATCCGCACCCCAAACTTCAAGCATAAGCGCCTGCCCATCTTTTTGAGAATGAGCCTTAGCCTGCACTTGTTTGTTATAAACTTTGCAGGCCTCGAAAACTGCATGAAAATAGTGGGCTTGCAAGAACAGCTTTTTGCAATGCTTTATCACTTCAGAATGATATGAGCGCCCCATAAACTCAGTCAACTGTGCCCCGGAATCATAACTTACTTGAATGAAGAACCAATTCTAACGTCGAATTCACTGGTTTTGCGCTGTTTGCAAAATCCAGTGAAATGACTTGTTAGCAGATTTTTATGGAAAACTTTATATCGACAATTAAATTTGATTTCTGAGATTACAGCCACCATTTTTTTTTATGAAATACAGTCTGTAACGGATTCTTCGGATTAACCCATAGCTTACAATAACCGTTTTGGTTGATTTTCTCGTTCAAATACTTTTCCACTTGTTGTTTGGAGTGGAAACTTACCAAAGTTGAAGGTTCTGGAGTGACTTTGTATTCTTTCCCATCTAAGCTAAATACACAAATCAATCTGTATCCCCATGAAGAGGTTATGTCTCCGGGTTCCTTTTCATACTCACTGATCTCTCGATCAATGCATTGAGCATCAATTCGCTTCCATCCAGATTGAAGTTGAAAAGCAGAAAAAATAATACCAAGCATTGCGATGACTAAACCAGAAACAGCAATAGCAATTATCTGGATCACCGTCAGGGTCACCCTGAAAAATGAGTAATTATTCCAGAAAAACACCCCTATAAATATTACTATGCCAATAAAAGGTAGTGGATTTTTGGGCTTTATGATTTCGGGTTTATCTGGTTCCCACCATGGAATCCATTGAATTCGCCATCCAGAGTTACGAAGGCGATCTTGCATATTTCGCAAGCGTTTCTGAAATAACATTATAAAATTATGACCTTGTAAGGTTATAAGGAGTATCTCTTCTGCTAACGTTAGCCATGAGCCGCGCGAGGTACGAGCGTCGGCTCGATGGCATTGTTAGCAGTTGCTGCTTCTGAATTCGGATAAATCCTGTAGGGCTGAAGTAAAATTTTCATGTTCTTACTCAACCTAGAAAATGAGTATTCTCCAACCTCGGCCCATGACTTGCTATCAGCCATGGTCGATGATTCAATGACCATCGCGAGCACCTCATCATGGGGCAGTAGGTACCATTCGCCGGTCTCATAAAATGCAATGTACAGATCTTTACCAACGTACTTCTTGCAGAATGTGAGCCGCCCCTTCAGTTGAACCTTTAAGAACCGCTCACCATCAATATGCTGGGCGATAAAATCCGCACCTTGCCAGTCATCGGTCAACCGGAGGGTGACGAATCCATAGTCGGCCAGAACCGCAGACACTTTTTGGAAATTGTAGTTTTCCTTCTGTCGCGAGTTCAGCTCAGAATAATCGACTAACTTCAGTTGCACACCGCCTCCTTTTGACTGCTAACGTTCGACGTAAGGGGCTGACCGCAGGCCAGTCCCCTTGACGGAGGGGTTAGGCCTCCGGTGCATGCGATTTTGACAATGCAAGTGACATATGCACTTTGCCCTTGAGCCCGGCGCTCGTGCGAATGGCTTGTGGTTGCGTGCCCCAGGAGACAAAGCCGGCCGATCGGTAAAGGCGAAGCGCCGGTGCATTGCCCTCCGTGAGCGTGAGCGTTAGGGCCAGAACTTCCGGTCTTGCTGATGCGGCCGCAATCGCGGCGTTCAGAAGCGCGAGACCGATGCCCTTGCCGCGCTGCTCCGGCTGGACGTACATGCCCAGGACAAGGGCTGAATGGAGGGTCTTGGGCTTGGCTGAGTACTTTAGCGCGACGGTTCCTACCAAACTGCTGCCCTGCCAAGCCCCAAACGACGTGGCCAGTCCGACCGCACTGCCCATGCGCTTGACCCACCAAGACTCAGGTTCAGCTTCGCGTTCATCCGCTGTAGTGGTAAAGGCGTCTGGCGCTTGCTCGTAGGCTTCGAGCATGAGCGCTCGATAAGCGGCAACGTCGGTGGGAATAAGGGTAGCAATACGCATTCGTTCTTTGGCCTAACGCTTAAAACTGCGGACACGACGTGGTCCGCAGCTTTGTCTTGTTAGAATTGTGCATGACCGGGAAACCACTGAACTTTAAATAACAATTGCCACTGGACAAACCCAATTCTTTGGTAACTTGGCACCCAGTTTAACGATTGGATACCACCTGATTTTAACTTTGCACCGTAGCGGATTTGACTGTGCCACGGAACCATAATTTACTTGAATGAAGAACCAATTGTAACGCCCGCGTAAAGCGCGCGAGGTACGAGCGTCGCATTTGACGCGATTGTTATATGCTGAACTTTGCAACAGCGCGCTCATATATCGGCCTATATTTATCAAACAAAGGCATAGCATGTACGAGAGCTTGAGATTCTGCTGAATCGTGCCAGCCAAAATAATCTTCTGCTATATATAGTTCTTGCCGTTCTTCTTCAGGCAGCTCCAAATCAAGATCAAATAGAATTCGGGATATTGCGGCATACAAAGAAAGCTTCTCTTCTGAATATGCCTTAGCCGCCTCCCCTGCTAAAAATTCGTTACTCGGTTCACCATAAACTTGGTAAGTATTACTAATGAATTCGATCATCTCAGCAACATCTGATGCCAATGATAATTTCTCAATAAATGGATCAATACCTTGATCAGTATATTGAGCGTATGCCCATGCAATAGCCTGTTCATAAGACATGAAATTATTTTTAAGAACATAACTCAACACATTGTAATCTTCGGAACTAAATTTCATATTGGTTGTATATAACGCTTAAAACTGCGGACACGAAGTGGTCCACAGCTTTGTATTGTTAGAATTGTGCTTGACCGGAAAACCACTGAACTTTAAATAACAATTGCCACTGGACAAACCCAATACTTTGGTAACTTGGCACCCAGTTTAACGATTGGATACCACCTGATTTTAACTTTGCACCGTAGCGGATTTGACTGTGCCACTGAATCATAATTTACTTGAATGAAGAACCAATTCTAACGCCCACGTCAATTGCACTTTGGCCATAGTGGAGTTTTGGGGTAAAGTTGCGAAGCAATCCCAAAACGGAGCGACGGCCAAAGTGTCGATTGGACGTGATTGTTATGTGCTTCTTGGTTTAATTGCATACTGCTTGTAGTTTCTTACAAACTCTTTAGCTTCTTCCAAAGTTTTTGGGTATGCGACCGTATCGTGGTGATTCGGTCCGATTCTAATTTTCTGGAACCGAAATCCATGCTCCACAAGAAACTCGACCTTTTTCCACTGGGAATCATCAGAGCGTTTTGGTGCTTCGAAATTACGGCCCAAGTTATACGAAGTGCCACCGCACTCGCTACATTCGATTTCGCTTGGATACTGGGATGGATCTAAGTCAAAATGGCGCTTGAAGGATTTTCGGCACGCAAAACATACGAATGACATTGCATATACAGGACCTCGGTGAAAAGAAGGTTTAGAGGGGCCACTGATTTCACGCGTGCCAGTAGCTTTCCTCAACTCCATGCGTCTATGCTTCTCTTCGTTCATCGTGCCCCCTTCACATAACGCATTGCTTTGGGGCTGCTGAAACATAGCGAAGCGGCGTGTAAGCTGTCCCAGCCACGAACAGCAACTTGTTATGTGTTGTTGCTAAAACCATGCTACGAACTTACTTTTACTAGCCTATACCAAGAATAATACGTTGCAGCCAGCAAACCCAACGTGGCTAATAATGTTAATAGTGCGCCAGGAATCAAAACACCCGATGCACACTCTGAGGCTGGAAGTGCTTCGCTGCCAGACCTGTAAAAAGCAAAAAGACCAAACTCTTCTTTGTGGCCACATGCGCCATCCCAGACTTCGGATGAAGCGGTAAATAATACCAAGAACGCGAATACCGCGATGATTGAGATTATTCCAAAGACCATTTTCCCTTTCATGATTCTCCGTCAGAACACATAACGCCGTTGTAAATTGCAGTTTTGGAGGAGCCCGTTTGTGCTATTAAGCACAAAAAGGAGCGACGCAAAAACTGTCAATTTGACAACCTTGTTAAATGCCCGATGCGCCAATTACTGCAATACCAAAAAATAAGACGATTACGCCTAGGAGCCTTAGCCACCACAAGTAGAACCGCTTAAAACACAAATTGACAAAGAAAAGCAGACAGCTTGCCAAGCCAACTATTATTAGCAAGCCAGTGACAAATGCCCCCGGCTCACCACCATAAAAGTACTGATGAACTCCGTCAGGTATATATTTCCAAAAGAATATCTCTATTAGCAATACTACGACACCAAGCAAACCAAGAGATATGCCTGAAACTTCAATTTTTTGCCACATTCCAATTGCCATTTAACGCCCCGCACAGGGGCGGCCAAATAAGCGCAGCGTTTTGGACGTCCCAGCGACCAACGGGAGCGACTGCTGCGGCTTGTTAAGCATTAGACTGTAACGTACCCTTCAGACCAATGATCTTTACCAATTTCATATTCATCAATATAAAATCCACTTTCTTCCTTATCGACAAGAGGATCAATAAGCTTCGGATGATCAGAAAATCCTGTCTGTACAGATAACCTTTTAATTGCCGCAAGAGCATCTTCTTTGCTTGCATAGAGCCCAATAATTTTTGCACATTCATTATCTTCTGATATCACGTGCAAATGTTGTAGTAAATATGCTGATTTCATAGTCTGCTGAACGCCGGTGTAATTTGCGCCCTGAAGCGCAGCGTAAGGGCGTCAAATTGACACCCTTGTTGAACGAAGCCGCTATGCGGCAGATTAAAACCCACACACCACACTAAAGTAATAATGCCTCTACGCAGACATTCCGCTCTGCGATCACGGAGGCATTATTATGAACAAAGCACAGCAAAAACGATTCAATTCACTGTACCAACAGCATGTTAACGCACTCATCCGACAAGGCAAGACCAAGTCAACCATCGATTGCCATGCCCGGGCCGTACGGCGTATCACCGAGTATTTCGATCAATGCCCTGACCGCTTAACCCTGGAGCAACTCAAAGACTATTTTCTCGCGCTGGTTAAAAGCCTGAAGGTGGATCGCAACGGCTTACAGTTCTTCTACGATCAGGTCCTCGGCAAACCCTGGCAATGGGTCGATATTGTCAAACCACCGCAAACCCGTGTCTTGCCCGATATCCTGACCTTGAATGAGATTGAGCGGGTCATCAACACTGCCCGCGAGTTGCGCTATCAAACCTTTATTCTGGTGACATACAGCATGGGGTTGCGACTTGGCGAAGCCTTGAACCTACGGGTCGGGGATATCGACAGTGAACACAGGCGGGTGCATATCCGCCAGGGTAAAGGCAAGAAAGACCGCTTTGTCACTCTGCCCGACGCCGCCTTGTCAGCCTTGCGCCGATACTGGGTGACCCATCGTCACCCAAAGCTGCTCTTTCCGGCGGGCAAGACGGCTGAGGAGCGCTTTGCCAGTCGTGTCATCATGGATCGTGGCGGTGTTCAGCGCGCCTTCAAAGTCATTGTGGCCGAGTGCAATATTCACAAACGCATCACGCCCCACAGTTTACGACACTGCTATGGGGCTCACCTGGTTGAAGCCGGGTTGAACCTGCGCGCCATCCAGCATGAGATGGGTCATGAGTGTCCCAAAACAACGGCTCTCTATACCCAACTGACCGAGACCACGGTGCAGCAATCCCATCAGTTCATTAATGAGTTGATGAGTCAGCTTCAGGTTCACTGGCAGAGGGAATGCGGCGATGACCCTGGTTGAGATTATTGAACGCTACTGGCCCCGATTGCTGGCACGACCGGGCGTTCAAATCACCGCGCAACAGCGTTCCGCCATCCATGCTTTGCTGGGCTGTCGTACCGAACGGTACGGCACAATGGAACGCCATCTGGCGTGCGGCCATCGCTTCTGCAATCAGTGTCAGCATCACAACACCCGCCAATGGTTGGTACGACAACAACAGAAGCGGTTACCGGTGCGTTACTTTCTGGCCACGTTCACACTGCCGCATGAGTTGCGCGCGCTCGCACAACACCATCCACGCATTGTCTATGCGGCACTGTTCCAGTGTGCCGCCAAAACCTTGCAGGACTTTGCCCTGAACTCACCCCGGTTGCACGCGAGGTTGGGGCTGACCGCTGTGCTGCACACCCATACCCGACGACTCGACTATCACCCGCATGTGCATATCGTCGTACCGGGTGGCGGTATTCACCGGGCACGTAAAGAATGGCGCAAACTGAAGGGCAATTATCTGTTTAATGGCCGGGCGCTGGCCAAGGTATTTCGGGCACGGTTGTTAACGCAATTGAGAGACGCTGGACTGGCCTTACCAACAACACCCTCGCAGTGGGTCGTTCAATGCCAGGACGTCGGGCGCGGTGAAAGTGCGTTGAAGTATCTGTCGCGTTATTTATATCGCGGCGTTCTCAGCAATCACAATCTGTTGAGTGACGATGGTCAACAGGTGACGTTCCGGTATACAGACAATCAAACTCAAACGGTGCAAACCCGAACCCTGCCGGGTGAGGATTTTCTGCTGTTGCTACTGCAACACGTGTTGCCAACCGGGTTTAGGCGCGTACGCGATTACGGTTTCCTGCACGGTAATGCCAAAGCGTTGCTGAAAATAATTCAGTGGGTATTGCGTGTGAACCTTTCGAGGATTGAGCCGATTAAGCGAGCGTGTTTTCTGTGTCCGTATTGTCAGCAGGCGATGGTGATCACCAATATTACGAGACGAAAACGACCACCAGGATAACAAGTTCTGCGTACATACAGTGCCGATAAGTCACCTGCAGAAGAGGACTAAAGAAACGATGGGAGCCGTGAAAAAAATATCACCGACCGGGTGAGGCTGGTACTCGGCTGAAGAAAAGTGACGCGGATACAGGCGTCAGGAAAAGAGAAAACACTCAACGATATATTCCCTATAAATAAGAAGGCAGACACTGTGGACCGGGCTTGTTCAACAATGGAATATGTCGCGGCTATCGCGCGACATATTCTTGTTTGTTAGGCGCACCTACCACAAATCTAGCCGATCTATTTCAAACTCAACCGGATCTTCAGTTGGAAGATCACCAATTTCAATACAAAATCCATTAACCTGGATGATGCCATTTTCTCGATCTACGACTGTGCCACAGCCCACATATGAATACGGACCGGTTTGCTCAATACGCTCTCTCGATTTCTGTCTCTTAACCTCAGCACTCCAATCAGACAAATAGGCTGCCTTTACCTCAGCATCGAGTACCCTCAAAAGATTCTCGACTTTGTCTCCCTCTCGGTGTTCGCAAAGATGGCAGAACACTTGGATCTTGGAGATGCCACTATCAAGTGTAACGCATGCCGTTTCATCTCCGTAGAATTCAACTTTTTTGACAGTGAGCTGATTCATATACTCGCCTAACGCCTAAAACTGCGGACACGAAGTGGTCCACAGCTTTGTATTGTTAGAATTGTGCTTGACCGGAAAACCACTGAACTTTAAATAACAATTGCCACTGGACAAACCCAATACTTTGGTAACTTGGCACCCAGTTTAACGATTGGATACCACCTGATTTTAACTTTGCACCGTAGCGGATTTGACTGTGCCACTGAATCATAATTTACTTGAATGAAGAACCAATTCTAACGCCCGAAGCAGGCGCATTTATGTAGGTGAATTTTGTGTGGCAGCGTAGCGGCCGCCACACAAAAAGCGCCGAAATAAATGTCGTACTGCCTACGTTTGTTATAAGCCCTGTATTTCATGGCAAATTTTTAAAGTTTGTTTGCTATCTTTAGTAACAACCAGCCAGTCAAATTGAACTTCACTATGGGAAGCGGTATTACCATAAAGACTATTACTTGCAGTCACATGCTCACCAAAGAATTCATCCGGTTTCGCACTTTTAACTGCGTCGATGATGCTTTGTGCAAAGTCCAAAAGCTCTTTGCTCAGTCCCGATAATAAATGCCTCGTTCCATCCGGTTTGAGCGGTGATAGCTACACCTTTGTATTCATCATCTTCCACTTGGGTTACTCCCAATCTCGTGCCAGCTTATAACGCCAGCCAGCATGCGCGGCTGCGGAATGGAGGCGAAGCCGCAATATAGTAGGCGTCGCCGTGCCTGGCCTTGTTAGAGGGCACTTTTCCCATCCGCAAGTTGGACAAGCTTGGCACCTGTCCTGGTGAAATGGTACATCTCTTTTCCACTGCTGTTGTAGCCCAGTCGGAGCAATTGAAGCTCCACCAGTGTAGCTAGGTCATCCTGTAAAAACTGGTCATCTTCGTATTCGATGCTTTTACCATTGCTCGGAATCAGCGATGTTCCCGCCATTGATCCGTGGACCAGAAAGTACTCCGCCTTATTTTCGGCCATTTGGCGAAGGATGTTTAGAGCCTGGTCGGAAAGTTTAATTCCAGGGACCAATGAACCCGCCAGCTTATCCAGATCTGGCATTCGACTGGCGATCAGAGCTGTCGTCGTAGCAAGCTCTCCGAGCTGTGTTTCCACTCGCGAAGAGTGCTGATTTAGCAAAGCCTTGATGCTTATGGTTGTGTTGTAGTTTTGTTCAATGAGTTTCGCCAACTCGCCGTGGTTGTGCTCGATAAGCCATTTAATAAACTCCGCAACATCGGCCGTGCTCTCGGCTTGCCTCCCAGATGTAAATGCACCAAGGAGGCCAACTATCGTTGCAAATGCTGATGCTTCCGTGAACATTCAGTGCCCTCTAACGCCTCAATCAGCCGCCGCGTCAGCGGTCGCCTGCATTGACTGGTTATGTTTTAATCTTTCCTACGTTTCTTATCGCCTACTTTTTGGGATGGTGTTCTATCATCACCAGTATTAGTTCTGTGATCGTGTCCGCCTGTATTTTTATTCCGACCTGAGTTAATTAATCCGTGACTATTATCAGAATCGCCTTTGTTACCTCCAACTAACTTATCGAATAATCCCATTTGATTTCTCCTTTCTGAGTATTTAAACATAACGCTTAAAACTGCGGACACGAAGTGGTCTGCAGCTTTGTATTGTTAGAATTGTGCATGACCGGGAAACCACTGAACTTTGAGTAACAATTGCCACCGGACAAACCCAATTCTTTGGTAACCTGGCACCCAGTTTAACGATTGGATGCTACCTGATTTTAACTTTTCACCGTAACGGATTTGACTGTGCCACGGAATCATAATTTACTTGAATGAAGAACCAATTCTAACGCCAACCACAGCGGAAAAACGGAGCAGAGCCAGTTTGTGCAACAATGGCGCGCAGCGACATGCACAAATTGGCGGCGCGTAGTTTTTTCCGCTGCTGGTTATTGTTAGCTCGCGCTGCCTCAGAGGTCGTCGTCGGGCTCATCATTTACATCTATTTCCGTGCCTACTTCGAGTTCTAACCGCCTGAGGGATGAATGAACCCGGAATCCGTTTTCTGTTAACGCCCAGTAGTCATTGTCATCATTGACGGAATGTTTTTTCCGGGATGGCATAACCAACCCAAGACAGGAAAAATCATTGATCCAGTGGTCAACATAGTTTCGAGGGATAGGATAATGACGGTGCGATTCGTAATTAAAGAATTTGAACGCCAGCTCCTGGCGAATGGAAATTATTGACGCCTCGGATATAAGCTTGTGAGCTATAGCTGAAAAAATGCTAAACAGCGTTGTATCTTTGTGGTCTTGCCATTTCGCGTCTCTCTCATCTTTCCTATAACAAATCCGCGTCTTGTTTTTTTGCAGAATCTTTATCATATCTTGGTCTTTATTGCTTTCGTGTTCCTCCTCACGCTTATTCAGAATTGCAATTTCGTCTCTGAGTTTAGCGTTTTCAGAACTCAGCCTTGTCAACTCTCTTGCCAATTCAGGCCCCGCAACCTCATCAGCGCGAGCCCAGCCTAGTCTAGGATTCGTCGCAATCAACTTCATTAATGAAATCGAAAATTTTCCATGCAAATCCTCTGAATTTTTCCAGAACCCAACCGGCTTCTTCTTAACCTTTGCTTTAAACCTTTCCAAAGATACGCGCGCATCATGATCAGTATCAATCATAACAGGAGGCCAATGCACACCATCTTCAATAACAAACCCGATTACAGGAATGCCTTTGCTTAATGCGTAATCATATTCTTTCTCAGTGTAGCTGACACCTTCATGAACGGATCCATATCTGTGAGCAATAATAACGGCATAGTAATCGCTCTGGTCGATCTGTCTTGCTATTATTTTCCATTGCTCTTCATCTGCTGCGCTAAACATTTCCATCCCAACAGGAATATGACCCATCTCTAAAGCAGCTTTTATCACTTGATCCCGTTCGCTCTTAAGATCTTCATATGTTGAACTAACAAATATTTGAAACTTTTTTGACATGAGCAATTACCCAAGTGAGCTAACGCTTCCGTTTGCGGTTGGTTGGCGCGGAGCAGAAACCAATCCGAAACACGGTTTTGTTAGTTTTAGTCCACCCACGCCGCAGACTCTAAAAATTTACAGTAACGAGCCGTTGCTCCTGCATCCAATATACTACCTTCTCTTTCCCTATGAGCTTCAACTCGGAGAAAATAGCCTTCCAGTACTTGGAGCGCGTTTAGACGAGCAATATCTTTTAGAAAATCTGATTCCAAATCAATATCATCAGTCACTATTGCCATTAATTGCTTTAGTGCCAAAAGAGCCGACTCATCATCAAAAGCCTCTTCAGTCATCCAATGATCTAGTTCAACGTTTACATCTAGATCAGGGCAAAGCTCTTCCGAATACAAGTTCGAAGAAATAAGTAACGCTGATATTAGGATAAGCTTCTTCACATTCACCTTCAAAAACTAACGCCCCTAAACTGCGGCGCAATGAAGCGCAGCGTAATGAAGCCCGATGCCCGCCGCGGCCGCGGAGCGGCTGTTAGCAGGCATGAACAGCTTTGGCTTGCTATGTGGGTTTAACTAAGCACTTTGTAGTGTGTACGTTTCTCTTCTCTGACTAAGTTATAACCCAACTGGACATAAAACCTTGATGCTGCATCCGTATCTGTAAATAGATTTAGTACTTTAAATGACTTAGAAGCATGTTGCTCAATTGCTTCCATCAAAGCCCTACCAACACCAGCATTCCGATAGTCCTTTAGAATATAGAGCCTTCTAACTCTACCTGAATGTTTGTCATTGCAATATGGATCTGAATTGATCCCACCGACTCCTATAAGATAGCCATCTTCATAGACTGCCAGTAGTGCCTCCCCACAACCAGAAAACCTGTTACGCCCTGATGCGTAGTCATCAACTAATCGCCTAACAAACCTAAAGCCATCTGCTTCGCTTTCACTCACTAACCGATCAAGACCTGCAGGTAAAGAGACTATTTCAGATATTTCCATTTTTTCACATAACGCCTGTATAAATTGCGCCGTTTACGTAGTGAGTTTTGCGGTAAAGTGGCGCAGAGACCGCAAAACGGAGCGAAGTAAATGGCGTCAATTTGATACATTTGTTAGGGCATTTTTGGTTGCAGTAATAGAGTTGATACCAAGCTTGAGATGCCAATCTTTGGGCAGCCCGTACAAAACGCCAACATAGCCCAATTTAACTTCTCCACCTCGACACCAATTTAGTAAAACTTTACTTTTTTCTTTTGGCTCCCCTTTTAATGTTTCATACACTACAAAGGAAACCTCCTTATCCATACGACTCGTAACGAGGGCCTCACGAACAACATCACTACTATAGGAGGCTTCCAGCAATTCAGGAGCAGAAACCCCAACTACGCGAACCACATAAACTGAATTTGAGTTTTTCGCCCATTTTGACTCATCCCAGTTTAATTCCTGACATGCGTAAACCCGACCAGACAAAATAAATATAGTTACTATAATTACCGTGATAGCTCTATTCATTGCGGTGCCCTAACAGTTATTCCACGTCATCTGACAAAATATCCAGAAGACGCTTTTTCCTGAGCCGCCAAACTGACTCAGTCTCATCAAACCGCATCAACATAGGCTTACAGCCCATTTCTGTCAATTTCGCTCGCCGGATATTCGGTCTGGAGACGCAGTATCCGGAAAAACCGGTCGCCTGCAGGCCACTGAATTCATGGCTTTATAGAAGACCCATAATACTTAACCAACCAGACAAGTATCGTATTTTCAGCTCATTATTCCGGAGATTATGTCTTCAGACCGAATATCCGGCGAATATCTGGATACTGAGTCTTAAAGCATGATTACTTATGACATTTATCGCAAAAAAATAGGTGTTATTTTATACACACTGTTTATGAATACAGTATCTTGTAAATCATGCTGAGAGGGACGTGTAAAATGCAAACAATCGATACCCGAAAAACAATTAACCCAAACCTCCCTCGTTTCTTTGATCAATTCAAGTTATTCATCCGCCGCAAGGGTCTTTCCTATTCGACTGAAAAGACCTACCACATGTAGGTTCAGTTGCTGATGTGGGTCAGTGTGCCTGGAGTTGGGGGTTTGGCCCTGGTTTCAGGCATATTGATCAGAAAGCAAGACAAATATGCACCAGATTTAAATTTATTCTGTCGCAGGTTTGTCGGTGCGACAGAACGTTGACTGACAACCTGAGGAACAATTCTAACGCCTTAGTTAACCCCCGCCGCACAGCAGCATCGGCTTGAATGAAACCGTTAGGACTCGTTGATGGGCAGGGCTGAATATGGGTGAACTGGGATACGCATCGGTGGTTCGGCCAAAAGGTCGATGATCTCATCGCGGAGTTCGTCCGCGAGCGGGCTGTTCTCATATTGAGCTTTAGCCTCATCGGATTTGAAGACCTCTATGTTCCAGAGAGTATCTGGGTCTTCGTCCTCACGTGCAATGATGTATCGATCGGAGGCTCCCGACTTCGTCATTCCAACAGTGGCCAGTTGAAAAAGCTTGTCGCCCAAACCCGGTTTGGCGCGCATTCTGATGATATAAGCGGGCTGATCTTGAAGTGCCATGGTGTTTCCTCTAGAGTCTTAACGCTCGCGTAACAGGCGCGAACTTACCAGCACTCTAATTTACGCGTTTGTTATCTGATTTAGTAGTGTTACCTGAATTGAAGTTGTACTTTTTCTCTGCAGATAAGATGCACTCACCAATTCCTTTTTTGATCGTCTCAAGTATGTGAATATATCCTTCTTTGGTGAGTGGTCCATCAATGGCAAAATGATGAACGATACTATGTCCATATTGAATTATGTCAGATATACGATGTTCCCAAAAAGTCACGGAATTTCCGATTTTCTTCTTTTTATATAATATTTGTCTGACAACTATATCGCGCCAATCTTTACATGCTGTATTGAGCTGATGTAAGTTTTGAAACGTGTAATTTTTAGCGATAACGTTGTCAATAGTAGCTTTTTTCCGTTCTACCTCTAGCAGAGTTTCAAAATCCAACTTCTGTTTGTATTTGCTTCGCTTAGATATTGCCAATGGAACTCATCCATTATATAGAACCCGACTTGAACGAGGCAGGCAGTCCTGTTGATTGATAACGGGAGGTAATCAGAACAACGCTGTGATTTGTCACAGGTCTAATCACGAGTTTCGGTCTCCACGACTCCTCTACAAACCAGCGTTTTCCGCTCACAGCCAATCTATAGACATTCCGGCTATCAACCCTCACACTAAGCCGCTTGTATGTATTCAAGAATTTGTCACTATCACCATGAAAACCGGCCTTGATCACCTGCCGAAAGCCAAGCAGCACGAACTCCAGACTATCTCTACCATTCTACGTGATACTCTGGAGGATTATCTGCAAGGCAAGACCGGGCGCAGAACCGAGTACCGGATTTTGAAAATCATTCTCTTTGGCAGTCACGCCAAGGGTACCTGGGTGAGTGATCCGGAGAATGGTTATATCAGTGATTACGATATTCTGGTGGTGGTGAACAAGCCGACGCTGGTGGATGAGGATATCGTCTGGCAACGGGCAGAAGAGCAGATCGGCCGAAAGGTCACTTCTGCGCCGCTGGGGTTGATTGTGCATGACCTGGAAGACGTGAATAAACGCCTGCTTCAGGGTCATTATTTCTTTAAGGATATCCGTGAGGAAGGCATTGAGTTGTCTGCGGCAACCCCCAGGCCGCTGGCAATACCGGGAAATTTAACCGAAGCAGAACGCCGCGAGATTGCGCAGAAGCATTATGATCAATGGCATGGATCTGCAAATGACTTTTTTAAGCTATATCAATATGCTCATCAGGAGTCCATGATAAATGCAGCGGCATTCAACCTTCATCAGGTCACTGAGCGACTGTATGCCTGCGTACTCCTCACCTGCTCCAACTACCTGCCCAAAACCCACAACATCGAAAAACTGCAACATCTTTGCATACAGATTGATCCCGAGTTTGGCAGTATTTTTCCGCTCGACAGCAAATTTCATCGGCGTTGTTTTCGCCGTTTGCAACGTGCCTACATCGACGCACGGTATTCGGAGCATTACGAAATGACAGAAGAGGAATTAAAGTATCTGGAATCAGAAGTGATCAAACTGAAAGCACTGACAGAAAAGGTCTGTCAGGCTCAGCTGGTTTAAACTCGGCTGGTTCAGAAAACATGACGATCTTAGCGGACATTTCTGAGTCTTCTGGTTTACTTTGATTCTGAATCAAATAGCGTCGCCGCGCATTTTCACACTGCTTTCCAGAGCGGCTTGTGGATATAATGTGAAATAATATTTGCCTCTTCACACGCTCTGTCCAGATTACTGTAAACCACGATATTCAACCTTTCTGCATTGCTAAACACGATATTCAATTGATAGTTGTAATAGTCTGAACCTTCGGTGCTGGCGATAAGTTGTACGGCATAAATTTCTGAGAAAGCGATAGATTTTCGTCTTTTGCCTCTCCCGATTTCCAGAGACGAGCGACTTTTTATGAATTCTATCGGAATAGAAACGTAGTATAGGAAAAAGACGCCAAACGCTATAAAAAACAGGCACACTAGTTGTGCCAGACCTTCTGTAAGAAAAGACTCTGGTATCCATCGACCATACTGCCTCGGCCCAACAAAAGACAAAAACCCAAGTCCAGCCACGATGAAAATGCCGAAGAACATTTTCGCTTGTATCGTCACTTTATATTTAATACATCCAGAGGTGACGACGAGTTTTCGAACATCAAAATTTGATGTAGAGGTATTTAAGGCGTCCCAGCTCGTTGCCATTGCCACAGCATCGTTAAAGCGCGATGCATCAACATATTTTTTTACATCGTTCTTCAAAGAGCGAAATATACTTGCCAGCTTTTTAAACATAAGCCCACCTTTATGGATCGAACACCACCAGCACAGGGTAAGTTGCTGATATCAACCATAAAACATTTAAACCAGTTCTGCGTGGTAAATCCCTCCCTATTGTTGATAAGTATTGGTCTCATTTCACTTGTGTGCCAATAAGGCTGTTATCGTTATCATGGGTTTGTATATCGGAACACTATAGCGCATCTGATCAGTTTGTATATGACTTTGACCTGAGGTTCAAGCCATGTCTATGGGCTTTTTTAGTGATCGAGTGAAAGGCTCTGAAGGATAAATCTGCCAGATACGGCAGGTTTGAATGAGGGCTGTGATCATCAATACCCGTAGCAGAGCCTGATGATCACATTGCTGGTTTGTTTTTTTAAGTGGTTATCGGGTTAATCGCTCTGTGTCTGAAACAACAGCCTGAACCAACACTGGCAGATTCAGACTTCTTAAACCGCGTTACTGCTGTTCATCCGATCTCAGATGCATACCACGCTCACCAATATGTGTCAGCAACAAATACCCTGAGCCGATCAGTCCGCCCATGGATTCGCCAAAACGGCTGCGGTTGAAGTACAGAAACTGATCGTGTTTAACGGCGAACAGATCCTGCCATTGTCTGGATTGCCGGATAGGTTTGGTTTCTTCCCGGCTGTTGAACATGGGTTCGTAGGTATCGATGATAAAATCGGCGTCAAAATCTTTCAGTCGTTCCAGGCTGTATTCCATGCCCTCTTTAACAGATTGATACACCGCCGGGCGACCCAGTCCCATGTCCTTGATGACCTCACCCAGCCCACCACGGGCGATCAGGTAAATGCTGTCCTGATACATTTCCAGCGTGGTCACGGTAATCTTTTCCGGCTCTGGCACGAGGCGTTTGAATTCAGACAAAATCCAGTTGTATTCCTTGAGCTGATTTTGGTATTGCGCTTGTCTGCCAACCACCTCGGCCAATTGTGCGGCCCATTCCTTGATCGGCAATTCATCGGTTGGCAGGATAACCACCGGGGCAATATGCGAGAGTTTTTCCTTAAGCGCCTGATGATAAGACAGGCCAATGATGAGATCCGGCTTGAGGGCAGCAATGGCTTCTTCGTCCGGTGCTTTATGACTGCCAATATAGCTTACGCCTGACATGTCGAAACGATGTTCGGCGCCACGAAAATATGGGTCCTGCCAGAGTTTTTTCCGGCCGGTGGAGCCACAGGGTTTGATGCCCAGTTCCAGCAATTGAATGGTGATGCTGTAATCGTGCAAAGAAACCACGCAGTGCGGCGCAACCGGCACTTCAACCCGGCCATATTGGTTTTCAAATACACGGGTTTCCTCTGCCGCCCGGGCATGGGCAATGCCGGTTACCATTAATATCAACAGTAGCAGTATTCGAGTCAATCTCATTTCCTCTTTCTCCATTGTCATCCGAAACCTCAGTGACGCATTTTTCTTAACAGGAACACAAAATAGGGAGCCCCGATCATGACAATGACCAGCCCTCCAGGAAGTTGTAACGGTGCAAACAACATCCGCCCAACGGTATCGCCGATTAACACCATCAAGCCACCGGTCAGAGCTGCCAGCGGAATCAGTACACCGTGTCGGTCGCCACTGAAACGGCGGGCGATGTGCGGGCCGACCAGACCAACAAAACTCATGGTGCCGATGGTGGCAACAGCCGCCGATGTCAACGACACGGCCAGTACGATCAACAGCGGCATCATCGTTCGGGGATTAACGCCGCGAGTCATGGCAACATGCTCTCCGAGCCTTAGCAGATTCAGGCTGCGAAAACTCATCCACACTGGAATGACTGCCAGAGACCACCATGCCAGGGTATGAACATCGCTCCAGACCACTTGATGCAGGCTGCCACTCAACCACACCAATGCGGATTCCACCCGTTCGATATCGCCATAGGTAATCAGCAGATCAGCAATGGCAGATAAGAACGCTGTCATCCCTACTCCAACCAAAATCAGCCGGACGGGTGAAAAACCCTGAATCACCGCCAGCAGATAGACAAGTGTTGCCACTACCAACCCACCGGACATGGCCGCTACCGGCAATAGGTACCCCGGCAAAGAGATGGGCAACACAATCATTAATAACAACAGGGTGACACTGGCACCCGCCTCCACCCCGGTCAGCCCCGGAGATGCCAGCGGATTACGGGTGATGGTCTGCATGACCACGCCGGCCACCGATAATGTCGCGCCGGACAATACCGCCGCCAGTACCCGGGGCAACCGTAGTTCCCAGACCACCGTCATCAGGCGTTCCGGAGATTGCTCCGGAAACAGTAGTACGGTGATGGCCCGCTGCATACTCAGCCCGTAACTGCCGCTGGTAATGGCCCAGAGCACGCACAACAGCATCAGAGCGGCCGTCAACGTCAGCCAGCCAATATCGGCACTGCGAATCTGTATTCTCAACATCAGCGCACCCTCCAGATCACCAGACTGATGAATACCGGTGCTCCAATCAATGCAGTGACGATGCCGGTATTAATTTCATAGGGCCGAACCAGAATACGAGCAATCAGATCAGCAGCCACCATCAACGTGGCCCCCAACAGCAACGAATAGGGTATTAACCAACGATAGTCATTGCGTACAAAGAAGCGGGCAATGTGTGGAACCACCAGGCCGATAAAGCCAACCGGGCCGACCACTGCTACGGAGCAGCCGGACAGTAACGTTACCAATACCAGAGTCATCAGCTTTAACCGGCCGACCTTGACACCCACGCCGGCAGCAGCAGTATCACCGAGATGATGAGCATTCAGGGATTTGGACATAAGCAGCGATACCGGAAAGGCAATAAACAGATAAGGCGCAACCCAGGCAACCTTGTGAATATCGGCAGCCCCTACTCCTCCGGTTAACCAGTGCCGCAGTTTTTCCAGCCCCTGCTGATCAATCAGTAACAGGACGGTGGTCATGGCTGTAAACATCGCGGCGACGGCAGCTCCCGCCAGAACCATACGGCTTGGGTTCTGTTGTTTGCCCGATAACGATAACACCAGCACCGAGGCAAACAGTGCCCCGGCGAATGCCAGTAAAGGCACGGAATATTGCCGCTCTGCAGAAATAAACAATAACCCGGTTACCACAAAAAAGGCGGCACCACTGTTAATGCCTAACAGTCCTGGATCTGCCAGTGGATTACGACTGATGGCCTGAATCAAGACACCCGATACCGCCAGACAGGCTCCGGCCAGCATGGCAACCCACAGCCGATTCAGGCGCAGATCATGGACAATGGAATGGCTGTCGATATCATGCTGATAATTCGTTAATGCCTGCCAAACAGTCGCCGTGGGGATATTTTCCGCCCCCAGGGTCAGATGTAGCCAACAGCTTAAACAAAAGACCAGCAATATCAGCAACAACCCGTAAAGGCGGCGCGATTGTGGCCGATCTTGTAGTAGCTCGGTCATGATTGCGGACACCCGGCCACTGCATGACGCTGAATATCCGGAACACAGATCAGATGGCCGTTGTGTTCATCACGAATAATTCTGGCATCGAGGTTAAACACGCTTTTCAGGTTTTCGCGAGTAAATACCGATTCCACCGGTCCCTGGGTGAATATGCCGCCGTCTTTCATCATAATCATGTGATCGGCATAAGCAGCCGCCTGATTGAGATCATGCAGTACGGCAATGATTTGTTTACCGCTGGCGCACAGTGAGGAAACCAGATTCATCAGTTCCACCTGATGGGCGATATCAAGGTACGTGGCAGGCTCATCCAGCAGTAACAATGGCGTATCTTGCGCCAGGGTCATGGCCACCCAACAGCGCTGCCGCTGTCCACCGGAAAGCTGCTCCAACGGGCGGTCTGCGAGATCTTCTATGGCTGTCATCTGAATAGCCTGATCCACTGCGAACTGATCCTGTTGCGACCATTGCCGCCACCAGTTCTGCCATGGAAAACGCCCCTGCATCACCAATTCTCTGACGGTAACTCCGGCAGGCGCGGATGTGACCTGTGGCAGCAGTGCCAGCTTGCGGGCAATAGCCTTGCGGCTGTAATGCCGTAGTGGTTCGTTATCCAGCAGAATATTGCCGTGATCAGGTTTCAATAATCCTGCCAAGGCATGCAGCAATGTGGTTTTACCGCAGCCATTCCCCCCCAGCAGAGCAATCATCCCGGTATCGGGAAAGGTCAGATGAATATCCTTCAATACCGGACGATTCCGGTATCCTAAACTTAAATGTTCGACGGCTAACATTGCCAACCCTATAAACAGCAAAAGGGCGACTCTATCAATAGAGCCACCCTTCTTTAATTTTTAGCCAGTGTTCGTGTTAAAAGTCGACGCTGGCCGATACATAAAATGTTCGTGGACTACCGACGTTGATGCGGTAAGCATTACCCAGGTTTGCAGTGTAATACGTCTCATCGGTCAGATTTTTTACGCCGGCTTGTATTCTAAGCTGATCATCCTTACCAAATGGAATATGGTACCAGGAGGACATGTCGAATACCGTATACGCCGGCAACTTAAAGCTATTATCGTCGTCACCATAACGGTCACTGACATACTCCATGCCAAGCCCAAAGCCCAGACTCTTGAATCTGCCATTCTGGAACTCGTAAGAGCCCCATAAACGCAGCTTGTCAGTAGGCACACCATAAGGGCGATTTCCTTCCCGGTCGACGCTGTCATCATTGTCATCAACAATTTCAGAGTCAATTTTGGTGTAGCTGGCCAGTACATTGAGCCCTGGTACAAACTGCATGGTGGATGTCAGTTCAAGCCCTTTGGTTTCTTCTTTGCCGTTCAATCTGGCTTCCAGGTTTTCAAAGGTCATTACGTGATAGCGTTCCAGCTGATACAACGACAACCCAAGACGCAACTTGTCATCCAACAGACTGGACTTGATCCCCACTTCATATTGAGTGGCTTCTTCCGGATCCATATTATCATCGCCGGTCACCTGACCGGCGGTGACATCCGGGTAGTTTGGCGTAAACGACTCTGCCCAGGAGCCATACACAGAAACCGTTTTAGTCAGGTCATACATCAGACCCGCCTGGCCGCTGAAATTTTCGTTGGAACCGCTCAGTTTGACCTTTTCCGGATCCTCCAGTTTGACAAATGTTCCGTTATCTTGCTGCTGATAATAAATTGTGTCATTACGATCAATTTCAAAGCGGTCATAACGGACACCTGTCAACAGATTCAGACGATCCGTTAATTGCGCCATATTTTGCAGTGACAACCCTATTTCCAGATATTCAGCGCTGTTTTTGCTGACTACAGTTTGATCTGCTTTGCTGTAGGATGGATTGCTGTCGCTGTAAATATCGATCACGTCAAACACTGGCGCATATACGCCGGCACCAAAGATATTGGATATATCCTGCAGGGCAAAACCGTCAGAATGATCAACCTTACGCTGATTGATGTTACCGCCGAAATACAACGTATTCTGAATACCGGCAATCCGATAATCACCGCTGAGGCTGTTGGAAACAAACATATTGCTTTCGGTGACATCCAGATTGGAGTCAGCGGTTCGCACCAACAGTCCGTTGGACTGCACTGAAGAGCCCTGCAATGAATTGGTAAATGAACTCAATGTTGCCAGATCGGACAAATCCACCGTGCCGGTACCACCGGTCCAGCTGTCGCTCAGTCCGCGATAAGGGCGCGCCTGATAATCTTCAAATTCTTTCTGGTAGTAACCGGTTTTCAGTTTGTTCTTCCAGCCACTCATAAACGTGTGATCAAAATCCAGCTGAATTTTGTGCTCTGTGCTATCACGATCATCATATTTGCTACCGAGGCGGCGCTCGACTGGAATATCTGCAATGCTGATATCACCGTTTTCATCGGCCACCGCCACGCTACCGCGATCGATCGGCAGGCTTTGTTCGGAATACAGGTAACTCAGGGTGATAGTGTTATCCAGATTAGGAGTGAAGCTGATCGAAGGAGCAATGGTCAGGGTTTCCCGAGTGGCACTGGTTTTACCATCTTCGGTTTGCACTTCACGAAATGAATCGGAATCCTCCCGGGCAATAATGACACGATACTGAATGGAATCGGTGACGGAACCTGTGCTGTCGGCGGAGATTTTTCTCTGGCCATATTGATCCAGATCCAGCTGCACATTGTTGGCGCGTTCGGCCTGAGGCTTTTTGGTTACGATGTTGATCAATCCGCCGGGACTGACCTGACCATGCAGAACAGAGGCTGGCCCTAAAATTACCTCCACCCGTTCAATCGTGGCCACATCCACATTGAAACGGTTGCTGACCGGATTGCCATCCACAAACAAATAACTGTTGGCAAATCCACGAATATTGACCTGACTTTCAGTACCACCAAAACCATGTGCCCTGGTAATCGCTGCGACGTTCTGCAGCACATCCTCCAGAGTGTCTGCTTTTTGATCCTGAATGATCTGTTCAGGCAATACCTGCACCGAACGCGGCAGTTCATCCACATCGATATTAAACCCGGTTGCAGAGTTGGCTTCGTCAAACTGATAGCGATTCAGCCGGGTACCTTGTATACGTAAAGTCTTTAACTGTTGAGGTGCCGATTCATCCGCATTGCCCTGCTCATCTGTTGTTTCTTCGGACAAACTGTATACCGGAAGCATCATAATGGATGCGGCACAAAGCACGTGCATGGCACGTCGCACTTCTTGAGCGATGGCTGCTGCCAGCAGAGTTTTATTCATATGGAAAATAAACCTATTAGTTTTTGTGGATAGGGCGAGAGCGTCATTTCTTGTAAAAAATGATAATAATTATCATATTTATTTGCAATTTAATTATGAATGATAACTATTATCAAAATAAAGCAATGCCAGCATGAAACATGGCCGTAAAACTGTGAAACTCTTCATTTCGTGTACGACCTACTTGTTTTTTATTCATATTTATCTGTTGTGATACTGGTGTCATGCTCTCCATATCCTCCTTGAAAGATATAAAACCCCTGAATAGCGTGACTGAGGCAATCCCCCCTCGGAGTCGAATGGCAATGGCGAAGGTCAGCACCACGGATACGCTACAGCGCTACCTGCACGGGCGCGTCTACCCTAAGCCAATTGTGTCCGGTGGAACCCGTCTGGACTGAATCAATGCGTGGGATTATCAACTGGCTCGGTGTTCGGAGGCATCGCGCTGGGCTGGGGACAGATTGGCGAGACTCCTGTCCATCCCAACAGACTTAACCACCATCCTGAAAACTCTCTGGAAATACACCTGTTGGTATGGCATTGCCTGAAATGGTTTGACACGCACGCCCTGGATGACCTGCTACAGCTATTGCATACCGCCGGCTTTATCGAAGTGTCGCTGCGAAATCCACAGACAAAACGCATCTGGAATTTGGGTGGGGGAACTTCAAACAGACAGGCTCAATGAATGGGTTTTAAATGGATTGCGACGACGAGATTGCGAAAGCCTGTCGACTAGAGGGCATGGACATGCGGCTAAGGGAGGTACCCGACACACTCTCACGCTAGCGACAAGATCCCACCTGTATTTGGTAGATCTTGAAGCGGGGAACCTGCGTCATCAGCAACGCAAGATGCACCTAGTACAATCACTTGGTCACGAACGCAGTGATCCTCCCTCCATTCGGAGGTTTTCTTCCCGGACACGCCCGATTTCCGACGTCGGTGTAAGACCGTGTCTACTGCGGCCAAAGCCTCAACTGGCCAGGCACACGGCTCCTTGTTCTCCCGCTCCGGCTCTATGAACCGGTCCCGTTCTAGAAGGTAGTGCATCGGTACCTCCTTGAGGGCGCCGAGCCTTTTTGTACCTGCACCCCAAGTACAATGCGATGAACAGATGGCCGTCCACAGCGAGAGGTATTCCCCTTGCTGCTCAATGACCAAGCGTACCACTTCATAGACTTCCCGGGAGTACGACACTCGCCTTGCTCATAACTCCCCTCGCAAGGTTTAGAGTCTCTCCGGTAAACCGGGGCGGTTCACTACAGCTAATTTATCGATGCTGCGACCTCTTGAGCACCATCTATGCAAACTTTTTCACATTTTTCACATTTTTCATATTTTTTACTAAAAATAAATGTGACTATCGAGTAGGGTTCGTTTCCAGAACTTTCGTGTTCAGAATTAAGGAGATATTGCCCAAGGAAGGTTTGATCAGAAAGAGGTAAAAACCCGGATGAGTAGTTCCAACAAAAATAAATCGAAAGTAATACTTTTGGGTAACTTTTTTTTATTAGCTTCAAGTTTGGTGATACAAACTCCCGCATACGCATCAAACTGCTCGGCAACGCCTGTCAGTGGTAACACATATACCATCGTTAATGAAGGAAGTGGTTTGGTTCTTGACGTTTCAGGAAAGTCCCGGGAAGACGGGGCTGAAGTCATCCAGTGGCCAGGCAAGGAGGGAGCCACAAATCAACAATGGAACATGACAGATCTAGGCAATGGTAGCTGGTCCATCCGTCCAGTTCATAGTGACAAGTCTCTGGACGTTTATGGCTGGTCAAACGAAGAAGGTGAAGAACGTGGCGCCATCAAGCAATGGACCTTCGGTTACGGCGCGAATCAGCAGTGGACGCTGAGCAGCGCCAATAACGGAACATTCAAGATTTCTTCCGCTTACTCTAAGCTTCTTATGACGGTTGGAAACAGTAACAAGGGTGCCACCATCTACCAGCACTCGGATGACTCATCTGCTTTCCAGCATTGGTATTTCAATCCAGTGGATGGCAACTGCAGCAACCCGACCTTCAGCGGCAGCAACAAGGTGTTAATTGGTGGACTGTTGTCAGACGAGACGGCAGCAGCCGCGCCGTTCGACGTCCGCTATGCCTACGTGCATAGCAAACCGGCTGCTTCGTCGACCTACTATACAGATTCGATTTGCTCTGACGCGGCAGTGGAAAGTGGATGGTGGGGCTGCTGGCCGGGCAATACCACCCCGCCGGGGTATTACGTGACATGGTGGAACGAGCAAGTGACTAAGGCCACCTGGCAGGGGGTATCGCGCCCGCAGATTTTCTTCTGGACATGGTACTCTTTGCGGGATCTCGGCGATCTTGCAGGTTTTGGCGATGGTCCTGGCGAGGTAGCGGCCATCAATCAGCGGGACCTTCTCACGCAATATATGAATGACTATCGCTTTTTCCTTCAGAAGATCGGGAATGCGCACAATATGATTGATCTTGAGCCCGACTTCTGGGGTTATGTGAAGTCACTCGGCAATCCACATCAGATCCCGGCGCAGGTTACCGCCGCCAACCCGACCGATTGTGCAGCGCAGGAAAACAGCGCCGCCGGTCTCGCCCGCTGCCTGATTTCGATGGCACGCAAATATGCGCCCAACACAGGAATAGGGTTTCATGCTTCCTGCTTTGACTACCAGACCGACCCAGAAGGTTGCCGCCAATTTTTGAAAGATATCACGACAGGTGCCGATTTCATGGTCGGCGATGTCGCAGACCGCGATGCGGGATGGTATGCCACTAAGAAAAACAATAACGGGTATTGGTGGGATGAACAGAAGGGAGCCGATGCTCTGGCTTTCTACAAAAGCCTCACCGAGACCGTCGGCAAGCCCATGGTGCTGTGGCAGATCCCGGTGGGCAACTGGTCACAAAACAACACTTACCAGCACTATCAGGACGATAAGGTGGACTATTTCTTCTCTCACATGGACCAGGTCGCGGATGCGCACATCGTCGCCCTGCTGTTCGGTGCAGGCAGTGATCAGACGACCTCGCCGGAGACCGATGGCGGCAATTTGATCTGGAAGACGATCAACTACTGGAAGTCGGGTGGTACACCAATCCGCTGACAGACAATCCTCATGCCCGGCATGACTAATTCAGACCATGTCGGGCTAGCTTGTAGCTTGCTGGCAACACACAGAATCAGGCGTGAATTATACGGATGGAAGCTCCTAGAGCTTAACCTCTCGATATCGCCATAGATGACGCAGTGGCCAGCGATTGACTCAACCAATCCCGCTAAGCCTAATCACGGTTAGGTTATTCAGTAACCATTTATTAAGAGAAAACAATATCTGCATGAACACGCTTCCTTCTCTGCAAACGCAAGTCGAGTCACTCATGTCGCTTGATAACAAGGCGCGACGGCGCCTGATTCAAGGACTGGCCGCCGCGATATTTCTTCCCAGCCTCAGTGCCTGCCGTATTAAAGCCAACGAATCGGTCAGCCAGTCTTATAACGTTTCCGATAAGACAGTGCTGACGATGGATACATCGCTGACAATGAACACAGTCCGCCATCCCGGCTTGCTGCACACCGAGGCCGACTTTACCCGGATGCGGGAAAAGGTCGAAGCCCATGAAGAACCGTGGCTCTCCGGTTGGGCCCAGCTGAACGACTACGACTATACTAGCCTGGGCCGTGCTCCAAATCCGCAGGTGACCGTTAGTCGCGGCAGCGATAATACCGGCCTGGGAACCATGAAATTCGACATGGAATCAACCTACCAGATCGCCTTGTGCTGGAAAGTCACTGGCGATACCCGATATGCCGATTTGGCGGTCTGGTTCCTCAACGAATGGTCTGCGACCATGACCACGCTGACCGGCAACGCCGATCGCTTTCTCGCTGCGGGTATCTACGGCTACCAGTGGGCCAACGCTGCGGAAATCATGCGCACCTATTCTGGATGGGCTAGCGACGATATTGCTGCCTTCCAGAATCTGCTTAGCACGGTCTTCTACCCTCTCTCCAGTCTCTTCCTGGCCGAACACAACGGTACGGAATACGCTATGTCTGGATCCGATATCACCAACTACTGGGCCAACTGGGATCTATGTAACATCTGCAGTATTTTTGCGATTGGGGTGTTCTGCGACCGATTGGACTTCTGCAACAAGGCACTCGACTATTTTCTCAATGGCCGCGGCAATGGCGCGGCCGCTCACATCGTCTACATGACACATCCTGGATATCTTGGTCAGTGGCAGGAGAGCGGACGCGACCAGGGCCACAGTTCCCTTGGTATCTCGCTGATCGCCTCGCTATGCGAAATGGCCTGGAACCAGGGCGTGGATCTGTACGGCTACTGGAACAACCGCGTCCTCGCCGGTGCTGAATACGTCGCAGCCTCCAATCTGAGCGACTACAATGGCGACTATCCCACCTTACCCTATGCACCCTATTCTAACCGGCACGGTACATCCACAGGGGTTTCGGGCGGTGGCAGGCCGAGCCTGCGCCCAGGATGGGAGATCATCTACAACCACTATGTGAACCGCAAAGGCCTTTCGGCGCCCTGGGCGAGTGCGATGGCTGCCAGGGTACGGCCCGAATGGCGTGATAGAGGTGGTGATGAACCGAGTTTCGGTACCCTGACTATGTCACGGGAACCATTCCCCGGCGACATTCCGCCCAGTGGTTTGAGCGGTGTCCTCAGTAATGGGCAAGTTCTGCTCTCCTGGTGGGGCAGTGCCTACGCCACTAGCTACAATGTCAAGCGTGGAACTTCGGCGCTCGGTCCCTTTGACACCATCGCCAATGTCACCGATCCGCGCACCTATACTGATGCTCCCGGAGATGGTATCTGGTTTTACAGCATAACGGGCATAACGCCGAACGGTGAAACCGACATTTCGAACGTTGTCCGCATGGCCCTGCCATTCAAGGCCTGCATGATACTGCCTCTCGACGGTTCGTCCGACGACACGAGCGGTGATGCTCGCCACGCCACCCTGAATGGTGGCGCGAGCTGGGGCGATGGGCGGATTGCTGGCACCCAGGCGCTGCGGCTCGACGGCGAAAGTGGTTATCTGTCGCTACCCGACGGCATCCTCACCGACATTAGCGATTTTACCATCTGTGCCTGGGTCAACTGGCAAGGTGGCTCCAAAAACCAGCGTATTTTCGATTTCGGCACCAGCGACATCGTCTATGCTGCGCTCATTCTCGAATCCGATCGCATACGTTTCGCTATCACCGGCACGCGCTTCTGGGGAGAACGCTGCATCTACTATTACTCCGCCCTGCCTACCGACCAATGGGTGCATATCGCCATCACCTTGTCGGGTGAGTACGGCAGGCTCTATGTCAACGGCTCACAGGTGGCCACCGACGACTCTATCAAATTCGCGCCCTTCCAGATGGGGTATACCAGACAGAACTGGCTCGGTCGGTCCCAATACTCTTCCGACCCCAAATACAATGGCTTTTTGCAGGATTTTCGCCTCTACAGTGGTGCGCTGGACGATGCTCAGATCGCCGCGCTGGCGTTATGAAGATGGAGTGGCCCTTGAACCGGGTGATACCCACTCTCGGCCACTGCTAAATTTTTTAATTCACATCAACATAGCTTAATTAAGGTAAAAAACTTATGGAAAAATCCACCTCACCGGGTAGATGGATCACTAGCATTGGAGTACGCAATGCTATAGCCGCCATAGGTGTATTGGTGTCGTCTGTTGTACAGGCTGGCAACTGCATCGACATGCCTGTTAGCGGTCACACATACACCATCATTAATGAAGGCAGTGGCCTGGCACTCGACGTTTCAGGAAAGTCCAGGAATGACGGGGCTGGTATCATCCAATGGCCTGACAAGAACGCGCCCAACCAACAGTGGAAACTGGTAGATATAGGTAGCGGCAACTGGTCCATTCGCGCCGTTCACAGTGACAAGTCTCTGGACGTCTATCAGTGGTCAAAGCTGGATGGTGCGCCCATCAAACAATGGAGTTTCGGTTGGGGCCAGAATCAGAAGTGGAAGTTGAATAGCACCAGTAATGGAGCATTCAAGATTTCTTCAGCTTACTCCAAACTCCTTATGACAGTTAAAAACGCTGACAAAGGTAGCACTGTCTACCAGAATTCGGATATCTCTACTGCCTTTCAAAACTGGTATTTGAATCCAGTAGATGGCAACTGTACCCGCTCTACAGACGTGCAAGCTCAACTCCAGCCAGATGGTTTTGCTTCTCAAACGGGGCCGGATGGATTGGTAACAACCACCGGTGGAGGTGATGTGGCACCGACTGTTGTCAGATCATGTGACGCTCTGATACAGGCGTTAAGCGATGATGCCGCGCGTGTCGTCCATATACCTGATAATACGACGATAGATTGCCGTACACCGGATATTGTGAAGCAGGTTTGTGCGACGCAATGTCCCGCCTATCTGGATCCGAATAAATTTACCTATCGCTTTCCTGTTGGCAATCAAACCTGCTTGGACCTGGGCTCTACTACCAACCAGACAGTCAGCAAAGCGGTCAACTCTCAGCGTGTTCTGGTTAAATCGCACAAAACCGTGTTAGGGCTGGGCAGTGGTTCCAAAGTCAAGGGCTTAAGCTTTGTTTTGCCCTATTCCAAAAATGTCATTTTGAAGAATTTTGCCATCGAAGATGTTAACCCAGGATTGATTGAAGCAGGTGGTGGTGTATACCTCGATCACGCTAGCCACGTCTGGCTTGACCATCTCAGCTTCAGCAGAATCAGTGACGGCTACGTCGATATGTCCAGCGCAAAAAACGTTACCTTGAGCTGGAGCCATTTCGACGGGCATGCGCCCGAGATATCCTGTGATAATCAACATCCATTCGTTATGTTCGCGGATAACTCTACCGTGACTTACCACCATAATTTCTACGATACGGTGGGTGGTCGTAATCCGAAATTGAGTGGCAGCGGAACCAGAGCCCATCTGTACAATAACTATTGGCATAAAGTTACATACTACAGCACCTACGCATCCCACGGTGCCCAGGCAAAAATTGAAGGCAACTACTATGATGACGCCTCTCGACCTCATTGGAATGAACCGAATGCATCGGTAAGAGGTTACCTGGATGTTGATATGGACAGTAATCGCTACACGGGGATATCGACTATCACCGATGGCCGAGACTCTGGAGACTACGTTTTTGGTGATGTCACCTTATACCCTTACACATTGGACAATGTAGACCAGTTGCCAACACGTCTGCTTAATCAAACCGGGCCGCAATAGCGTTGTGCTTTTAGTAGCCAGGCTACCATCCTCGAGCCGAGGATGGCCACTTCTCAGCTGCTTTGAAACTAGCTATTTGGTTACTGAATCAGTGAACAAATAGCATATTCATATGCGCATAGGGTACGCAGGAGGTTGATAAAAGAAAAATAACGAAATGCAGAATAAGATTTTTATATTGGCAATTGTGGGTAATAGGCCCTCGACGGCGCCCAAATTGTTTTCCCTTAACTTTGAGATTTCCAATATTTACTCATGAAAAATTTAAAGCTAATCAGTTTACTTCTCGTAAGTATGCTCTCGACCCCGGTATTGTTGACTGCCTGCGATTCCTCTGGATCAAGCAGCCCGTCATCTGGTAATACTGGATCAGGCGACACCAATGGTTCCTCCGGGAGTATCTCAATCTCTGCAACGGCCACCACAACGGCACAGGACCTGACGGTTGGTACAGCGATGGCCAGCTTCTCGCCCTTAACAGCCAGTGATGGCGCGACGCCGTATACCTACAGTGTGACATCTGGAACACTGCCTGATGGACTGAGCCTTGACGCAAGTACCGGCGTAGTGACAGGGACACCTACTACCCCTTACACGGCCGCAGATGTGGTGTTCTCGGTCAAGGATGCCAACAATGTTGTGGCAAGCACCACCAGCACCGTGAGCTTTACAGTTGAATCTGCGGTATCTGTCATCAATTGGGCCAATATCAAGTTCGGCGGCGGCGGGTATGTTCCTGGCCTCGTCTTTCATCCGACAGAACCCAATGTTTTGTATGCGCGAACCGACGTTGCCGGCGCTTATCGGTGGGATAGCACCAATACAAAATGGATCCCCATCACTGATATGTTCGGATTCGACGAAGGGCGGTTTCAGGGAGTCGAGAGTATCGCGCTTGATCCAACCGACGCCAACAAGGTGTATCTCGTCGGCGGAATGTATGTGAACAGTGGCAACGCACGGCTTTATACATCATCGGACAAGGGAAACACCTGGACCTATGTGGACCTGCCGTTCCCTGCAGGAGGAAACAACGCTGGTCGAGCGATTGGCGAAAGACTTAAGGTTGATCCCAACGAACCTTCGGTGCTCTTCTATGCCACTCGCTCGCAGGGGCTTTGGAAAAGCACAGACAGCGGGGCGACGTGGGATCAGGTGACCAGCTTGTCTGACTATAAGATGACTCCAACGGATATTGGCAGCGTCAGCAACAGCCCTATTGGTATTGAGGGTGTGGTCTTTGACACGGCGGTTCCCCCCTCAGATTTTGTTTCTTCGGGAATCGCAACCCAAACCATCTACGTCACGGTCGCGCCAGATTATATGGCGATGGCGGGGTTGGCTTACTACATGTATAAATCAACTGATGGAGGCATGACCTGGACGGGGATTGATATTCCCTCTCTTGTCACAACCTTTACCGACACAATACAGACCACTCCGATCAAACCCCACATTCCCCATTTTGTTCGCGACATGGACACAACAGCGAATCGAAAATTCTACGTGGTATTCACAAGGGACACTGGACCCGGAGCAGGCGGTCCGGCTTGGCTCTATAGCTTTGACGGTAGCACGAACTGGAGTTCTCCTCTGATGATCGGGCCCTGGACACAAGCAGGCCTGGGGGGGCTTTCCGTCTACGGTTCAGGCGCAACCACAACGATTGCCCTGGGAGCAACTAACACTTGGTATGGCTCCTCCCCGGGGGTGTACTACTCTCAAGACGCTGGTGAGAACTGGGCAGTCATTGGCGATGGGAGTAATACTTCGATTGGCTGGATCGACGATATCGAAATCAACCCTTTCAACCCTGACAATGTTCTCCATGTTCATGGCGGAGGTGTGTGGTCAACCTCCAATGCCTCCAGCGCAACACCCGGTTGGACCGAGTTAGTGGACGGCATCGAAGAGCTGGCAACCCGTTCCCTGACGACGCCTCCAGAGGGTGCTTCTTACCTCGTTTCTGCCGGGTACTGGGACGTCGGGCCCCAGATTCATACGGACGTAAATACGAAACCGACCACAAGCATACCGGGCAACATTTCGTTTGGAAACGGTAACGGTACTGACATGGCATGGACCAATCCGGCGTACATCGCTGCCATCGGCTCCGCGACCCACCTCGGTGGAAACACCTCAGTGGTAGGCATCTATTCGACCGACTCAGGGGTGACCTGGACGGCCTTCGATACTCAGCCGCCTTTCGCTCCCGCAGGGGATAATGTCAATCAAGGTAGCTCAGGCGAAGCCAACATTGCGGTGACTGCCGAGGGCAAATTGGTGTGGGCACCATCGACCAACGATGGCAACACAATTTCCGATGGAGTCCCCTACTACACAACCGACAACGGCGCCACCTGGACGGCAACGAACTTGCCGCCTCCAGTGCAGACAACGATCAGCAGCGCATATCACCTTGCTGCCGACCGCAAGAATCCCAACAAAGTCTATGCGTACGACAGCGGTGGTGCCAGATGGTCAAATACCAAGGGTAAGTTCTACTACTCGACCGACGGTGGAAAAACTTTCACCCAATCGACCGACACCACGCTTGATGAATTAAGCTTCCAAGGCTGGGGTCTCACCTGGCTGGCGGTGAACCCCTATCAGGAAGGTGATGTGTGGCTGGCCAATGGCGACAACTTGTATCACTCTGGCAATCACGGAGTGAACTGGACGAAGCTGACCACCATGGCCTCCACGCCTGCCGGGTACAATCACTATGCTGGCCCAACGTTTTATGGTGCTCAGCGCGTTGCTCTCGGCAAGCCGATGCCCGGTTCAAGCTATTCTGCGGCTGTCTATCTGGTGGGTACAGTAGGTGGCGTGGCTGGACTCTACCGGTCCGACGATGCAGGTTCCACATGGATTCGAATTAACGATGATGCCCACCAGTGGGGCGGCATTGGAGCTCTCGCAGCAAGTAACACCGTTGCAGGTCGAGTTTACCTGGCCGGACGCGGAGTTCTTTACAACTACTGATAGATTGACTCGGCAGGGTCAGAGTAACATTACTCTGACCCTGCCCACACGACTGTTTCCTTGCAACTCTCAATAACGCCATAAAATAAATCGGTCAGAAGGAAGCTTGTTTTCATGTTGCCAGCTCGTTTCTCTGTCTGTTGCCATCCTGCCAGCTTGTCAATCACGCTTTGCGATTATGGTGGCAGTCAGCTGCGGGCAGCAGTTTTGGAAATCGGTTATGGCCATAGTGAGTTTGCCTGGATGAACGGCAGCCTGCTGCCCAATTCGGCGCAATACTCCAACACCCGGTGTGCGTATAACGGGTGGTTACTATACTTGGCCCTGCACAGCCGGTTAGACGGTTGTTGGTTTCTTGAGGGAATTTAATCTGGATGGTAATCAAAACGGCATTTTCAAATACCGCAATACTTCTACCAATTCACCTTGGAATAGCATGGGCGTGCAAATCAATACTCGTTGATACACCCGGCGGGGGGTGGCACCAGGCCAATAACAACACCCTGCTATCAAATCAGACATGAATATCCAGGCTGCTAATACCTCCCTGAGCCTGTTGCATGGTTTGTACTGCCATACTCAGACGTTCGTAGCCAGCCTGGTCATGACGTGACAGGGCTGCATCCATACCTTCAAATGCCTTTTGGACAAAGTCAAAGCGTTCGGTATCACTCTCTACGGCGACCTCGCCTCCACCAGCCACGGGCATTTTCATGGTCATGGCCATCAGCGCACTGCTGTCATCAAGATCCATCTGACCGCTCTTTATTTCGTTATTGATCCAGGTACGCATTTCCTCCCGGGTCATGTTATTGAAATCCAGACGCTCAACGCTGCTTGCTGATGAGCGCTGAGCATTACTGTTGGAATCCAGGCTATTGGATTTCACCTGATTGACCGACGACATGGCTTGTGTCAACTGACTGGCATTGACTCCCGCATCTATTTGCATACGACATCCTCATTGTTGGGTTGAAGATGAAGAAGGCATCGCAAAGGCAATACCAATTATGAATCTGTCGTGCCGATGTATGAGATGTTCCATCCCGCCCAGACACTATCTACCGCAATAGAACTTCCCGCGACAAGCACGATCATCATAGCGGCCAGAACTGACCGGTCGGGATGATCAGCATTACCGTAGCCGGATCATTTTGTCGCCTTAGTACCTAACCGCTATCCCTTTACCGATCCATGGGTCACGCCATTAAAAATCTGTTTCTGCATGACAAAAAACAGGATCAGCGACGGTATGACGATCAATACGATTCCAGCTGAAATTTCGGCATAGTTGGTACCGAACAGATTGGTAAAACCGTACAACACTGTAGAAACGGTCTTCTGGTCCTGATCGGTCAAGTACAAAAACGGCAGGTAAAAGTCGTTGTAGATCATGATGGATTTCAGAATCACAACCGTCGCTGTCGCTGGCCACAACAGCGGAAAAATGACTTTACGGTAGATGGTGAAATAACCGGCTCCTTCCATGATGGCAGCTTCATCAAGTTCCTTTGGAATATTGCGGGCAAATTGCAGATAGATATATATGGTTACGACATCCACACCGGAATACAGCAGAATCAGCGACAGTTTATTATTGATCAGCCCCAGCCCCCGGATGATTTCGAAGGTGGCCACCTGGGTGGTGACATAAGGGACTACCATGGCCACGATGTAGGCCATCAGCACCACTGAACGCCCGCGAAATTCAAAACGGGATACGATGTAAGCCACCATTGTGCCCATCACCACCACAATCACCAGCGTCGAAATCAGAATGATCACGGTGTTTAGAAAGGCTAGTCCCAAATGTCCCTGCTGAAAAACCGTCAGGTAATTCTCAAAATTAAACCAGTTCTGAGGTGACACCATCGCTCCGGTGGCCAGGTATTCCTCTTTGGTTTTAAAGGAAGTGACTACCACGGCATAGGGCGGCACCAGCACTGCCATCGCTGCGAACAATAACGTGACGTATTTGACCAGCCACCAGAACAGGCTCGATGGTGTCTGGCGTTGTAACCATTTGGAGATTCGGCTTTGAAAACGACCAGTCATAACATTTTCTCCTGATTCAGGGTTTTCTGGACCAGCAGAAACGCCAGCACGACTACCAACAACAACACCGCCATGGCAGAGGCCACGCCAAAGCTTTGAAATTCAAAAGCCTGCTCTACGGTCGCCATCACAAAGGTTTTGGTGCCATTGGCACCATCGGTAATCAACAACGGTATTTCGAACACTTCCAGAGAGCCAACCAGAGCCAGCAGCGCCTGCAACATGATCATCAACTTGATGGCCGGCAACGTGATGAAGCGGAACTGCTGCCAGTCATTGGCCCCATCGATGGTGGCAGCCTCATAGAGGTTTGTGGGAATGGACTGCAGGGCACCGTAAAACACCACCAGATTAAATCCTAAATAACGCCAGACCGAAGCGCCAACCAGTGACCAGGGCACTACGTCCCGGTCCATCAGCCAGGGTTGACTCCATTGGCTCAGACCAATCATTCCCAGAAATGAATCCAGACCACCATCTACCTGAAAAAACACTCGAAATACAAATGCCGATGCCACCTGATTCAATACAAAAGGCAGAAACAACAGAATCTTGAAAAAATTATGGCCCAGCAATTTCTGGTTCAGAACAACGGCAAACCACAAGGCCAGCGCCAGTTGCAGCAGCGAACCGATAAAGTAATAAATGCTGTTTAACAAGGGGGCCAGCAGATCAGGGTCCCAATATAGAATCTCGATGTAATTGGCCAGTCCGGCGAAGTCCATGTCAGGCGAAAAGCCATCCCAATCCATCAGACTCAGGTAGACCAGCCGGGCTGCCGGATAAAATGAAAATATCAGCAATAAGGTCAGCGGCACGACCAGAAACAGTATGATGATCAGACGCCGTTGGGCAGTATCGCTCAAGGTTTTACGTTCTGCTCTGGCCGCTAATGACAGAGTTGTCTCCATAATAATTCTCCGGTAATAGCCACCAGGCCGGCGGCCAGTCTTCAGATTGACAGAATCCGCCCACGGGAATGGGCGGGTATGGGAGAACGATTAGTGCATAACTCGCCTTAACGCGGTGGCCCAGCGACGGTTTATCTGGTTAATTTCGCCCTCAAAGTCTTTGGCTGCCAACAGGTCGCGGATGTAAGTACCGGTAAAAATATCCAGTCGGGCACGATTGGCCACCTCGGTAAATTGGGAGGAGACCGCCTTCACTTCAATGACAGTGGGATGGTAGGACATGATTTCCGCCAACTGCGGCATGCTGGAATGTTGCTTTTTCAGGGTTGGAATAAAGCCGCCGGCATCGGCAAAATCGATCTCGGCCAGTAAAAAACGAACCCAGGCTTTGGCAGTGGTTTTGTTGTTCGAAAAAGCACTCACGCCATAAGCCCAATCATGCCCGAACAGTACTACCGGCTGTCCGGAGTTATCCACCGGAATCGGCATGAATCCGATTTCCTCACGCCAGTTGTCGTTATAACCACCGATTTGCGGAATAGACCAGTTACCCAGGAACCACATGGCATATTCGCCACTGGCGACCTTGCCCTTGGATTCCTCCCAGTTGTTGGATACGTAATCAGGTTCTGTCCAGCCATTGTCAAAGAAGGTTTTAACCACGTCGATAGCCTTGCGGTTTGGCTCACCCTTGGCATAAGGTGCCTGAATCTTAAGCATGTCGTTGAAGTGACCGTAATCACCGGCAATCAGACCCGCCAACTTGTCCCATTGCTGCATGGTCCAGCCGGCACCCATGTTTATGGCCAATGGCACCGAGCCGGACTGCTTGAGTTTGGCGGCAGCGTCATACCACTGATCCAGGGTTTTCAGTGGCACACTGATCCCGGCTTTTTTCAGCGTGGGCTTGTGATAAACCAGACCTTCGGTCGAAACGCCTTGGGTGTAGCCATAATCCTTGCCATTGAGAGACCAAAAGTCCTCAAAATAGATCTCTCCTTTCAGGCCAAGATCATTCAGCGGTTCAAAAAAATAGCCGTATTGGTCACGTGGAATTGAATCCAGAATCAAGACCACATCACCAAAATCTTTGCTTTGCATGCGTGGCTGAATCTGTCCCGGATAATCTGTCAGACCGATCACTTCGACATCGGTGACAGCGGGATACTTTTCCTTAAATGCTTTTTCCCAACGATCATAGTGCCCCTGCTCAATCAAATCGGTACGGGCGGTATAAAACGTAATGCTGCCGCTGACGTCGGAAATTTGCCAGCCTGGCTCAGCTGCCAGCGCCGGGAAAACAGACAAAGAACCCAGCATCAAACCTGCCAGAACGGCATGGGTGGTATTCATAGGTGATCCTCTTGTTATTGTTTTGGGTGATCTCAATGCATCATCGGTACATCACCAGAAAGCCGCCTTCGTCAACGCCAACGATACTCCGCAACCCTGTCAAAAACCGTGACCTATTAGCTTGATCGTAACGTTACAAAAAAAACAATGTCAAACAAAATTTGCTTTTCAAAAACAACATTCAACTTTAAATAAAACTTATAAACTATTGTTTTTATTTAAATAATTTTGATTTTTATAAGTTAATGTATTTTATTTAAAGGTAATTCCAGTTAGCAAAAATTCGTAACGTTGCTATTTTTATCAAAGACTGCGTATCATACTATCCTTTAAGAACGTTCAGCCGCAGGAGTCAGCTATGGGCCCCCATAGACACATTACATTTGATCAATCCTGGAGCGTCTATGAAGCTGGTCAGGCGGACCAAATCTTCAACGCCCATGTACCTGTTGATATTCATCAGGTACTGATGGATCACGGCCGACTGCCCGATCCGTTCTACCGGGATAACGAAGCCAGTGTGCAATGGGTCCATCAACGTAACTGGGTGATTGAAACCGAGTTCGATGTGACCGAGCACGACTTGCAAAACCGCTGTGCAACGCTACGGCTGGAGTTTGTCGATACCCATGCAACAGTGGCCATTAACGGCCAGACTGTGGGAGAAATCGCCAATTTTTTCCGGCGTTTTCATCTGGATGTACACCAGGTTCTCAAGGTCGGCAACAACCGCCTGACCCTCACATTCCATGACAATGCCGAGCTGGGCCGCAAACGGGCTGAAGCCCTGCCGTTTCCGGTGCCTTACAGTGAGACCAATAATCAGATTCCGTTTATGAACACCGTCCGTAAAACACAGTGCGATGCTGGCTGGGATTGGGGGATCTGTCTGATGTCAGTGGGCGTCTATGTCGCTCCTGTCCTGTATTTTCATCAGGGGCGGCTGATCGATAGCGTCCGGGTGACCCAGAACCATGAACCGGATCGTGTTCACCTGACCATCACGGTCGATACCTGGGGACCAGCTGATAGCGAGGAGTCCATGGAAATCAGCCTCACCGATGCCCTGCCAGGATCAATGACTTTCAGCTCCGGACAACACCAGGGCACGGTGGAACTGGAGATCGATAACCCCAGATTGTGGTGGCCATCCGGATATGGCGAACAACCCCTCTACACTCTTGAAGCCCGGCTGCACGATCAACACTGGTGCCGCCATATCGGTCTGCGCTCGCTGCACTGGGATCTGAGTCCTGATGACGCCGGAAGTCGCATGTGCGTGGTGGTCAACGGGGTGGAAATTTTCGCCAAAGGGGCCAACTGGATTCCTGCAGACGCTTTCCCAGCACGCCAGACACCCGCCCGCTACCAACAGTTACTGGAATCCGCAGCCGCTGCCAACATGAATATGATTCGGGTCTGGGGGGGTGGTTTTTATGAACACGATACTTTTTACCAGACTTGCGAGGAACTGGGGTTACTGGTCTGGCAGGACCTGATGTTTTCCTGCTCACTGTATCCCAGCACGAAGGATTTTATCGATGACATCCGTCCGGAGATCAACTGGCAGATCCGCCGCCTGCAAGCCTATGGCTGTATCGCGCTATGGTGTGGAGATAATGAGGTCATCGGTGCCATCAACTGGTATGAGACTTCTCGGAATAACCGCGAAAAATACCTCGTGAACTATGACCGGCTCAGCCGGGTATTGGAAGAAAGCGTGTTGGGTGCCGATAGCAGCCGGCTGTTCTGGCCAAGCTCACCCTGTAACGGCGAGCTTGATTTTGGTGATGCCTGGCATGACGACAATAAGGGCGACATGCACTATTGGGACGTATGGCACTCCGGCAAACCCTTTTCGGCCTACTATGACGTCAATCCCCGCTTCTGTTCCGAATTCGGCTACCAGTCTTTCCCATCGTTCGGGCTGGTCAAACAGTTTACCCTGCCACAGGACCACAACGTGACCAGCCCGGTTATGGAAGTTCATCAAAAAAATCCCGCCGGCAACTCGATCATTACCGAGATGTTCACCCGTTACTTTCGCTTTCCAACGGGATTCGAGCAATTTCTCTACTTGAGCCAGGTACAACAGGCTGTGGCGATGAAAACCGCCATTGAATACTGGCGTACCCTGCGTCCACACTGCATGGGCACGCTTTACTGGCAGCTCAACGATAACTGGCCGGTAGCCTCCTGGAGCAGCCTGGAATACGGTGGTGGCTGGAAACAGATGCATTATCATGCCCGCCGTTTTTATCAATCGGTGCAGATCTTCTGGATTGGTCAGGGTCGACACCAGAAATTGGTGGCCGTGAATGACTTAACGGAACCGGCGCTGCTCAAAGGCAAATGGTCAATCTTCGACCTGGCCGGCAAACCCCTTAAACAACAGACGCTGGAACTCACAATCCCGGCCGGTGCAAGCCTGGTACTGACAGATTATGAGTCCGATCAACCGGCTTCCGAATTCGCCTGGGCAACAGCATTTGCCCGTGTTGGGGCTCAATCATTCGATTGCGAAGCGACTGCCTATTTTGACCTCTGGAAACGTCTGGACCTGCCACCTGCTCAAGTCCAGTTAGAGGTCGGACAGGATGGACAAAATATTTATGTTGATCTGACAACAGACAAACCAGCACATTTTGTAACCCTTGACTCGCTCGGTAATGGTCACTGGAATGACAACAGCGTTACACTGCTGCCAGGGGTTGCAAGACGATTTTATTGGCAAGGCGAATTACCCATTTCCATTAACCCTGGCTTGAACCATCTGGTACAAAGCTATCAATCGTAGACAGTTATCTTTATGGAGCAATCAAAGAATACTCTTCCGGGTCGGCCAAGGACCACGCTCAAAACCCTGGCAGAACATTTAGGGCTATCGATCACTACGGTATCCCGTGCCCTCAAAAATGGCGATGAAGTCAGACCGGATACTATTGCCCGGGTTCAAAAAGTCGCCCAGGAGTTAGGGTACCGCCCCAACACCTCTGGCCTTGGCTTAAAAACGGGGAAAACTCATGTGATCGCGCTGATTATGCCAGTACTGAAACCAGGGGAGATTGTTGGTGACGTGGGAACTCTGCCATTGATTGAGGGCTTGACGGCCGCATTGACGGATACGCCCTATCACCTGACTATCATTCCTCACCGGCCAGAGCAGGATGAACTCGAACCAGTGAAATATGTAGTGGAGCATGGATTGGCCGATGGCATTATTCTGAACACCACTCGCAGCCTGGATGAGCGAGTGAAATATCTGTATGCCGAAGACTTTCCGTTCGTAACATTCGGGCGTACCGAACTCTCCATTCAACATGCGTTCTATGATACCGACAACGCCGACTTCAGTTATCGGGCCGCCCGTTTCATGATTCAAAGGGGACGCAAGCGCTTGATGATGTTGACCCCACCCAAGGATTTTCTCTACAGCTGGCACCGGCTGACGGGTTTTAAACGCGCCCTCCAGGAATCCGGCTTACCCTACACTGAGCATCGGCAGATATTTATCGAAAGCAATGCCGTCGACTATCGGTCTCTGTCGCAACAACTCAATAACAGCGAATGGAGCCCTGACGGGTACATTTGCGGGACCGAGATCTCTGCCATGGGAATCATGGCGGGATTGCACGACGCCGGTATCCAGGTGGGTATCGAATGCGATGTCGTCACAATGGAAACCAGCCCATTACCAGAGTACTTTCGTGTCCCTATTTGCGGCTTTCATCAGGACCTGCACCAGGTGGGACGTGAACTTAGCCGGCTGCTGCTAGCCCAGTTGGAGCAAAATACTCCGATATCCCAGCTGCAGGTGATTGAAACGGCGGAGTTTATCAACCGTATCGATCTCTGAGTTGACGGTTGCCGGCAAATCCATCAGCTGGCGACCGTATTGATGGAGCACACTCCATTATGCCCATTTCATCCTGACTCCGTTCGGTATCCCGATCATTTCCCGGTAATCGCCACCGCCCCTCACCTCCTTCAACGAACTGACAAACTTCCACAGACGTTAACCCTGTTTTCCATTGTTTGGGTTTTTCGAATTCTGAACACAGAAAATCTCTCATTATTCAAAAACAACGAAATGTTATGGTGCTGATTACCTTCAAACGCACATTTTTCAACAAACAGGAGTCACTATGTCTGAGTTCAAAAAGACAGCCATCGTTACCGGGGCATCACGAGGAATTGGTGCTGGCATCGCCAGGCAACTGGCACAAGACGGGTTTGCTGTTGTGGTGAATTATGCCGGCAATGCCGAAGCTGCCCAGAGCGTGGCACAGGCAATAGAATCCTCTGGTGGCCAGGCCATGATCCATCAGGCGGATGTTGCAGATTCTGCCGCTGTCACCAGCATGTTTGACGCAGCAGAAACAGCATTTGGTGGTGTCGATGTACTGATCAATAATGCCGGCATCATGGCGCTCGCACCGCTATCAGAAGTGGACAATCGACATATCAACCAACAAATCGACATAAACCTCAAAGGGACAATCCATACCTTGAGAGAGGCTTCGAACCGGCTGCGTCAGGGAGGGCGCATCGTCAACCTATCCACTTCGGTAGTGGGTCTGAAACTGGAAAACTATGGTGTATACGCCGCCACCAAAGCGGCAGTTGAAACACTGACAGCCATTATGGCCAAGGAGATGCGTGGCCGCGATATCACCGTTAATGCAGTAGCACCAGGCCCAACGGCAACTGATCTGTTCATGGAGGGCAAATCGGCAGAACTGATTGAGCGGATGGCGCACATGAGCCCCCTTGAGCGGCTGGGCACGCCCCAGGATATTGCATCCGTCGTGGCATTTCTGTGCGGACCGGACAGCGGCTGGATAAACGGGCAAGTGCTTCGCGCCAATGGCGGTATCATCTGACCGTCGGTGTTAGGATCAGCGCTCATAACCCAGTAAAACAGTCAAACTTTCAGCGGATGTTTATTGATCAACACATCCGCTAGGATGGTGCTGTTAATACGGAGGAGTCCAAAATGAACATTCTTATGCGGATATTGAGCGTTATCACAGTACTGACAGCTCCAACATATGTCCTGGCAGCCAGCGGTGTGGCAAGCCCCGGTCAGAACAACCAGTGTCCGGCCATCTTTCAACAGCAGATGCGAAAGCTGCACAGTTCAGAAATCCTGGACTTATGCGAGGTATCGGCTGGTCATCCGGTCATGCTGGTGAATACCGCAAGCCATTGTGGGTTTACCGGGCAATTTGAAGACCTGGAGGCCATACATCAAAAATATAAAGATCAGGGCCTGGTGGTGATCGGCGTGTCGTCAGATTCTTTTGATCAGGAAGATGAGGATGAGGGCAAAGCAGCCGAAATCTGCTACAAAAACTTCGGCGTATCGTTCACCATGCTCTCGACCGTGCCAGTGACCGGAGATGAGGCTCACCCTTTGTTCAAAGAAGTGGCGCGGCAGAGTCAGGCACCGGAATGGAATTTTTATAAATATCTGATCAGCCGCGATGGACATGTAGTTAGCGCTAATCCGAGCAAAATCATTCCCAGTGATGCAGACATCACCAGCCTGTTAAACAACTGAAGCTCGCACCAGACTGGGTGACTCTAAAATCGCGGGTAACCCAGTCATCATCAGACATTTGAAAATACCTGCTGCCTGGATCGAAGCATGGAGAACCGTGCCATCATTTTGGGTTTCTGCTCCTCCCTGCCCTAAAAAAACCAACACCACAACACCTGTTTTCAATCATCAACAGGCAAATTTGCCGCATTGCTCCCTTGATACCACCCCATTCAGACAGTACATTTGCCCTCCCTGAAATATGATGGAAGTTTGTTTAGAGTGATGAAGCATTGTTTGTTATGGATAACCACATGCATCTGCCTGATAACCGCACCCCTGGTTCAGGCCGGTGCGTACAGCAAATACAAAGTCCACAATGATTACGATGACTACTTTCGTAAATACACCAAGCGCTTTTTTGGTCCGGCCTTTGACTGGCATTACTTTAAAGCTCAGGCAGTCGCAGAGAGCAATCTCAATCCGGAAGCCAAATCCTATGTAGGTGCCCAGGGGATCATGCAGATCATGCCCAGAACCTATGAAGAAATAAAAACCAAAAACCAGTTTATCGAGGGTCTGGCGACAGAACCAAAATGGAATATCGCTGCCGGCATCTGGTACAACCAACAGCATTTTGAATTCTGGAAAAAAGGGCGGACGCTGGAAGAGCGCCTGAAATTTATGTATGGCTCCTACAACGCTGGTCGTAAAAATCTGCTAAGAGCCCAACGCAAAGCTATCGATGCCGGGCTGAACCCACTCATCTGGCAATCCATGTATCAAGCCCTGCCCACCGTGACAGGTGCGCATTCCAAAGAAACACTAAATTACGTCGAAAAAATTTTTACCATTAAAGAGGACATTCAATAATGGATTGGTCAATTGCCATCATCAATTTCGTTTACGCCATCGTCGGCTGTAGTATAACCCTGCTGTTTATGGCAGCCGGATACAAACTGTTCGACAAACTGACACCTTTCAACACCCACGATGAGCTGGCAAAAGGTAATCAAGCCGTTGGCACGGTTGTGGCCGCCATGATTATCGGTGTCGGAATTGCAGTTGGACTCGTCATCGGCATGGGCTTGAACTGACGGTTGTTTATATTTTTAGCCTGCTCACTGAACAGCACTAAGATCAAAAACACTGGCCTGGCTGGTACTGCTTGTACCAGTAATGCTTGCCGCCTTTGTCTTTTATCTGCAATCAGCCAGACCTGATCACATAGAAAACCACCTTTGGATGCCAGGGATACGGCATTTATCAGTCTTTATTTTCATGATCACCATCGTGATACACAAAAGCAAGGTGGATGTTATGGAAAAAGTAGTGCTACCAAATATCAAACTGTTCCTGGTGGTTATTTTCTTGATACCCGTTGCATTTGGTTTACTTTTTAACCAAGACATTACAGGGATAATCCTGCAGGCGGAGGGCGACAAATTTCTGTACTTAAAACGTTTCAAACCGACAATGAAAATAATTTATGATCGTTTTTTTGACTTGCTGATATTACAAACATGGGGCGTTCTCGGTATAGCGGTCACCTTCGTTTGGACAACATTCTCACTGCTGATCTCATTGGCAAAAATGTGAAAAATAAAAAATTTGCTGAACAGAGCTACGTCAAAAGTGAGGTTTTCTATGTTTCGGATAAGTTTTCTCTCGTATCTGAATGAGTACGAGAGAAAGGTTGATAAAGCAGAGTCATCATCTACTTGATTATCATATTACTCGTCTACCGGAATAAACTCCCAGTCCTGATTGAAACCACCATTGGCACTCCATTGAATGTTTTGAGCATTGTCTTCCAATGAACGGGCCTGGATATCCAGCAACAGATCACTGCGAACATTATGGATATGATAGTAACCATCTCCCTGATCCAGAATCTGCCATTTCTGGTTTTCACCACCATTGTATGGCCAGATAATGTTGGTAGCACCGGTTTGTGTCGACCCTCCGGTAATGTCCGCCAACTTACCGCTGGATACTTGCGTGATGTGATATTGGCGCAGACCAATTGAAGTGACCTGCCACTGTTCATATTTATTCTGGCCGCAGGTGTATTGCACAATACCCGTACCATTGGCACTGGATCCATTCAATGTACGCAGACATTTTCCACTGTTGTTATTTTTGATGTAGTAAATACCATCTTTTAAAATACCACTGGCATTCTCACCAGTAATTCGGAAGGTTGCGTCGGCTTGATCTGTAGTGGAGCTGATTTTGGTCAGATTTAACAGGAACTCCTGATGGCGCATAAAGTAGCCAGGTAAATTATAGGACTCAAATGAACTCAGCGACGCATCGGCTAACCCTGCACGCTGATAAAACGTGGCTTCACTGGTAAACTGCTTGGAGTTATCGTCTTCAGACAATACCAATTCAAAGGCGTCATGACGCAGATAACGTCCAGGGAAGTTGACGGACTCAAACGACACACCATTGGCATCAGCCAGGCCCGGTTTCATGATCCATTGAGAATCGGCGAACAGGGCGATGTTCCCTTCCATTTTACCGCGAAGGTCATAATGTCTGACGAAATAGTTAGGATAGTTATAGGACTCAAAGCGGCTACCCACAAAGCCTTTGTCACCGGGCTCGCCGGAAGGCACTTGAATTTGTGCGGTCACAGGCAAAGGAATGCCGAAGTTTGGTGTACCGTCCTTATTCCATGTGAATTTCTGTATGCGTGTTGTGCGGTTGCTGTCACAACCGTTATTAACGTCAGACTGGGCATGGTACACAATCCAATTTTCAGTGCCGTCCGGCGAGGTAAAAAAACCGTTATGTCCAGGACCGTAAACACCATTTTCATTGGATCTCTGGAATACTGGTTCCCTACTCTTGTCCCATGAACCGGTTTTTAACGGATCACCACCATTGTATGTCAGCAAACCGAGTTTGTAGTTTGGGCCATCACAGAAGCTGGCTGAATACGTAATAAAGGTTTTGCCATCGTGTTGCAGTGCTACTGGCCCTTCGTTGACATTGTTTTCCTGTTTTTCCCAATCGTATTCCGGCTTACTAAGCAGCACACGATCACCGCTGATGGTCCATGGGTTACTCATCGGAGCAATATAGATTTTCTGATAGGCACCGTCCCAGGCAGAAAAAAGCCAGTAGAGACGATCATTTAACAACATGTAACTGCCATCAATAGCCCAGGCGTCGTTTGAGTCTTTTAACTTGGCCTTATAGGTGTAAGGCCCCATCGGATCCTGACCGGCACTTTCCAATACATACATGCGTTGACCATCCAGGTTTTCGGAAACGCCTGCAGTGTAGTGAAAGTACCAGCGTTTACCATTTGGTCCATCCAGTAAACGGAATTCAAATGCCCACATATTACAGCAGCGTGACGGGTCATCTTTTGCACCATCCCAGATTTCAACCGGCGTTGCCGTCTTCAACCCCTCGATGGTTTGGGCTCGTTTCATATAGATTTTGCTGGTCCAGGTGGTACTCGCCAGATAGTAATATCCGTCGTAATATGCCATCCACGGGTCAGCCCCATTTTGGGTATTGAGCGTGTTAGTAAAGGTAGTGGCCTGCGCCATACAGAATAGCCCGGTTAAGGCGCAGGTTATGATTAACTGCCATAGCTTTGTTTGTCTAATATGCTTCATGTTTTTTCCTGTCTTTATCCAGTTGATTAACGGAATAATGGATTAAAGCGATTTTGCAGCTCATTCCAAAAATACTGCTGGAATAGGTTGTTTTCAGGTAATTCACTGTTAAATTAAAAACTGATCAGTTAAACGAACCGTTAGTCCCGACCTGTGGGTACAGAGTATCTCAGCAACTTATTTGTATTGCCGTGAATGCCTCATGTTTAACGTTTCATCAGAAAGCTATTCTGCCCCCTGAAGATTGAGCCACTTATTGCGATTTTTATTATTGTTGTGCGATCTTGTTATCTCGATTGATGACCGTAGATATAATTCTTTCGACCTGCTTATTAAAAACAGGCGAAAAAATAGTGCAGGATGATGGGATGGAATAACAGGATGTAAGCCACTAAAGATATGGACAAACAGATCATCCAAAAAACCAGCACCAAACATGGGACACATGCAACATTAGCTTGGGAACATAAACTGATTGAGCTTCAAAGTCGAAAGCGTTCTTTTTATCCTGCCAGGAATTTAGTTGACCATTCCAACCAAAGAACAAACCTCTGGTTAAAAAACCAACTGTTTCTCCCATCATTCGCCCAGAGCTGCCTCTTCAAAAAATACCTGTCACAGACACATTCAGTTGTTCACAAAAGCAAATGCTTTTACTCATGATCCGGTAATTATATAGTAACGATAACCACTGACAGCCAGTATCCAACAGATGTCTGGTTCTCAGTCAATGATCGAACGCAGGAGGTCCTTATGGCTGATTCAATACTGGCCGTCGCTCACGGGATGGGACAGCATACGACTGAGAGCCTTAGAACGCTGGTTGAAAACGCAGCGAATACGGCTCTTCAGCGCTATTCAACGTTTCAGAACTGTAAGTTTGAAAACTATGTGGATATAAAACCCATCGTATACGATGATATTTTTGAACAGGAGCGGCAGCGAATTGTTCAGAGCAATAAGCCGGTCAGCGAGTATTTTAAATCTGCTGCCAACCTCCCCAGTCTGTTTATTGAAAATATTGTCGAATTGGAAGCCGATATCGGCAAGGACAATTTCTATACCACCCAGGCACTGGATGTATTGCTATATGCGAGCTTGCATGGTGAATCTGTACGACTCAGGGTATTGAGTGAGCTATGTACCCATATGGCAGCCAAAGGTAACGCTTCTTTTCATGTCGTTGGTCACTCTCTGGGTACCAATGCTATCATCGATACTCTGCATAAAGCCTATACTGGCGGCATCACTGATAACAATGGCCACCATTTCAAACTGGATACCATTACCCATAAGCTGGACAGCTTATGGATGATCGCCAATGTCAGCCGATTAATGTATTTACTCAATCCCATACGCACTTCTCCGGATCCGAAAGATACGGTAGTCAAACCCGGAACCGGGGGCGATAGTTGCACCCTGCACTATTACAACATTCATCATGTACTTGATCCGTTCACACGTTTTTTCCATTTTAATCCACAAGCGGACGAAGCCTGGGTACATCCTGACGACTATGAAAGTTATTATCATAACATTATCACCCGAAACATTGGCGAGTCCCTTGACCCACACGATCTGACCGGATATCTCACGGATCCTCTGGTTTCTTATCGGTTTTTAAAAAGAGTCATGCCTGCAGGCAGCTTTAATCCGTCGAGAGATGAAGTCATAAAAGCCCATGCAAGTGTTCGAAACCTGGTGGATGAATCGCAGAAAATAACAGCCTTTATAAACAGTATCGGGTCTGTGAGTGACTTTAAAACCTTCCTGAAAATGGTGAAAAAGTATCAGGAGTACATCAACACACTCAATCATCTATGGATCAGTAGGAAACCACCATGAGACCGGTCTTTTTAGCGTTTTGTTTCACTCTTTTGGCTTTCTGTGTACAGGCTGAAAACTGCCTGCCTGCCGCAAAGGATTACTGGACTCCCCGAATAACCCAATACAGCACACTACTCGGAAGCAGGCTTACTCAGGGAAACTCATATACCTCTGTTTTCAATTCTGCTGAATATGCAGACTGGAAAACTGCAATCATGGAATCCGCCAGGCAACTGGATATTACGTTTCCGTCAGATTACAACAACTCCTTTGTCGCGCTCAGCAGCGCATTATTAGGCGAGCTCCCCATCGGTGAGACAAGCCAACAGAATATGACAATACTTCCGGATATTCGATTCAGCGTTGCAGATGATTTTGATTCACCTGATCACCTGATACTGATTGGTAAAATATCGAAGCGTATAAACGTAAACAGCAGTCAGTTTGAAACACTGTGTGAAAGCTTACTTCAATGTAATGCTCAGGGGCAAAGCGCCTGCCAACTGTACCTTGATGCCTGGGCAAAAGCAGTGTCCGCATATAAATATGAAATGGAACGGGTAACACCACAAAAAATGGCTGAACTTGCATTTGAATACAGCGATGATTGGAATCAGTTTTTTAATGAGGCTCGTTCACAAACCCTGTTGGATCGTATGTTAACGGCACAAATGAACCGAAAGATGCTGATTAGTCAGACCTTTCAAAAAGCGCCTGACACACAGTATTTTGTTGCTCATCCTGGTGTTGTAATGGAATATGCAAATCAAGCAGCTGACGGTGAACAGCTCAAAGCGGCACTGTCGGTGGAATGGCTGGGTGTCAATCGTTGGCGCGGCTGTCATTTCGGCTTCAGCAATATACCCTGTGGTCTTTCAATCGTTTCTGTGTATTCCGATAAAGCCAGCTCCAGGGATATTGGTCATGGAGCCATGTTTCATTTCAGTAACGCTTACTCTTTGGGATTGATAGATAGAGCGGGCCAAACCAGCGTCTTCATTTCTGTCGATATACTTAAAGCCTTTGAACCTGAAAAAAATAAGATAGAGAAATGGCGAAAACAGGCGGATAAATTTCTGAAACCATTCTCTTGAGTATTACCAGCAATGTCGTACGAAACATGAGATTTTCCCCTGGCTTTTCTGGGCTGAGGCCGATGGTGATAGCTGTCTTTATTAAATTGCCGGATGCTTTAAGAGTATCAGGCAGCGTCCATACAAATATTTTGCTAAGCGCATTCAATGATTCAAAAAATCCGTTCAATTATCATCCTAATTAATGATTAAAACTACATTCCAATGGCACTTATATTGCTTTTGATTATAAATAAATTTTACAAATATCAGAAATAACTTACACTCAAAGCATGACAATAATAGCTGAACTTTCAGCACTTTTTGGTTGCAGCAAAAAAGGTATTTTGCCGCCCAACTCAAACAGCTAACTCAGGTTTGGATACATCAGGGAAATTTGCTATGGCTAATGATAAAAGCCGTCTTACACTTAGTCAGGCGGTACTCGCACCAATCAATTCAATACTCCAGGCACAGGTGCATGCTTCGCGTTCTTTTCTGAATTTGATTTTTCAGATGGGCTTTGGTCACAAGGCAATTGATGACAGCGGTAATGTGACAGATCAATCAGAAAACACTGATACCATGTACCGATTCGATTATATTCAGGAAAAATACGACTCCCAGGGAAACCTTAAAAAATATAAAGTCAGTATTCCGGTACTGGCAGCACTGCCGTTGAATCCATTGGTGATAGAAGAAGCGGAAGTACAATTCTCGATGACACTGGCTAATGAATATCGCAGCCAGAAACAATTCAGTGAATCGGGCCAGAAAGCAAAAGCAACCAAAGTGGACGAAAAATACCGCGAAACCAACCGTCCGTGGTATGTGGTGGACAATCCCGTTGACTTGTTAGGTTCCATCGGCGATGAATCGACCAATGGTGCCAAGATCGATATCCGCCTTAAAGTTGGTAAAGGGGATTTACCAGCAGAACTCAAAAAATTTATTGCAACCGCCAGCGATTTTGGCATGGCTACAGATGTAGGCATTGATAAATAAACAACAGGAGACGACAGATGGCGACTCAAGCACTGAATGATCTTCCGCTGGCGAAACTGATCAGCGAACCTCTGCATGCTGCTGCACAGGCGCATGTCGAACTTTCTCAAGCTAACCTCAAATTGCTTGGTGATTTTATCAAACAAGGCAATCAAACCTTTAACTTCAGCAAAGAAGCATCAGATGGCTCAAAACAGAATATTTCCGTGAGCATACCCACCGTTGCATTGGTGGACATTCCTTTTTTCTCCATTGATCAGCTGGTCAATGAATTTACTTTCGAAGTCTCTTCGATTCAGGATGTTTCGGACGAAAAAACAGGCACCCTCTCCGGCTCAGCCAGCTCAGCAGGATTCCTGTCAAAATTCGTGGATATCAAGCTTGAAGCCGGCTATAACACCAGCCACAAGGCGACGACGTCAAACAGCGAAAGGGGTAAACTCAACATCACGGTCACTGCATCTAAAGGTGGTCCATCGAAGGGTATGCAAACCATCATTGATGCCGCCATCGATGCCATTACGGCTAAAAGTAACTGATGGATCGTTCAGCAAGAGAGCGCTTGTTCTGGAGCGTTCTCTTACAAAATCTGCTGCGGGACATCGAATATCTTCACTACCGGCATCGCGATCCAGTGGTACAGCATAATATGGTTTGTCAGAACATCGGACTGACATTCAGAATCTGGTATGTCAGACGCTGGGTTGTTCTGCTGCTGAGCTGGTTTGGCATCAACCTGACCATGAAAACAAAAATGATACCTCCTCCTTTACTGACCATGCTGTTTCACAATAAAGATACGATCTATCTGGAAGGCAATCGCCATTCATCAGGATGGTCTGTTTCAGCAACACTGAAGAACAGACAAAATCAATCCATCCTTAAGGAAAACATCGGCTGGCAAGAACTCTTTCCCTCCAGCAGTTGATTCCTAAATCACCTCAGAGCGACTTAACCAGTCTTGTTCAGAAATTATGTTACGTTTCCCATCAGGTGGAACTGCATTGCTGTTTTAAAAGCTCGGTCATTTTGGCCGCGGGCAGCGCTTTGCTGAACAACCAACCCTGCAGTAAATCACAGCCCTGTTGTACCAGGATGGCATCTTGCTGTTCAGTTTCCACCCCTTCGGCGACGACCGTCATTCCCAATTCGTGCGCCATAGCAATCGTTGCTGCCACCAGCTTTCTATCGGATTCTTCAGTGGGCAAATCAGAAATAAACTCTCTATCGATCTTAAGTGTGTCAAATTTATACTTACGCAGATAACTCAGAGAGGAATACCCGGTACCGAAATCATCCATGGCCAGAGTAATACCCAAGGCTTTCAGCTTCCTCAGTTTATCTTCAATACCCTCATAATCCGTCAACAAGACTCCTTCGGTGATTTCAAACTCAATGTGCCTGCTATCCAGACCGTTATTCAACATCACCGACTCAATCACCTGGATGAGATCGTCAGACCGAAATTGTACCGGTGACAAATTAATCGCCATGGACAGTTCAGAATCATACTGTGACTGCCAATGCGCCAGCGTAGCCATGGCCTCTTTCAGTACAAAAAAACCTATGTTTTCAATCATGCCATTTTTTTCTGCAATAGGTACAAACTCCGCTGGCGACACCATTCCCAACTCACTGTTACACCAACGCACCAAGGCTTCAAAACTGACAATACGACGATTGCGGGCATTTATCTTTGGCTGGTAATAAACCTCCAGCTCATTGCGTTTCAAAGCTCCATGAATATATCGTTCCAGCTCCAGCTTTCGTGACACGCTACGATTCAAATTTTCTGTGTAAAAAGCATATCGGCCCCGCATGTGTTCTTTGGCATGATGGGTTGCCGTATCAGCATGCTTCAGCAGCAGTTCGGTAGACGCACCATCATCCGGAAACAGCGCAATTCCTAAACTGGCGGTCAACGATATCTCTTCAGAAGATGTCTCAAACTGTTTGCTTATGTCGGCAATTATTCTCTCGGCCAGTGCAGCAGAATCAGCGGCTTCATGGATCGAGCTTTGCACCACCAGGAACTGATCCGCTCCCAGGCGACCGGCACAATGGTTATCTGGCAATACATTTTTCAGGCGTATTGCAAACTCCTTTAGAATCTCATCACCGGCGTGATGGCCAAGCGCATCATTGATTTTCTTGAAATCATCCAAATCAATAGACATGACTGCAAGTTTTTCTTGTTTATGACGCGCATCGGCAATACGTTGAGTCAATCTGTCCAGGATAAGAAATCGATTTGGCAAAGCCGTCAGCTGATCATAATTGGCAGTGTATTCCAACTGAGAAGTCCGTAGCCGAACAGTTCGATTCAGCAATATATTCCATAGCATGATAATAATAACGAGAATAGTAAATACGGCGGCTACCTGCCAGACCAGCGTATAATCAATAGTGGCATCATAGTCAAAGGACAGCCACTTCTCTGATATCTCCTGACGCTGTTGATCAGTGATACTGTCCAAACCTTTTTGTAAAATTGAAACCAATTCCGGCCAGTCTTTACGCACTGCAAAATGAAGGCTTTGAACATCCGAGGAAACCGGCGCGGCAATTTTTAAGTTAGTCAGGTTCAGCTTTCTGATCCAATAGGTTGTAGACGCCACATTTCCCACAAATGCATCTGCCTTCCCGCCCGATACTGCCATCAATGATTCCTGCAATGTATCAAACAGCATCGGATCTATGTCGGAGTTTTCGAGAATATAACCATGGTGAGACGTATTCGCCTGCAAGGCAACCTTCAGGGTTCTGAGATCATAGAGACCAGACACAAACGGCTCATCATCCCGGGTAACGATAACACGATGAAAGTTTAAATAAGGATCAGTAAACAGCAGGAACTGCGTTCGTTCATCTGTCTTCCCCACTGCCGGCAAAACATCAATCCGCCCTACCCTGGCCCCCGTCATCACTTCCTGCCACTCAAGATCTTCAACCACCACCATATTCAGATGCAAACGCTGGTTGAGCAATTTGACGTAGTCCGACGCCATTCCCTGATACAAACCATCCTCTACATATTCAAACGGCGCAAATTCCGGATCAATACCCAAGCGTATGACAGGATGATCAGCGATCCACTGTTCTTCTGCCTTAGTCAAATTGATATCAACCAGGTTTTCCATGTATTCGACGGGTAACCACTTGGCCCGAAGCTTCTGCATTTCGGTTTCAGAGATTGACGCCAATCCTTTATTCAGAATGGATCTAAGCTCTGGCCAGTCTGTTCTGACGGCAATACTTTCATTGAGAAAATGTTTCTGGTAGAGCGCGGCGTATTTTAAATTAGTCAACACATTTTTATTACGATAATAATGTGCAGCTCCCAAAGGTACGATGGCTACGTCGGCATCACCCAAAGATACAACATTCAGAGCATCAGGAACGGTATCGACTTGATAAGGTGTAATGGAAGGAAATGCCGTCAGAATTTTCTTTTTATATTGCTCATACCCAACCATGGCAACTTTCTTGCCGACAATATCATTACGTTGATGAACAGTATCATCGTCAGACCGGCTAATGACGATCAACGATTTAAAGATATACGGTTTGGTAAAGGAAAACCCTTTCAGCTCGTCACTCTGTTCGACCATCGTGGCAACCATATCCACCTGGCCACGCTGCGCAAACTGGTATATTCGGTCTCTTTTGTATTCAGGGTAAACCTGAAAACGAATACCTGTCTTTTTACTAATTACCCTAAGCAGATCAACCGAAAAACCTTCCAGTTGACCATCACTGTTTACAAAACTATAAGGCGGATCGAATCCGTCATAAGCAACCTGAATGCCAGGATGAGAATCCAGCCAACTCCTCTCTGCTGCGGTTAAATCCAATGTATCGCTACCTTCCGATGTCTGTGCAGATGTAAAAGAACAGGTCAGGATGGAAAATAACATCAATATCAAAATAAACGGATATGCCGAGTTTTGTTTTGAAATACAGATGATGATCTTGTTGCCCATATGATGCATTTCCTTTTATGGCAGGGAAATTATCTGACGACCGGCCGGTCAATTCATCGAATCACCTGAATTAAGACTAGAAGATCTTTTCGGTTTCGCCTACAACAGACATAAGTGGCTGGATCCACAAGGTATCTCAGGTCAAAACCATATTTCTGTCTGCGGTAGGTGTAGTCATCGGTTTTCGCACAACATAGCGCTATTACAGGTCAAAAATGCCTCATACCTAAGAATTAGTTTTGAGCCTACGAAACATAATCTGACAATTACGTAACTGAAGGTCAGACCAGGGAAGTATTCTTTCGTTTCCACCACCTTTCGGGATATGCTGACAGACGGTTATATTCACCCAGAATCATGCAGGATTATTCGAACGTCTTTGATTTTACAAGGTTTTCATCGATTGTCAGCCAATCGAACGGTCCGATATCTGACTATATCCATACATTACATGGTCAGTTCGATATAAATGATCACCAGATGAATAGCTATTGTTATTGTCATAATGTGCGCCCATACTAGATTCATATAGGCGAATATTTTTTCGCTTATAAAAAAGGCTGGTATCATGCCCAAAAATAACGACCCTCCAAAGAACCCGTGGAGCAGTGAAAATAAATCCCCTCCCGACCTAAACCAAATCCTGGGCCAAAATATCGATCATTTCAAAAAACTTTTACCTGGTGGAAGCCCCTCGAAATTTCTTATCATCTTTACAGTATTTTTTATCGGCCTCTTAATATGGACAACGTTATATACAGTACCCAGCGATTCCGTAGCGGTAGTTCAGCGATTTGGTAAACATGTTTATGATGTACCAGCCGGGCTGCATTTCAAATTTCCAATGGGTATTGATTCTGCAACCGTTGTACCGGTAAAACGACAGCTCAAACAGGAATTTGGCTTCTCTACGCCCGGCGCATTGGATCCTTACCAGACATCTCGAACATATGATCATAACCGTGAAACACAGATGGTTACGGGTGACCTTAATGCGGCTCTGGTTGAATGGGTTGTACAATACCGAATTTCAGACCCCGTTAAGTTCCTGTTCGAAGTAAGAGAACCAGGTGAAACATTGAGATATGTGTCTGAGTCCGTAATGCGTGAAGTTGTGGGTGATCGTACCGTCGATGAAGTGATTACTGTCGGGCGTCAGGAGATAGAATCCGAAGCATTAACCAAAATGCAGGAACTATCAACCAAGTATGAGATGGGCATTAGCATTGATCAGGTTCAGCTAAAAAATATAAATCCGCCAAAACCTGTTCAAGAATCATTTAATGAAGTAAACCAGGCACAACAGGAAAAAGAAAAACTGATTAATGAAGCGCGCCGGGATTACAACAAAGTTATCCCTCTGGCACTGGGAGAAAAAGACCAGCGAATTCGTGAAGCCGATGGTTATCGACTGAAACGGATCAACGAAGCCAAAGGTGACACTGCCCGATTTAACGCCCTCTATGCGGAATACATTAAAGCACCAGAGGTAACAAAGCGCAGAATTTATATCGAAACCATGCAGGTGGTTTTGCCAAAAATCAAGTCGAAAGTCATTATTGATGAACAAACGAATAACATTTTTCCCCTGCTTAACCTCAATGGCAAAACAGGAGAAACTCAATGAAAAAAATAAATTTCACTTTACTGCTGGGAATATTGATACTGGTTGGTCTGCTCCTCAATGTCTCACTTTATACCGTCAGTGAAGTCGAACAAGTCATTATCACTCAATTTGGAAAACCCGTGGGTAAGCCTGTCGTGAATGCAGGTCTCAATGTCAAAATGCCTTTTATTCAGGTTGTCAATGCGATAGACAAACGTGTTCTGGAGTGGGATGGAGACCCTTCGGATATGCCCACCAAAGATAAACTCTATATTTCTGTTGATTTATTTGCGCGTTGGCGCATTACCGATCCACTACAGTATTTTTTAAGATTAAGAGACGAACGCAGCGCTCAATCAAGACTTGATGACATACTGGGAAGTGAGACCCGCAACGCTGTAGCAAAACATGAACTTATCGAAATTATCCGCACCACCAAGGATCGAGAACCTTTGCAGGAAGTCATCTTAAGCCACACGGACTCCGACAATCAGGAAGTTGGACTGTTAGTACCGATACAGAAGGGACGGAAAATGGTGGAGCAGGAAATTTTTACCGCCGCTGCTGAAAAGGTCAAAGTGTTTGGTATTGAACTGCTTGATATCCGTTTTAAGCGAATCAATTATAACGAAAGTGTTCGACCAAAAATCTATGAACGCATGATCAGTGAACGTCGGCAAATCGCCGAGCGATTTTTATCGGAAGGTAATGGTGAAGCCGCAAGGATTCGTGGTGACCGAGTGAGAGAACTCAATAGAATTCAGTCAGAAGCATACCAGCAAGTAGAAGAGATTCGTGGCCTGGCGGATGCAAATGCGGCAGACATCTACGCACAGGCTTATAACCAAAGTGCTCAGTCTGTAAGCCTCTATGAGTTTACTCGAACTATGCAGTCCTATCTGACAATCATTTCTGAAAATACAACCCTTGTTTTATCCACTGACAGTGATTTGTTTAAGTTCTTGAATGGTATTCATTCCATCAACCAAGCACCTGTAAAAATCCCCTGATTACGTCAGATTAAATCTGGTACTTATCTGTTAACCCGGCAATCAAATAGATTCTCCTGATCTCTTAAATGTCCGGGTTAATAGAAAATCTAATATTATTTTTTTGGGCTTCGAGACATGACAATTTTCATTGAGTTTGATGACGATCGTACTGATGAAAAAATAGCATTGAAAAAGGAAAAAAGATGGATAATAAATCGAAAGATGGTAAAAAAGGTCATTTGTTTCACCTACCCAAAGAGCATATTGACTGGGTAGTTCACCCCATTACTCGTTTTGTTAAAATTGAAGCTGCCGCAGGCGTTGTTTTACTGTTATTCACTGTACTGGCTTTGTCTCTGGCCAACTCCCCTCTCCGTGTCCCTTTCAGTCACTTGTGGCAAATATCGATAGGAATAAACATCGGGCCCTTAGCCTTTGAGCGGTCACTGCACGGATGGATCAATGATGCGATAATGACGTTATTTTTCTTCTTAATTGCCCTTGAACTCAAACGTGAACTGGTATTAGGCGAATTACGGAATCCCAGACTTGCAATGCTGTCAATTTCCGCGGCATTAGGTGGAATGCTGGTGCCTGCACTGATTTATCTGATTTTTCAGTATGGTGAATCCGGTCAAAGTGGTTGGGGCACCGTCATGGCAACGGATACGGCCTTCGTAATTGGTTGTCTGGCACTGTTAGGAAAAAATATTCCCAAAAGCTTGCGAATCTTTATGTTGTCGTTGGCTGTTGTGGATGACATCGGTGCCATTATTGTCGTCGCTGTTGGATATAGCAGTTCCATTGACTGGATAGCCATTGGCCTTGGAGTTGCAGGTTTTGTCGTGATTAGGGCCATGGCGTTTATTGGCATTCGCAGTATCACCCTGTTTTTTATAATGGGTGGATTGATATGGATGGTGGTTGACGCATCTGGTATTCACCCTACGGTTACGGGTGTCATTCTTGGCTTAATGACACCGACAACAAAGTGGGTCAGTGATGACCATTTACATGCAATTATGGACCGTGTGGTGGCCTATCCCAGAGGTGATCACTGGAGCGGAGACACCCCTGATCGTCAAGCTCTGATCACTGCTGAGGCGGCTGCACGTGAAACCCTTTCTCCAGTGGAGCGTTTAGAGATAATGCTTCATCCCTGGGTAGGGTTTGTCGTAATGCCATTATTCGCATTTGCCAATGCAGGTATTCCTCTTAAAGGAACCAGCATTACCTCAACAGTCACAATCGCTGTATTTCTGGGTTTTGTATTAGGCAAACCAGTCGGTATCTTTCTATTCAGCTGGATCGCAGTGCAACTGCGAATCGCGATATTACCAAAAGGTTTGAGTTGGCGAATGCTTTTCGGCGGCGGCATGTTGGCGGGTATTGGTTTTACCATGGCTTTGTTTATCGCCAACCTCGCGTTTAGTCCTGAGCAAATTAATGCAGTGAAATTAGGAATTCTCTCAGCTTCAGTTTTCTCTGCGTTGGTAGGATTAACTTTACTACGTTATTTTTCCCTCCCTACAAATATTACGCATCACAATCGCGATCACTCAGAAACGCTACATGATCAAACAAAAACTGAAGATAAGTATTTCAAAATTCCGGAGCATGAGCATGAATCCAACAACTGAAGAGCAATGGCGTAAACGCTATTTAACTCACCTAAACAAAAATGATAGCGAAAACACATTTTGGTCCTTAGCCAAATTAGCACAAGACTTTGATTTTATATTGAGCGAACAACCTTTCGTAGTACGACTGTTTTTAGAAAATATCATGAGACACGCTGAAACCGAAGGCGTTGAGTTCTCGCAAAACCTGATTAAGAAATTAACTACCCGTTCTCGAACAATGGATTTTGAGTTTCAGTTCTACCCTGGAAGAATCTTGATGCAGGATTACACCGGCGTTCCGGCGATTGCGGATCTCGCCGCAATGCGCGATGCCATCTTCAATGCAGGCGGTGATGCTGAAAAAGTGAATCCAATGTGTCAGGTAGATCTGGTAATCGATCACTCGGTGATCGTAGATCAGGCTGGCAGCATCAATGCAGAACATCATAACCGTCAATGTGAAATGGAACGCAACCGGGAGCGTTACCAGTTTTTAAAGTGGGCACAGATTTCCTTTAGCAACCTTACTGTTGTTCCTCCTGGCAAAGGTATTTGCCATCAGATCAATCTGGAATATCTTGCCCAGGTGGTGTGTGAAAAAGGGGGTCTGCTCTATCCGGATACTTTAGTGGGTACCGATAGTCATACCACAATGATTAATGGCCTTGGAGTACTTGGCTGGGGTGTGGGTGGCATTGAAGCCGAAGCCGTTATGTTAGGACAACCATTAAGCTTAAATACTCCTAACGTTGTAGGTGTCCAACTAGAGGGAAACTTATGCCTTGGCGTCACCGCTACCGATCTGGTTCTAAGCATTACAGAAATATTGAGAAATCACGGTGTTGTAGGAAAATATGTCGAGTTTACAGGCTCCGGCATAAGCAATCTCAGTGTTGCTGATCGTGCCACGATTGCCAATATGGCACCAGAATATGGTGCTACATGTGCGTTGTTTCCCATTGATGCCAAAGTCATAGAATATTTAACCTTGACGAATCGACCTGCCTCATTAATTAAGCGGGTTTATGACTACGCCGTTGCACAGGATTTGTTTTACAGTACCGACCATGAAGCCGAACGAGCTATTTATAGCGAAAACTTAACCATTTGCCTGAATGACATTGTTCCCTCTATTGCGGGACCCAAGCGACCGCAAGACCGATTACCACTTGCCGCCATCAAACATAAAACACTGGAAGAAATCGAGTTAGCCGGACGCCTGGCAATTAAACCAGATCAACAACAACCATTGGTAGATGGTGATCTCGTAATCGCTGCCATCACCTCATGTACTAATACTTCCAACCCACAGGTCATGTTACTTGCGGGTCTGTTGGCCAAAGCTGCGGTAGAAAAAGGTCTGACAGTAAGTCCACACGTTAAAACCTCGCTCGCGCCTGGTTCGCAGGTAGTCGCATGTTACCTTGATAACTCTGGCCTACAGAACTATCTCGATCAACTGGGTTTTCACCGTATTGGTTTTGGTTGCACAACTTGCATTGGCAATTCTGGTCCCTTAAATGGCGACCTTGAATCTGTGATTGAGCTTAACAACCTGCAAGTAAGTGCGGTTCTTTCGGGCAATCGGAATTTTGAAGGTCGGATTCACCCCTCCGTGAGATTGAACTGGCTGGCTTCACCGCCATTAGTGGTTGCGTTTGCACTGGCAGGACATACGCGCATCAATTTTGATCAAGATCCTTTAGGTACAGATAAAGAAGGTAATCTCGTGTTTTTGCGAGATATATGGCCGGATAACACGCAGCTACAAGAAGCATTGCTACAGATAAATCAAACACTTTATGCGGAGTCTTATAAAAATATTCTAAAAGGCGATGAACATTGGGAAGCTTTAAGTGTTGACAGTACGGTGTGTTTTCCATGGAATGCCGAATCCACTTATATTCGCATGCCACCATTCGTCCAATTAAACACAAAACCTGAACCGATTATTGAAGCAAAGATACTCGCAATTTTAGGAGACTCGATTACAACAGACCATATCTCACCTGCCGGTCAAATCAATCCAGATAGTCCCGCCGGTAAATATCTACTTGAACACCGGGTCAAAATTGATCAATTTAACAGTTATGGTGCTCGTCGCGGCAACCATGAGGTCATGATGCGCGGTACTTTCGCCAATAAACGGCTGATAAATATGATGGCTGCGCCAATACCGGGAGGATTTACCCGTATATTGAATGAGACTCAGCGCGAGCTAACCCAACTCAAATTACCAACCCCTGTATCGATTTATGCAGCCAGCAAGTACTACAAAGAAAACAATACTCCGTTGGTGATTTTTGCAGGCAAGGAATATGGTACTGGCTCCAGTCGCGATTGGGCGGCAAAAGGTTGCTTGTTGCTGAATGTAAAAGCGGTCATTGCAGAAAGTTTTGAACGTATTCATCGTAGCAACTTAGTTGGCATGGGCATTATGCCACTACAACTGTTGCCAGAAATGAGTGTGGACGAATTGGAGCTAATTGGCAACGAAAGCATATCCATTGAATGCAATATCGATGGTGAGTCCTTGATTCCAGATCATCTGATGATAAAAATAATATCTTCCCCATCCGGCCAATTTTCATCACCAACGACACGATCAGTCTCTGCAACGCTCAGAATCGACAATGATCGTGAACTCAAATACTTTCTAGCAAACGGAATTTTACCTTATATCACTAAACAGCTCATAAATACCTTGAAATAACTAAAACTCCACGTTTTATATACTCATCTGAGGGTTGGGGAACCTCTGAAAAATGGCCTATTTTTGCGCAGGACATTGTCAGCTCCAGTCTCGCATCCTCATTTACACCAGTAAACTGCGGTGTTGCGAGTGGTGCTTCCTCGCCTGCATCAAAACTATTCCTATTTTTCAGAGGCCCCTTAGAAGTCTTTCAATAACATCAGTGAAAAAGCCTGGGAAACGGCCAATCCGTCGGGCGTGGATTTGAATCGCGCTTGCTGATCAACACCCCGGGGATATACGATGTGCCGACCATCGCGGGAGTTTATAAACCCGTTTAAAACGATACAGGCAACGTAAATCATTATTCAAAGGCTCCTCAATTGAACGAGTCATAACTCTGTTATATCACCGCCCCAGAACAATAAAATACCGTTCCGCCATTACCTGGTCTTCCCCATGCCCTTTTCGACTGTCCGCAAAGCTCCAAGACCCAACATCCCCAATACCAGCTCCATCAATCTGCCAGAGTCCACTGGATAGGCAGGGATTGTTAACCAACCACTTGCCTGAATAGTAATCACCCAAACCACGGTGGCCACGATAAATTTCGGCACAAAATAAGACGCCAGTGAAATGCCACATACCCATCCGATAAACGGCCGCCACCCGGCTACCCAGAACGACCGGCTGGAGGCTTCCACCATATTGATTTGTGCCTGTAGTTTGCCGGGCTCCAGAGCCAGTCGTTTTAGCACGATTTCAGCCGCCTGACGCTCCTCATCACTGGTAAACAACTCATCAAATAAATGACCGATTGCCTGTATCGGAGAAGCCTTATTGCCACCCAACAATTGTTTAAACCAGTTCATCTCACATCCTCCAGTCATAAACGATACAATTTCAGACTACTGCCAGAGATTCCAAAAAGGCCAGGAAAATCTATTAGCATGCTGGTTAACAAAAGACGAAATGCACGTTGAAATGTGAAAAAAAGAATATAGGGAGGCGCACACCACTTAGTGAAAGACTACCGCGCCTGGTTCTGGATGAATAAGCAATTCCACAGAAACTGGCTTATTGAATCTAATCTGGTTATGACAGTGACTGAATCAAAAACAACTTGCCATTGTCGATTTTAATGGTTCCCTCAAATCACCACTGAGTGCCACCAAATGGAATATAACCAATATCCAGCAGTATCTGCCTGGCGGCCAAACGTGAAGAACGGATATCCGGATGAATACCATCACCGATATGATGAAAATCTCCCCAACCATTGGAAATCAATGCAGCGGGCAAATCATGGGCAATACGGCCGTGTACTGTCTCACGCATCTTAATGTAGTCAGCTGATGAGATAGTCCATATCAACCCAGAGGTACTGGCAAACAATTCCAAATCGACCCCTGACTCCTCGGGATAAGCCAGATACACCGGTTTAAGCCCCATGGCCAGAGCTTCCTGTCCCACAGCAATCAGCCGATCAGCCAGAGCTTCCCAATCGGCCTCAGCACAATAAACCGCCTGTATTTCTGGGATACCCTGAGAATCAGAATGAAGACAATCATTAGGAGGCGTTATAACGACAAAATCAGCATTAATAGCACCTCCTGTCACAGGGGTCACTCGTGCTATGGCGCGTTTTAACTGAGTGGAATAACTGCTGAACTTTCCTTCTCCACAAACATTACCGTAAAGGGAATAACGACAACTGTGTCGGGCAATGGTCGTTCCTCCGGCTTCAGCCTCATTAATAACAAAACCATTATATAAAGGGCTGCGGATCAGGGCATCGCCGATCGACAAGTAACTACCCTGACCAACTGAAGCGCCCATTAATGGCGAGGTTAATCCATCATTGAACGGTGTTGATCCATTACCCAGAGAACCACCAATTACCAGAATGGGTTTGTGATCCTGATAAGGATAGCTACTGGTCATGCCTGAAAAAATGAACAACAACAAAAAACAAATAGAAGTACGCATATTGATTCTCCGAAATTATTGTTGTGGACAATCTAGATACAACCTGTCGCACAAACTTCTAACGAATTTGTTAAATGCACACAATAGTACTTTCGATTTTAAAATAGACTTTCGGCAAAAATGACCCGCTCATATTTCTGGAAATGTTTCTTTTTTTTCAGCGCTGGTTGATTGGGCAAATAAAAACCAACTCACTCAAGATAACGGTATAAATATTAAAAGGGCGGACTCATAGAAATTTCACCTCACTTTTTACAGTGCGACGATCCATCATTCATAAAGGACTTTCACTCAGTTAGCATGAAAATTTCATCAGAAATATCCCCACAATCACTTCCCCATTTAAACCACCGTTATGCTCATTCTGACGCGTTTTTTATTTATGAACTCAGCATTTATAACAACCCCGGCCATTTGTTTTGAGGCAGAGTCAATACACAATATCAATCATAAAACTTGACTTAATTTGTCTTATAGATATTTTTATGCCAAACCATATCCGGACGTAGCATGCATACATTTGTAATCATCGTTCCCACTGGCGGCATCTTGCTTGAAGCCGTAGGTATCGCCGACATCCTTGAACAGGCCAATCAGCTAAAACCTGAGGAAAGTCCGGCTCTGCTCTATCAGTCTGTCATCGTCACAACACAGCCCCATCGTCTTGCTCATGGGCGCGCCAAAGTCAGTCTGGTGGCAGACTACAGCCTTTGCGAACTGGAACCCGAACAACCACGCGACACCATCCTGGTGACTGGCAGAGGTTTGAACCGAGCCGAAGATGACAATCTGGTCGAATGGCTGCAAGCCGCCGCTCCCCACGCCAAACGTGTCGTTTCCGTTTGCGGTGGTGCGCTATTACTGGCGCAGGCTGGAATCCTGGACGGACGCAAAGCCACCACCCACTGGCGGTTGTTGGATACTCTGCAATCGCGTTTTCCGAAGGTTATCGTCAAGAGAGGCCCCATTTATATTGAAGATGGCCCAGTATGGACATCCGCTGGCGTCACTTCCGGTTTCGATTTGGTACTGGCTTTGGTGGAAGCGGATTACGGTTTTGCCCTGGCTCGGGATGTGGCCCAGGATCTGGTCATGTACCTGCGCCGACCGGGCGGTCAATCACAATTCAGCCGCCACCTTGCCAACCAGGCATTACAGCCAGGCCCGATACGCGAGTTACAGTCCTGGATCATGGAGCACCTGACTGCTGACCTGTCGGTAGAAAATCTTGCCAGCCGGGTTGCCATGAGTCCACGCAACTTTACCCGTGTGTTTACCCGTGAAACCGGCACCACTCCGGCCCGTTATGTGGAAGAAGCCCGCCTCGATGCAGCCAGACAGTTCCTGGAACAAAGCACCATGGCAATCGAACAGATCGCTATCGCCACAGGATTTGGCAACAGCCTTAATCTGCGCCGCACCTTTGAACGCAACATTCAGATAAGCCCGACGGAATACCGCCAACGGTTCTGCTCGCGCAATTTGGCTTAAATTGATCATTTATTGTCATTTATGCCAAACTACCATTGAGTTACATTGCCTCTTGTCTTCAATGACATAAACGAGGTACATCATGGTTAGGATAGGAATCAATGGCTTTGGCCGGATCGGTAGAAATGTGTTACGCGCAGCATTGGGCCGGCAGGACTTTCAGGTAGTTGCCATTAACGATTTAACCGACAGCGAAACGCTGGCACATCTGCTCCAATACGATTCACTATTGGGAAAACTGAATGCAACTGTCAAAAGTGATGAAAAACAGTTGTTTATCGACGACCAGGTCATTCGAGTGTTTTCTGAAAGAAATCCAGGATCAATTCCATGGAGTAGCGTTGGTGTCGATATTGTTATCGAAGCAACCGGATTTTTTACAGACAGAAATACGGCGGCACTACACATCACCGAAGGTGGCGCCCGCCGGGTCATCATCTCAGCGCCAGGGAAAAATGAAGACCTGACGATAGTCATGGGCGTTAATCACGACCTCTACAACCCCACCCTTCATACCATCGTCAGTAATGGCAGCTGTACGACCAATGCTCTAGCGCCTGCGGCTCAAGTGCTGCATCAGAATTTTGGTATCGAATATGGCCTAATGAATACCACTCATGCCTACACCAACAGCCAGGCTCTGCACGACCAACCAGAAAAAGATCTGCGTGGAGCCCGGGCCGCTGCATTGTCAATCGTCCCCTATTCCAGCGGTGCAGCAAAAGCCATCGGCAAAGTCATTCCCGAACTGGACGGACGCCTGACCGGATATTCACTGCGAGTACCCGTGCCAGTGGTATCGGTCGTTGATTTGTCTGTGACACTGAAACGTGAAGTGACCATCAAAGAGATAAATACTGCATTTTATGACGCCGCCATGTCGGGCCCCCTTCAAGGCATTCTCGGATACAGCAACGCACCCTTGGTTTCCAGTGACTATCAGGGCGATCCCCGGTCATCCATTATAGATGGACTTTCCACACTCGTGATTGGCGGCAATATGGTCAAAATCCTGGCCTGGTACGATAACGAATGGGGATTTTCCAATCGCCTGATTGACCTGGCGTTGTTAATGGAAAGCAAGGGATTGTAAGTAGGTATCGATACAGGCAGGGGGATGGCATTGCAATCATACCCCTGCTAATCAGGGCCATAAGAAACGCTAAGACGAGGTATATTCAACATATTCCTCGTAAACATCTTGATCGATTTCCACACCCTGGTTACCACCATGGAGCCGGTCATTTTTATCTTTTCTTGGTCCTGAGATCCAAAAGTGATTACCAGTTTCAACATCGAAATAGTTAGCTTTAAAACCCCTTCCTTTCAGACTTTGAAATTTTCGACCGCGATAATAGAGAGTTTTTCCTGACTTTGAAAAGAAAACTCTACCGATACGAGCGCTCCCGTCAATGCCTTCAGACTTATCCTCAATATACATAATTTTAGAACGAGCTAACTTAAATGCTTCTGGGCTTTTATCTGTCTCCATTTCTAACGACCTCCCTAATTTTTCTTGAGTTTCCAGACGTAGGTTCATATTAAAATTTAACACCTTTAGCAATGACAACCTCAAATAATTCCCGTAACTTTATGACTTATGAATGCATTAATCATCCCTATCCTTTATAAATTTCATTAAATACTCCGTTTCAAATTCATCCTGAAGCTGAATTGTTTTCCAGTAGCTAAAACCAGCTTTTTCATAGGCACGGATTGCGGAGGTATTCTTCGAATCCGGGCCAATAATACAGGTATCGATCCCAGGAAGTTGAAAAGCAATTTCATCCAGAAATTGACGAACGATATGACATCCATAACTCTGATGAAGAAAATTGCCCTCACCGATAAACAGGTCAATTCCAACAGCATGCTCATCTGCGCCGACATAGCGATTATATTCCGGAAAATCACAAATTCTATAACTCTGAATGTACCCGATATTCTGCAAATGATAGCCAATAATAAAAGCATGTATGTTGCTTTCGGATCGCGTTCGTGGAAGATATTTATTCAGCACATTTTCATAGCGATGAAAATCTTCACCTTTCCCATACCAAGCAGATACAGAAGGTGTGTTTAACCAGATAAACATCTGCCTGAGATGGGATTCTTCTAATGGAATGAAATTGAATTTCATGGGGTGCCTCATCGGTATACTCCCGAACTACCTTAATATCTCCATCGCCGAAGGCTGTTTCTGTAGCAAAGTAGAACTTCGAAACTTGCCAGTTTTTTACACTATTGCTGAAACTCATGCCTCTGCCGTATCGCCTTCCGCAAGTGTTTCAGCTTTATAGAATTATGCTCTCGATACATAATCTCAGAGCCATGTTCAAACGCCTCATAAATTGGTAGAAGCTCAGTTACACCTTCAAATACCCACTGTACAGGAGTACCCGCAGGTCCGCCTTTATAAGGTTGTGTCTGATTTCAAGCTTGCTCAACGACTTTATCGTAAGCATCTTCCAGGTTGTCGGCCTGAACCAGTATTGTATTTTCCCAGGCGGTAAATTTTCTTTCAGGATCTTCATTTTTATCTGTATTCAGTTCTACAAACCGGATGATATATGAGCCTACATACCATCCAATTGGAGAGACATTCTTGCCGCTAATAATGACACCTAATACTTTTTTAATCAGATAAATAGCGATCAATACTCTTATGAGATTTATCGACAAAACTTCAATATCATAATAACCATTCATGGCTTAGATCTCGATTGGAAGGTACAACCTTCCAACTATTTCAAATCCTATTACCTTCGACTATTGAGATCAAAGGAAATGCCAAAATAAGACAGAATAGCAGTTTCTTAGACATGATTGTTCACATTGTGAACTTCGTGATGTCCCGCTTATTCCGAAACAAAACATGGCAAGACATCTTGTTCGAAATACGGCTTCTGGTTCACCCAAAACATATACTTCACTTTCAAAAAGTCTTTCGCAAAGGCATGAAGCATAGGAACCAGATTCTCTCGTTCTGCAACGACTTCATTGGACCCTGTCTGCCCGATATAATTTCCGTCCTGTACCGCAATCCCAAGTGGAGCATGATATGTGTGTTCGTGCATCATGGCTAGCGCATGATTGAGCTGCGCCTTCCGCTGAAACATTAAATCGGGTGCCCCTAACCCTACCCCAATATGTTCACCATATTGATAAATCGAACGCAAATACCCTTTATCTTACCACGGCAACCATTCTCCCGGCATAAAGTTGGCGTACTGCATGGTTGTGGAGTGAGGAAAAGCATTTTTAAGCGCCAACATATTGATCTGAAGTGATTCGACATACAAAACTGGTGTAAACGAAGGATCAAACTCTTGAGACACCCCAATGGCCGATTCCTGCAAATTGATGCCTTCAATTTTTCCATCAAAAGCAGCGCCCAGCGCTAAAAGCAACTGCGCAAACCGTGCCTGAACAGCAGGGTTCCAACGCTTCGCAACCCACCCTTCTGGCTCACCACTATCAGTTCTTTGAAGAGTAACTCCACCATCATATTCCGCCGTTAACAAATAGTCCGGAACAGCCTTGTACTTTGGATCAAACGTGGCGTCCTGAAGCTGGACAAACAGTCGCTTCCCGTGGGCGGCAAGATAGTCATAGTCTTGCTGTATATTCGAAAAATCATAGCGCCCTTTAGAAAGCTCAAGCTGTTTCCATGAATACATAATTTGAGCCCCTGCAAATCTCGAATTGGTCAGGAGCGGATGATTATGAATCGCTTCCCGATCCCGGGAAAAATACACAAAATGGTGAATGTCATCCTGAACAACAGGACAGACAGCATCGAGAAAATCTGTGTAGGCTTTCGCATAACGTTCGCTGGGATTAACCCACTCAGCCCGGGCAGTAAGACTTAGAACAATACCAATTATAAACAACACAACACATTTCATCTTATGTCTCCAATGAATCCCTATTGGGAAGTAACAAAATGTCCTCCTCGCACGGACATCTCCGAAACTCGAACATGGTACACCTGAGTACCGGCAATAACATGCCAGAAAACAGTCAAAAGCCAGGACATTAAATATAATGTTGCGCCCGCAGCACCACGGAGTTTAGCGGCTAGAGGTAATGCCCGTGCTGTAAGCGAATAAAATGATTTTTAATAAAATGGCGGGGCCATAAACCTGGCGGCGGCTGTGATCGTTTTGGTAATGAGGGTGAAAAATTGAAAGGTCCAGTTCGTGTTCAATCAAGCAATGCAGCACGTATTCAAATGTACCAGGCGTAAGAAGGTCTGAGCCGCGCAGCGGCTGAAGTGCTGCACCTTGTTAGGCAGATTATATGACCCAGATTTCTATTGCGTACACTCCATGCTTCTCAATGCATTCTTTGTAGCCAGTAAAACTATGAATAAGCTGAATTCCTTGTTCAACACTCCAAGGTACAGAAAGTGTTTTTTCTGTACCCTCCGTTTCAAATAAGGCTTTTACATTGGGGTAATGAGTGACACGAACAACTCTTGTGTCCATTGATTCGCCGGATTCTTCGTTGATAAACCGTAGTGTGTGATTGGCTTTGACTGTGGAATAATCAAAAGGCCGTTCATCACTATTAGCACGGATTTCAACTGTCTTTTTTCCAGACTTTATGGCACCAAAAGGTTTGTCCATCAGGCCAACGATATGGGTGTTGCCATCGGAGTATTCTATTGGAATGTTGTTGCTTTTTATGTTGATGGTGATGGTGATTTCTTTTTCCATTTTTTCAATCTGCCTAACGCCTCAATCAGCCGCCCATTCAGGAGTAAAAAAGGACACCCATTTTAAAACACTTTAAAATAAAAAAAACAAGACAAAGATGATTCGATACTTCATTGCAAAAAAAATCGAATGAATCAGGGTGACTACAAAACCAAACTATATACATCTTGTTCCAAAGCAAACAAAAAATATAGTTCTGCCTAACCTGAAGGCGTAGCCGGCGATTTGAGGAGCCAGGCTTTTAAGAGCCATGCTGGCTCAAATGGGATTCAGATCCACATACGCCGGCCTGTTCGTCGAGCAATGCTTGAGACTTAAACCTGCCCTCCCAGAAACGACCGGTACAGCGATCTTCGGCATTGGCACGCCGGGCGATGCCTTCATTAAGCACCGCCATAAACCGACTGATGGAGGTCAGGGTTTCCCACCACTGGGCCACTAAGGCTTCAAACGCCTGCTGCTCTGCCGGTGAGATGCCATCGCATCACAACGCCTTCTGGTGACCATTGCTGGCTTTGGAGCACATTGATATGCAGCACCACATGGACATGCTTAGACATTACGGCATAAGCGCAGATATCAACACCTCTTATGTTCTACAACCAGATTAAAATTTTGGTCCGAAGAATGTATTACGTCAGACATATTTTCAGAGCAAATATTTGGTGTAGCGGCGACACCATAAAAAAACGAAATTGTCACAAAAATTCCAATTCCGGAAAAGATACCTAGGACCTATCTTAGAGCTCAACTTCATATTTCACCTAACGCCAACGTAACCGGGCGACTGAGGAGCCGCAGCAACGAAGGCTATCCGAGTTGACGTTTGTGTTAGGCTTTTTCACTTCAACACTGCCTCCCATGACAATGCACTAAACTCAAACGTTTTATGGACTTCGCTTGCTGTCAATATAGATACCTTTGGATTATCTAGTGCACTAGTTACAATCACTAATCGCCACTTGGGGTTTGGCATATATTGCTTTTCATTGCGTGACATGAAAAATCGCATCTCATCATAACTAGTACCTTTGACTTCAATGTGAAGTTCATTTGGCATACTCTTTCTTTTTGCAAGCAAATCGTAACCACAATTATCCTTTTGCCTGTCGGTGACTTTGTATTTCTTGCCTTTTAGATATTTGATTGCTTTTTCTATAGCGGCCTGCTCTACTTTTTTTCTATGCTCGGCGTCTGGAAAGTTAAATATGGGCCTTAATTCTGGTAAATCCTCTAGCCCTGAATCAGCTACGATCTCCTCTGCAATTACAGCTAGCTCCTGCCTCCATTCATCATCTTGTCCATTTCCTCTGGCATAAATTATCGGGGTTCGTTTAAAGTGATCACCAGAGACAACAATTCTTCTGTTTGCGACGGGGATTAGGTGGGCTGTAGTGGCTCTTACACAATATACATAATTGTTGCCATCAACATCAGTTTCAAAGTCATTGCCTGAATCGTATTCTGGTCTTTCTTGGTATTCACGTTCAAATAACGCGTTTTCATACCAACCAACTACAGTTAAAGGCCCATTACCGTTTCTGGCGGAAACAAAAATAACAAGCCAACCATTTGTTTCTTTTGGTTGTGGTGGACGAAAGTTTCGACCAATCGGTGGAAGGTAAGCATAAAACTTTTGGGTTGGTGCTTGTAAGAAGTTAAAACGCTCATGTGCTTCCTCAAACTCTGATATATGAGCGTGCCTTCCAACAACAGGGCCACCTGCATATTCTTCAGACCATCCAGTTTTTACGAATGCGATGCGTTCGATCACGATCCCTCCCTAGCCTAACGCTTGGTTAAATTGCACCGCCAGGCATCAATTTGAACCATTTGTTAAGTGTTTGCCTCTCGATCCAAGATTTCAGAGACTTTACTGTCAAGTTCATCAATTAACTCTGGATCCATAAATTTGTATTCATCAGGAATGTCCAACACAAACAGAGGCTTGTGATCCATCATGCGAGTGAACTCAGCCAAAAGCCTATTTTTATGCTTCTTTTCCATGACAAATATATAGTCAGCCCAGCGGATATCCGCTGGGCCAACAGTTTTTCTAGCATTTGGGCTCGTGCCTGCTGAACGAGAATTGAAACCGGGGCGTTTTTTCCAGATTTCCTCGCCAGTAGGACTTCGCCATTGGTTGCGACTACAGATAAATAGTAGGTTCAAACTATTATTCATCAGAACAATACAACAGGAAACCCACTTTAAAATAAAAAAACGAAACAAGGCAACGATGATTCGCTACTACCTTGCAAAAAAAAATCGAATGAATCAGGTTTACTACAGAACCAAACTATATACATCTTGTTCCAAAGCAAACAAATATAGTTCTGGCTGACCTGAAGGCGTAGCAGGTTACTTAAGGAGCCAAGCTTTTAAGTAGGATACTTGATGGTGTGATATGAAATCAGGCCGCCAACAAATTCGGCGGAGTTCGGCTTAACTGAAAATAATCTCTGACTTTCTCAAACGACGACCTCTGCCCGGCAAAACACCTGAACTGTTTTTCAAACTGCTGTGTTAATTGTTGCCATTGTTTACCGGAAATATTCAGGCGGTTCAGAATGGGAGGAAGTGATTCTGCAAAAAATCCACGTTTGTCTTCCCGAATCGCTCTGCCGGTCCAATCCACCAATTCCAGGTAATCGCTTAATTTGAAGGGCAAACCTTCGGGCATGTCTGCTCTGGGATTGCAAGAAATCCCATCTGCGATATTTGAAACTCCCGACAGAGGTAGTCAAATATTTCTTCTTTGTGCCTTCCCTTCATCCGTTCCTTTACGAGCAAAAACATGCCTTTCCTATATATAGAATTTCTTCTGATTCAGGATGTGTATAAGCGTACAAAACTTGACACAAATCCAGTTCTTCGTCGCCATCGCCAGCATATTTCCAATCAATTTGGACTTCCATGGAGTCTCCTGCTGTCTAACAGTTTCTTCTACGACACCTGTCGCTTTTTCCAATGTCGTATAAATACTGCGTCACGATTTCACAGAGTTACAAAAATATTTAAATTATGCTTTCAATTACCTATGCCGCTGTTTGTATACACAGTAATAATAATGATAAGAAACCTCTGAAAAATGGACTATTTTCGCGCAGGACATTGTCAGCCCCAGTCTCACATCCTCATTTACGCCAGTAAATTGCGGTGTTGCAAGTGGTTTACTGGCTGCATCAAAACTATTCCTATTTTTCAGAGGCCCCATAAAGGGATATGATTCCAAATAATGGAAAACATAGAGGTTCGTAACCCGAATATTTCATCAAATCCAAAATATAGATAAGCTACCGGCAATTTTCGATACCTGACCTATTTTTCCGGGTGATTTCATTAAAAGATCGCCTGGATTTTTCGGATGACCCGAATGTCGGATACAGCTCCCCCAACCCCCCATAGTTGATCCTCATGCCGGGGTAGCACTCCTTGAACGTTATCCAGGTGCCAGGTTTTGAACCACTTGCCAATACAATGCCTGGTGAGGATACGTGTTGCTGGGGAAGATTCGAACCCGCCGGGTATTACGAGTGATCACCGCGCCTATCTTGAACAGTTTGTGCCGAATCGTATCCACCTGCGCATGGGCCAGTTCTGTATTCTGCAATCCCAATGCCCGGAGCCGTTCCATCAACGTGTAGGCAAACCCTGTCAGCAATAACCGAAACTGATTCGGCCACCACTCATGACAGGATGTCCGTGTCGAAAATAAAAGCTTCTGCTCTTTGATACGATTTTGTTCAGCATATCCCTATGCATCACCTTTCAGGCTCGCGCGAACCTTCATTCCCGATGAAGGTTTCCATCTCGCCACGGGCGCAATAGACGTTGTTATACAGATATTGAGGACGGTTACCTGCCAGGCTCGTCACGACTGTTCTGACCCATACCGATGAGGTAATCCACCTGATGGCGATCACACCAGCCCAGAATCTTTGGCGTGCAGAACTCGCAGCACAATGTTCACCTTTGGCCAGACCTGATGCAGACGTTTGGTCAACAAGGCCAAAACGGCTCCGGCGTGATGGGCAGCACCACAGGAAGAGAGTCGCAGATAGGCCGTCAGCAATCGATGACCACAAAACACATACAGGGGTAAAAACAGTGATGGTCATAATAGCGATTGAAGTATTTACCCACCTGATCACCATGAATGGGGTTATCCGTGGCGTCAAAGTCCAGAATCAGTTTCTTGGGAGGTGTCTTAAAGCTGTCGATAAATGGCTGTATCAGGACGTCATGTAAATGAATCATCGTGTGTCGATCTGCCTGATATTCAAAGCGATGCAAGGTGGCCATACTCGACAGAGAGGTATCGGTCGAATCAGGTTTACTACAGAACCAAACTATATACACCTTATTCCACGGACTGTTACCGTTTTTTGTCACGGACAGATCATCGGTAACCTTAGGCGGTTCACTCTTCTTAAAAGTGCGTAGCGCCTATAACCTAACGCGCTTTAGTTCGATTTTTAGTCAAAATGTTCATTTTCACCCAAAAAACCGTATACATTAAATATTGATTGTCATATCCCACTTTGCTTGTTACTATATTTACTAACACGCGTTAGTTAAATAAATACAAAATAAATACAATTATTGGAACGCAAAAATGCTGTCTATTGCCCCGAAAGTTAAAGCAACAGTAGCTGGTTATCTGTTTATCGCCCCTGCTCTGGTTGGATTTTTACTGTTCTATGCCTGGCCAGCTGCGCGCGCGGTCGGTATCAGTTTTACTGATTGGAACCTACTCAGTGAGCCAGTTTACGTTGGTCTCGATAATTATGCTGAAATGATTCAGGACGAACAGTTCTGGAATGGCATGAAACTATCGGCTTTGTATGTTTTGCTCAACATTCCGTTACAGACTGTCCTTGGGCTGTTTCTGGCGGTTGCCATGGATCGACTCACCAAATCACTGTTTGTCAAGGCAACTGTATTGCTACCCTACCTGCTTTCCAATGTTCTGGTTGCCTTGATCTGGCTTTGGATGCTGGATCCTCTACTGGGTATTGTCAATGCGATGCTGGCCCTCGTTGGTATTTCCCCACAAGCCTTTCTAGGGGATCCGGAACAGGCCCTGATCTCGATCGCAGCAATAAACATCTGGCGACATATGGGACTGGTGGCGATGTTATTCCTGGCCGGTCTGCAAACTATCCCCAAATACTTATATGAGTCAGCGGCTCTGGAAGGTGCCTCTGAATGGCGCATGTTTACACGTATTACCTTGCCACTGCTAAGACCTGTCATGGTGTTTGTTCTGGTCACCAGTGTGACAGGCTCTTTTCAGATTTTCGATACCATTGCGGTGACAACTTCTGGTGGTCCGTTGGATTCTACCCGGGTGATTGTTTATTACATCATCCAGAATGCATTCAGTTTTTACAAAATGGGCTATGCCTCTGCCATGTCCGTAACTCTGTGTATGGTGATGCTGGTTTACACCCTGTTTCAAATGCATATTTTGAGGGCTTCAGAAAGTGACCTTGCTTAAACATATGACACCGGCCAGGACAGTCTCCTGGATAATTCTGATCGTGATGTTGGTAGTTACAGTTTTTCCACTGCTGGTTGTGTTGAAAACCTCGTTGGTAAACTCATCAGAATTGTTTGATACCGCTACTGATTTATTGCCGACGTCACCCACAGTCGTGAATTATGAAAAAGTACTTGGGCTGCTTACTACCGAAGAAGCCATTGTCAACGGTGGATCCGGCGCGAATATTAATATCCTTAGAGCACTGCTGAATTCAGCCATTTTTACCGGAGTGATCGTAGTTGTACAGACATTCAACTGCACGCTTGCTGCGTATGCATTTGCCCGCATGCGTTTTCCCGGCTCTAAAATATTGTTTGGCGCTTTCGTTGCTTCGATGATGGTGCCGGCCGTTGTCATCATGATTCCTAACTTTGTGTTTGTTCGTGACCTCGGCTTGCTGGATACCCGCGCAGGCACAGTTGCACCATATGTCTTAATGCATGGATTTTCGGTTTTTTTCCTACGACAGTTCTTTCTATCGCTCCCTAAAGAAGTCGAAGAAGCGGCTCGTATCGATGGTGCTAATCCGTTTGTCATTTTTTTAAAGATTGCATTACCGCTCAGTTGGGCACCGATTATGACCATTGCCACACTTACGATGATTAACATGTGGAATGAATTTCTCTGGCCATTTCTCGTGGCTAAAGACCCAGCAATGCAGACTTTACCTGTTGCATTGCAATCATTCCGGTCACAAACGCCACAAGGACAACCGGATTGGTCGGGTTTAATGGCAGCAACGGTGATCGCTACTCTGCCCACGCTTGCGATGCTATTTGTGTTCGGACGACGGATTGTTGAATCCGTTCAGTTTACTGGCGGCAAATAAATTTTCAGTCATGCATACGTAATGACAATAATAACAACGGGAGTTCTGACGATGAAAACAAAACCAATTATCACTTCAGCTCTGGCCATCGCCTTGGCCACTCAGGCTTTTGCCGGTGAGATAAAATACAGCCTATGGGATTCGAATCAAATGCCGGCATATCAGCAATGTGCAGCAGATTTTATGGCTCAGAACCCTGGCATTAAAATTACCATTAATCAGTCCGGTTGGGATGACTATTGGACCGCGCTGTCTACAGGGTTTGTATCGGGTACCGCGCCAGATGTATTTACCAACCATCTGGCCAAATATCCGGAATTTGTTAAAAACAATTTGCTGGTGGATTTAAGCGACTACATCGAAAGAGATAAAGTCGATGCCGGACAATACCGCCAAGGGCTCTATCAGATCTGGGGAAAAGATGGCAAACAATATGGGCTGCCAAAAGACTGGGATACGATTGCCATGTTGGTCAACATGGATATGGCCAAAGCTGCAGGCGTGACTCTGGATGAACTGAATAATATGACCTGGAACCCAAAGGACGGCGGTAGTTTTGAGCAGATTGTGAAAAAGCTGACCCTTGACAAGAACGGTCACAACGCAATGTCCCCAGCGTTTGAACCCAATGAGGTGGTCACCTATGGTTACCAGACTCCGGGTAGTGGCAATATGATGGGGCAAACCGAATGGAGTCATTTTGCCGTATCATCCGGTTTCCGCTTCCAGGATGCACCATGGGACGGGAACTTCCATTATGACAGTCCTGAGCTGGCCAGCACGATCGATTATCTGGCATCTCTGGCTGACAGACATCTTTCAGCCGATTTCAAAAGAACGCAATCCCTGGGCTCTGACGCCATGTTCATTGCTAAGAAAGTGGCCATCATTCCGCAGGGTTCATGGATGATCACCTACTTTAATAATAGTGCGAAATTTAACAATCAATGGGTGCCACTGCCGATTGGCCCTAATGGCAAAAGAGCAACCACGTTCAACGGTCTGGCAGACTCAATCTGGACCGGGTCCAAAAATAAAGAGGAATCGTGGTTGTGGGTTAAATATCTCGGTTCTTCAGCCTGCCAGAGTGTGGTCGCAGAACGGGGTGTTGTTTTTCCGGCAATCAAAGGATTAGCAGAGCGTGCCATTGAGGTACAGAAAGGTCACGGTGTTGACTCATCGGCCTTTCTGATTATGGCTGAGTCTGAAACATTCCTGCCACCAATCGCCAACAATGGCTCCCGAATTGCGGAAATTATGGATAAAGCAATCCAGTCTGTATTTCTTGGCAGGTCGACTGCTGAAAAAGCGCTATCCAGCGCCAATAAAAAGATTATCAAGCTCAATAGATAGGCTTGATTCCGGCACTGTTTGCTGACAGTGCCGGAATAACCGGACATATAGGATAAGATTATGTACTCACCTGTAAAAATAGTTCTCATTGGTGCCGGCAGCACTGTTTTCACCCGAAACCTACTGGGCGATATCTGGTCATTACCAGCACTGGCAGATTCCCATGTTGTACTTCATGATATTGACCAGCACCGGCTTGACCTCTCTCTCGCAGTTGCCAACCGGCTGGCACAAACCCTGAATGTTCATCCTATTATCGAGGCTCAATCAAATCGTCAGCGGGCCATCGAAGGTGCCGACTTTGTGATCAATACCATACAGGTGGGGGGTTATCGGCCAGCAACAGTTGCGGATTTTGAAATACCCAAAAAATACGGTCTTCGACAGACCATTGCTGATACCCTTGGAATTGGCGGCATCATGCGCGGCCTACGTACCATTCCGGTGATGTTGGACATGCTCAAAGATATGGAGAGTCTGGGCGGCGACCGACTGACCCACCTGAATTATGTTAATCCGATGGCCATGATTACCTGGGCACTGAATGCAGAATCCACCCGGGTGCCCACTATCGGTTTATGTCACAGTGTACAATATACCGCCAAAGAACTTGCCAAGGACCTTGATATCCCGTATGAAGAGATCGATTATCAGTGTGCTGGTATCAACCATATGGCGTTTTACACTCGTTTTGAACATCAAGGACAGGATTTATACCCAAAACTAAGAGCGTTGCAGGCCAGTGGTCAGATACCTGACTGGAATCGTGTACGCTACTCCGTCATGGAAAATTTCGGTTATTTTGTCACAGAATCCAGTGAACATTTCGCCGAATATGTCCCCTGGTTTATTAAACCGGAACGTCAGGATTTGTTGCAGGAATATAACATTCCACTCGACGAGTATCCGGGCCGGTGTCAGGTATATGAAACTGCCTGGCCGTTTATTGAGCGTGAGCTGCAACAACCAGGCTCACAATCACCAGCACAGCTGGAAGCTGCACTCAGAAACAAAAACATTCATGTCATGGAGCGCGAGATTAAAAACGCAGCACACATGCTGACAGGTTTGTCCAAGGTACAGCGCTCGGTAGAATATGGTAGCGTGATTATTAATTCTATCGTCACAGGTGAATCGAGCGTCATATATGGCAATGTATTAAACGACCGCCTGATTGATAATCTGCCTCAGGGGTGTGCTGTCGAAGTACCTTGTCTGGTAAATCGAAACGGCGTGCAACCCACTAAGGTGAATAACTTACCACCGCAGCTGGCAGCATTAATGCGCACCAACATCGGAGTTCAGGAATTAGTGGTTGAAGCCGTCAGACAGCGCAGCCGTGATCATATTTATCATGCCGCCATGCTGGATCCACATACGGCCTCAGTATTGGACGTCAAACAGATCAGAGCGTTAGTGGATGAATTAATGGAAGCACATAAAGACCTTATGCCAGATTACTTTTATTAATGATTCACTTCTTGTTTGACTGATTTACGGCAAATCCATAAATTATCGCAGATAATTTTTTAGGAAAAAAAACAGATGCGACCGACCAGTGCTCAAGTAGCTAAATTGGCAGGGGTTTCCCGGACCACAGTGTCTTTCGTACTGAACAACGTCGAGAAATCAGGTATCAGCAACGCGACTCGCGAGAAAGTACTGGCCGCCGCGGCGCAATTGGGGTATGAACCCAATGCTGCAGCCCAGTCTCTCGCCAGCGGCTCTTCTGCAACAATCGGTCTGGTATTACCGGATATTCACCATCTTTATGTCGACTCATTTCTCAGTCGCGTTGTTGCTTCAGTGTCAGAAGAAGTACGGCGCCATGATATGAAGTTGCTGATCGAAACTGTCGACCGGGGTGATACATTCGGTTATCAGCGTCTGGCTAAAAATGGTCGCATCGATGGCATGATAGTCGTCAATCCGCGTGAAAATGAGTATACCGTGCTGGCCGAAATCAACCGTGATTTTATGCCATTGGTGGCATTTGGCAGTCGCCGCCGAAGCCAACAAACCTGTGCTGAATTCAGCACAACCAGCAGTGATAATTTTTTCAACGCCCGCCTGGCAGTCAAGCACCTGATTGCACTGGGCCACAAGAATATCGGCCATATCAGCTTTTCATCGGATTCATTTACCAGCGTCAATTCCAGGGAGCGAGGGTGGCTGGCTGCACTGGAAGAACATAATCTGAATGCCCGGGATATTAGGGAATCAGCGGATCTTAGCGCTGAAAGTGGTTACCATGCCTGCCTGCGTTTATTGTCAAAAAAGCAAAGCTTTTCTGCCATCTTCGCCGGTAATGATACTGTCGCATTCGGGATCATCCGTGCTTTAATCGATAAAGGCTACCGGGTGCCGGAAGACATCGCAATCGTAGGCTATGATGACATCCCTTTGGCGGCCTACGGGGCAGTGCCTTTAACCACCATTAAAACGTTCCCGGAAGAACATGGCCGTATGGCGGTCAAAACCCTGCTGGAACACCTCAAAGGCATTTCTGAGCCGAATCACCAAAAATTTGATTCTCATCTGGTTATTCGTGAGTCGTGCGGCGCACGAAAGTAGGCATTTTGTCGACTTCAACACTCCCCCACTTGCCGTCATCCGGATTATTTAATTCTCTAAGGCTCCACTGACCTTATTCAGTTTCTATTAACCCTGCATCAAAGGTTGCAGGGTTAATACCGATGCAGGAATGTATCGGTCATTGGGTAAAATCCAATGTGAACCGGGTAAAGAATATAACAGGACACCCACTTTAAAATAAAAAAAACAAAACAATGCTGATTCGCTACTACCTTACAGAACAAAAAAATCGAATGAATCAGGTTTACTACAGAACCAAACTATATACATCTTGCTCCAAAGCAAACAAAAATATAGTTCTGGCTGACCTGGAGGCGTAGCAGATTACTTGAGGAGTCAGGATTTTCAATAAGATGCTTGATGGCGTGATATGAAATCAGGTTGCCAACAAATTTGGTGGCGTTCGGCTTAACTGAAAATAATCTCTGACCTTCTCAAACGACGACCTCTGCCCGGCAAAACACCTGAACTGTTTTTCAAACTGCTGTGTTAATTGTTGCCACTGTTTACCGGAAATATTCAGGCGGGTCAGAATGGGAGGAAGTGATTTTGCAATAAATCCACCTTTGTCTTCCCGAATCGCTCTGCCGGTCCAATCCACCAATTCCAGGTAATCGCTTAATTGGAAGGGCAAACCTTCGGGCATGTCTGCGCTGGGATTGCCAACAAAAGGAAGTAAATCACCGGGTTGTTTGGACGCCTTGGCGCACGCAATACGCATTTGAACGGAGGTATGGTCAGACGTTTCCGGTGTATCAGCCATCCTGGCTCGAATGGGATTCAGATCCACATACGCCATACAGGCGGCTAAGGCCTGTTCGTCAAGTAATGCTTGAGACTTAAACCTGCCCTCCCAGAAACGACCGGTACAGCGATCTTCGGCATTGGCACGCCGGGCGATACCTTCATTAAGCACCGCCATAAACCGACTGATGGAAGTCAGGGTTTCCCGCCACTGGGCCACTAAGGCTTCAAACGCCTGCTGTTCTGCCGGTGAGAAGACATCACCTTTCAGAAACCGGTGGCTGAGTGCTGAGCCTTTGTACAGACGATGCCACCGCATCACAACGTCTTCTGCGGACCATTGCCGGCTTTGGAGCATATTGATATGCAGCACCACATGGACATGGTTAGACATGACGGCATAAGCGCAGATATCGATGGCGAATATCTCACCCAGCCACAACAGTCTATCTTCAACCCACTGGCGGCGATGTTCGTAGTTAATCTGGGTGAGGGCATCAACTCCACACAGAAACGCCCGACGGACACAACGGGAAACACAATGATAATAAGGCGTGGCCTCAGGGGAGATTTGCGACATCCTTGATCGGGTCATGATCATACATCCTTATACTGATAAATATACAGTATCGGATAGTGCCGGTTGTTGGCGTGAATATCAATAGTTAAGGTGGGTGTTCTGTTATGTTTTCAGATGGGTGTCCTGTTATGTTTTCACATAACGCTAGCCATAAGCGGCGACCCGACAGGGGCGTCCGGTGGAGGGCCGAAGGCCCGGAACAGACTTCATGGCATTGTTAGGCTTTTTACATATTTTTTCGTCAAACATTTAGTCAGGACCTACCAAGGATCTCAACCGTGTGCCGTCGGGATTAACGGCCTCTTCGTCCCGTCGTGTTGGGTAGTACTGCTTCTTGTGGTCCAACTCATAGAACAATGTGCCGTGGATGCCCATCGTATTGCACTTGCGGACTGGCCGGGACCAAATTTTGGTGAACGCCTCGTCTAGTGTTTTTTCAGGGTGGCGCTCATAAACTTCATTGATGAACGCAACATTTGTGCCCTCTGGAAACACGAGCGTGAATTCCTCGTCAGTCGCGGCAAAGATGTCATACACACAGTTGTCCGCGCCATCAATGACCTGAATGTTCTTCATAGAATTCCTTGCCTAACGCTCGTATTTGCAGTTAATTGAAGTGTAGCGAAAATTAATCTGCAACATATGTTTGTTATGTTTTTGAATCTGCGCGATTTGAATTGGTTTGTGGATCAGAGACTAACCAGTTATTACTGGCATTGGCTTCGATTAGTTCTTTTACCTCAACATTTTCATAATAACCTTCACTAATAAAAGGGTCTGATGCAACTGTTTCATAAGCGTCATCTATGCTATCTGACATCAAGATCTGAATCGCTGACTCATTGTCGGCGAAAGGGCCGCATAGCACCATATTACCAAGTCTTTCCTGTGCTTTAAGGTAACTTACATGCTGATCTAATAACTCATCACTAAATAGTGCTCTGTTTTTATTAGATAATATTGCTACGTACTTCTTCATATATTCCTCGAAACATAACGCCCTTAGCATGGGCGATCGAAGCGAGTCCAGCCCGAAGGGCGAACATGCCTAAGTTTGTTAGTTGATTCCCGGTTTAGGTGGCCAAGGTCTAATTTGATTTTCAATTTGTTTATCTAAAGACCAATTTTTCGGTTTATCTTCTGGGGTGAACCATTCACAGCCATCTTTCACCCATTCCTCATAATGTTTCTCGATGTCGTCATAACCGTATTCACAGCCACAACATGAACAAATATCGTATGAGGAACGAAGTTCATTCTCTGTTGCGTATTCACCTATTGGACCGAAGCCACACAATGGGCAGTATTTAATATTCATATTTCCTAGAGACAACTAACACCGCCAGTTGCGGCCGACTGTAAGGAGGTCCGACAACCTGGCCTTGTTACGTGTTGGGCAGTGCTTCATAACTTTTAGCCACCCAATCAATTTGTTCTTGAGTGTCTGGCACAGACACCCCTCGTATTTTTGAAATATGTTCGAAGGCCTCAATGGGAGAGAAGCCACAATGAAGCAATACACCTGCCGCAATGATACCCGTTCTGCCGATTCCAGCACGGCAATGAACGACCGTATTGAGACCACCTGCAGCTTCATGATAAAGACGTTTAGTAAAACACAAATACTCTTGGATTGTGCTCGGCAAACCTCTATCAGGAATTGGGTATAAAATAAACTCCATTCCATATTTCTCGGCAAGTTGCTTCTCGTTGTTCAAGCCTACTTCAAATGCTTCGTGATCTTCGAGCAAAGACACAATTCGATTTATTCCCCATCGAGCTATACCAGAGAATTCATCTTCTATCCATTCTCCCGAAACTGGCTTTGCCATAACAGACAAAGAACCACTTCCAATTAATTCGATTTTGTAAATATCTGGGTTCATGATTAATTACACGTAACGCCGCCAGCATGGGCGAGCAACTTGTTGCGAGTCCAGCGTAGCGACATGGCTGGCTTTGTTAAGTGTTTCTATATCAGGCATCACTTGTGTACTCGTTTGGTATTTTTTGTTCGCCTGGATCATCAAAACCAAGCTTCTCTAATTCATCAAACCACAAATCTCTTTTGGATTCAGGCAGCTTCGTACCGCACCACGGACAAAATATGATAGCTATTGAAGCAGAACCACCATCATGAATGATTAAGCCATACTCGTCGAATTTTGATGTGTAGCTTATAAGAACATCGGGACACGAATAAATATCTTCGTGTAACTCGCAATCCAGCTTGATTGCGCCTTCCATCCGTTCGCAACAATTTTTATTCATGATTCACACTTAACGCCGCCAGCACAGGCGAGCGCCGCAGGCGCTAGTCCAGCCAGCTTGCTGGCGTTTGTGGCTGGCCTTGTTAAATGTTTGCTGCATTTTGATTTACAGCTCTTCAAACTTCATGACCCTAAAATATTCACCACTGTCTTTACACACGTAATTACTGTCATTGACTCCGCCGCCCTTGGCTTTTGTAAGAGTTACGTTGTTGAAATAGCACGTATTGAAAGTGGGGCTAAATATAGCTTCGCCACGATAGTGGTTACACCCAGCATATACCGGAACACCGTTCTTTGTCATTTGCGATATTGCAGCTATAAACTTTTTCTTCTTCGGCAACTTGAATCTCTCTTCATGACATTTAACGCCCGCTTCAGCCGGGCCTAACGCGGAGCGGTTTTAGTGTTATTGTTTGAGCGCAGCGAGTAACACCAAAATTGCGTAGTGTTTGGCCTCGGCTGCAAGCGTTTGTTATGCGCGTACTACATCTCTGCTTGCAAGTACTCCAGCCCCATAAGCAACTCCGCTGGTTTTACATATTGGTTGCTTGATGCGTCAAACACCATACCATTGTATGTTGTTGATATTGCAACAGCCGTTTTAATTGCTGCAATACTTTCATTCATATCGCCGCCCCAACGCAGTTGTAATACTTGAGTTTGTGACTCATCTATTGGAGGTTCTGGTGGTAAATGGCCTTCTAACTCACTAATAGGTATGTAGTAGGTTTCCACACCAGTTTTGACTCCGTTGTGTACGATTGGCAAAAAGCCCGAGTGAGATTTAAGGTCAACACCTTGCTCATAACGGATACCGTAAGGCTCATTGATATCTTTATTTATTTGATCTGTCTGCAACGGTGTATCAAGACTAAGTATTAAAAAGAAACTCATGGACATGGTAATTTCACCTGTCTTGGATGATTAGCGTATAACGCCTAAAACTGCGGACACGAAGTGGTCCGCAGCTTTGTATTGTTAGAATTGTGCATGACCGGGAAACCACTGAACTTTGAATAACAATTGCCACCGGACAAACCCAATTCTTTGGTAACTTGACACCCAGTTTAACGATTGGATGCCACCTGATTTTAACTTTGCACCGTAGCGGATTTGACTGTACCACGGAACCATAATTTACTTGAATGAAGAACCAATTCTAACGCCGCCATTTGCGGCAAATTTGGAGTGGACCGTTTTGTTTTAGCATAGCGTTAAAAAACAAAAAAGGCCCACGGAAAATTTGTCCAGCGCCTGTGCAACAGGTGCGATGCAAGATGGCTTGGTTAGGCATTTCCTCTCACTGGCAAATTGGTTTTAAACGTTACATTGTATTTTTCACTTAGCTCATGATTGAGAACGCCATCTCTTTGAAATGAATTCAATTTCTTAAGATTTTTCACGGGAGAGCTCTCAATCATTCTCATTACTTGATGACCATATTTCTCAATACGATCTTCATAGTAAACCATACAATCATAAATTAATTCTGGATCTGAATCTTTCTTAAAAATCTCAACGGTTAGCGCGTACATTATTTGAGCCCAACATACTTCTAAAATATATGTACCTTCAGTACAACAAAGCTCTGCCTTTAGGTAATATGATTCGTCTGCATATTTCCTTTTTCTTTCCTCGATTATTTTCCATTTCATTGGGGAGACTCGGTTGCCTAACGCCTAAAACTGCGGGACACGACGTGGTCCGCAGCTTTGTATTGTTAGAATTGTGCATGACCGGGAAACCACCAAACTTTGAATAACAATTGCCACTGGACAAACCCAATTTTTTGGTAACTTGGCACCCAGTTTAACGATTGGATACCACCTGATTTTAACTTTGCACCGTAGCGGATTTGACTGTGCCACGGAACCATAATTTACTTGAATGAAGAACCAATTCTAACGCAAAGCTTAGCGGCGCCCTTGTAATGGAGGAGAAGCCGCAATGAAAAGGGCGTCCGGCGGCCATCGGCCGCGTACTACAGCGACTTGTTAAGGTTAGACTCGCACCGGGCAATTTCCCTAGATGCCATCACCACCGCCAAATCCATCTCCAGCATCGCCGCCTGATGACACTCCGTTCTCGGCAGAAACACCACCGACAGCAGTAACAATCGCTACATTGAAGCTCACTGCTCTGGCCATTGCATAATCCATAACCATTGATTGCGGATGAGTTGTGCTCCGCTCGTATTCCTCTTTAGTACAGTAAAGCGCTATGGCATAACAAAGATACTTGTCAGGCAGATTCAGTGAAGTTGCTGTATCCGTAACTTGCGTCGCCGTGTAAGTCCTCTTATAGCCAAACCTTTCTCTCAGCGCCGGACCAAGCACTCTGACATGTTTTTTGATCGCTCGTTTTCTAAAGAACCAGCTGAAAATATTCACGTGGTACCTTTTGCCTTAATGCAAAGCACACGGGCGGAAAAACGCGTTAGCGTTTGACGTCCCAGCAGTCGCAGACTGCGAGTGATGCGCCTTGTTAGGGATTGGCTGAATGCTGCTGTTTAATTTTTGCATAACAAAACTCGCAAACCAGACTGAAATTATTAAATGCTCTGAACGCCTCAGTCATTTCACCTTCGTTAAGAAAAAACTCCTCACAGGCACCACACCAAGCTTGTAAGTCATCAGGTTCGGAGCTGTTTTCAATGAAACCCAAAACACATTCTGTTTTTTGCAATAAATGGCAACATACGACAGCAGAGTTTACCGTACCATGTGTACCACACTTTATAGTTGGATTATCAGCCTGAGCCATCATGATCCCTAACGTTTTTGTACTGCCGCGAACGAATGTGAGTCGATGGCCCGCCGCGACAGCGGTAAAAAGCGGGCCAAATGCAGCTACTTTTTGTTAACTGCTCTGACCAAGCACCTTAGTCATATAGTGCAACTGCTCAGTTTCAGGGCAATTATCCAATGTCATTCTTAGCTCATAACCATTTTTCTCATAGAACCCTTTAGCTTGAAAGCTATAGGTTTCAAGTACTGCTTGTTTTGCGCCAAGAGAAACAGCTCTCTCTTCAAGTTTTGATAGCAATTCAGATCCAATTCCTTGCTGTTTTCGTGATGGGCTAACGAATAAGTACTTTATGGAAAGCCACGCACCCCATACTTCTCCGACAATTCCACATGCAACGCTACCGTCTTCAAATTTTCCATGAACAGACAAATGAGTTCGGACTACATTTTCTAGAAACGGACGATTATGGACCTGAAGTCCTGCTCTTATACCATCAACTAAATCTTGATCTGGATTTTGAGTAACAATTAAATTCAACGGTTCTTACCTAAAGCAGTTAACGCCTCAATAACCGGCGCAGCTTTGCTGCGTCCGGCGCCGAAGGCGCGTAGTTGATTGACTTGTTGAACGAAGCCGCTATGCGGCAGATTAAAACCCACACACACCACACTAAAGTAATAATGCCTCTACGCAGACATTCCGCTCTGCGATCACGGAGGCATTATGATGAACAAAGCACAGCAAAAACGATTCAATTCACTGTACCAACAGCATGTTAACGCACTCATCCGACAAGGCAAGACCAAGTCAACCATCGATTGCTATGCCCGGGCCGTACGGCGTATCACCGAGTATTTCGATCAATGCCCTGACCGCTTAACCCTGGATCAACTCAAAGACTATTTTCTCGCGCTGGTTAAAAGCCATTCCTGGAGCACCGTGAAGGTGGATCGCAACGGCTTACAGTTCTTCTACGATCAGGTCCTCGGCAAACCCTGGCAATGGGTCGATATTGTCAAACCACCGCAAACCCGTGTCTTGCCCGATATCCTGACCTTGAATGAGATCGAGCGGGTCATCAACACCGCCCGCGAGTTGCGCTATCAAACCTTTATTCTGGTGACATACAGCATGGGGCTGCGACTTGGTGAAGCCTTGAACCTACGGGTCGGGGATATCGACAGTGAACACAGGCGGGTGCATATCCGCCAGGGTAAAGGCAAGAAAGACCACTTTGTCACTCTGCCCGACGCCGCCTTGTCAGCCTTGCGCCGATACTGGGTGACCCATCGTCACCCAAAGCTGCTCTTTCCCGCGGGCAAGACGGCTGAGGAGCGCTTTGCCAGTCGTGTCATCATGGATCGTGGCGGTGTTCAGCGCGCCTTCAAAGTCATTGTGGCCGAGTGCAATATTCACAAACGCATCACGCCCCACAGTTTACGACACTGCTATGGGGCTCACCTGGTTGAAGCCGGGTTGAACCTGCGCGCCATCCAGCATGAGATGGGTCATGAATGTCCCAAAACAACGGCTCTCTATACCCAACTGACTGAGACCACGGTGCAGCAATCCCATCAGTTCATTAATGAGTTGATGAGTCAGCTTCAGGTTCACTGGCAGAGGGAATGCGGCGATGACCCTGGTTGAGATTATTGAACGCTACTGGCCCCGGTTGCTGGCACGACCGGGCGTTCAAATCACCGCGCAACAGCGTTCCGCCATCCATGCTTTGCTGGGCTGTCGTACCGAACGGTACGGCACAATGGATCTGGCCTGTCGGCAGTGTGCGGGCACAATGGAACGCCATCTGGCGTGCGGCCATCGCTTCTGCAATCAGTGCCAGCATCACAACACCCGCCAATGGTTGGTACGACAACAACAGAAGCGGTTACCGGTGCGTTACTTTCTGGCCACGTTCACACTGCCGTATGAGTTGCGCGCGCTCGCACAACACCATCCACGCATTGTCTATGCGGCACTGTTCCAGTGTGCCGCCAAAACCTTGCAGGACTTTGCCCTGAACTCACCCCGGTTGCACGCGAGGTTGGGGCTGACCGCTGTGCTGCACACCCATACCCGACGACTCGACTATCACCCGCATGTGCATATCGTCGTACCGGGTGGCGGTGTTCACCGGGCACATAAAGAATGGCGCAAACTGAAGGGCAATTATCTGTTTAATGGCCGGGCGCTGGCCAAGGTATTTCGGGCACGGTTGTTAACGCAATTGAGAGACGCTGGACTGGCCTTGCCAACAACACCCTCGCAGTGGGTCGTTCAATGCCAGGACGTCGGGCACGGTGAAAGTGCGTTGAAGTATCTGTCGCGTTATTTATATCGCGGTGTTCTCAGCAATCACAATCTGTTGAGTGACGATGGTCAACAGGTGACGTTCCGGTATACAGACAATCAAACTCAAACGGTGCAAACCCGAACCCTGCCGGGTGAGGATTTTCTGCTGTTGCTACTGCAACACGTGTTGCCAACCGGGTTTAGGCGCGTACGCGATTACGGTTTCCTGCACGGTAATGCCAAAGCGTTGCTGAAAATAATTCAGTGGGTATTGCGTGTGAACCTTTCGAGGATTGAGCCGATTAAGCGAGCGTGTTTTCTGTGTCCGTATTGTCAGCAGGCGATGGTGATCACCAATATTACGAGACGAAAACGACCACCAGGATAACAAGTTCTGCGTACATACAGTGCCGATAAGTCACCTGCAGAAGAGGACTAAAGAAACGATGGGAGCCGTGAAAAAAATATCACCGACCGGGTGAGGCTGGTACTCGGCTGAAGAAAAGTGACGCGGATACAGGCGTCAGGAAAAGAGAAAACACTCAACGATATATTCCCTATAAATAAGAAGGCAGACACTGTGGACCGGGCTTGTTCAACAATGGAATATGTCGCGGCTATCGCGCGACATATTCTTATTTGTTAAGTTTTTGCAGCATGACTCTGACCTTGCCCAAAACGAATAGCTAAACTCGCAACACCTAAAATAATGCCTGATAGGCCACTTAGTGCAACAAACACCACCAAGGGATAGAAACTCCAAGGGCCAAGGTGCTTGCCCGTTAAATGAACGTAACCCAGGAAAAAACGAGCGGCTAAAAATAATAACTCAGCAGCTAATACCCCAATGAATAAGAATGTGCCGCGACCCGGAGAAGCCCAAGCGTCCCAATTTTCCTTAGCTTCGGGGATGCTCGTTACTTTGAGAGCAAGGAGTACTACGCCACTCAGAACAAGAGCCAGACCAATTACTTTTTGTGCAAGTGCTCGATTCATGATTCTTAAACTTAACGTGTAGCTAAGCGGCGAGCGAATGCGAGTCCACAGCCCGCCGCGTAGCGGTGAATTTAGGGCTGAATTGCTTCAGCGTTTTGTTAAGATATTGGTACCGCCATTGTTAAGACAGGATGGTATTCTTTTTCTAGCTTAATACCCATGCTATTTTCTCCAATCACTACAAAACCCAGCCTTTCGTACAAAGAGATTGCGGGGTTTGAAGCCAATACTTCTAGGCTCAATTGAGAAATGCCATTGTCCTTACACCACACCTTTGCGTGTTGAATTAGACTTTCTCCAATACCCTGACTCCGATGAGACTTAGAAACAGAAATGCCAAAGCTTGCCCGATGACTAAGTTGAGGATGAGGCATTCTATTTATGGTTAACATTCCGATTAAGGAACCATTTTCTCTCTCATATACGAGAATCGTACCGTCATTATCCAATACAGACTGAATAAAACGTGTTTCTTCTTCGACACTCGGAACGCTATTTCTAAGTATGTATGGAAGCTCTTCATTTACTACGGAACCGTATAACCTCCGGAGCTCCTCAGCATCGCCTGTTTTTATTTTTCGAATACGTTCCATAAATACCTTAACGCTCGCGTCAGGGACAAAACGTAGCGGAAACAAATTGTGGTAAAGTGAGCAAAGCGAGCCACAATTTGTTGGAGCGTAGTTTTGTCCCTTGCACGCGCTTGTTAAATGCCTACTACTTACTATTCAGCATTTTTGCATATGTCTTATCGCTATTCCGATTTTTCCAACTCGCCTTGATGTGTTCTGCCATCTTCGGAATATCTTTCTCAATTGTGCTTTTCCACAACCTTGGATCATAGTCAAATACTCTCAGCATATGATCAACATCGAAGATTGGTTTGGTTCCAATTGCTCTTATAAGAACTACTGGCTTGTCTATTGCCATACGCCAACCAAGCTCGAAGAGAACATTGGGGTTGTGTTCAGTTAAATCAACAATTACTAGGTCTGCTTTAGTTAGGTCACCAATAATGGTCGATTGAATTACATCACTACCCATTTTCTTTGCTGTTTCGGCTTTGAAGCCCGCACTGATTGCGGCAGGAGTAATTATTTGAGTTAGAACTTCATCAAAGAAACCATCCGGATAATCCCCACTCTTTTCTGAGAATGGCATTGCAACAAATGCTACAAGGGATGACTTTCCTTCAGGCTCACCCAATATTAAGGAATCATCAGAGTGTTGTTTTGGCGTTGATTGAGGCCCTGAAACTTTTGCATCAAGAACTTTATTATCGGCTAGGAATCGGATGTTTTTCTGGTAGGTTTCATAAAATTCATCATGAAACTCTTCATCTAATGAGAACTCAGTTACTAATGTATTTCGGAGATAATCAATTTGAGGAAGTTCTCTACCTTTGTAATATTCGTGGACAGATTTAAATAATGGAACGTTATTGAAGGCTGCGGCATATGCTTGCACTTCCTCCTCTTTAGAGCGGGCATAAACTACATTTTTACCCAGGTTAGCCAATGATATTTTTTCGGCTCTTATTGTTCCTTCTGTGAAACCATAGTCTCGGGACGAAGCCGTCAAATAGTATAGATTATTACCCTTTCCGACCTTCAATGCCTTGGCTATATCATCTGGACCCCAAGGGTTGCCGCCATTAAATTCACGAATAACTTTGGCTACGGCAATCGATTCTTCAATTGTATTAACGGGAAATGGACGGGTTCCTTTTGATTTCTTTCGCCTTTGTTTTGGCGTCGATACGTCACCATTCTCTGGAGCATCGTCCTGAGAATCTTCTACTGCTTTTTCTTCTTCGCTACTCAAGCTAACTCTCCTTAATTGGTTTGAACGATTTCAAGCATTTAACGCTTAAAACAGCTGACACGAAGTGGTCCGCAGCTTTGTATTGTTAGAATTGTGCATGACCGGGAAACCATTGAACTTTGAATAACAATTGCCACTGGACAAACCCAATTTTATGGTAACTTGGCACCCAGTTTAACGATTGGATACCACCTGATTTTAACTTTGCACCGTAGCGGATTTGACTGTGCCACGGAACCATAATTTACTTGAATGAAGAACCAATTCTAACGCCTTGCTAATTTGCGCAGCGGTTGGAGTGCATTTTTGTGCAAAAATGAGCGAAGCGAATGCACAAAAAGGAACGTAGACCGCTGCGTCAAATTGAGCAATTTGTTAGGCGCATTTACTCGAACCATGAATGACCACACCACGTGCACATTCTAGCCTTTGGAGTTTTAGGCAACTTTCCACATTTAGAACAGCTATTTGTATATATTTCGTTACGATATTCTGAAAGTAGCTTTGTTGCCAACTTCCGCCTCAGGGCAGACATACCATCTTTTAGTAATTCTCTTACGTCTTCCGATGGCTCTGCACATCCTTTAATATGAATAGATACTTTATCATCCCCAAGGCCAGTCACATTTAGCGCGACTGCATCCAAAGCCACTCGCTCAGAATCAGAGAGAAAATGACGAAAGTTATCAACTGCATAATTTATGTTGTGTAGTTCTTCTTTATCAATCATATCTATGGGATTACCTTTCGCCTAACGCCCGCGTAATGGGCTGGTTTGGAGCGCTAGCGGAAAACCAGTCCCAATTGACGCGATTGTTAGCATATTTCTCGTGCGCATTATTTGGCCTTACTCGCTGTTCTAATAAGTTCGGCCATGCCTGGCATGGTTGGACCTGACTCAGATGCTAGAAGACCTGTCTCGGTGCGACTAAACAATGCTTGTAACACGATCTCTCTAGAACTTGCATCAATATCTCCTCCATGATTAAGCGCAAGGTAAAGATAAGTTAGCTGTTCTCGTTCTTCTGCATCCCTCATAAGATGAAAAGCACTAAACGCTAGCCTGGAAATCGTTTTAATAAGGAAAGCGTAAACCGTTATTATCGATCCGAAGATAACTATCCCCTGCAACGTATGCAGTTTTACTCCAATTTCTTGGCCTTTTAACCACGCTATAAAGAAATCATAGAAATAGACGAAGCCTAACAACATAGAAAATACTAGAGCCAAACTCCATAATCCGCCTTGAATGCCATACTTTCTTGCCGCCTTCTTCCAATAATCTGCTGGTTTTTCTAATCTGAGCTTTTCCTGATATGTATTCTCTAAGTCGGCAATCCTTGTTCTACAGCCATCCATATAATTTATGAACTCATCCTTTTGGGAAGATAACTGATCTGAATGCTCAGCCGAAGATGTCTGCATCCATTCATCCCATGCAGTAGAAACATTCTCCTTCCACTCACTCCAATCACTTCTAGTTTGTTCATCCCAGCGAGAGAAATCGGACTTGAAATCCTCAACCTCACCAATTAGTTTGCTAGTTGTTTCGTTTAACTGATTTCTTAAATGCCCAAGCGAAACCTTTTCACCATTGCGCCTCTTAACTAATTCAGAATCTTGGTTAATAAACTCATAAGCAAGCATTAAGCCCGTAAATCCTTGCCGAGTATTGTTATTACTTATCTGTCCTCGTACCACGAAGTCAATAAATGCTGTCGCCGCTACGCTTCCGTGTAATTCATGACACTTGGCATAAACACTACTATATGGGTGTCCACTCCACATCCATTGGCTATTCAGGTTGTTGAAACTATTTCGCTGAAGATTCTGGAATTGTTGATTGAATTGATTGTCATCCCAGGCTTCAAGGTTGTCTTTCCAGCTATCGATTGTATTGGTGATATTTTGTAATACGGCATGAGCATTCATGTACTGATGCACATTTCTCTCATTTTTTGCCAATAAATCCCGTTTCTCTTTCCAGTAGGTCTTTTCTGAATCAATAAACTCGTATAGCTCTCTAAGACCTGTGAATTGCCAAGACTTATTTGTTGAATCAGTTATACGAATGTTTATAGTGCGATTCAAAATTCTAACTCCGTTTTATGGATGAATCGGTATGCTAACAGTTATTCCACGTCATCTGACAAAATATCCAGAAGACGCTTTTGCCTGAGCCGCCAAACTCACTCAGTCTCATCAAATCCCATCAACATAGGCACACAGCCCATTTCTGTCAATTTCGCTCGTTGGATATTCGGTCTGGAGACGCAGTATCCAGAAAAATCGGTCGCCTGCAGGCCACTGAATTCATGGTTTTATTAATATAACAGGACACCCACTTTAAAATAAAAAAACGAAACAAGGCAACGATGATTCGCTACTACCTTGTAAAAAAAACCGAATGAATCAGGTTTACTACATAACCAAACTATATACATCTTGTTCCAAAGCAAACAAAAATATAGTTCTGGCTGACCTGGAGGCGTAGCAGGTTACTTGAGGAGTCAGGCTTTTAAGTAGGATACTTGATGGTGTGATATGAAATCAGGTCGCCAACAAATTCGGTGGTGTTCGGCTTAACTGAAAATAATCTCTGACTTTCTCAAACGACGACCTCTGCCCGGCAAAACACCTGAACTGTTTTTCAAATTGCTGTGTTAATTGTTGCCACTGTTTACCGGAAATATTCAGGCGGGTCAGAATGGGAGGAAGTGATTCTGCAATAGATCCACGTTTGTCTTCCCGAATCGCTCTGCCGGTCCAATCCACCAATTCCAGGTAATCGCTTAATTGGAATGGCAAACCTTCGGGCATGTCTGCGCTGGGATTGCCAACAAAAGGAAGTAAATCACCGGGTTGTTTGGACGCCTTGGCGCACGCAATACGCATTTGAACGGAGGTATGGTCAGACGTTTCCGGTGTATCACAGCCATCCTGGCTCGAATGGGATTCAGATCCACATACGCCATACAGGCGGCTAAGGCCTGTTCGTCGAGCAATGCTTGAGACTTAAACCTGCCCTCCCAGAAACGACCGGTACAGCGATCTTCGGCATTGGCACGCCGGGCGATACCTTCATTAAGCACCGCCATAAACCGACTGATGGAAGTCAGGGTTTCCCGCCACTGGGCCACTAAGGCTTCAAACGCCTGCTGCTCTGCCGGTGAGAAGGCATCACCTTTCAGAAACCGGTGGCTGAGTGCTGAGCCTCTGTACAGACGATGCCATCGCATCACAACGTCTTCTGCGGACCATTGCCGGCTTTGGAGCACATTAATATGCAGCACCACATGGACATGGTTAGACATAACGGCATAAGCGCAGATATCGATGGCGAATATCTCACCCAGCCACAACAGTCTATCCTCAACCCACTGGCGACGATGTTCGTAGCTAATCCGGGTGAGGGCATCAACTCCACACAGAAACGCCCGACGGACACAGCGGGAAACACAGTGATAATAAGGCGTGGCTTCAAGTGAGATTTGCGACTTCCTTGATCGGGTCATGATCATACATCTTTATACTGATAAATATACAGTATCGAATAATGCCGGCTGTTGGCGTGAATATCAATAGTTAAGATGGGTGTCCTGTATTATTCTCTAATTCATCAAACCACAAATCTCTTTTGGATTCAGGCAGCTTCGTACCGCACCACGGACAAAATATGATAGCTATTGAAGCAGAACCACCATCATGAATGATTAAGCCATATTCGTCGAATTTTGATGTGTAGCTTATAAGAACATCGGGACATGAATAAATATCTTCGTGTAACTCGCAATCCAGCTTGATTGCGCCTTCCATCCGTTCGCAACAATGTTTGTTCATGATTCACACTTAACGCCGTGCTCTGCGGAAATTTAGGAGCGCCAGCGAGTAAATTTTCCGCAGCAGCACCTTGTTAAGTGATATTTTTGACGCTAATCCTCATTCTTGCCTTTGGTTCTGGCGGGTGCTTGACCAATCCTCGCGATGGCCCATCGGCGGAAAATAAATTTGATAATACCGTTATTAATGCACCTAATAACACATACCCTGATAATACATGAGTAGTCAATAGCAGCTGAGAAAACCAACTACTAGAATTTGCATAAATATCACCAAAACCTAACGTAGTCATAGTTACAACAGAAAAGTAAATACTACGTATAAATGATATATCTCCCTCGACAGAGGTTAGGGATGGAAACAACCAGTAAATCAATGCATATAAGAAGCACACCGAGAAAAATGACTGTATTACCCGTTTGGGAGAGCTTCCATAATTTGATGCAAACCAAAATAGTCGGACTAAACGCTTATTAAAAAAACCATTATTCTTATACCAGTCATTCCAATTATGTCGGCGGTTACAATATTGAAGAGACTGCCTTAATCCTGCCGAATAGCATGCGCTTTCGAAGCTAATTGTTCGAAAGTCCGTCTCTTTGGACACATCTGCCAAATGAAAATACGTTTCGCTCGTAAACTTAGCATTATAAAAACTTGCCCCGCATAAGTTAAAACGTAACTCTTGACGCACAAGCGGGTTATAGCCTCCGCCGTAAAATTTTGCCTTTGACAAGTCAGCACGATTGAAACGGCAATCCTGAAAATGAGACTCATAGAATTCTACAGAAAACATATTCGCTTCTTGAAAAGACGCGTCATAAAAATTACAGAGGGTAAAAGTACTTTTAGTTAGCTCTGCTCTCACAAAGTCTGCACGATGGAAAGCTGAACCTTCTGCACGAACAGATGAAAGGTTTGCTTCCATAAAATGGCAGTCAGTCATATCAACAGATAATAAGTGAGCATTACTGAAGTTGGCACCATAAAAATCAGCACCCTCGCCATTTTTATTCTGGAATATAGCCTCTTTGATCACTAAACCTTCAAAATTTGCTTCACGTAATTTTATTAGGTCTTCAGTTTCTTTAACGTATTCGTTCCACGCAGAGAAATCCTCTTTTACAGCGCAGCCCACTATCAACAAGTACTGGTCTTTATTCAGCTTTTCTTTCATATCTCCACACTGCTTTAATATCACTTAACAGTTATTCCACGTCATCTGACAAAATATCCAGAAGACGCTTTTTCCTGAGCCGCCAAACTGACTCAGTCTCATCAAACCCCATCAACATAGGCACACAGCCCATTTCTGTCAATTTCGCTCGCCGGATATTCGGTCTGGAGACGCAGTATCCGGAAAAATCGGTCGCCTGCAGGCCACTGAATTCATGGCTTTATAGAAGACCCATAATACTTAACCAACCAGACAAGTATCGTATTTTCAGCTCATTATTCCGGATATTATGTCTTCAGACCGAGTATCCGGCGAATATCTGGATACTGAGTCTTAAAGCATGATTATTTATGACATTTATCGCAAAAAAATAGGTGTTATTTTATACATACTGTTTATGAATACAGCATCCTGTAAATCATGCTGACAGGGGCGTGTAAAATGCAAACAATCGATACCCGAAAAACTATTCACAACGCGGTTATTTGTCACAGGCTCAATCACTGGTTTCGTCCCCTATAAACCCCTCCAAACCAACACTGCCCCCGCCCGGCCAATCTATAGACATTCCGGCTATCAACCCTCACACTAAGCCGCTTGTATGTATTCAAGAATTTGTCACGATCACCATGAAAACCGGCCTTGATCACCTGCCGAAAACCAAGCAGCACGAGCTCCAGACTATCTCTACCATCCTGCGTGATACTCTGGAGGATTTTCTGCAAGGCAAGACCGGGCGCAGAACCGAGTACCGGATTTTGAAAATCATTCTCTTTGGCAGCCACGCCAAGGGTACCTGGGTGAATGATCCGGAGAATGGTTATATCAGTGATTACGATATTCTGGTGGTGGTGAACAAGCCGACGCTGGTGGATGAGGATATCGTCTGGCAACGGGCAGAAGAACAGATCAGCCGCAAGGTCACTTCTGCGCCGTTGGGGTTGATTGTGCATGACCTGGAAGACGTGAATAAACGCCTGCTTCAGGGTCATTATTTTTTTAAGGATATCCGTGAGGAAGGCATTGAGCTGTTTTCGGCAACTCCCAGACCGCTGGCACTACCCGGAAACTTAACCGAAGCAGAACGCCGCGAGATTGCGCAGAAGCATTATGATCAATTTTCAAACTCTTCCTTTCGTTTTCTTCGACACTTTGAATTTGCTCTCTCTGAAGAGGATTTAATTCACGCTGCATTTATGCTTCACCAATCTGTAGAACGATTGTATGCCTGTGCACTCCTCACCTGCACTAACTACTTTCCGAAAACTCACAACATCGAAAAACTGCAACATCTTTGCATACAGATCGATCCCGAGTTTGGCAGTATTTTTCCCCTAGATAGTAAATTCCATAGGCGTTGTTTTCGCCGCTTGCAACGCGCCTACATCGACGCACGTTATTCAGAGCATTACGAAATCACAGAAGAGGAATTGAAGTATCTGGAATCGGAAGTGATCAAGCTGAAGGCGCTGGTGGAAAGAATTTGTAAGGCCAGACTGGTTTGAATTGTATTCGTCTCGATTTGTTAGTGATTTCCTACTTTCCTTGTTCCAAATTCTTCTCTCAGTAAATCTGCATCAAGAACTGTCATATCAAGTCTGAATGACCACAAATTACCTTACTCATGGCCTAGTCCTTTGATCGCATAACACTGCACTTATAGGATTACCGAAGCGGAACGTAGGTAATCCCTAAGCTAGCAGTACTTTGTTAGAAACTACTTGCTAAGTTCAATCCATGCAGCATTAAAACAGTCGTCAGATTCGTAATTATGTATGCGCACTTTCATGCCCGTGCTAAGTCCTGTTAGTGCCATACTAAAAGCTCTAGTAAAAATTTCCGGTGAACCGGCTTTTCCTTTTGGAAACGATATATTTTGATTTGCACACGGACCACTGCCTCCAGATACAGAAACAACAAACCTATCATTATTCGCTTCAGAATTAGCAACCTTGGTAATTATCCCATCGGTTACAACATATCCGGCAAAACAAGTAGTACTTTGTATCAATAACAACCCTATAGAAATATTTCTATATTTTTTAGCTATTTATTATCTCCTGATAAGTTATAGCTGGTTTCTAATATTGCCAACAACGGAATACAAAGCCTTTAGCAGATGAAGTACGCTGCTTTGATTTTCCAATGTACCGTCAAAGCTGGTTACTTACAGTTAATCCAATATCTAGCCAAAGGATGTGGAAAAACCTGACCTATAACGATTTTCTCAAACTTACCACCATTGGCTTCGATGACGCCTCGTGACGCAAAATTATCCTCATCTGCGATCAGCAGCACTCTTTCGATGCCTAGTTCTGCTGCTTTTGATATTGCCAACTTAAGCATTAATTTACCGTTACCCTTTCCCCTGTGTGAAGGAGCTATATCGTAACCAATATGCCCAGCCTCGAAGGCGAGAAAGTTATTATCGATATTGTGACGAACTCGAATTGCACCAAAGATAGATTTTTCATTGTCTATCAGCCAAAAGTGACTGCATGGCACATGGCCTTCACGCAGATTTAAACCAGCTGCTTCATCACTCAAATGCTGAACATATTTCGGAAAATCAGCTTTACCTTCAAGGTAATACTCAGCGTTTTCGACATCGTTTTGAGCGAAGTCATCGTAGAAACGCTCAAAGGCAGACTTAAACTCTTGTGATGGTACAACTAATTCCATGTGATGTTTATTAACTGATCTTGAGTACATAGTTTCAACTAAAATAAACCAAGTGACCGGAAAGACGGCATTTAACAGCTCTCTCAAACACAAAACAAGCCTATTCTTTACAATATCAATTATTTCGACTCCACAGAGATATTCATCAAATCGGCAGCTTACAAGAGACAATTTATGGATTCCCCTCTTACTTAAACTCTGCCCTTCATCCACAGGTTCCTTAACACAAATACTGCAGTTGCCATGGTGATGATGCGCACTATGCACTTCGTTGTTTATACTGATGTGGCATTCAAACCGCCCCACTATTCTTAAGCTTTTCCGTCACCCCAAACACCTGGTCTCTGCCAATCACGAATTCAAATATTTTGCCTTGTTCGAGTTTGTACAAACGATCGGCGGCGTCAAAATATCGGTCATCGTGGGTAATGGCGATTACGGTTTTTCCGGCAGCTTTGAGTTCTGGCAGTATTTCCCGATAGAAAACTTCACGGAATACCGGGTCTTGGTCTGCGGCCCATTCGTCCAGCAGTAATACCTGACGATCTTCGAGGTACATCAGCAACAAGGCCAGTCGTTTTCGTTGTCCTTGAGAGAGCGCCTTGGTGGATAATTTACCGTCTTCCACGGTCACTTTATGATCAATCGCCAGTCGCTTGAGGTAGTGTTGGATGCGCGGGTGGTCTGCGCCAACACCGGTGGCATCCAGTACATCATCAAACAAAAAGAAGTTGGGGAAAATCGCCGCAAAGCAGCTGCGATGTTGTGCGGCAGTCTGTTCCGTCAACGGCTCGCCATTGAGGCTGACAGAGCCATCGGTGGGTAAATATAAGCCGGTTAACAGTTTTGCCAGAGTGGACTTACCGCTGCCGTTACCACCAATCAAAAAGATCAGTTCGCCGGATCGAATGTCCAGATCAACCGGCCCGAGCTGAAACCCGGCTTCATCACCTTGATCAAGATAACGGTATAAGGCTTGTTTCAATTGCAGGGATTCAAACGCAGGTGCCTGTATTGCCGCATTTTCTGATGGCGCGGATATGCCGCTCTCTGCCTCACCTAGCTGCAACCGGTCTATCGCCCGCAGTGCCACGTTGCCACGAATGACCGCCGGAATGGCATCCAGGATCATGGCAATCGGCGTTCTTAAAAACATAATCGCCAGCACATAGCCGACGATGACTTCCTGGGAAACGGTCTCCACTGCCAGGCCGGCAAAAAAGATCATTCCGATCAGCGCAAACACCAGTACCGTGGTCCAGTTAAGATTGATGGCCCACAGCACCTCCGCTTTTATGGCTGTGTCTCTGGCTTGCTGTGCCTGGGGTTTAAAACGCTGATGAAACTGAAACCGGCGGCGGGGCTCACTTAAGCCGAGTTCGTTACGCCCTTCCACCACCGCTTCATATTGCCTGAATAATTCATCATCCAGCCGGCGCACTTTCTGCATCATGGTTTTAATACGTCCGGCGAGACGAAAATCCCCCCATACTCCCAATCCGACCAGTATCACCAGACCGCCAAACAGTAATGGTGATAACCAGGCCAGATAGGCCAAACCCGTTACCAGCAGCAAGCCGTTGTAAAGGGAAACCGGCAGTTGTCTGGTGGCATTGGCCACCATGGTGACATCTCGGGTCAAAGCGTTATAAAGCGCTGGAGCACCCAGTGCTTCCTGCCGTGCCAACGGAGTGTTGAGAATACGTTCCACCAATCGGCAACGCAGCCGATACACCATTTTATGGCCCAGTCCCACCAGCAATATCTGCGACCACACGCCGCTGGCGAACAGCAGCGCCACCAGCGCCAGATAAAATCCTCCGGAACCAGCCAGTGAGTGGATGCCATTTTCCAGCGCATGGTTGATACCGCCCACCAGGGTAATACCGGCGGCGGCGCTGCACAGGCTGGCCAGAACCGCCAGCATCATGGTGCCTTTGGACTGCGCCAGCAGTTGTTTCATCATGTTCATGTTATGTTTTCCGTTAACTGCACAACCAATTGTTCAGACTCCAGAATGCTGTAATGGTTTGCTTTGATCGACCAGCCTTTCAGTGGCTGTCGGCTATATGGTTGCCATGCTTCCACGGCGGCCGGATTATCGTCACTGCGCCAGACCAGACAAGGAATATCCAACACTGGCATGGGTGCCAGATAGAATGCCTTCTTGACCGCCCAACGCATCATGATGCGTTCGTGTATCCATTCCACCGGGACTTCCGCACCCAGAGCCTGATGAAAGTGCTCATTGGCAAGCAGCTGTTTAAGGCCTGAGGCGTAATCCTGTGCGACTGCATTCTGCAATTGCTGCCAGTCGCCAGCGCTGATTTCGATCCCGTGTTCACGGCAATAATGCTGGATATCTTCGAGCAGTTGCTGTTGTTCATCATCGGCGTTATCGAGATCCTTGCCAGGTTCGTAATCGATCAATGCCAGGGTCTGTACAGTAAACCCTTGTTGCTGCAAGGCCTCCGCCAGAATCATCATCATTCTGGCCGCCAGACTCCAGCCTGCCAGTACCAGCGGCTGAGACTTCAACGGCTGTAATTGTTGCAGATAATCCTCGATCAGTAACGGCCATTGTTCGGCCGGGGTGTTGACCAATAGTGTCGGATTTGCCAGTAAACCGTAGACATTGAAGCGCCCCTGCAAGCGATCCACCATGGGTTGATAGTAGCGGACATGGCCGCCGATAGAATGCATCAGCACGATGGCAGGGCCCTGGGCTGCCTGACTCAAAGGCAGCAAACGTGAAGGCGGCTGCACCGATGCCGATTCTCCCTGCCCCAACAGTTCTGCCAGCGCCGCCACGGTCTGTAATCGGAACAATAAGTCAGTGGGCAGTTCACGGTCAAAATGACTGCGTAACCGGGCAATGACTTTAATGGCCGCGAGCGAATGGCCACCAAGATCAAAAAAGTTGTCCATCACGCTGACATCATCCTGCCCGAGTACCTGCTGCCACACCGTCAATATCTGCTGTTCGGTATCGTTGCGCGGCGCGACAAACTGACGCCGGTGTTGCTGCTCCATTCGCTCCAGCAACAACTGGCGATCGACCTTGCCGTTGGCGTTCAACGGAATCTCCGTCACCGTCATCAACCGGGCCGGCACCATATAATCGGGCAAGCGCTCGCCCAGCCAGGTTTTCAGAGTGGATTCATCGTCACCAGCGTCGGCCATCGGCACCACAAAACCGCACAACCTTGCCTGTTCCCCCTGTCCCTGTACCAGGACACTGGCCTGCTGAATGGCCGGATGGGTCATCAACGTGGCTTCCACTTCCGCCGGTTCCAGGCGAAATCCGCGGATTTTTACCTGATGATCAGCACGCCCGAGAATCTCCAGCGAACCATCACTGCATTTCACTGCCAGATCACCACTGCGATACATGCGCTGCTGACCGTACCGATGATCCGGTAAAAATACTGCGGCGCTGCGAACCGGGTCATTCAAATAGCCCAGGCTGAGCTGAGGTCCGGCAATATACAACTCCCCGACCTGACCGGGCGGCACCGGTTGCAACTGCTCATCGAGCAGATAGACGCGATTGTCGCCCATAACCCCGGTCAGCGAACTGCGCAACGGCGCGGCGGCCAGATCAACTTCCCGCCACAACACTCCGACAGTGGTTTCCGTCGGACCGTAATGGTTAAACACCCGGCATGATCCGGCATGCGCTGACAACAGCTCCAGCAGATGCAAAGGAATACGCTCGCCACCCAATATCAAACGCTGCACCGGCAACACCCGAGCCAACGGCTGGCCTTCACTCAGAGCCAGAAAATGCGCCGGTACGATCTTCAGACAATCCAGCGGCTGGCGGGCCAGATAAGCCTGAAACGCGCCGGCATCGGTGGAACTGGTTTTATCCAGCAGATGTAAACAGCCGCCCTGAACCCAGCATGGAAACAGCATGGTGTTGCCGAGATCCGCCATCGGCGATGACACCAATCCGTAATGACCGCCCAATGGCAGCTCCAGTACCTCAATCGCTGCCTGACAATAATGACTGAGAGCCCGATGACTGACCTGAACGCCTTTCGGAGTGCCCGTGGTACCTGAGGTGTACAACACATAGGCCAGATCCTCGATGCGATACTCCGGGGCTGCCAGCTCCACACCAGATGCCGGCAGTTGATCAGGCGACAGCACCACCGGTCGCCATAGATCAGCGCTGCCATAGGTGTCATTTAAGTGGGTGTCCCCTGAACGGTTCAGATGGATGTCCTGCGAAGTGTCGCTTAAGTGGGTGTCCCCTGAATAATGGTTCAGATGGGTGTCCTGCGAAGTGTCGCTTAAGTGGGTGTCCCCTGAATGGTTTGAACGGTTCAGATGGATGTCCTGCGAAGCATCGTTTAAGTGAGTGTCCCCTGAATGGTTCAGGTGGATGTCCTGCGAAGCATCGTTTAAGTGGGTGTCCCATAAAGCGCCGTCCCATACGGCAGTATCCTGGCTGAGGATGACAACCGGGCGGGCATCTTTGACGATGATTGCCCGTCGGCCAATGGGTTGGTCGGGATCGAGTGGCAGATAGGCGGCTCCGGTTTTCCAGACCGCCAGTAACGCCACGGCAAATGCCGGTTGTCGTGGCAGGTCCAGCGCCACCAGAGTACCAACCGCGGCTCCGTGCTGTTGCAGTACCGCGGCCAATTGGTCACTGCGTTGATCCAGTTCACGATAGCTGATCACATCGGTCTGGCATTGCAGTGCTGCTGATCCTGGTGCCATTTCGACCGAACGTTGCCATTGATGCATAAAGTGTCCGGCCGCAGGCTGTTGCAGACCGCTACCGGTCAATCCGCAGTCCTCGCCTTCGAGCAGCAGGTCGAAGTCACCCAAAGGCCTATCCGGCGCAGCCAACACCTGCTTTAACAAGTGCTCAAACCGCCGCAACAGTTGATCAGCTGTTGCACCACGGTAGCGTCCCTGATCATAGAATAATTGCCAGCCACCACCCTGCTCGTCGGCACATCCGTGCAGTAACAGGCCGCAGTTGCCAGCCGGAGTCAGCAGCTCCAGTTCGGCTGCTGAGCGCGCCTGCCAGTACAATCCCGCAACCTCGCTACGATGCTCTGTTTCGACCACGCCCACATACTCCTGCCATTCCAGCATCTGCTGCCAGAGCACTTCCTGCGCAGGCAATTGCCGGTTCAAAGACTGTTGTTGCAGCTCATGAAAAGGCATCGGAATCGGCTGGGTCAGCACACCCAGAGTGTCCGCCAGTTCATCGTAATTCTGCCGGCAGTCGTGATAGAGACTGAGCTGAAACTCAGATTGTCCGCTGAGGCGACTCAACAGCGCCGCCCAGACGGTGAGCAGCAGTTGTGGCACCGAACTGTCACAGGCCTGACTGACATCCGCCATGGCCGCCACCAGATCTGCCTCTATGGGCCGACACACAGACTGATACCGCTGGCTTGGCAAACCAGACGGTTCCGCCAGCTGAATGGCCGGCAGCCGGGTCAGTTCCAGTCCTTGCCAGAAGGTACGGGCGGTTAGCGCGTCGTCCTCCTGCTGTAAATCCATTATCCAGTCGGCATAGTCGAGGTACTGCATGTCCACCTCTTCAGGCATCTCAGGTGCCTGCAACCAGCGGCCGATATTGGCAGCCGAACCAGGATCAAGCTGCATGGCGGAACCGACCAGCAACAGCCGGTTGTTCTGATCTCCCGGCCAGAACCAGGCCAGCAACTGCGGTTGCTGATCAGCAAATACCGAGACGGCTTCGGCCACAAGCTGTTCGTCCTGATCCCCGCTGATACAGCGAAAATCGAGCTGGCCATCAATGACACTCTGGCGTAAGCCATGGAAACCCGACTGTTCCCCAAACACCGTAGCCAGAATTTCATGCTGGCGTATCAAGGCACGTAACCGTGATTCCACCAGGGCTTCCGGCTGTTGTCCCAGATCAAGCCAGAACATCGCCGCCGCAGAAGGTTCAAATCGCTGTTGTTGCAGAGTTAAGGCAGAGCCGTTTTGAATGAGACTGGTCATCAGCATTCCTCCCCGTCAACCGCCGGCAGATCACTGTGCTGATACAGATCCCCCATGGCCACGGCCATTTTGCGTTCGCCCTTGAATGGATCGCGGGCATGGGCCACCAGCATGTTATCAACCATGACCACATCACCTGGTTGCCACTGAAAACGCACAGCACAGGATTCGTACAGCTCACTGATGAGATCAACCGTGCTCTGCTCCAAGGGCTCACCATCACCGTAATAAACGTTACGGGGCAGGTTCTCCTCGCCTCCGGCAGCCAGCAGATACTGGCGTACGTCCGACTCCAGAAAACTGACGTGATGTAACTGGATCTGATTGAAGAAGCTCATTTCAGCGGTCACCGGATGACGGATAATGGCCGGACAGTTCTGACTGATACGCAGATTGTCCTGGCCGTACCATTCAAAGCCGATACCACCTTCACGGCAGATGGTCTCTACCGCTTCACGGCTATCAGTTTTGAAAAAATGCTGCCAGCTGACATCCAGGTTGCTGAAATTACGCACATACCGGAGTTCCTTGCGCATCAGCTTGTCGCGGATATCCACCGGTAGCCGGCGATAAACTTCCCGACAATCGACAATCGGCGTGGCACCGCCTTCTGCTGCGGCGATTTCGCAATAAAACCACTGCCGCCGTGGCCAACGGTGCTGGTGAGAGCTTTCGTTGTGAAACATGATCATCTGATCATTCGGATACGGCGTGGACTGATAAATGTTCCGCCCCACTTCTTTTTTCGGCAGATCTCCGTAGCGGCCATACAGCTCTGGATACATCCCCTGACAGAAGGCCTCAAACGCCACCGGCGTCGGCAGATCAAAACCACGAAACAGAATGCCGCCATATTGCTCCAGCCAGCTCAGTATCTGCTGCTGATGGCCATTGGCCCAGGCCACCGGGTCCAGCCCTGGCTCCTGATTTTCCACACACAACGGCAACGGCCGTTCAGCGGACAACGGTGCAACATGGATGCGCGGAGCCTGATTTGCCGGCTGACGATGGTCGCGACGGCTGGTTTTCATTTTGCTGAGTTTGCTCAGCTTGGCTGACTTGGCCGCTACCGGCGGTGTTTCAGAGGAAACGGATTCACTAGACATGGGTTCAGATTCCATAGCATTCATTGATGTACGACTCGATGCCGCCACCAGGGCAGTCATCGGAGTGGTTGATAACAGTTGTGGCTGCTGCACAGCCTGATCAATAAGAGTCGTCAGAGTGGTACTCATGCGGGTGATCGTGGTCGCCTCAAACAGGCTGCGGCGATAGACCCAGCGGAGTTCCAGGGCACGCCCGGACGCTTCAGTCCGTTCGCTGGCAAATAACGCCATATCAAATTTGGAATGACGCTGGCGGCCGGGTTTGGGGATAACCGTCAGTCCCTCGATGGACTGCTGCGCCGCTGGCATGTTCTGCATCACCAGTAAGGCCTGAATCAACGGATGCTGACCAGCAATGCGCTGCGGGCGAACGGCTTCCACCACCCGCTCGAACGGCACATGCTGATGCTCAAAACCGGACAGACAGACCTGTTTCACTTGTTGCAGATAATCGCCAAAGGTCAACGTCGCCCGGGGCCGGAAACGCAAGGCAATCAGGTTGACAAAAAACCCGATCAGCGCCTCGGTCTGCGGCAACTCACGGTTGGCGACATCGGTGCCGATGACCAGATCCTGGCTTCGGCTCTCGCTGTAAATCACGCTGCTGTAAAACGCCGCCAGCACCATGAACAATGAACACTCGTAGCGAGCTGCCAGGGCATACAGGGCTTCGGTCTGCGAGGTCGTCAGCGTCAGCACGATGGCGTCGCCTTCATTGCCCCCCTGAGCCGGCCGTGGATGATCGAACGGCAGCGCCAGCTGCGCTGGAATCCCTTGCAGATTCTCCCGCCACCAGTGCAATCCAAGAGCCTGTTGCTGCTGGACTGCCTCGCTGTGCTGCCAGCAGGCATAATCCAGATACTGCACCGGTAACGGTGGCAGCTGCGCCTGATCCTGAGTCGTCAGCTGCTGATAGGCTTCGGTCAGATCAGCGATCAGACGCTCGCCGGACCAGCCGTCGGACGCAATATGATGCTGGATCAACTGACACAGCCAGCGCTGCTCCCCGAGTCGATACAGATACACCCGCAATGGCGCATCACGGGTCAGATCAAACACCTCGGAGGCCGCCTGATCCAATCGCTCCGCCACAGCCTCGGCTGGGCAGTCGTGCAAATCCTGTAACTGGACAGCCACCCGCAGTTGCGGCTCCAGCCGCTGCATCGGCTCGCCCTCGTGCTGGTGATAAGTCACCCGCAGAATGTCATGCTTCGCCACCACCGCATCAACCGCCGCCTGTAACCGTGCCGCTGACAGCTCGCCGTGCAACTCAACGGCAAAACTCATATTAAAACTGGCATCCGCCGGCTCCAGCTGCTGCATAAACCACAAGCGCCGCTGCGCATGAGATAACGGTATAAATCCGGAATGGGACAGCTTCGGAATATGATGAGTCTCGACAGCGCTCATATGCTCAGCCATCTCCGCCAGCCGCGGGTGTTCAAACATCGCCTTCAACGGTAACGACCAGCCTTGTTGCAGCAATCGCGCACGGACCTGGGCCGCCAGCAGTGAATGTCCACCGGATTGAAAGAAATGACTGTCCGGCCCCGGTTCCGCGAGACCCAATACCTGCTGCCAGACCTGTGCCAGCAAGCGCTGGGAAGCGCCCTGCAACATGCTCTGAGACGCCCCGGAATCCGCTTGCCGGGTGGGCTCCGGCAGCGCTTTGCGGTCCACTTTGCCACTGGCGTTCAGAGGCAGTTCGGACAACACCTGATAACCATTGGGCAACATGTATTCAGGCAGCCGGGCCTGCAAGTGGCGATGCAGTTCTGAAGGATCGAAATCCTGCTCCGGCGACATGACACAATACGCCTGCAACTGTTGCTGCTGCGGCCAGACACAGACCGCCGCCTGAGCAATCGACGGGTGCGCCAGCAACTGGCTTTCGATGTCACCGAGTTCAATCCGAAAGCCCCGCAGTTTCACCTGATGATCCACCCGGCCGACAAAATACAAGCGTCCGTCGGCCAGCGTTTTGATCAGATCACCGGTGCGATACAGCCGCCCGCCACAGTCATCAAAAGGATTTGGCACAAACCGCTCAGCGGTCAGCTCCGGCTGATGCAGATAGCCCCGGGTCACCGCAGCGCCACCGATATACAACTCCCCGGTCACCCCCATCGGCACCGGCTGCAAACGCTGATCCAGCACGTAACACTGGTTATTGCGCAACGCCCTGCCAATGAGTACCAACGGCCGGAGGTTCACATCCTCCATGCCGGAAACCACCTGCAACGTCGACCATACGGTGGTTTCGGTCGGCCCGTATACATTAAACAAGGCCCGGCAATGCTGACTCAGTCGCCGTGCCAGTTCCCGGTCCAATGCCTCTCCGCCCACCAGCGCGGTAATTCCCGCCAGCTGATCGGCCGGCAATTCATGCAATAATCGCCAGCCCGAGGGGGTCGCCTGAATCAGATCCACTTCCCAGCTCTGAATCAATGCGGCCAGAGCTTCGCTGTCACGACGGGCATCTTCCTGTGCCAGAATCACCGTGGCACCGGTCGCCAGTGGCAGACACAATTCCAGCCCGGCGATATCAAAGGTAATAGTCGTCAATGCCAGAACCCGCTGAAACCGGGGCAATTGCTGCTCCATGGCGGTCAGGAAATTGGCAAACTGCCGCCGCTCCACCGCCACGCCCTTGGGTTTGCCGGTCGAACCGGAGGTATACAGGCAATACAACAAACTGGCCGGATGACGTTCAACCACCGGATTTTCATCCGTCAGGGTCACGGCTTCGGCCATGGCCGCAGACCAGAGCACCGATTTGACCGTTGTCGGCAGCGTTTCAGCCGTTAACAACAGCGCCGGGCCGGCGTGTTGCAGAATATAATCGAGCCGTTGCGGTGGATGATCGGGATCGAGGGGCAAATAAGCCGCCCCGGCCTTCTGAATCGCCAGCAAAGTCACCAGCAATGCATGACTGCGTGGCAGACAGAACGCTACGGTCTGCTCCGCTCCGATTCCCTGCACCAACAGCCAATGAGCCAGCTGATTGGCCTGGCGATTGAGATCCTGATAACTGATGGGCTGCATCTGCCCGTCGCCATAAACCTGCGCCACCACGGCCGTGGCATGGGGTTGTCGTGCTACCTGCTGCTCAAACCGCTGCAGAAAATCCTCAGTCGCGGCAATGGCTTCAGCAGCAGGATTGTCAGGCACCGTCATGGACGGCAACTGATAATGATCGATACAGGCATCAGGCTGCTCACAGATCTGTTGCAGCAGGGCGAGATAATCCGCCGCCATGGCATCGATCCAGGGCCGGTCAAACAGATCGCTGTTGAACTCTATCTCCATCTGCACATGCTGCTGACGGAACAGATTCAGGCTTAATTCGAATTTGGCACTGCGAGCGGCACTCACCGCCTCTAATTGCAGGCCCGGCAACGTCATCTGCCGTTGCCCGTGATAGTCGGACTGATAATTAAACAACGTCTGAAACAATGGCGGCCGGGCCAGATTGCGTTCCGGCTGCAATGCCTCCAGCAATGACTGCAACGGCAACTGCTGATGTTCGAGATCCTGCTGAAACACCTCATGGCACTGAGACAGCCACTGGCTGAAGACCGCATCCGGCTGAATCACTGCACGATTAACCAGAGTATTCACAAACAATCCGACCATCTGCTGACTGGCCGGATGATCACGGCCCGCCACCGGCACACCGATGCCAAAATCGGTCTGTCCGCTGTAGCGCCACAACAACAACCGCCAGGCTGCCAGCAGCAGCTGAAACGGCGTGATCCGCAACTGTCTGGCGCATTGATCGAGGGTCTGGGTAACGGAGTCATCAAAACGATACTCCCAGACCTCACCCGAATCGGTCTGCTGATCCGGCCAGGGATGGACCGTCGTCAACGCCAGCTCCTGCGGCATGCCGTGAAGGCGCTGGAGCCAGTATTGCCGCGACTGCTGATCCTGATCACTGCCGCTCTGGCGTGACTGCCAGGCCATCCAATCGAGAAAATCCGGTCGAGCGGTGACTGGTTTTGGCACCTCGCCACTGTCCGCCTGTTGATACAAAGCCAGAAAATCCTGCACCAGCAATCCCATGGACCAACCATCGGTCACCAGATGATGCAGACTGACCAGCAACCACCACCGATCCCGTTCACGCGGAATCAGATCAACGTAGATCAACTGGCCAGCCGCCGGATCAAACTGCCGGGCTAAAGCCTGATCCAACAAAGCTTTGGCATCACCGGAATCGGCTATCCGCAAAGCCTCGGGCGAATCAGCCAGCGGTTGCTGCCAGACCTCGCCATCTGCCTCAAACATCCGGCAACGCAGAATCGGATGCCGGCTCAGTAAACCATTCACCGCCAGTTTCAGCGCCTGATGATTGACCGGTCCCTGCCCGTCAAACAACTGGGTCACATGATAACTGCGGCTATCCGGCTCCAGTTGCTGCAAAAACCACAACCGCTTCTGCGCCGGCGACAACGGCACCGGCTGATCAGAATCCGCCCGCAGCGGGCAGTCGACCGGGTCCGCTATGGTGGGTGTCCCCTGAACGGCAGCTATTGTCCCCTGAACGGCAGCTATTGAAGTGGGTGTCTCATGAGCATCTGCGGTGGGTGTCCCCTGAATGGCGGCTGCTGAAGTGGGTGTCCCATGAGCATGTTCCCGCAGCGGGCAATCGACCGGGTCCGCTATGGTGGGTGTCCCCTGAACGGCAGCTGCTGAAGTGGGTGTCCCATGAGCAGCACCATGAGTGGTAGAAGTGGGTGTCCCATTAGTATCTGAAACTGCAGTGGGTGTCCCCTGAACGGCGGGTGTCCCCTGAACGGTAGAAGTGGGTGTCCAATGAGTATCTGAAATTGCAGTGGGTGTCCCCTGAACGGCGGCTGCCGAAGTGGGTGTCCCATGAGTGCCTGCCGAAGTGGGTGTCCCATGAGTGCCTTGACTGACTGGGCGTTGTTGTTGATCCAGCCAGGCGCCGAGGGTTGCGGGGGTTGGCATTTGGGCCAGTTGTCTTGGGCTGATGACCAACCCGGCTTTGCGGGCACGGGCGATCAGTTGCAGGCTCAGGATGGAATCGCCACCGACCTGATAAAAGTCGGCGTTGGCGTCCAACGCTGGCTGTTGCAGGATGTCCCGATACAGTTCCAACAAGGTTTCAACGCTGGTAGATAATGCCGGTTGCGGCCACAGGGTTGCCATCGCTGCCAGGGTCGAATGGGCGCTGACGGCTGCCGGCGAGAGTCGAACCCCCTGTCTGGCAGCAAGGCCAATCAGTTGCAGACTCAGAATGGAGTCGCCGCCAAGGGCAAAAAAATCATCGGTGGAGGTCACTGTCTCCACGCCCAATATCTGTTTCCAGAGTTCGGCAAGTTCGGCCTGTGCCGGTGTCAGTGTCGCCGATGAGGTTTCGGTCTTCGATTCGGGCAGTGGCCATGGCAAGGCCTGACGGTCGATTTTACCGTTATCGTTCAGGCCGATCTGGTCAAGCAGACACCAGCGGTCCGGTACCATGTAATCAGGCAGTGCTGCCTGCATGGCCTGTTTAAGAGTTTCCAGATCCAGTTCTGCCGGCTGTAGATAGGCCACCAGCAGCTGCCGGGCATGGTCCTGCCGGACCATAACCACCGCTTGCTCTACCTCAGGCCGTGACAGCAGCCATTGCTGTACTTCGCCAAGCTCCAGCCGGTAGCCGCGATGTTTGATCTGGTCGTCCGCCCGCCCGAGAAATTCCAGGTCTCCGGTATCATTGATACGTACCTGATCACCGCTGCGATACCAGCGTCCGCAGTGGTCAGTCACAAACACTGCGTCGGTCTGTTGCGGTTGCTGCCAGTAGCCCTCAGCCAGTTGTGGTCCCTGGATATAAAGCTCACCCGCCTGCCCTCGCGGCACTGGCCGGCCATGGTCATCACGAATCTCCACCACCATACCTGGCAGCGGCCGTCCGAGCGGTGCGGCGCGCCCGGAAAGGCCATGCCAGTCACTCAGATCGGTACAGCTGATGCCAACCGTGGTTTCCGAGGGACCGTAATGGTTGATAATCGTCAGCACCGGGGCCAGTTCGCGGATCTGCCGGATCAGTTCGATATCACTGCCCTCACCACCCAGAATCAGCCGCTGGCGTGGCAATATCCGCTCCGGTGCTTCGACACTGAGCAGCCCTTTTAAATGCGATGGCGTGATTTTGAGGCAGTCAGCAGGTCGCTGATGCAGAAATTCCGCCAATGCCGGCGGATCAAAGGCCAGCTCAGCAGGCGGCAGCAATAATGTCTGTCCTTGATACAGCGCTGCGAGCACCGAGGTCATACCCAGATCCGCAGCGGTGGTGGCCAAAGTCAGCCAACGGGTTTCAGAATGGCCGGTATCACCCAGAGCCTGAGCGATGGCTGCGCAATAGTGATTGACCGCACCGCGACTCACCACTACGCCTTTGGGAACACCCGTGGACCCCGAGGTAAACAACAGGTATGCCGGCGCGGTAGCGTGATCGGCGCTATCAGCCTCATCCGTTGTATCAACGCCAGTGCCATCAGCGTCAGTATCGCCCGCAGCGGAGACATCCACCTCACAAGATAACGGTATAAAATCTGTATTATCCAAGTCTGCCGGCCAGTCTTTGAGCAGCAGACCCGGCACCGCCTGCACCTCATCAAGCTGCCCGGCCATTACCACCGCCCGGGCATCGGCCTGGGTCAGCACGGTGTTCAGACGCTGCGCCGGCTGGCGCGGATCGAGCAGCACCGTCACGATGCCACGCCGCCAGCACGCCAGCATCAGGGCCACCTGCAAGGGTGACCGCGCCAGCGCAATGCCGAGGCGATCTCCACGCCGAAGTTTGTGCCGTTGCAGCCAATGATCGAGTTCGTTCAAGCGCTGATGCAGCAAAGCCCAGGACAGTTGTTCATCGCCGGCTTCCAGGGCGATGGCCTGCGGTCGCTGTTGACTCCACTGCCGCACCCGCGCCAACAGATCCTGTGGCTTTTCCGGTAGCGGCTCGCCTGCCAACCGGCTGTTATCCTGTTCGAAGCGCCATTGTGACAAAGTCAGATCCGGCTGCGTCAGCGTGCTCTGCAACAACTGCTGCATCTGCGTCAGCCAGCGATTGACAGTGGCTATGCTGAACAGTTCTGCGGCAAATTCCAGTTCAAGGTGGATGTCTTCACGCTGTTCGGTTTCCACCACCCGCAAAGTCAGGTCAAAGCGGGCATGCTTATGGCTCCGCTGTAGCACATCGGCGGTACTGGTACCCAGAGTCAGACGCTGGCTGACGGGCAGCGCCACGTGCACGAACATCACCTGAATAATGGCCGAGTGCAGTGGGTCATGACGCCATTGCAGCAGCTCCGGCAAGTGTTCGAACGGCAGATCCTGATGATCATACGCGGCTGCGATCAATTGCTGGCTGCGTTGCAGCGATTGCTGAAAAGATGGATCGGCAGTGAGGTCATGACGCAGTACCAGGGTATTCAGTAACGGGCCGACCAGGGTTGCCAGCTCTGCCCGGCCGCGATTGGCCACCGATGAACCGATACACAGATCCAGCTGACCACTGTGCCGGGACAACACCCAGGCAAAGGCAGTCTGCAAATAAATAAACAACGTGCTGTCGAGGGCTCGAACGCGCTGGCGCAACGGTCGACTGAGCACCTCGTCCAAGACCAGAGTGGCAATGTCGCCACGAAAATCACGCGCATGCAGCGGCTGGCGGCGGTAGTCTGTAGTCAGTTTCAAATGTGTCGGAAGACCATCGAGCTGTTGTTGCCAGTAGTTTCGCTGGCGCTGATAGTCATCACCATCGCGCCACTGCTGCTGCCAGACGGCGTAGTCAGCATACTGAATCGGCAGTGCCGGCAAAGTTTCATCAGCCTCATACAACGCACAAAGGTCAGTCACCAGTATCTGCGCCGACCAGGCATCAAACGCGACATGATGCACGGTAAAAAACAGCCAATAGCCGCTGTCATCCTGATACAGGCGTGCCCGAAACGGCCATTGTTGCAGGTCCAACGGCTCGGCCAGCTCGGCCTCATAACGCTGTTGCACCCAGTCATCATCGGCAACCGCAGCCAAAGCCTGCTGTTGCAGACCGGACCAGGGCTGATCGAGCAGCTCGGCCTGCCATTGACCGGGTTCCGGCTGATGGTAGGCAGTGCGCAGTATGCTGTGCCGCTGTACCAGCCGGCTCAGTGCCTGTTGCAAACGCTCAGGTTGCAGCTGTGTATCAAAGCGCAGCACCGAACATAAGTTATAAAGAGCCCGCGCGCTCATGGATTCGGCCATGACAAAACGCTGCTGAGCGAATGACAGAGCGCCCTGTCCGGACATCGGCACAATCGGCAACTGCCAGCTGTCGATGCCCTGTTCGGCCAGTTTGCGGCGGAACAGCTGTTGCTGTTCTGCCGGCAGTGCCGCCAGTCGGCGGGCAATTTCGTGGGAGCGTGTCTGTTGGGTCACGACAACTTATCCTTCTAATTCATTAAGCAGTTGATCCATCAGGTCGAGGCTATCGTCCTGAGCATCGTGGCCATCGGCATGGCGGGCTTCTATGGCCTGCGCCAGTGCGGCAATGGTGGGTGCGGCAAACAGTGATTGCAGATCCGGACGCACCCCAAACTCAGCCTCCACCCGACTGATCATCTGCATGGCCAGCAGTGAATGGCCACCCAGTTCGAAGAAACTGTCTTCGGCCCCCGGCGTCAGTTGCAGCAACTCCTGCCAGATCAGCGCCAGTTGGGTTTCGGTTGCGCCTTCAGGTGCCCGGCTGTGGCTTTGCAGCGGCAGTGCATCAAGTCCCTGCAACAGTGCCTTGCGATCGATTTTGCCGTTGCTGTTGAGGGGCAGTTCCGGCAACGCCATGATGGCCATGGGAATCATGTAGCCCGGCAACCGGTTTTGCAGTTGTGCTTTGAGAGTGTCGACTTGCACGGCGTCACCGTTTTCAGCGGTGACCCAGGCCAGCAGACGCTGTTGTTCATCGGTGGCGACTACCGCTTCCTGTACCCCGTCACACTGACGCAGAGCGCTTTCGACTTCGCCGAGTTCAATGCGGTAACCACGGACCTTGACCTGGAAATCCCGCCGGCTCAGATACTGCAACGAACCATCTGTCAGCCGCCGCACAAGATCCCCGGTGCGGTACATGCGCTGACCATCCTGCTGGAACGGATCCGGCAGAAACGCAGCCGCCGTCAGCTCGGCGGCATGGTCGTAACCGAGCGCGACGCCTTCGCCAGCGATGAACAGTTCCCCCACGGCCCCTTCCGGCACCGGTTGCAAATCGCCATCGAGCACATAGCAACGATTGTTCATCAGCGGCCGGCCAATCGGCGCAATACCGCGAATATCGTCACTGAGGGCCTGGCTGGTCGACCAGACCGTGGTCTCGGTCGGACCATAGGCGTTTATGAGTTGGACTCCCCGTTCCATGAGAGTGCGGCTCAGCTCTGCCGATACCGCTTCGCCGCCAATTAGCCCTCGTACCGGTGGCCATGCCTTGTCACCGTCAGCCAGCAGAATCTGCCAGCCTGCCGGGGTGGCTTGCATGACAGTGGCCCGACGCAACAGCGCCATAAGTTGCCGGCCATCGACGACCTCCGCACGGTCGGCCATCAGAATCGAGGCCCCGTGCAACAGCGGCAGATAAAACTCCGGCACGCTCATATCGAAGGATGCGGTGGTCACCGCCAGCCAGGTATCGGCTGCCGACAACGGCAGTACTTCTGCCAGTGCATGCAGAAAGTTATTGAGATTGCGGCGACTGATCATCACCCCCTTGGGCTGACCGGTGGAGCCCGAGGTGTAAATGATGTACGCCGGCTGCCATGGATAGCGCCGTACCTGCGGATTGTGTTGCCACTGTGATGGAACACCATCCAGCGACCACTGATCCAGCGCCCAGAGTTCAGCAGAGTTGTCGTCGTCCGCAGTTACGGCCAGCCGGTCGGCCAGCGTGCTTTCGGTCAGAATCAGTTCGGGCTGTGCATGGCGACAGATGTAGTGCAGTCGTTCGGCCGGATGATCCGGGTCCAGGGGAATATAGGTGGCTCCTGCCTTTTGCGCTGCCAATAGCGCAATTTGCAGCCAGGGACCACGATTAACAGCGATCGCCACCCGCTGCGGACGTTGCGGGCGGGCCAGCATCCGATGCGCCAGCTGATTGACCCGCTGGTTCAGTTGCTCGTAGCTCCACGACTGTTGACGATGGATCAACGCCACGGCAGTAGGCGTACGCACCACCTGTTGTTCAAAGCGGCTGATGGTGTCCTCTTGCGGATCCAGCGGCACGGCCTCAGGATTCCATTGCAACAACCGGGTCAGATCTGCGGTTTCATGAACAGTCAACGCCGCCATGGGCTGTTCCGGTGCGGTCAGCATCTGATCCAGCAGAGCCAGATACTGACGCAGATAGCGCCGGGCCGTGCTTTCAAACAGCAGATCGGTGTTGTACTCCAGCACCGCGCACCAGCGCTCACCACGTTGCTCAAATTGCAGACCGATATCCGCCAGCGCGGTGTGATCATCACTGTCGAGGCGCTGTAACGGCAGACCGGCAAACTCACTGTGCTCGTGGTCGCTGACCTGTATCAGGTTGAACATCGCCTGAAACAGCGGTGAACGGGCCGGATCACGCGGAACTTTCAACAGCTCCACCAGTTGTTCAAATGGCAGATCCTGATGCTGCTGGGCATCGATCAGCACCTGACGCAGCCTGAGCCAATGTTCGGCGACGGACTGGTTCGATTGTATCGGCGCGCGAATCACCTGGGTCGAGGCAAAAAAGCCGATCAACTGTTCGGTGTGTGGCAGTTGCCGGTTGGCCACCGGCACCCCGAGCCAGACATCCGGCTGTCCGCTGTAACGGGATAACAACCGCTGCCAGGCACTCAGCAATGGCACCATCGGCGTCAGCGAATAGTGTTGACAGATCTGTTGCAGCTGCTGACTCTGTCGTTCCGATAACTCCGACCGCAGGCGGCGGCCATGATGACTCTGTTGCGCCGGTCGCGGCAGATCCAGCGGCAGATCCAGTACCGGTACCTCCCCGCTAAGCTGTTGCAGCCAGTAATCACGCTGCACTGCCAGACGCTGCCGGGCAACCTCACTGCGCCACCAATGGCTGATATCCACAAACTGCAAGGCCAGCGGTGTCAGCGGTTGATCGAGATACAGCGCTTCCAGCTCCTGCACAAAGACCTGCAACGACCAGGCATCGCCCAGCAGATGGTGCATATTCAATTGCAGGATGGTATCGCCGTCGAGACGATACAGATCCAAGCGCCACGGCGGACCGGAACGCGGATCCAGAGGCTGATCGGCGGTATTGGCGAGCACGGTTGGCAGAGTCTCCGCCGTTACTTCAGCCTGATGGAGATGCAATGGCAGTTCGATCTGTTCCAGCAGTTGCTGTACCGGACCATCGGCGGTGTCATCAAAGCGGGTACGCAGACTGCCCTGACGCTGCACCAGCGCGGTTAACGCCTGGCGCAATCGTGGGACATCCAGCGCACCGTGCAGACGCAGCGCCAGATTCAGCTGATACGCCCGGCCGGCACCACTGAACTGCTCCAGAAACCAGAGTCGCTGCTGGGTCGGATGCATGGGCTGTGGTTGCAGCGCCGCCTCATCGGCCAGCGCCGTGATGTCGACACTCTGGCCGGCCTGTTGCAGCTGTTCGGCCATGGCATCCAATCGTGGATGGGTAAACACTGCCGCCAGCGGCAGGGTCACGGCAAACCGTTCTGCTACGCGGCTGACCAGTCGAGCCGCCAGCAGAGAATGCCCGCCAAGGGCAAAGAAATGATCATCGGCCCCGACTTCAGGACATTTCAGCAATTCACACCAGATGGCTGCCAACCGTTGTTGCCATTCGGTCTGCAAGGGTTGTCGGGTGATGGCTGGCCGGCTGTCGGCCTGAGGCTCCGGCAATTGCCGGCGGTCCACCTTGCCATTGCTGTTCATCGGCAGCTGTTCCAGCCACTGATAATGGGCCGGCACCATGTAATCGGGCAGCGCGGCCGCAAGATGGCTTTGCAGATTGGTCACCGCTATCGATGCACCGCTCCAGTAGGCCACCAGACGGGCGTCCTCGCCCTGGCCCCAGAGCCGCACGGCGGCATTGCTGATGCCTTCAAAGCTCAGCATTCTGGCCTCGATTTCACCGAGTTCGATGCGGAAGCCGCGCAGTTTCACCTGAAAATCAATGCGCCCAAGATAGTCCAGCACACCCGCCGCATTGACCTTCACCCGGTCGCCGGTGCGATACATGCGCGCCCCCGGCCGAGTGCTGAAGGGATCCGGCACAAAGGCAGCAGCGGTGAGATCGGCCGCGCGGTAATAACCGCTGCCGAGATTGTCACCACTGAGATACAGCTCTCCGGCCACGCCTTGAGGCACCGGACGCAAGGCCTCATCGAGCACATACAGACGCGCACTCTGCCCGGCATAACCAATGGGCAGTATGTCCTGATCAACCTGGACAACCGGGTAATAACTCGCAAACACGGTAAATTCAGTCGGGCCGTAGGCATTCAGCAGCCGCCCGCCACGAGCCAGCAGCTGGCTGGCCTGTTCGGCGTACAGTGCTTCACCACAGGCAATCAGTTCCATGCCGTCAAAACGCAGCCCGGTATGTGCCAGCAGCAGGCTCCAGGTAGCCGGCGTGGCCTGGAGCAGATGGATATCATTGTCGCTGACCAGCCCGGCAATGGCCGCCGGATCTTTCACGGCGGTACCTGAGGCAATGACCACATGTGCCCCGACGGTCAGCGGAAACAGCAGTTCGGTAAAGGCGATATCAAAACAATACGTGGTCAGACCCAGCACCCCCTGACCCGCCTGCAAATCCAGCTGCTGAGCCAGATCGGCAGCCAGATTATCGAGGTTGCTGCGCTGAATGGTCACGCCTTTGGGCTGACCGGTGGAACCGGAGGTATAGAGCACATAAGCTGGCTGAGTGGCACAGACCGGGAGCGCCTGCCAGTCAAACCGGTCATCGCTATCGGCCCAGGGCGACATCATCACCGCCGCCGGATACCAGTCACTGAGGCGCTGGCGCAGGCTGTCATCGACGATGGCCACGGTAACCGCCGCGTGCTCCAGCACGTAGCCGGCCCGCTCGCGTGGCCATTGCGGCTCCACCGGCACATAAGCAGCACCGGCTTTCAGCACCGCCAGCATGGCCACGACCATAGTGACTTCCCGTTGCAGGCACAGGGCAACCCGATCACCAACACCCACACCCTGCCGATGCAGCGCTGCAGCCAGGGCATCACTGTGTCGATCCAGTTCAGCATAACTGAGTTGATGGGCCGGACCGATCACCGCCACGGCATCGGCATTGGCCTGCACCTGAGCAACAAACCGCTCCAGTAGCGCAGGCCGTGGTAACGATGGCTGCTCATCCACAGTATTCAGAGCGACGCTATTCAGCGCTGCGCCATCATCCAGTCGCAACTGTCCCAGACGCTCATGAGGATGAGCCAGCAGCTGTTCGACAATATCAATGAAATGCCGGGCCATCGCTTCCATACGGGCAGCGTCAAACAAATCAGTGCTGTATTCCAGTTGTAACTGCTGGCCGATGATATCGAGTTTCACATCACACATGGCGGTATCCGGACGGTTGTCCAGCACCTCCACATCGATATCCGGCAAGGCCAGGGCCGCCAGCGCCGGTTCCGGCAGATAGTTAAACAGCGCCTGAAACACCGGGTTATGGCTGAGCTGACGTGGGACACCCAACTGTTCAACCAGATAATCAAACGGCAATTGCTGATGAGCCTGGGCATTGAGCATCTGCTGCTGCACGCTGGTGACCAGTTCATTCACGGTCATGGCCGGCAATAACTGCGCCCGCAATACCAGGGTATTCACAAAACACCCCTGCATCTCATGGGTGTCCACGCTTTCGCGGTTTGCTGCCGGCACCCCGATCAACAGTTCCGACTGGCCACTGTAATGGGACAGCCACAATTGATAGGCCGCCATCAGTACCGCAAAGCGCTGATCGGCCCGGTACTGTTGCTGCAATTGCTGTTGCAGCGCATCACTCAACGGCAGTTGCAGACGTTGGCCGTGGCCGGAAGGCCGCACCGGTCGCGGACGATCCGCCGCCAGCGTCAGCACCGGCAGTTCACCGCTGAGCTGTTGTTGCCAGAACTGCAAGGCAGTGGTCATGGCCGGAGACTGCATCCACTGTTGTTCGGCCACGGCGTAATCAGCGTATTGCAGCGCCGCCGGTGCCAGTTCAGATGCCGGTTGAGAGTAGCCCTGACAGAATTCAGCGATCAGCTGTTGCAGGCTCCAGGCATCAGCAATGATGTGGTGGCAACATAGCGACAGCACATACTGCTGATCTGCCATCTGCACCAGGGTGACCCGGATCAGCGGCGCGTCATCGAGTTTGAACGGCTGTTGTGCCTGTTGACGCAACAGCGACTGCAAGCGCGCGTCCTGATCGGCGTGACCGCGCAGATCCAGCTGAGTCAGCGGCAGGGTCAAATGCGGCAGGATGTGCTGACAGGGCATTTCATCCACCACCACAAAACCGCTGCGCAGAATTTCATGACGCGCCAGCAGTTGATTCCAGGCGGCTTCGATCCGCTGTGGCTGTACGTCGCCGGTCAGCCGCACTGCAGCGGCGAGATGCCAGACCGCGCTGCCGGGTTCCAGCTGCTGCATAAACCACATCCGTTGCTGGGCATAAGATAAGGGAATTTGCTGGCTACGGTCGGCCTTGCGAATCGTCAACTGCGCAGCTTCCTGCTGATGACTTTGCAGCCAGTCGGCCAATGCAGCGATGGTCGAGTGTTCAAAGATGACCCGCAACGGAATCTCCCGTTGCAGCTGGCGACTGAGCTGACCACTGACCCGGGTGGCCAGCAGAGAATGGCCGCCCAGCTCGAAAAAGTCCGCGGCGGTACCGATATTTTCGAGCCCGAGCACGGCTTCCCAGACAGCTGCAATGGTCTGCTCCAGCTCATTGGCCGGTGCCACATAGGTGGCCTGTTGCAGGGCATTGAAATCCACTGCCGGCAGGGCCTGACGATCAATTTTGCCATTGCGGTTACGGGGTAGCTGTGCCAGCGCCACAAAAGCCGTCGGCACCATGTAATCCGGCAGACCGGCGGCGACAAAGTCTTTCACCGCCTGCCAGTTCCCCTGCCCCGCCAGTGCTGTACGTGCCGGTTCATCAGCAATACCGAGATAGGCCACCAGCATCGTACCGCGCCGGGTATCTTCGGTGGCCATGACCACCACTTCCTGAATCTCTGGATAGTGCGCCAGCCGGGATTCAATCTCTCCGAGTTCGATCCGATAACCGCGCACTTTAACCTGATAATCCACTCGACCGACGTATTGCAGCCGACCATCTGCCAGCCAGCGCGCAAGGTCGCCGGTCCGGTACAGACGTTCGCCACTATCACTGAAGGGATTGGGAATAAACGCAGCAGCGGTACGGGCCGGATCATGCAGATATCCGCGCCCCACGCCGGTACCGGCGACGTACAGCTCACCAATGGCCCCCACCGGCAGCGGTTGCAGCTGGGGACTGAGCAGATACAGCCGGTTGTTCAAGGTTGGCCGGCCAATGGGTACGTGGGCCAGAGCCGCATCCGCCGCCGCATGAATCGGATAAAACGCCACGTCATCGGAACATTCCGCCGGACCATAGGCATTCATCATCGGAATCTGCGGGTAGCGCTGACACCATTGCCGCGCCAGCGCCGGTGGCAGAGCTTCGCCCGTGGGCAATATCCAGCGCAAGGTATCGACCGAGGCTGATTGCAGCAGCATGCCCTGTATTAATGCCGGCACCGGTTCGAGAATGCTGATGCCCCGGCTGTTAATCGCCGGCACCAGTCTGGCCGGGTCCTGGCTGATGCAGTCAGGCAGAATCTCCACCCGGGCACCCAGCAACCCGGCAATCAGCAGCTGCCAGACGGAAATGTCGAAACATTGATTGGCGGTCTGGGCAATGACATCGTCGGCCGTCAGTTGCAGCGGTTCGAACTTGCCCAGCATGTTGTTGAGCATGCCCTCGCGGGTGACCATGGCCCCTTTAGGGGTACCGGTGGAGCCAGAAGTGAAAATGACATAGGCCAGTTGCTGCGGCTGAGCACTCTGTACCGGATTCTCATAGCGTTGCACTGGCGTACTGTCGCCGTCATAGATCAGGGTCTGCGGACACTCTGTGATTCCCTCAAGCGCCCGGGTCAGTAATGTCTGATATGCCGCCGGTGCCAGCACCAGAGCAGTGCGGCTGCGGGCAATGACCGTTTGCAGCCTTAACGGTGGATGTTGGGGGTCCAGTGGCAACCAGGCGGCACCGGCTTTCAATATCGCCAGTATCATCACCAGCAGGTGGCGGTCGCGTTCGGCCAGCACTGCCACCACGCTGTCGGCACCGATGCCCTGTTGCATCAGAGTATGGGCCAAACAGTTGGCGCGCTGGTTCAGTTCGTCATAACTGAAGCCGCCATCCTGATCATGCACCGCCAGCTGGTTGGGCACCGTCGCTACCTGTTGTTCAAACAGGGCGATATAGTCATCGTTCGTGGCAGCGCTTGCGCCTTCACCCCAGCGCTGTTGGGTGGCCAGTTCTGTGCTGCTCAGCATGGGCAAGGCCGACAAAGGTGCCGCTTGCCTGCCTTGCGCCAATAAGGCATCGGCCAGCCCCAGTAACAGAGTCTGGTAATGGCCCAGCATGGTGGACACCGCAGCGGCGTTGAAATCCGTGGTTTGATAGGTCAATTGCAGATGCAACTGCTGACCGGGAATGATGACCACCGTCAGCGGGTAATTGGTATGGGTGCGGTTGGCGGCCTGTTCGATGATGAATTCCAGATTTTCCTGTTTCAGGCCGGCATCCATGGGTGCGTTTTCAAACACAAACAGACTCTGAAACAGATCCTGCTTGGGCACGTCGCTCCATTGCTGAATATCCGCCAGCGAGCTGGTTTCGTGATCGCGCAGAGCCAGGTTTTCGGCCTGCAATGCCTGCAACCAATCACGCGCCGACTGTTGTGAGTCGATCCGCCAGCGCAACGGCAAGGTGTTGATGAACAGGCCAACGATGGCTTCCATCCCCGGCAGATGCGCCGGCCGGCCGGCCACGGTAACCCCGAACAGCACATCCTGTTCACCACTGTAACGCGACAGCAGTTGGGCCCAGGCTCCCTGAGCCAGAGTGTTGACGGTGATGCGGGCACTGGCGGCAGCCTGTTGCAGGCGTTCGGTCTGGGCGGCACTCAAGCGTTGCACCACATCGCGTACCGGTACTTCATCTTCGTAGGCCATGGATTCCCGAACCCCCAGGGGAGTCGGCGTGTCGAAGCCCTGCAACCGCTGTTGCCAGAAATCACGATGAGCGTCGGCCGGTTGCTGACCCAGCCAGTGAATAAAGTCGCGATAACGCCGTGGAGCCGGCAGCTCCAGGGTTTCGCCACGGCAAAAGGCGCGATAATAGTTGAGAAAGTCCATCATGATGATGGAGAAACACCAGGCATCCATGAGGATATGGTGATAACTGCGGACAAACTGCCATTCATGCTCTGCCAGCTGGATCATCCGTACCCGCATCAGTGGCGCCCGGGTAAACGGCAGACCTTCACGACGCTCCTGTTCCAGCAGGCTTTCCAGTTGTTGCTGCTGTTCGATGCGGCTCAGGTGCCGCCAGTCGAGCCATTCAACCGCCAGCGGGCATTGTTTGAACACCACCTGCAAGGGCTGTTGCTGCTGCTTCCAGACAAACGCCGTGCGCAGCAGTTCATGACGCTGTACCACCGCCTGCCAGGCGCGATCAAACGCGTCCTGATTGAGATCCTCCATGACCATGACATGGCGGTATTGCAGCAGATACATACCGCTGCCGGGATTCATCAGACTATGAAACAGCAGTCCCTGCTGCATGGGCGCAAGCGGATAGACCGCTTCGATGTTATTGGCCAGATCCCGCTTTAAACGGCTTTCCGGGGATTGGATCGGGCGGTTCATGGTTGTACCTCGTAAACAGGGGTTGCGAGCAGTTCTTCCAGTAAGGCGTTGAAGGCGTCGTCGTCGATGCCGGCATCGGGGAAATCAATGGCGGTGGCGCGGCCGTTCTGGTCGTTCAGGCAATGATCAAGGAGATCCTGAAGACGCTCGATAAACCGTTGCGCCAGCGCCGGGGTGTCAGCAAAAACCGAATCCTGACCGGGATAGCACCAGTCGACCTGAAGACAGCCTTCGACGATCAGGGCATTGATATCGAGCAGATGGGAACGCCGGTTTTGCGGCGCGCGCATACCGGGGCACCATAACTGCGCCAGCTGCCACAGACTATCGGCTGCCGCCACTGGTTCGCGTCCCAGATAGTTGAAGGTCACCAGTGACGACTGCGGCCAGGCGGAATCAGGATCCTGAGTCGCAGCGAGATAGCGCCAGAGACCGTAATCGAGACCGTTGCCAGGAACCCGTCGCAAGGTCTCCTTGACGCTGATCAGCGCGGTGTCGGCATCGTCCGAGACCGTAAACGCCTGTGGATAACGGCTGGTGAACCAGCCCACTGAGCGCGACAGATCAATCTCTGCATCGCTTGTTTCGCGGCCGTGGCCTTCGAGTTCGATCACCACCTGATCGCTGCGCAACCAGTCACCGAGCACCCCGACCAGCGCGGTCAGCAGCAGCTCCGGCACCTGAGTGCGATAGGCCCGATGCGCATCCCCCAGCAACTGCCGGGTCCACGCGGCATCAAGATGCACCAGACAGTGCCGGCTGGTGGCATAGGTATTGGTGCTGGAGTCAGTCACGCTGGCGTCCGTGGGCAGCAAATCCGTTGCGTTCTGCGACTGTTGCGACCAGTAACGTTGGCTGGATTCAGGCAATTGAGTGGCAGCGGTTTGCAGGATCTGCTGCCACTGCGCAAACCCGGTGGTCACCGGTGCCAGCGCCGATTGCTCCTGGCCCCGATACAGGTGTTGCAGTTCGTCGAGGACGATCTGCCACGAGACTGCATCGATAATCAGGTGATGGGCGCAGGCCAGCAGCTGCCGGGTGGCAGGAAAATACACCAGCCGGATCAGCGGTGCCTGCGACAGCTGAAAATCACTCTGCCATTCGCTCAATACCGTGGCATCGGGCTGGCGTGAATCTTCCACTACCAGGCGGGTCTGCCACTCCGCTTGCCAGGGCTGGTAGCGTTGCCACCATTGCTGGCCGTCGTGTTCAAAGCTGAGTCGCAGTGCGGCATGACGCTGCACCACGGTTGCCAGTGCCTGTCGCAGGCGGGCGCAATCGATGGTTTCGGCACATTGCAGCCACAGGGATTGATGCCAATGGTGCGGTTGCGGTTGCGACTGATCAAAAAACCATTGCTGAATCGGCGTCAGGGCAAACCGCCGCGAGGGCTCTTTTTTGGTGGCTGAGGGCTCTTTAGCGGTGGTTGAGGTTTTCGCAGCGGACGCGGCCTGGCTTAGCGGTTCCGCCACGGTGGCCAGAGCGGCCATGGTCTGGTGTTCAAAAATCGCCTTCGGGGTCAGTTTGATGCCTGCCTGTCGGGCTTTGGCGATGATTTGCAGGCTGAGAATGGAATCCCCACCCACCTGAAAGAAGTTGTCGGTGGCGCGCAGATCAGGCTGGTTCAGTACCTCGCGGGCAATGGTCAGCAGCGCCTGCTCCATCGGATTAGCCGGCTGCTCTGCCAACTGCGCCACCTGCGCCAGTGCGGCAACGGTCTGGTGTTCAAAAATGGCTTTGGGTGTCAGTTTGATACCGGCCTGACGGGCTTTGGCAATAATCTGCAAACCCAGAATGGAATCGCCGCCATGGGCAAAAAAGTTATCATGAATACCAAGCTGCGGACGGTTTAGCAGCGTTCGCCAGATTGCCAGCAGGGTTGTCTCGGTATCGCTCAGGGCTGTTTCAACTCCGCTCAGGGCTGTTTCAACCCCGCTCAAGGCTGTAGGCAGATCACCGGTTTCACCGGGCAGCGGTCCGTCGAGGGTTACACTCACCGCGTCGCCCGGCTGATCCGGGTCCGGCAGTGCCTGTTGGTTCACTTTGCCGTTGGCCAATAATGGTATGGAATCGATCAACAGCCAGCGCGCCGGCACCAGATAATCCGGCAGTTGCGACCGCATCTCGCGCCAGACCCGACGCGCGGTGTCGGCATCTGTGCGCAGGTAGGCCACCAGCCGGTTCTGACCGCGCTCATCGGCCCGGTTCAGTACCCAGGCATCGGTAATATGCTGCTGCAACCAGGCACTCACCTCACCCGGCTCGACCCGGAAGCCGCGAATTTTGACCTGAAAATCCATCCGGCCGATAAACCGCAGCCGGCCGTTTTCCATCACCACCTTATCGCCGCTACGGTACCAGCGCCCGGCATCATCGATAAACCGCTGCGCCGTCAGTTCCGGTTGCTGCCAGTATCCTTCCCTCGATACCGTCGGCCCGGCAATCAACAGCTCGCCTGGAAATCCCTCGGCGACGGGATGCAGACAGTCGTCCACCACCCGCACCCGGACATTGGCCAGCGGCCGCCCCAGGCTGATCGTGCCATCACCTTCGATGGCATCGGCCAGCACACCGACGGTGGTTTCGGTCGGACCGTAATGGTTGACGATGCGCAGTGCCGGCTGGCGTTCACGCAGCTGCGTCAGCAGTGCCGGCGACAGCGCTTCACCGCCACAAATCAGGGTATGCCGGGGCAACAGCGCGTTGTTTTCGGTGGCCGCCAACAGACCCCCAAGATGCGATGGCACGATTTTCAGACAGTCCACCGGATATTGTTGCAGATGCTCCGCCAGGGCATCGGCGTCGTGGGCCAGATCCTCATCGAGCAGCCGCAGAGTGCGCCCGGTCAATAGTGCGCCAAACACCGCGGTATAGCCAAGATCGGCGCCGTTGCCGGCGAGTGCCGTGAGGCTGGCTGCAGCCGGCAGTTGCAGGCGCTGCATCACCGCCTCGGCATAATGAATCAGATTGCCATGACTGATCACCACGGCTTTGGGCTGACCGGTGGAACCGGAGGTGTAAATCAGATAAGCCGGCCGCTCAGCTGCCGGCGAGGCTGGTTGCCAGGGTGCCGGCGGATATTCGTCAGTCTGATCGACGTTCAACCAGCGCGTACCCTGCGGCAACCAATCCGGTTCTATACCGTTGCCGATCATCAGTCGCAGTCCGGCGTCCTGACCGATAAACGCCAGTCGCGCCTCCGGCCAACCGGCGTCCAGGGCCACATAAGCGGCTCCAAGCCGCCAGCAGGCGAACATCCAGACAATCTGGGCCATATCCCGATTCAACCAGATACCAACCCGGTCACCACTCTGTACTCCCAGGGCCGTCAGCCGAGCGGCAAACTCGTCCACCCGACCCAGCATATCGGCGTAACTCAGCTGTTCGCCGGCCATGGCGAGGGCGGTTTGATCTCCCCGCTGCTGACACTGGCTCAACCAGGCCTGCAAGGCACTGTCATGGCTGACGGATAAGCGCTCACCCTGTAACTCCGAGCGTTGTTGCGCGGTGGTCAGGGTCAGCTGCGGCAGAGTCAACTGCGGATCGTGCAGCAGTTGCTGCACCACGGTATTCATCATCGCCGCGATGGTGGCGACTTTTTCCGCCGTGAAAATTTCCCGGTTGTAACGCCACTGACCAGTAAATGCGCGACGGTTATCGACGATCACCAGATTGAGTTCATGGGCGGCACCGCGCTGTCCGGCCATGATTTCCTGTTCAATCAGAGCCTCTTTCAAGGGTTCCGGGCGTTCGCTGTTGAGGGTGAACATGTGCTGAAACACCGGGCTGCGCCCGGCCTGTCGTGGCAGATCAAGCTGTTCCAGCAACTGCGCAAACGGATAACTCTGATGCTGCAAGGTGGCCTTGACCTGATCTCTGACCTGCGCCACCCAATCGGCAAACACCAGCGATTTATCAAGCTGACAATGCAACACCAGCGGATTCACCAGATAGCCCACCAGGGTTTGATGAGCGGGTTTCAGCCGTCCCGATCCCGGGGTACCGATGACAAACCGAGACTGCCCTGACAACCGGCCAAGTAACCACTGAAAGGCTGCCAGCCACCACACATACGGGGTCACACCTAGGCTGCGACAATGCTGCCGCAGACGTTCGGAATCGGCCTCAGACAGAGCAAAACGCAGTTCCCCACCGGACTGCCCCGTACGGGCGGTGGCCGGCTGGTCCACCGGCAATTGCAGCTGGGGCACATCAGCCAGAGTCTGCAACCAGAACTGTCGTTGGGGCTCAGCGTGGCGCAATGCGATTTCCTGTTCTGCCAACCAGTCCTGATAACGGTAATCCGACGCTGATGACGGTAATTGTCCGGTTTGTATGGCGGTTAACCATTCATGCCGGATGCGTTCGAAAGACATAAAATCCGCAGCGATGTGATGCGCCATCAGCAACAGGTAGCATTCGTGTCCATTCGCGTGCTGATGTTGCAACAAATGCGCGCGACAGATATCCCCCACTTCCAGCCGGAAAGGCTGATCGGCCAGGTCTGCCAGCAACTGCTGAATATCCTGCTCGGGCAGTCCTTTGACCCGGTGAATCTGCAATTGAGGCCGGTAAGCAGGACCAGCTTGCTGCACCACTTCGCCATCCTGTTCGACATAGGCGCGGCACAAAACAGGATAACGCTGCATCAACAATTCAAAGGCACTGGCAACGGCATCTGGCTGTACATGAGATTTCAGTTTAATGGCGTAGGCCATGTTGTAAGCGTTACTACCGGGATTCAGGCGATACAAAAACCACAAGGACCGTTCATTGGCACTCAGGGCACGCACCTCGAATGTCTCCGGGTGCCGTTGCAGATAGTCGATCAATGCTGTTTTATGGGTGCGGATCTCCGCCAGCAGGGTGTCATCCATGGCATGTTTGGGTGCCTGAAAACGCAAACTCTGTTGCTCCACCCACAAACGGATATTCAGCCGGCGACAACGATTGATCAGCGAGGTCAGCATCAGATTTCCCCCTCAATCATGGTCTCGGAACTGTCCGGCCCTGGCTGACCCATTGCAGCCACTACCCCTTGGGCGAGTGCGCTGATGGTATCGCTTTGCCAGATCAGCTCGGGGTCAATCTCCTGCTGTAAGGCCTGACTCAGGGCATCATTCAGAGTCATGGCATCCACTGAATCCAGCCCGCTGGCAGACAGCGGTTGGGTAGCATCAATACTGTTCAGCGGCAGTTTTGTCTGCTGTGCAGCCCAATGACAGATCCACGTTTCAATAGCGCTGGCAGTCACCGGAGCCATCAGTGATGGAAGCACCACCGTGGGTTCATCTTCACTATAAGCCGAGGCCTGCCATTGATGGATGACTTTCAGTTCGGCGGCCAAAAACAACTCCCGACAGCGGAGCCGCTGAATTTTTCCGGAGGTGGTTTTTGCCAGCGATGCCGGAGAAATCAACACCACTGCAGACAGGCTGATATCATGGGTTTCGGTGACCGTCTGACGGATACGATAAATCAGTTGTTCGAGGTCATCACGGCGACTGCCCTGACGACTCAGCTCCTGTACCAGCACCAGCTGTTCCGGCTGGCCAGCCTGATTGACGGCAAATACGGCACCACCGTGATCAGTCAGATCGTGATCCACTGCCTGCACCGTCGCTTCTATATCCTGCGGGAAATAATTGTTGCCGCGCACGATTAACATCTCTTTCAGACGACCACTGACGTACAGGTAACCATCGCGAATAAAGCCCAGATCACCGGTCCGGAAATAACCCGGTTCAGCGGCAATGGTCTGATTGAAAACCTGCTGGTTCAGTTCATCTCTGGCCCAATATCCACGGCTGACACTCTCGCCCCGAAAACAGATCTCACCACTCCCACCTTCCGGTTGAAGCTCCAGAGTTTCGGGGTCGACAATACGGATATCGAGTGCTTCATGCAGTTGGCCGGAACTGACCCATTGAACGGCATCACCCGGACATAAACGATAACACTCGCCAATGGGCGTAGTAGTGACAAACAGGCAGGCCTCAGCCATACCGTAACTCGGCTTCATTGCTTCCGGTGCCAGTCCGGTGCCGGCAAATGTCTGTTCAAACCGTTGCAAGGTAGCGGCCAGAATCGGTTCCGCACCATTGGGAATGATTTTCCAGCAGGACAGATCCAGGGATGCCAACTGGGTCTGAGTGATGCGACTCGCACAATGATCAAAGATAAAGTTAGGACCACCACTAATAGCTGCACGACAATCAGAAATGGCTTTCAGCCATAAATACGGACTTTGCACCACCAGCGGTGGCGGTAGCAGACGGACAGTGGATCCGCTCAATAGTGGCGTCAAAACATAGCCGACAAATCCCATATCGTGGTACATGGGCAGCCATGACACGCAGCTCCGCTGTGCTGAAAACTGCAGCCGCTGTTGAATCAGCCGACTATTGGCCAGCAGATTGGCATGGGACAACATCACCCCTTTTGGCATCCCTGTGGAACCAGAGCTGTATTGCAGGAACACCAGATCATCGCCCTGCACCGCCGGCCGATGCCAGTCGTTCACAGCCGCCATATCGGCCTGCGCTGGCACGGTGGTTATCCCGCAGGTTAATGATTCTGACGATAACCATTCCTCAACCGTACCCATATGCTGATCCAGGCAAATAATCTGACTGGCCTGACAATCACGGGCAATGGCACTGAGACGGCCCCAGTCGCGCCGCCGGGATTGAGGTGGATAAGCAGTCACAGCAATGATACCGGCGTACACACAGGCGAAAAAACCGACGATATATTCGATGCTGTTCGGCATCATGAGAATGGCCCGCTCACCGGTATTGAGCTGGCTGCCCAACTGTACTGCGAGGGCTCGGGCACGCTGGTCAAGCTGGACAAATGTGATACTGTCGGTAACGCTCTCGCCGTTGGCAGAATATTCAAAACAGACTTTGTCGTGATACTGTTCTGCCTGCTGCTGTAACAGCGCGATCCAATCCAGCGGATTATGCAGAGACATGATTCGACTCCTGTACCAGCACACCATCCACGACCGGTTCAGCCATTGCCACGACAATTTTCCGTTCACCCTGAAAGCGATTACGACCATGGGCTACGAGCATATTATCAAGCATCAGAATATCGCCGGGCTGCCACGGAAAACTGACCTGATGACGCTGAAGCACTTCACGCACGTGATCCAGATCGGCTTCATCGATGGCAGAACCATCGCCGTAATAGACATTACGCGGCAAATCAGCTTCTTCAACAATGGACAGCAGGGTTTCACGGACATGAGGTTGCAGATTGGAGACATGAAACAAATGCGCCTGATTGAACCAGACCGTTTCGCCGGTGCGCGGATGCACTGCCACCGCCTGACAACGCTGACGCGTTCTCAGCTCGCCATCATCTTTCCACTCGAACTCAATATGATTAGCTTGGCAAAAATTTTCCACCGCTGCAGGGTCATCAGTGCTGAAGGCTTTCTGCCATGGCAGGTCAAGTCCGTTACCGTAGTTACGAACATATAACAGGCCATTATCGATAAATTTCCGGCGAATGACCGGATCAATGGACTGATATACCTGACGGCTGTCAACGATGGGGGTTTCACCGCCCTGCTCTGAAGCGGTAATGCAATGAAACCAGATTTTCATTGGCCAGCTGCGGGTATAGGCCTGCTCATTGTGCAGTGGAATAATCTGATGAGCAGGATATTCTGTGGAGGTATACACCCCGGTTCTGACTTCCGCTCTCGGGGTGGAAGCATAATCGTAGTTCAACAGCTCATAACCGAAGGATTGCGCAAATGCCTGGAAATCCGCTTCGCCATCCACCTGAAAACCACGGAGCAAAATACCACCATATTTTTCGAGGTTTTCATGAATGATGGCATGCAGCCGGTCCAGGCAGTTTTGCCATAGCAGGTTATTGTCCGGCCTTACCAAAAAAGGCAAATGTCCTGCAAACTGTTCCGACTCCACTACGATCACATCACTTTCCGTCATTATTTCTCCGCCTTGTATGTCTCACTGTTGAACCCTGCGATCACGACTTCACCTGATCACAGCAGGTTGCAAATGGTTGGTATGTCAATCATCCCGATTCGAATACGGGCATATGATACATATTTGATATCGAAACTAAATATTATTGATAATTATTTTCATTTAGAGATATGCTATGAAACGAAACGTTAGACAGGCAACTTGCGCCGAGCACAGAAGGTATTGAAGTTATGAGTTTTGATGATCCGGATACCCACTTTGAAGTTGTGGTGAATCACGAACAGCAGTACGCCATTTGGCCATCTTACAAGGATATTCCTGGCGGCTGGCAAAAGGCCGGCAAATGCGGTCTTAAAGACGAATGTCTCGCCTACATCAAGGAAACCTGGACAGATATGCGCCCAAAAAGCCTTAAAGATGCCATGGCATCTAATACTAATGAATGAGCCCGAAACATGGACAACCTCTGCATCGATGAAACACGGGTTACTTCCGCCTCTGCACACACACAACCGCCTGCGGACTCACTAACCCGACTACAGCAACAATCAGACCGTAACCTGGATAACGATGTATTACTGGAACGCCAGCAGCAACGTGAATCCAACGCTCGCAGTTATCCCCGCCGGTTGCCTCTGGCACTGGTTCGTGGTCATGGTATCTATGTAGAAGACAGCCGTGGCCAGCTGTACATTGATGCCCTCGCTGCCGCCGGCACCCTGGCCCTGGGTCATCACCACCCGGACATACAGGAAGCCATCCGCCAAACCCTTGGCAGCGGTATACCGATGCAGACCCTGGATCTCACCACACCGGTCAAAGATGAATTCATCGAACGATTATTTGCACTGCTGCCGGCAGGTTTACAGTCCAACAGCCGGGTGCAGTTTTGCAGTCCCTGTGGCGCCGATGCCGTAGAAGCCGCCATCAAACTGGCCAAAACCGCAACCGGTCGACACAACGTGATTGCCTTTGCCGGTGCCTATCACGGCATGACCCAGGGCACACTGAGCCTGATGGGCAACCTCGGGCCGAAACGCCATCTGGGTACCACGGTGCCAGGCGTGCAGTTTCTCCCCTACCCTCATGCCAGACGCTGCCCCTATGGATTGGGCGCAGCCGGAGTACAGGCCAGTTTGAATCAATTGGAAAGCATGCTGACAGATCCGGAATCCGGTGTTCTGACCCCGGCGGCAATCATCGTGGAAGCGGTTCAGGGAGAGGCCGGCGCGTTGCCGGCTGACCTGGAATGGCTGCGCGGACTCAGACGACTGACCCGCCAGCACGGCATTGCCCTGATTCTGGATGAAGTACAGGCCGGCATGGGACGCACCGGGCAGATTTTTGCGTTTCAGCACGCCGGTATCGAACCGGACATGATCGTGCTCTCCAAAGCCATTGGCGGTGGCCTGCCACTCGCGCTCATGGTGTATCACCAGGATTGGGATACCTGGCAGCCCGGTGCCCATGCCGGCACCTTTCGTGGCAACCAGCTGGCCATGGCCACCGGTCAGGTAGTGATGAACTGGCTGCACCACAACCAGCTGCACCTGCACGCCGGACAAATGGGAGAACGACTGCTCACCAGGCTCAGACAAATCCACAGCCCCATCATTGGCGAAGTGCGCGGCCGCGGATTAATGATCGGTGTGGAAATCGTCGACCCAGAACAACCACAAGATGCACTTGGCAACCACCCTCTGGACGGCCAACGCGCCCGCCAGATTCAACGAGAAGCACTGACCCTCGGACTTATCACCGAAGTCGGCGGCCGACATGGCTCGACAGTACGACTACTGCCACCGCTGATCATCAACGAAACCGAAGTGGACGCGATGGCCGATATTCTGAGCGAAGCCATACTGCGGGCCGGGAATCAATAACACCGGCGTTTTAATCAGCTCACTCGTCAGTGCCTGGGGTCAGGCTGAGTGGGCTGGTTTTGGGAAATTCTGTTCTCACTTATAGCCTAAGCGACTGAATTTCCTCAGTCCTCATTATTAATTGCATTGCGAATTACTACCTACATCGTCAGATCACTGGCGCCACTCAATAGCCGCAAAGACCATTTGCTGTAACGGTTTAAATGACCGGCTACCTACCAATATCCATCGGATGTTTACCTAAATTCTTTCAAAAACAAAAAAGCGATGGTAAGGGTTTTCTGGGACTCTATATGTTTTCTTGAGCTTAAAGCCTTCCAAGGAGTTTTCAATTTCCCCCTGAATAACCTGCAATTCGTAACCCTTCTTGTTTATTTCCCAGTAGTGCTCACCATCGAACTCATGTTCTTTAATCTTCGAAAATGGCCTTTTAAGTAGTAGCTTCTTGGTGCCACGTTTTGGCACATACAGACTATACGGCCATTGAATTTCAGCATCTGGAAGACTAATAACAATATGATTTCTTGAGACTCTGGCCATTTCCTTGAGCGCATTTTTACTCATGTCAAATGGAATATGCTCAAGCATCTGAAAAGAGCAAACAACATCGTAGCTCTTATCAGAAAGTGGCATATCAACAGCTGATGCAATAATGTCTGGATTCAAATCTTCTGCGATATCGAGGGTATCCACCTTCAGCCCGAAACCACCTGCCACTGCTTTGAAAAGACCAGGACCAGGGCCAACCTCAAGGACACTTTCAGGCTCTAAACCCAACACCTCATCTAACTGGTGCCATATGCTGCACCATCGTTCTTTAGTTACGTACTTTGAAAAATCATAATGTTTTTTTTCAACCTGCTTATCCATTAAAATCACCAGAATATGCCCTCACTAAAACTTTTAATATAAGCGCCAGATACGCAACCACTCCGGAAGCGCACATTAAGGCTATAGCAGTTAAATCATCGTTAAAGTAATAAAAACCTAGTGCTAGCGCAGCAACCTTCAAACCTGTACTAAACAATTCATAGACCAATAGCCACGACTGCATTCCTAATGCCGGCATCGCAGCCACACTCGGTTTGTTTATAAAACCAAAAAACATCCACAGAGCAAGCCAGCGTGCATACTCCCCTGCTGCTGCCCACTCAGAACCAAATACCAGTGAAAATAGAAAAGGTCCCAAAGCGATCACAATTGTGAAAGGCACAATGCCAATGGCAGCCAGAGCAAGCGTCGTTTTAAGGATGGGCCGGAAAACATTCTCTTTGTTATTGACCGCCTCTGTAACGCGAGGATAAAACACATCGCCAACAGATTTAGCTATCAAGTTTAAAGGTACACCCATCACCGTCCTGCCAAGACTATAGAAACCGGCCGATGATGGGCCAAAAAGGCTTGCCAACATCAACACAGGCAAGCTTTGGGAGAACGCATTAATTGCGTTTTGTGGAGCACGAAACAGCGGGAAATCACGGTGACGCTTGGCCAATTCTCTGATCGTAGCAGTACTTTCATCTTCTCTTGGCAACGCAGTGTCCCTGCCTCGCATCCCTACCAACAGTAAAAGTGCGAGAAGCATCTGGCCGAGAGTTGCCAGAACAATAAGCGCGCCCCCAACCGGGTACAGAAAACCGACGCCTGTTTTCATGAAATTAATTACTAAGGCCTGTATAACGGCCACTCGAGCAGTTATCTTGAATTGTTTTTTCCGAATCAGCCACTGGGTAAGGATCTGCTGAAAAGCTGAAAACAACATGGCTATTGGTATAAACATCAGGAACGGCCCTATTGCCTCCAGACTCAGTATTTGAGCTATGCTGCCACCTGCTGCCAGCAATACCAAAGCTGTTACTATAGCGATGGCAAAAGCCAGCCCAGCACTAAACCTGGCAAGCCCCTTAGCATCTGCGTCTGATTCAGGCAATACAATAGCAATGGGGTAAGCCAGCGCTGCAACAGGCATCACAATGGTTAATATGGCCATAAAGGTACCAAGCATACCAAAGGCTTCAGGGCCGTACAGGCGGGTAATCACCGGCGAGAAAGCCATAGTAATGGCCTGAGCGCCGGCGGTACCCGTCGCTACGATAGCAACATTGCGGACAAATTTGCTTTTGGTAAGGCTTTTTAGTTTCGTTATCAATTGCGGCGCTTATATAAATTTTGCAGTTTGTTTCTTACACGTTAAGGGTATAAAACCCTGATTTTGAAACGTTGTTTCCCTGGCAGGGTTGTTGATAAAGTCTTCCTGATTTTTTCAAACCACGCAAAGGATAAAATGTGACTTTCCTTTGCTTTCAAGCCGTCATTGGGCGCATAGCCCACCTTGGCGCCTTTCAGCACCTCGATAATTGCGGCGCAATCGAAGGGCTGGCTTGTTCGCTGCAACTGGCAGAGCACTTCAACCCGCCCTCTTTTCAAAGACACTTCCCGCGCCATCTTAATGGGCGGGTGCGAGGCGCCTGATCATCACCAATAGCAGCCCCCGTATAGTTTTTACCCCCCGGGTGCAGGTCAGTGTAAACCACTTCAATATTACTTGTGGGATGCTCTTCGTTTGTTCTTCCAGGCCCTTCAGAAGAATCATCTTCCGGGCCAAGTCGGCAATCTTTACCGGCTCCCCAGTTTCCAGAATGAACACCTCACCGCCCAAGCCAATACTACCAGTCTGAAGCACCAGTTGGCTGAATGAACTCGGGGATGGTCATGAAATAACGGATAGTATCCAGGTGGGTAACGGTAACCGCAGGCCGCCATCGCGAATATGGTCCCGGAACTGAGGCACCACAGAATCGGAAGAACCCAGCACACTACCAAAACGCACCGCGGAGAATACCGTCTTGAGCCAAAGCCTGCAACACCAGTTCCGCCTGCCGCTTGCTGGCCCCGTTATATTGGTGTGGCGGTTCGTGGAAATCAATACAAAACACTCAACACTGGCAGCAATGGCCGTCTCCGCCGTATGCCAAGTACCGAACAAATTGTTACACTCTCTATCATATTTTGTAGCACTGCGGCTCTCTTTAAGAAACTCTGCGCCGCACGCTACTTCCGTTTATCGTTATAGGCGTGGACAACGATATTACGAACCCCGTTCACTCAAAAAATAAAGCCAATAAACCCAGAGAATCTATAAAGATGAAACGAATAACGCCGTACATACCTTTAATACTTCAAGTAAAGAACAGCAACCTCAGATGTATTAGTCTCGACTTGATCTGACACCTCAGAAGAAAAATGGTTTTCCCACCAAGCAGGTTTGGGAGATAACAAATACTCCCAAGAACTCACTTATCCCATACTCTTCCTTTCAGCTGGCAGAAAAATAATCGCGGTCTGTATTTTTTTGACACAAACTGAAAATCTATGAGCCATTTTTCAACATCACCAATAACGAACTGGTTGATCTCGTGTAGTACTTTTATTTTACTTACCCGTTACTTCTCTCTGAAGCATCTACAATAAACCCTTCCAGGTTAGCTAGCTGGGTTTCTAATGAAAACCTATGAATGTTTTTCTGAGCCCTCTCAGTTGCCGCATATACTTCTTGAGGGTTTTCCATAAAATCAGAAATAGCCTTACACCACGCACTTTTGCTGCCGGCATCAACCAAAAGATTCTTTTCAAAACTTACTGCCTCCGGAAGTCCACCTATATTACTGACTAAAGTAGGAACACCCGAAATTAAACCTTCTATTGCAACTCTGCCAAAAGGCTCCTTCCAAACAGACGGTACTAATAAAAGGTCTGCTTTTTCACTTAGACTCTCAACAACATTGGCCCAACCATGAAATATCAAATTCCCTTTTCTGCTTTCTTCTCCATTACCTCTTTCCGAGTCGCCAAGAACGTGAAAGGACAGCTCCGGAAACTTCTCCGCTAAGTGTTGAAATATAGGGAAACCTTTATGGTCCGCCGAACTGATCATAAATATATTTTTAGGTTCACGAACTTTTTTTATTTGATTGACTCGCTCCAAAATCAATGCTGGATAAATAACTCGTCGCTCTGAAGTTGGGACGTAATCGTGACAGACTTCGGACATAAAAAGGCTATTGGGTAGCAAATAGTCCGCTTTCTTTAATGCAGAAGGTCCAATGTCACCATAGAAGATTTTTTTAAATAAAAACTTAAGGCGACTATTGGAATCTTTTAACGACTTGAAGTTTTCAAATGCTCTGATAAAAACAGCACTAGGTATCCCATACTTCTTTGCAACCGATAAAGACGCCCCAATTCCATGGGTTCCTGAAAGGATAATATCTGGTTTCTCGGAGGTAACACATTTTTCAACATGTTTTTTGTAGCTTATTACCTTTAAAGCCTTCGTATAAATTGGTTCATCACCAAAGAGAAACGGCCCCATGACTTTGACGCCGTTTCTATACGCATCCCTGTGCGGTCCAGGATTCAAGGTGCATACTGTCACACTATGGCCTCTATCCGCCATTGCCTCCAGTAGTATTCGATTTGAGATCTCACCTCCACCAACTTTCCCATGATATTCACTAGATCTATAGGTTGGAAACACTGCTAGTATGTTCATAATTCTTTTGACGGCCCTAATATATAACCGGATTGAAAACTTCTAAGGATGATCTGGGCCGTCTTCTTCCTCAGCGACTCACCTACGGACAGCGCTCCAGAACTCTGTCATAAATATCAGAAAAACTCCTGTACTCCCGCCAAGCAATGTTGCGGTAACAACGATCAGAAAATGGTTAGGGCTGTTCTTTTCTGCACTCTCTAGCCACCTCCAATACCGCCATAGCTTCTTAATAACAGGACACCGATAATAACAGGACACCCATCTTAACCACTGAAATTCACTTCAACAACAGGCACCGCCCGATACTATATATTTATCAGAATAAGGACGCATGATAATGACCCGACCAAGGAAGTCGCAAATCTCCCTTGAAACCACACCTTATTATCACTGCGTTTCCTGCTGTGTCCGTCGGGCGTTTCTCTGTGGGATTGATGCCCTCACCCAGACTAGCTCGTCAATGGGTTGAGGATTGCCTATTGTGGATGGGAGAGATCTTTGCCGTCAATATCTGCGTCTATGCGGTGATGTCCAACCATATCCATGTGGTGCTGCATATCAATGCGAACCAAAGCCGGCAGTGGTTGGTTAAGATGGGGTGTCCTGTCGCATGTTCAAAAACCAATCTATACCAAAAATCGGTCAAATCCAAATGCTGGCTGTCTGCCCCAGAATCAGCATCCCACCTGCTCCACTCGGTTACAGTTCCCGAGTCAAAAACAGGCTGTTCGGATCTTCCACGTAGTTGGCAAAGGGACCGCAGCTGACAAACCCGAACTTCAGATAAAGCTGATAAGCGGGTACAAAATAATCCATTGATCCGGTTTCCAGACTGAGTCTTTTATAGTTCCGTTGTGCTGCTTCGTGGATGATGTGCTGAAGCAGCGCCGAGGCTACACCGTGTTTCAAAAATGCCAAAGCAGTCTTCATGGATTTTATTTCACCATGCTCCGTATTGAGTTGCTTCAGTGCTCCAACACCTGCCAGCTGTCCATTAATAGTGCAACTCCAGAATGTGATTTCCGGTTTGCACAGACCTTCAATATCAAGCACGTGCCGGCTTTCAGGTGGAGAAAGACCTTCCATTGCCTGCATGTGTTGCTGTAGCAAGACGGTAATTTCGGCGCGCCTGGGATTGTCGATTTGAATATTCATGATGTAAGCCCCTGGTCTTCTTTCAACATAGCCACTCCTATTTTAGCGATCATAAGTATGAATATAACAGCGAATATAACAGGACACCCTTTTTAACCATCGAAATTCACTCCAACAACAACAGGCACCATCCGATACTGTATATCAGCGTAAGTACATATGATCATGACCCGATAAAGGAAGTCGCAAATCTTCCTTGAAGGCCACGCCTTATTATCATTGCGTTTCCTGCTGTGTCCCTCGGGCGTTTCTCTGTGATATTGACGCTCTCACCCGGCTAACGCATGGGCTGAGGATCGCCCTTCATAAACTCTGGCCGAGAGCGTTAAGAACATGTTATATATCACCAAAAATGCCATTTAACACGCGACATCCGGATAATTAGCAGATAAATGAGCATGAAAATCGTTATTCAGATCAGCCAGGTTACTTTGTGATAGTTACCCAATAGGTCAACTATCAGAGACATTACAAAGAGAGCCAAAATAAACAGGGTTCCGGGCGACTGTTTTTCCCGGATCCATCATTGTGCAGCAATATATCCAAACGTGTAAATTGACAGCTATTGACTGTGGAACCATAAGGAAAAAAAGTTGGGATTTAGTATTAAGTTTAATTGGGTGCTACAAATAGATTTTGAAATCGAACTAGTTCCTGGTAGTAGTTATAACTTTTCAAAAGATGGAAACAGGGTATTCCCTTTGCAAACCCCCATTGACCTTATTGACTCTAGTAGGTCGGCAATTGCAAAAATTCGAATAATGAGTTTTAAAAATTTATTAAATAAAACAACCGGAGAATTTCAGGTTATAAAAATCTACTCCGGAAATGAAAAAGAAGTTTTAACCAATTATTGGATTGAGAATGAGAAATAATGAGCTATAGCCCCCATCACGGTAGGCACTGAACTCGTAACAAGTTGTTCACCATTTATGTGGACAATAAGCAACTTTAGATCCGAATTTCTACCTGACTAAATTATAAAAGGAAAAAATAATGGAAAAAACATTAAAAATGGCAGGAAAATTTGCATCACATGCAATATGGAGCGTTTCATCTGGAGAAACACTTATTCCAATAGTAGGGTACTTGAAATCTGACGGATCTAATTTTATGGAACGTCTTGTTATGGATTCCATTCAGGCGATCTCCTTGGGAGAAAAGAAAATATCTGAGCTTGGTACTGAAATACTAGGTGCAGCGTTTATTAAAGATGGCTTGATTACATTAGAAACAGGTAAAACAGATGCTCTCATTATTGACGTAAGGTTTTCTGAGAATAATGAGCAAAAGCTACAATTTATAATACCTTATAGAAATGCGAATCATTCCGAAGGGTTTGCGGTACATCGTTTAAAAATCACCAAGTTAGAAGGTTTTTCGGAGGATGTAGTTGGATCAATTTCAAATGCTTTCTTTGATGGACTAGAGTCACACAAAGAAGGTGGAAAAATATGGAATGAAAAATATGTAGACCAAGCTGGTGTTAGTGTGGGTTATGGAAGCGATGAGAACACCAATTTTTCTTCTGATGACTTCGAGACATTAAAGCAATCAGTTTTTTTGATATTTTTTCTTGTCGCTGCAGCGGATGGGAAAGTCGACAAGAAAGAACTTATTGCATTTATTAAGCTGCTATCTGACCCAGAAAAAATCACAAATACATTGCTTAACAGAATTGTTACCAATGTGATTAACGACGTTCCCACTATTATATCTGAGATGGCCAAAAAGAAGCTTGACTATATCGAAGAGCTTGGGAAACTTAAGAAAATTATCGATAACAATTTGTCTGCTGAAGAGGCAAATTCATTCAAGATATCATTATTTCTAGTAGGAAGGGAAATTGCAGAAGCCTCTGGTGGTTTTTTCGGCTTCGGAAGCAAAATAAGCAAGGAAGAGAAAGGTGCGCTCGCGGCAATTGCTTTGTGCTTAGGAGTGACCCCCTCTTAACAAATCAAAGCACTCGGATATGGTAGAGTCGTCACCTTTTTTTCAAAAAAGCCACCAACTGTACCATACCGATGTTTGAGGGATTATATTTCTTCAAGTAGTTATGGGTAAACGCGAAAAATATGGGGCGTACTTTTAAGGTTCTTCAGGTTATCGGTATCAATGTGCATCAAACCCAAGCATCCCAAAAAGAAATTAACGCTTTTAGCTTGTCATCAAAATCGGCGTTACAGTATTTGGTTTTGTAGCTGGCAGTTTTAGTACCGTTGTTTATTTTATTCACGTTAATCGTATGCATTCACACACCCATGCCAGGGAAAAAATGGCTTTGGATCATTTTTATTCTGTCAGGATTCTGCGCTATCCAAATGAATTGGACTGGTGGCGCTTACGCTTTTCAACTCATAAGTATTCAGCTGTTTGGCGCTTTAGCAATCACGGCTGGCCTATCAGCCCCATGGATTCTGTCTGCATCAATACTACAGGGTGCTATCATTTTTTGGTTTCGCCGTTAATCACTGATCGAAAAGACGAACACGTTAGCTCAGCAGGATAACAGCGAAGCCAGCACTTCTGCCTGAGACCTTAGTGAATTTGATGTATAACAAGGGCATGTGACCAGACATTATATTTCGCCAAGTCGTTATGGAGAAATGAACAATATTCATCCAGGACATAAACGTCTACGGGATATTTTATGGTCAGACATTAAAGAAACTGTCTGGCATCGTTAGCTCACATTGCAATGCCTTCAACTGGAGATCAAGATGTTAGCAATTAAAGATAAAGTTATTGCCATAACCGGCGCAAGCAGCGGGATCGGAGAAGCCACAGCGCTCTTGCTCGCAGAGCACGGAGCCAAGATAGTTATGGGAGCTCGTGGCTTAGATAAGCTGCAGGCACTTGCCGATCGTATCGTTAATGCGGGTGGTGAATGTGTTTATATATCTACAGATGTCAGAAAAAAGGATGATTTGAAAGGCCTCGTAAATTTGGCTTGCGAGAAATTCGGTAGGCTTGATGTTTTTGTCACTAATGCTGGTGTTGGGCCCATTGCGCCACTTGATGATCTGTGTGTTGACGACTGGGAAGATATGATAGATGTAAATATCAAAGGCTTTCTGTATGGCGTAGCTGCAGCCTTACCAGTTTTTCGCCGCCAGGAAACAGGTCATTTCGTGACTGTCATTTCTACTGCCGGGCTGAAGATTGTACCTAATATGGCAGTATATGCAGGTACCAAAAATGCGGTTCGCACTATGATGGAAGGATTGCGGCAAGAAGCTGGAGATAAACTGCGTGTGACCAGCGTTTCCCCGGGTTTTGTCAAAACGAACTTCGTTGACTCTATAGCTAACCCAGTCGTAAAGGCTCAGATCAAGGAACTTTCAGACCAAATGGCGATTTCTCCTGATGCAATCGCACGTGCGATTGCATTTTCTATTGAACAGCCAAGTGATGTTGATATTGGAGATATTGTTGTTCGACCTACAGCTCAAGCATAAGAATATCAGGGTGTTGTCTAGAACACATTGGTTTTATTGAAAGTGGGTTATTACTGCTGCGCCCATGCTTATAGTCGCTGCGCTCTGTTTACATAAAACTGCCCTTCGCAGTTTGGGCGCTATCGTAGACTCTATGAATAAGCTATAAATTGACAGTTATTGCCTCTGGAAATCATGATAATTATTAACCCGGCAATTAAAGAGATCAGGACGATCTATTTAATTGCCGGGTTAATGGTAACAGCTGAGCCAAGAACAAACTTTGAACCTGATGGTAGTTGTAAAGGATTGTGGGTTGGTAGTTGTCACCAAAACGCAGACGGCGTAGAAACTAGCTGTTCGTTTGTTGTAGATGTAATGGGCATGTATACAAAAATATCCGCATCATAAGACGACTACTTACGGCTTAATAAAATTAAAACGATGGTTGCCACTCACCTTCAAGGATGGGTAGAAACTGCAATGTAACAAGCGACTCGTCACGTTGCGCGTGTCGTAAATGTTAGGCAGAAAAATGAGACTTTTTTACCTTTTAGTCATTTGCATCCTTTTGGCCGGGTGTTTCAAAGAAGATGAACCAAAGGCAATAATTGCCGAAAAGGATCTGCAAACCTTTGCAACTCCAGAAGGAAGTGAATCGTTCATTATTCAGAAGGGTGAAGTGTGCACCGCAGGCAAGAAGAAAATTGAGAAACAATATCAATATATGGAGGTTGTATGTCCAGGCAAAGGGCATGCTTGGGTTATCACTGGTGATCCATACAGGTACATGCAGTAGATTGGTGACTATGCTCTACCAACCACGGGAGTAAACGTTATACGTAATTAGGTTTTAACATGTTTTCAGAATCAGAGATTACTGGTCGATCAAGGATACAGTGGTTCAAATGCTGAACCCAGGTTCGCTGCACACAAAGCAGCTGCGAAAGCCTTTATGGAAATTTTGGCAAAACACTCGAATTTGTTCGCCGCACAGCTCCGGTCCCTGTCGAGCCGGGAGTTCCGTTCCGGCGTATTACAAGTACACTTCAGGCGTTAGAACTATATGTGTGAATCACGAGACAAGTTTTGTGAAGATGTGAAAGCAAAGTTTCCTCAGGTAAAGGAAATGGTTGAGATCGAATATCAAAAACGGTGGGCAGACTATGATGAAAAATTCTATTCGTACACTTGGTTTGAGGCACTGGCAAACGCCATCAATGGTGAGATGCAAAAGAGTACCGACCCGATAAAGTATGTAGATCTTTTTGACTTTATTCGCTATTCGTATCTGACCGGTACCGATGACATCAAGCAAACAGTTGATGTCGCTTTTGTTGAGAACCTGTTTTGGCTGATTTCGGCAGATAAAGCTCGACCATACTGGTCGGTTCTGCCAGAGACCCTGAAGGATTTATATGTCAAATTTCACAGACGAACTCCGCTCTGACAAGAATATCATGCCCTTCCTGCCAGGCGGGAACGGCTCAGCCCCTACCACTCCATACTCCGGAGTTCACTACAATTTATGAAAATATCCGCACTGTTAATTTTAGTTCTTTCCAACACTTGTTTTGCTGAAGGAATATATGCTGGTTATCAATTATCTGCCTTTTCTCGTGGAGGTTTCATTATTGGTTACGACTTTGATAACTCTAACGCCGTAGAATTTCACTTAAATGGTTCTGACTTTGGCACTACCTATGGGGTTTCATATAAAAGGCATTATTCTGAAATGGACTATCTTGTTGTTGGTTATACAACCTTAAATTACTACAACTATGATAGTGACAGCCGAACTAACGTCTATGGGCTGAACATGGGAGTAGGACATGAATTTGGCCGTCGGGAAGAAGGTGAATGGTCCTACCCAATAGAAATAGGAGGAGGACCAGGATATGAACCCGCCGAGAGTAAATGGAGGCCTTTGGTATTTTTTGGCATTGGTGCACTCTACAATTAACAAATACAGGCACAGCGACTTTTACGTCGCGTGTGTCGTCACCTCAGGGGTTATTGAAAAGAAGAGTTTATGCCTGTGTTCCTGGAAGGAAATGACCCGGAAGCATTATTGGATAGCAAAAACCCCTACTGCTTCGGCAAATGGTTCAGGGCTAAAAATATCGATATGATTCCGCTTTCACAGCCAGGCGAAATGCTAGAGGGCCTCTGAAAAATAGGAATAGTTTTGATGCTGGCGAGGAAGCACCTCTCACCCAACTGAACGATTTATTCCGGATTCATGGCCCCGAGCATAACCTCCACTGCACGATGTTACTGCCGTGCTTTGTCGATAGCGAGATAATGAAGAATCATACTGACATTGTTGCCGCTCAGGAAAACGCAAAAATGATACTGAAATGTGACTTCGTTTATAAAAATAACATTAAAATTTGACGGCCTGGATGGTTTATTGAGATAAGACTTTAAACATTTAAAACCAGTCAGAGTGAGCAGGCAGTGCACTCAACGCATCCATTGGGATCAGCGAACAGAATAAGGAACGTTGCTTCATGCCCCAGGAAATCACTGCCCTTCCCCAACCCATCAAAGACTTTATTAACCGCCAGGGTTATTCACTCAATCCCTTATGCTGGCGGGCTACGTATCAATATCCTGAAGACGCAAATGCATTTACTCCGGAACAAACCAGGCTGCATTTTTTTATATTAGAAAGCAGCGGACAGTTGTCTTTACTGAAGCGCCAGGATCGTTTGAAACAAGGCATTGTGTATGAATGCGCCCCTCGTGAGGTTCATGGTGCCACAAAACCAGCCCGGCCAAGGATAAACCTGGACAAACCCGAGCCAGTCTGGACCGCAGACATTGTTGATACACTGCCATCCGGCACCCCCGGTGTGGATAATTTCGACAACCCCGATTATTTTGCTCAGTTGCGATACTGCTATCCCGATAACCAAACCAGTGTCCTGACAGACTACCTTATTACCACCCCCACACAGTCCTTTCAGAATCGGCTGACCGGCAATACTGGCAAACTGTCGTTATTTGCGCCGGAGTCGATTTGCTACCAGGTTGGCACTGCGGTGACTGATGAGCAATGGCAACAGGCACATGATGCTCTTTTGCAAACCTGCGAGCAGTTGAGCGAGCAGCGCCAAAACGCAGAACCGCTCAAGAGCTGGCCCCGGGGAGTCCAGCGGCTACATTTAATTAATACCGAGTTTCTCTATCCTGGAGATCCGGAACAGATGGATCCTTCATTATTTCAGGATGACGGCTATCCAATAGAACCATTGTTCACACTCGCTAAAACCATCTGGGAACAGCAATATCAACGCCCGGATGTTTTTACCAGACAGTTCAGCCGCAGACAAAACACTAATCCTCAGCAGCTGTCCCGGCAGTTGGATCAGAGCTGTGGCGTGCTTGGCACCCATATCCCTGTCGTCGGGCAGTGCATGGTTGATCTGATTTATCTGCTGGCAAATGAAGAGTGGTTACAACCACTGTGCGGCATCGCTGAACAGCTGAAATACAACGAGCCCGCCGCCTGGGCCAGAGAAGCCGCTCTGATTGCACTGATATACCGAACCAACAGACAACGCCCAAAAAACCAGCCTGGTAACTACTCTCCCTATTTCAACCAGCTGCAACAGCTGGGTCAGAATCTGTATCAGCTTGCCTGTTTACAACGTCAACAGGACAAAGTGTTTACCCGAACAGAGCAGAATAACCTCCTGCTATTCAAAACCCTCTCCGTACCGTCGATCACTTCCAACTGGCACTATCTACCCTCAAAAAACCTGTCAAAACCCAAACGTATTCTAAGGCTGGGGCTATTTTTCGACGGTACGAATCAAAATCGCTACAACGACGAACAGCTGCCAGACCGGGATATTTCCAATGTGGCGAAGATGCATGACTTATATCCAGAAGTTACCGTACACAAACCCTATGAGATCGTGACCACACGGCGTATTTACGTTTCTGGTGTCGGCACCGTCGATGGCTATACCATCCATAACGGATATAAAGCCAATGAAGATATCATTGGTCTTGGTTTTGGGGTTGGTAAAGAGGGTGGACAGGCGCGAATAATAAAAGCACTACGTGATATGCGGGAACATATTAAAAACAGCAAGTATGACGAAATCATCTTCGATGTGTTTGGTTTCAGCCGGGGCGCGGCGTTATCGCGGCACTTCGTCAATATGATCAACCAGTGGAAGGCGGAATATCGACCTTATGGGGTAATGGCCGCTGTTGATGCCTTTCCTCAGCATCTAACTGGTCGTGTGGCATTTGTCGGGCTCTGGGATACCGTCGGCAGCTTTTACTGGCCTGGTAACGACAAACAGGGAGAGTTTAACCTGAACCTCCATGAGCACAGTGCCGAACAGGTCGTACATCTGGTCGCAGCCCATGAAGTTCGCCATAATTTTCCCTCAACCCGTATCACAGATGCCCGCAAGCATTTGCCCGCCAACTTTACAGAAACCATTGTCCCCGGCGTTCATGCCGATGTGGGTGGCGGCTATGAAAACCCGTTGCCCGGAGCGGCCACCAGTTTTGACGACTGGCGCGATTTCTACCAGGTTAAACATGTGTACGATGCCGGCTGGGATGGTTTCAGAGTACGACAGTTGCAACGAGAGATTGAACGGCGTGGTAACACAGTGATGATGGAAGGCACGAATATTTATGAACTGACGCCGATTCATAAAGAATTGTCTATCTATCCATTGCGACAGATGTACGAAGCCGCCATAGCTGGCGGAGTACCTCTCAAACCCATTGACCCCAGCAACCAACACTACATCATCCCTAACGATCTGGCCTGGTGTTACCAGAACTGGCAACACAATGGCGCCAACCTCAAACAAGCTAAAATCTATCTCGCGGATTATATTCATACATCTGAACGCGGCCTCAGCCTGGTTAATACTCCCGGGATTCTCTTTAACCGCCGACAGGTATTTCCCAACCGCCCTAAACTAGCCATACAACCAAGGAAGCAACATGAAAATGCTTAAACCCGTCATTTGGATCAGCCTGCTGTTAATCATTATCAGTGCCTGCGAAGCGTCTGATACTTATGACTATGGTTTTGCGGAAGGCGGCATTGGTGGTCATGGTTGGCCCATTTGGGTGGAAAAACTGGTGTTTAATGAATCCTGGGGTGTCCCTGTAGGTAATTTGTCTGGCCAAACGGAAGAAGATGATAGCCCCCCACTTGGCTCTTTTGCCAACCTCGGACTCATTCCGCTACCGTACACTGTCTCGGCACGATGGTTTTCTTATCGTAACCAAACATTTTATGAAATCACCGTTGAACTCTCTAAAACCAAGCAAGAACAAATCAAACAATGGTTTCAACTGTATCCAACATCTAAATACAATCATAAATTGATTACCGGCTTTGCAGGCCAGGGAGAGATACAAATCTGGTGGAACGCAAGCTGTGTACAATCAGACTGTCCAGAAGATCATCTGGAACGACACTACTTTGAACTTACTTCCCGCGTCCCAGCCACCGTGGCTGAGGGAGATCCGAGCCAGTACCGCGAGCGGACCAAAGGCGAAATAAAAGACGGCACTATTCCGCCCGAGGTGCTGGATCTATTACCACCAGAAACCGATAGCAGCGCTTTGAAATAACCCCGTAGCCGACTCTAAACCCAAGGAAGAATAAACAGATGCTTAAACCTGTCATTTGGATCAGCCTAATGTTAATCGTTATCAGCGCCTGCGAAGCGTCTGATACTTATGATTATGGTTTTGCGGAAGGCGGCATTGGGGGTCATGGTTGGCCCATTTGGGTGGAGAAACTGGTGTTTAATGAATCCTGGGGTGTCCCTGTAGGTAATTTGTCTGGCCAAACTGAGGAAGATGAAAGACCTCCATTTGGAACCATTGCCAGTTTTAATGAAATACCTTTACCTCACAGTGCCTGGGCACGATGGTTTTCTTACCGCAACCAAACATTTTATGAAATCACCGTTGAAATCTCTAAAACCAAGCAAGAACAAATCAAACAATGGTTTCAACAGTATCCAACCACAAAGTATAGCCACACATTAAGCACGGGGTTTGCAGGTCAGGGAGAGATACAAATCTGGTGGACTGCAATGTGTATTCGCCCCGGTTGCCCGAAAGACCATCTGGAAGAGCATTATTTTGAACTTACTCCCCGCATCCCGGCCACCGTGGCTGAGGGAGATCCAAACCAGTACCGTGAGCGAACCAAAGGCGAAATAAAAGACGGCACTATTCCGGCTGAGGTGCTTGATCTATTACCACCAGAAACTGATAGCAGCGCTTTGAAATAACCCCGTAGCCGACTCTAAACCCAAGGAAAAACGAACAGATGCTTAAACCCGTCATTTGGATCAGCCTGCTGTTAATCGTTATCAGTGCCTGCGAAGCGTCTGATACTTATGACTACGGGTTCAGTACTGGCAGCTACGGCGGAACAGACTGGCCGATCTGGGTAGAAAAACTGGTGTTTAATGAATCCTGGGGTGTGCCGGTTGGTAATTTGTCGGGCGGAAGAAAAGATACTTCAGACCACCTCCCCAGCGGTAGATCTGCCGGCATGGGTTGGGTTCCGCTGCCTCATACAATACGGGCCCGCTGGTTTTCTTACCGCACTCAGACATTTTATGAGGCCACACTGGAGATTCCCGAAGAAAAGCGCGCACAGATCCAACAATGGTTTAAACAGTATCCCAGAAAAGGATATGCACATAACGTTGTTACAGGGATCAGTGGTGAAGGTACCATGCAGGCATGGTGGCTCACCGTTTGTGTCAACTTTGGCTGTCCTGAGTATGAATCACATTCCTTTGAACTTACTCCCCGCATCCCGGCAACCGTGGCTGAGGGAGATCCAAGCCAGTACCGCGAGCAAACCAAAGGTGAAATAAAAGACGGCACTATTCCGCCTGAGGTGCTGGATCTATTACCACCAGAAACCGATAGCAGCGCTTTGAAATAAACCCGTAGCCCACTCTAAACCCAAGGAAGAACGAACAGATGCTTAAACACGCCATTTGGATCAGCCTTATGTTAATCGTTATTAGTGCCTGCGAAGCATCTGATACTTATGACTATGGTTTCGACACTGGCAGCTATGGCGGAACAGACTGGCCCATCTGGGTGGAAAAACTGGTGTTTAATGAATCCTGGGGTGTACCGGTTGGGAACTTATCCGGAGGATTACCAGATACATCCACTCGCCTTCCAGAGGGAACCGCTGCCGGCATGGGCTGGGTTCCATTGCCTCATACAATACGGGCACGCTGGTTTTCTTACCGCACTCAGACATTTTATGAGGCCACACTGGAGATTCCCGAAGAAAAGCGCGTACAGATCAAACAATGGTTTAAACAGTATCCCAGAAAAGGATATTCGCATAGTCTGGTAACGGGGATCAGCGGTGAAGGCAGTATGCAAGCTTGGTGGTCGGTCATTTGTGTCAACTTTGGCTGTCCTGAGTATGAATCACATTCCTTTGAACTTACTCCCCGCGTCCCAGCCACCGTGGCTGAGGGAGATCCAAACCAGTACCGTGAGCGAACCAAAGGCGAAATAAAAGACGGCACTATTCCGACCGAGGTGCTGGATCTATTACCACCAGAAACCGATAGCAGCGCTTTGAAATAACCCCGTAGCCCACTCTAAACCCAAGGAAAAACGAACAGATGCTTAAACACGTCATTTGGATCAGCCTGCTGTTAATCATTATCAGTGCCTGCAAAGCGTCTGATACTTATGGCTACGGGTTCAGTACTGGCAGCTACGGCGGAACAGACTGGCCCATCTGGGTAGAAAAACTGGTGTTTAATGAATCCTGGGGTGTGCCGGTTGGTAATTTGTCGGGCGGAAGAAAAGATACTTCAGATCACCTCCCCAGCGGTAGATCTGCCGGCATGGGTTGGGTTCCGCTGCCTCATACAATACGGGCCCGCTGGTTTTCTTACCGCACTCAGACATTTTATGAGGCCACACTGGAGATTCCCGAAGAAAAGCGCGCACAGATCCAACAATGGTTTAAACAGTATCCCAGAAAAGGATATGCACATAACGTTGTTACAGGGATCAGTGGTGAAGGTACCATGCAGGCATGGTGGCTCACCGTTTGCGTTAATTCCATTGCCGGCTGCCCAAAATACGAATCACATTCCTTTGAACTCACTTCCCGCATCCCAGCCACCGTGGCAGAGGGAGATCCGAGCCAGTACCGTGAGCAGACCAAAGGCGAAATAAAAGACGGCACTATTCCGCCCGAGGTGCTGGATCTATTACCCACTGAACAGATACTGGAATTCTGGAAATAAGCCAGTTCCCCGATCACGGTCTCCCGAAATCCATTCACACTCATCCATGGTTCCCTAAGCATGTGAACCAATTTTGAACCAGAGTAATCTGGCGCCCTGACAGATCACCAATATCTGACGGGTCGTTATATTTTCAGAGCCAATCGCAGGCGGCATTTCTTTCTGTATAACGTCATTTTGCTGTTTAAATAAACAACCGGACGCCGGTGTCTCTTTCATACTTTTCAATTTCGTTGATTTTTCGCGACACATCTCTCAAATTTTTACCATAACACCCATTTTCTATTATCAAGTTAAATAAAAGTGTTTTCCCCTGCATCCAAACACACACTTCCATCGTTTAGTTAAGGACAAATACATTAATACTAAAAGGAAAAACATATGAAACTGCAAACTATCACCTTCACCACAGCGCTTTCTCTTATTGCTTTAAATACCTTTGCCGATGGCTATGGCACATCATCGTCCTATACGGAATCCAATACCAAGGCAAATACGGTCGTTATGAAGACAGATACGTCAATCGGCAAAGTATTTGCCACCAAAGACGGGCTGACCCTCTACACCTTTAGTAAGGATGACATGGCAAAGTCCAATTGTTACGACGGTTGTGCGGTTAACTGGCCTCCGTTCAAGGCGAAAAAGAATGCCAAAATCTGGGGTGAGTTCAGTGTCATCGAACGTAATGATGGCAATTATCAGTGGGCTTACAAAGATCAGCCGTTGTATACCTGGATTGGAGATCACCAGGCCGGTGACACAAATGGCCAGGGTATGGGCGGCGTATGGTTTGCGGTACAAGCAGATAAGTAAGGACACCACTGAAAAATGACCTGTTTTTCAGAGTCCCCTGAGTAATTCTTTCATATGCAGATATGGAAATAAGGATTGAACGAACAGCCGTAGATAAAAGGCATGCTATCTGCGCCCGTTCAACACCCACCAGTCAATCATGGGCCATCAATCACACCATGACTAATGACATAAAAGCGGTAAAAAAGGTCATAACCCGCACGATTTTTATTGAGAAATTCGTTAACCCATAAACCAACACTATTAAAGTTTCTGAAGACCATCACTCAGAGACCTCCAATTGAATGTGCTTTGAAGTAAGGAGAGAGATTGAATGAAAGCAAGTATTTGTACACTGATTTTTTCCGGCACCTGTGCATTGGCACTGACGGCCTGTGGCTCGGACTCATCGGATGCTGAATCACCCGATGCAACAGGCTCGACCAAACAAGGTGTTTTCTTGAGTTCTGTTAAGGGATTGCACTTTAAAACAGCGACAGAAGAAGGTCTCACCGGCGACAATGGACAATTCAGTTTCAACACTGACGAAAGCGTCACGTTCAGTATTGGCGGTATCGAGCTGGGAACTACAACCGCCGCCGAGCGGGTCACTCCGATGGATTTATTCAATATCACATTACCCAGTACGGAGGTGGCATTAAATGGCGAGCTCAATACTCTTTATAACCTGACCGATTTTGATCGCGTCGCTAATATCATGCTGCTACTGACATCACTGGACAACGATCACAATCCGGATAATGGCCTTGATCTTAGTGGCTGGGACACCGTACTGGCGAATGCCGAACTTGATTTCAATGACAACATGGGTGGTTTTTACTACGGCACCTTTTCAGAATTTTCCGATCGCTATGGCATTCACAAAATAGATCCGGCAACACCGTTGCAATTTCTCTATGACGCCGTTGGCATCGTCATACCGGCACATCAAAAAACCGTCAGTATCTCTGACAGTAATAATGACGGCATTGCAGATTCAAAAACCACTTATACCTACACCGCAAATGGTCAGCTAGAGTCGGAAAAGTCTGACAACAACAATGATGGTAACGATGACAACACCAGCTATTATGAATATAGCAGCAACGGCAATATCACCTTTACTACCAGCGAATACGATGAAGACAAAGATGGCACGATAGATAAAATCTATACCCAAACGTACAGCTACGATGTGGTGGGTCATCTGTTATCCTATCAATACACTCAGGATGCTGATGCAGATGGTCAGAGCGATTACGTCGAAAATTATCAATACAGCTATGAGAATGGGAAGTTATCGCAGGAAGATTATAGTCAGGACAAGAATGGTGATGACATTAGTGACAAGACCTATACAAAGACTTACAGTTATGACAATAACGGAATGCTGATTTCATCCATCATAAACAGTGATACGAATGCAGATGGCATTGTTGATGACATACGCATTTATAGCTACAGCTACGATGAAGCCGGCAACATGCTGACATATAGCTATTCCAGAGATAAAGATGGTGATGGCAGCGTCGACTACCAAACACTTTCAACCTACACCTACGATGCCAATGGCAATACGCTGACTTGTAAGTATGAAGACGATAGTGACGGTGATGGAAAACCTGGATACATCTACTTCTATAACTATATATATGACGGCGATGGCAACAAGTTGCTTGAACAATATTCAACAGACAAAGATGGTGATGGTGATATCGATACCATCAAAACCCAAAGTTATACTTATGACGAAAATGGTAACATGCTTACGCAGAAAGGAGCCGAAGACAATGACAATAATGGCATAGTAGATGTCATCTATTTCTATACTTATCGCTACGATGCCGCTGGTAATCAACTGTCCCGTGACTATGAAAAAGATAACGGTGGTGATGGCAGCATTAACTACAAATGGACGTACACTTATAGTTATGATAACAACGGCAACCAGTTAACTGATGAATATGCTAGGGACGACAATGGTGACGGCGTCATTGATTATAGTTACGTGTATACCTACACCTACGATGACAACGGTAACCAGTTGTCTCAGCTGTACAGCTTCGATAACAACAATGATGGCGCAGCGGATAGCGAATCTTTATATACCATGCAGTACGATAACGTTATTGAAAATGGCTTGAGCTACCTGTTGGATCGCTTTTTCAGTCAATACTACGAAGAATTATAACAACCATGAGAACCGGCACGTGATCTGAAGAAAGGCTCTGTTCCGGTTGATGAACCTTTCAAATTTTCTTGATCATCCTGGCAATCAAATCAGTCGCCTTGAGCGCGTTGGTTGCCAGCTCCTCATACGCTGACGCGCCCTGCCTTGTTTACGCTTGCACCAACCCCTAACCCGGTTATTGATACTGTGAGATAAATTCGTTGTATGCGTCGATATTTTTCTCATAGCCCTCTTTAGAACGGGCACTTAGCACGAAGATAATGTAGTACTTGTTGCCATCATGATCGTAATCTTCAGCATAGGATACTTGCTCCCAATTACCCTCCCCTTCTGGCAAAAACGCATAACTGAAGAATGTTTGTTTGCCTTTTGAGGTGAATTCGCCGGTTTTGCTCACATCAACTTTGTATGGAACAGCATCGATAAACTGTTGTTGAGAAGTCGCGATGAATGCTTCAAGTGTTTGCGCTTCGGTCGATGCATCCTGGTACTCCGCATTGGCATACATGACAGCTTCAGCATTTGCGAATGTGTACTGGTCGGGCACTTGTGCATTGAATCGATAGCGGTAGCTGGACTCGACATCCTGGTGCCAGCCTCTAATCTCAGGAAGTTTGGGCCACCAGAGGAAGCATATTTGACCGCTCTCTTCGCAGACCTGTGCTTCTTTATGAATGTCTGCCATCACCATTGGGGGAACAAACAGCATAAGTACAAGCGGTAATATCGATCTCATAATGATCTCAAGCGTTGAACTGATCAATTTTGTCCTGGCAGTATTTTTCAGCCAGGGTCTGTAAATGGGCGACCCGTTCTGCCAGCCAGTTCAGTTGTTCGATACTGATGCGATAGTCGGGGTTGTAACGGGAATCGATATAAGCCTGACATAAGAGTTCGAAACAGGCGCATTCGTGGGGTGTGGTTTGCGGAAATACTGATAGCAGTTCGGGTTGCAAACTGCCGGTCAGGGTGCGTAGTTTTTCGAGGTCGTGACTTTTGGGTTTGTAATGGGTGAATACCAGGAGGATCATGGAATAGAGGCGTTCTGCAACTTGATGTAACGAAAAAGCAGCTTCGTTGAGCATTTCGCTTTCAATTGCAAACTGGTAAATCCTCATCTTCTCTTCTGTTAAGTTAAGCCAATGATCAAAATACCCCTGAGCCTCTATTTTCCGTTCTGCACGGGAGAGTTCTTTGGGTGCCACCAGTTCGAACTTGCCGCTGTCGTGCAGCAGAATACCTTCGTGGTAGATGTCGGCGAAAAAGTATTGACCTTTGCTCAGCCGGGCATTCACAAAATGAATGTCTTCGGCAATCACACTGACCGGGGTTCGCACTTCCCGGCGCAGGCGGTTGTTCAGGGAATCCTTGAACTCTACCTTGCGGGCCAGAACTCTGTTTTTGGTGATCAGCAGAAAATCCATATCGCTTTGATAGCGATAATGCACGCCGTCGTCTTCAAGGTGATCCACCCAATCACCACGGGCATAGCTGCCGAACAGGATGAGCAGTTCCGGTTTTACGGTCTCGACAATAATGGCCACGGCCCGATGCAGTTGCCGTTGTTTGTCGCTGGGGAGATGTTCAAGGGTCGTTTTCATGCCGGCATCGTAGCAAGTTCGTGGCGGCGAGCCAATATGGCAGCATGCGCCAATGCCGGTCTCGTGCTGCCCATTCACTGCCTGAGGGCTTGGCAGCCACTGATCATCTCGTCAATAGTTCGGTCATTTGCGATTCGCTGATCGGTTTGCTGAACAGATACCCCTGCCCGACTTCACATCCCATATCCAGTAACAGGCGTTGCTGCTGTTCATACTCGATCCCCTCGCCGATCAGTTTCAGATCCAGTGAGTTGGCGAGGTGGATGATGGTTTTGACGATGTTTTCGCTCTGTTTGTCGTTGAGCATGTCCTTGACGAATGACTGGTCGATCTTGAGTACGTTGATCGGAAAGGCTTTCAGATATGAGAGGCTGGAATAGCCGGTGCCAAAGTCGTCGATAGCAATGGAGAGGCCAAGTTCAGAGAGTTGTTCGAGAGTGCCTCTGGTTTTGTCAAAGTCGTGCATCAGGGCGCTCTCGGTGAGTTCCAGCTCCAACAGCCTGCTGGGCAGCTGGGCACCTTCGAGTGCGGTGGCTACTTCGTCCCAGAAGTTGACATTGGCAAACTGCTTGGCGGCGACGTTGACGGAGACCCGGATGCCATGGTTCATATCTGCCCATTTTTTAGCCGCCAGGCAGCTTTTGTTCAGTACCTGCAAACCCAGCTGGTTAATCAGCCCGGTTTCTTCGGCCAGCGGAATAAACTGCAATGGCGAAATCAGCTGACCATGCTTATCGCGCATACGCACCAGCGCCTCGGCGCCCACGATCTGCCGGGTACGGAGGTTGTATTGAGGCTGAAAATGCACTTCCAGACGGTCGTGCTCCAGGGTTTCCCGCAGTTGCAGTTCCAGTTCATGCCGCTTCAGCAGATCGGTTTCGAGATCGTGGGAAAAGAAACAGTAACCATTACGGCCATGTTGCTTGGCCCGATACATGGCAACGTCGGCATGTCGCATCATGCCGCTTTCTGAGCGTGCATCGGTTGGGTTAACGCTGATGCCAATGCTGACGGTTAAGGTATATTCACGCTGATTCACGACAAACGGCTGCTGCATGCAATGAATAATCTCGTTGGCAATGGTATCGATGATGCCGGGCGATTCGAGATCCGGCACCACCAGGACAAACTCATCACCCCCGGTACGGGCCAGCGTGGCTCCGGCGTCGGTAACGGCCTGCAAACGCCTGGCCACCTGCTTGATCAGTACGTCACCATAATGATGGCCCAGGGAATCATTCAGGTATTTGAAATGATCGATATCAATCAGAAACAGCGCCACCATGGTGGCATGGGATTCTGCAATCTGACAGGCCTGTACGATCCGGTCATGCAGTAAAATCCGATTGGGCAGATCGGTCAGCTGATCATGGTTTGCCAGATAACTCATCTTCACTGCCATGGCAACCGTTTCACTAACATCGTGAAACACGATAATGCCGCCAATCACCTCACTTTTTTCATTGAAAATGGGTGCTGCCGAATCCTCCACCCGGTACACCACCCCATCAATACTGGTCAACTGGCTGTTCAGTGCCATGGCAACAATGCGTTTTTCCTGAATCGCCAATATCAACGGATTTATGCTGTTCTGCTGGGTATAGGCATTTTTAAGATTCATGACTTCGGTGATATCACGACCAATCGCTTTGCGGGACATCCAGCCGGTCATGCGCTCGGCGATGGGGTTCATGAACGTGATCACGGCATTGACATCAGTGGCGATGACAGCATCACCAATGGAGTTAAGGGTGACTTTGAGGTGTTCTTTTTCCAGAAACAAACTGCGTTTGGTGCGATTGATTTCGGTGACATCCACCAGTGTTAACAGAAATCCCGCCAATTGGTTATCTTTATGTTTGGTCGACAGATAAACCTGAATGTCTTCTATGTCGTTGTTGATGTCAGGCAGGTGAACAGTGAACACGACGGCATCGTTGGATTCGTGGGTCAGTTCGTGCAGAATCCTGCGCAGCAGAGGCCGTGGTAACACTCTGGCGGCGTCCTGCCCGACCATGGTATCGGCGTCCATACCAAACCATTGGCCGTTAAAGTCGTTGCAGAACAGGTTTTCCCAGTCATTCGACCAAAAGGAGATAAACACCGGCAAATGGGACACCAGATCATTGAGTTCTTCTTTCGCCTCTTTCAACGCTCTGGCGTGTTGTTGCAGCATGATCTGATTTTTCACCCGCAATTGACACAACTGCATATCCACCGGCTTGCTGATAAAGTCTATACCGCCCTGTGACAGCGAGTGGTACTCGAATTCTGATTCACTATGAGAGGTAATGAAAATTACGGCCGAATCCTGAGTGAGCGGGTTTTTCTTGAGTCTCCGGCATACCTCAAAGCCATCGATAACCGGCATTTCGATATCCAGCAGTACGACTGCGGGCTGATAGCGTTCGGCCAGCTCCTCGACTTCACTGCTGTATATAGTGGTTATGATGTTACCAAACCCCTTTAGCGCTTCTTCCAGAATCAACAGGTTGGCGGGCTCGTCATCAACCAGCAGCAGGTTGACACGGTTTTCTCTGGATGCTGAAAACAACATTTCAGTACTCCTTTATATTATTTTCAAACGTGATCACGATATCTCTTTGATGGAACTCATATAAGCTTCCAATTCTGCCATCAGCTCCTCATAGTCGTGTTGCACCTGACCAAACAGTTCGTCGATCTGCTCCTGTTGGTTGGCTCTGGCAGCGTCCTCCAGCATGGAAACGTTACGGTGCAACCGGACAGCTCCGACATCGCCCGCGAGACCTTTGATTTTATGACTGTACTCGCGGACTTCGGTCATATTGTTCTGCTGTACCACGGCATGCAGTTGATCCATGTTTTTGGGGATGGTTTCGATAAACATACGGGTGATTTTGTTGACCAGATTGTGATTATTCAGCATGCGCTTCAGCGCTGATGCGTGGTCCCATACCGGCAGCTGTGGTTCGGCAGTCGGTTGAACTTCGGTTATCTCTTCTTGTGCGACGACCTGCTCCTGTGGATTTTTCGTTTGACCGATCGTCTTATTCAGTCTTTCTCCAACCGGCAGCCATTTTTGCAGTTTTTTCAGTACAACCTCGTAGACAATCGGTTTGGTCATGTAATCTTCCATACCGGCAGCAATACATTTAGCCTGCTCACCAGACATGGCGTTTGCGGTCATAGCGATGATGGGAATGCGCATAAACTTCTGCCCGGCCTCTCCACGCCTGATTTCCCGAGTACACTGGTAACCATCCATGTACGGCATTTGGCAGTCCATCAGAATGCAATGCAACGGCTCGTTGTTTTCAGTAAGCTGCAGAAGCTTTTCAATAGCTGCCTTACCATTACGGGCAGTCAGAAGAGTCAATCCGAGTCCATTCAAGAGTCCACAGGCTACTTCCAGATTGATCTCATTGTCATCCACAATCAGCACGACTCTTCCATCCAGTTTCACGTTTGTGGGTGATTCAGCAGCGACAACCGTGTCCTGTTTCTGTCGATGTCCGAGCACGGCCACGCTGAAACCAGTCGGGGTAATCGGCTTGTTCAAAATATGCCAGGGCGAGGCTATATCAAGTTCTGCCAGTTCACAGAGAGCCACCAGTCGGGAAATACCCAGAGACTCAATAAAGCGGCGATAACGGTCATCCTCTGCGACCAGCGACCATTCTGAAATTAATATCGCGGGGATATCTTTTTCTTCGACCTGCTGGCCTTCCAACAACTGATTGAGTGTATCGTCAGGCATCAGCTGAGCACCACAAACCGATAACATGCGGCTTAGTAGCTTACGGAGTTCCACATTGGGCACCATCAAAGCAACCGTTTGGTCCTGCAGCTCCGGTTCGATGGTCTCAACAGTGGTATCTTCCTGATTCAACAGAATATGGAAGTAGAAGTGACTGCCTTTTCCCTCTTCTGATTCAAAATTGATGTCCCCGCCCATTAGCCGACACAGTTGTTTCGAAATCGATAGCCCCAGCCCTGTTCCACCATATTTACCGGAAATGGAGCTGTCTGCCTGAGAGAAGTTCTGAAACAGTTGGCCATGGCTGGACTTGGCAATGCCGATGCCGGTATCGCGAACGGAAAAGTCAATTCGAACCCGCCGGTCATCGGTCACGGTACTGGATACGGAGAGCCTGATATTGCCCTGATGGGTAAATTTAAGCGCATTTCCCAGCACATTATTCAGAATCTGTTTGATGCGGTTGGCATCGGAAACGATATGGCGGTGCTTCAAATCGGTGATATCGACAATAAACTCTATATTTTTCTCATAGGCCCGAATAGCTGTAGAACCCACAATCGATTCTATGGTCAGAATCAAATCAAAACCTTTGTTTTCAAACTCCAGTTTGCCGGCTTCAATTTTTGAGATATCGAGAATGTCATTGATCAGCAGAGACAGAGCCACTGAACTGGCTTCGGCCATCTCGACATATTTCTGTTGGTTGGCAGACAGTTTTTCGCGTTTAACCAGACTGATGGCACCCAAAATACCATTTAACGGCGTGCGCATTTCATGACTGACATTGGAAACAAACACACTTTTGAAATCACTGGCCTGCAAAGCCTGTTGGTGTGCCTGCTTCAGCTCTTCGGTACGATGGGATACTTCCTGTTCCAGAGTGGCATTTGCTTGCAGAATGTCCCGCTCCGCGTTTTTCTGCTGGGAAATATCCCGTAAAAACAGTGCTACTCCAAACACGGTGTCATTTTCATTTTTGATGGGCACCACTGTGAGAGAGACATCCATTATATCTCCTGAACGTCCCCGACACCGGGTATCAATTGGCCCGATGACTTGTTTGTGAGAGGCATCCGCGATCAGTTTGCGCAGGTTCATCGCCTCATCTTCGAAGGATAAAAAACGGTTGATTAATCCGCCCCTCATATTTTTGCTGACCAATCCCAACAACCTGCTGGCAGCCATGTTAAAACTGGTCACCACACCGGAGAGATCCAGACCAATGATTGCATCCGCAGAGCCATTAACAATCGCTTCATATTCCGCTCTCAGATATGAGCCGCGCAGGCTGGCACTGTAGCTGCGCCAAAAGATCAGAACCCCCATAATCATGACGATGAAGAGTACTGTCAGAAATCCAAAATTCACCAGGCGTTTATTCCAGACCAGATGCTGTATATAGTTCTCTGGCAAAATGACAAGCTGCCGTAAGGTGCTGTCTTTATCGGCGGAAAGTCGAATTTCACGAAGATAGACCGGCCGGCGACTTCCTGTGGTGATGTCTAACACGACACCACTATCACTATGACCGTTCAATTCCAGACTGTATTCCTGACCGAAACGGTATTGCGGATTAAGGTCGCGACTGAATCGATGATCTTTGAGCGGATGCAGAATGAAGTAACCTTCATTATCCAGCAGCATCAGCTCTGTCTCGTCCGTCACCAGTGCCTGCACCTGTTGCAACAGATTACTGACATTCATATTCAGAACAATAAATGCGTAACGGCTGCCGTCTTCAGAAAACATTGGCAAAATCATACGAATCGTGGGTTGGTAGGGAAATTCGACTTTGCCGAACTCTTTGTTCAGGTCGATACGACTGACATACAACTCATATTGGGAAAGTTCGCTGGCACGGCGGTAATAGTCAGTATCTGCCTTGGATTGTAGCTGGGCACTCCGGCGACTTTCGATTTTTCCTGACAAGCGGTCAACCCGCACCATTTCCCGCCCTTCAGGTTCGAACCTGATTACTCGCAGCTGATCGATTTCCGGATTATTTTGCAACATCGAAACAAAGATCATTTCCAGACGTTGCTTCCATTGTTCCAATCGGGTTCCATCCAAAGGATCAACACCACGATTGAGTTCCGCCCTCGACAACCCTGAAATGGGAGGCGTACCAAACAGAAACGCCAGGTTTTTTTTCTGCCGCTCAATCGTCTCTTCAATGGTGTAGACAATTTCATCTGAAACCCTGGACATTTTAGCGTCCGCTTCATGATTGGCCTGAACTTTCAGTTGAGAGTCATATAACACGGTAAGCAGCAGCAGTACTACAGGCACCACTAACAACAACCATAGCTTCCAGTTGTTCTTACGGTAACTCATGCTGACTCCTGTCCCGCCACACAGATACGGTTACGGCCGGAACGTTTGGCCTGATAAAGCGCTGCATCCACCGTCTGAAGAATGGCCTGGGTATCATCCGAATCACTTTGATGGAGGGTAAAGACTCCAATGCTGACGGTCACATGACCAAAGTTTGAGTCTTCATGAATTATGTTCAGTACCCTGATGGCCCGTTTCAACTCATCAGCCAGATGCTTCGCACCTTGCTCATCGGTGTCAGGCAGAATGCAAAGGAACTCTTCTCCTCCGTAGCGGACAAACATGTCCGTCGGGCGTTTCAGCGTATCGATGGATGTCGCCGAGATTTGTTTGAGGCAATCATCACCAATCAAATGACCGTAACGGTCGTTGAATTTCTTAAAGTAGTCGATATCGAACATGATCAGGGAAAATGGGCTACCCGTTCGCCGGGCTTGTTTATAGCAACGTGGCAGGGCAGCATCCAGAAAACGCCGGTTATAGGCACCGGTCAATCCATCCACATAGGTAAAATGCATCAACATGTCGGTTTGCAGTTTGTAAGCCAGATGGGTTTTGACCCGGTTGCGCACCGTTGTGGCGTTCACAGGTTTGGTCACGAAATCTGTGCCACCAGCATTCCAGCATTCGTCCTGGTCATCATCGTTTGTGAGCGATGTGACAAAGATCACCGGAATATCCATTAGTTCGGGATCTGCCTTCAGTTCCCGGCAGATTTCCAGACCGTTCTGATCAGGCATCATGACATCCATCAGAATCAGATCCGGCTTGTTTTTCACACAAGCATCAATAGCTTCAGCACCGCTGTTCACTGCCCGGGTATGACAGATATCTGCCAATATTTCTTCCAATACAAGACAGTTAATGGGCTCATCATCCACGATCAGCACCCAAGCGTCTGAAACTTCTCTACTACGATGTGAAAATGATTTAAGCAAGACTTCAGCACCTGATTAAGGGGTTAGTGACCGTGGTTTTAACGCCGTCATAACCACAAGACACAATTCACCCGATTTGTTCAGTAAAGTTGAAAAATTAAAAATGCGCCACTTCGTTATCAGGTCATATCGTTCTTTCGTTGGCTGAGGACATTCAGAATCCGGTGAACAGCATCGTCTATTTCAAACGGTTTGCCGATGTGATCATTCATGCCGGCATCCAGGCAGGCTTTGATATCGTTTTCAGAAACATTGGCAGTCATGGCAACAATCGGCAGTTCTGCGAATGTCTGTGAGGCGCGTATATGCCTTGTAGTTTCCAGACCATCCATTTCGGGCATCTGCATATCCATAAGTACAATATCGAACTGTTCACCAGACTGAAGAATCTGCAACGCTGACTGGCCGTCGTTGGCACAGACAATCCGAGCTGATTCGCCGGATAATAATTGTTCGGCCACAAAGCGATTCATTTCATTGTCCTCCACCACCAGAATGGAGAGCCCCTGAAGCCTTTGACCTTTTTTCTGGTCAACGACATCGGCTGACTCAGGCTCTCCGGTATGGCCTGCGTCAGATGCGTCGAGCAACAAGTCACGTAGAGTATTGGTGCTCACTGGTTTAAAGAGCAGTTCGTCAAAAACGTTATTGGCTTTGTGTTCGGTCAGGTAAGTTAATTCATCCTCGCGACTGCTGGTGATCAACAGTATTTTGGTATCAAATGCATTACGCACCGCACGCGCCACTTCCACTCCCGGAATGTCCGGGAGCATCAAATCAATCAACGCCGCTTTAAATTTTATATGTTTGCTTAATGCCTTTTTGATGTATTCAATCGCATCGTATCCGGAGGCGGCTTCCCAAACCTGCATATCCATTTTTTGTACTATCCTGGTCAGAATATGTCTGGAAATCTCGTTGTCATCGACGACGAGAACAGGGTCTGGCTCTACTTTGTTTGAACTGCTCAGCAGTGGCTGTTTTGCCGGTACCAGAACGTCTACCGGCAACTCAAACCAGAATTCACTACCAATACCGAGACGACTTGAGAAATCCAATTTTCCACCCATCAGTTCCACCAGATTACGAGAGATCACCAGTCCGAGTCCGGTTCCACCAAAACGGCGGCTGGTCGAGGTCTCGGCCTGACTGAAACCTTCAAAAATCCGCTGTTTATGTTCCTCGGCAATGCCTATACCGGTATCAGTGATACGAAACTGCAGCCATGCCTGACGGTCATCAGTTGAGACCTGTTTGACGCTGATAGTCACGTTCCCATGAGACGTAAACTTCAGTGCGTTGCTGGCCAGATTGATCAGCACCTGTTTCAGACGTAATCCATCCACCAACACCGATTTGGGAATCTCCGGATCGATGTCGTACATCAGTTCCACACCTTTCTTATGATGACTACCTGACAACACAACAGTTAGCTCGCGAATCATCACATCGAGCTCCAGGGGATATGGATCGATTTCTATTTTTCCGGCTTCAATTTTGGAGTAGTCCAGAATATCGTTGAGTAACTCCAACAGGGTGTCTGCCGCCGTGTGTGCCTTGGTGACGTACTCGGCTTGCCGGGTGGTCAGGTCAGTCTGTTCGATCAGTTGCAGCATTCCCAACACGGCATTCATGGGGGTACGGATTTCATGACTCATATTGGCCAGGAATCTGGATTTGGCAGCACTCGCTGCATCGGCGTTTTCTTTGGCAATCCGTAGGTTTTCTTCTACCAGCGTTTGCGAGGTTACATCAATATTGATGCCTGTCAGACTGAAAACCGCACCATTGTCATCATGCTGCACATGTGCGGCCGATTTTATATATTTGATCCGTTGATCCGAAAACAGCAGTCTGTATGTGATATCAAAGTTACGCGTTCCTTTCAGGGCATCCATCACCAGAGATTCCGTGCGTTCCAGATCATCAGGATGAATCCGTTTGCGCCAATGATCGTAGGTTAGTCCCTGAGCAAGCACTTCTTTTGACTGTTCATGAATTTCGAACATCCTGTCATTCCATTGCAACCGGTCATCAATGACATTCCAACTCCAGATGCCCAGCTGTGCAACGTCGGAGGCCAGTACCAAACGGTCTCTGGTGGCGATCAGTTCTTTGCGATTACGTTGCTGCTCAGAGATGTTCATGGCAACGATCAAATACCCTTCAGGACGGTTATCCTGATCACTAATCGGCGTAACAACAACGGAAACTGGAATATGTTCACCACTGATATCAAGATAACTCCATTCCAGGGTTTCTGACCCCAGTTGTCGGGCAACATGGGTCAGGACTTCAATGTCGGTGAACTGAGCGGAATACTCATATTGCAATTCACTTGCCCGATGATGGATTGCGACGGGATCGTAGAAACGCAAGACATTCATTTTGTTGATGACATCGGTAGCTGCAATCCCCAGTAGTTTTTCGGCGCCATGATTGAATAACCAGATCAGGCCCTCGGGATCAATGGCAATAATGGCGATTTCTGACGCGGCATCCATCACCGATTTCAACAGTCGGTTGAGAGATTCAAGCTCTTCAGTCCGCTCAGCCACTTTGCGCTCCAGACTGAGGTTGATATCCCGTATCATCTCTTCGGCTTCTTTCTGCTGGGAAACATCACGCATCACAATGGAATAGCCCACGGCTTGTTGATCAAACCGGCCAATCAAGGAAACGGTGACAGCAAGGTGTATGCTGTGGTTGTTCTCACCCCCCCATTCGCATTCAAAATAATTCGTGCTGTTTTCCATATCCAGGCTTTCCACAGCGTCCATGAACCGTTGGCGATAACCAATAATTTCCGGCAGCTTTCTCCCCAAGGCGAAATCAGCCTGAATCCCCAACAGCACTTCCGCTCCGTGGTTCCAACTGTTGACAGTCAAGTCCGTGGCCAAGCCCAGAAAGCCATCCGGTGACTCTTCAACGATGGATGCCAGTCGTGCTTTTTCCTGAATTGCAGCCAGCCGGTTAGAACGGCTTTGTGACCAGAACCCGACCAACGCCGCTGCCAGTATGCTAAGCAGCCCGCCTATTAAAATCATTTGCCGCGTGGAGGCCGGATTTAACTGTTCGATAAACAAGGGCTTTACCGCATATGAAGCCTCCCAGATCCGGCCATCGACCAGATGACGCTCTGAAGACAGATACAAAAGCCGCTCGGGGAAGTTCTCACTTTCGTAAAACACTTCCTTTTCATCATCAACCGTTACATCGCTGAGACTCAAATATTCACGACTGCTATCAACGGATATATCCTGCAGGACTTCAGTCATCAGTAAGGGTGCGTAGGACCAGCCAATGCCTTTCTGTATACGCTCCTCGACAGATGCAGGTATTTCCGGAGTCTGATACACCGGCATAAGGACGAGAAATGACTGCAGTGGATCACCGCTTGCCTGAACCAGGGTTATAGGTCCGGTTAATTGAATGGTACCGGTTTTGAGAGCGTTCCAGGCAGCTTCTCTACGGTGATATTCCGAAGCAATATCCAACCCTACTGCCTGAACATTGCGACTGACCGGTTCGATATATTGAATGACATAACGCTCGGAGGCATTCGGAGCCAGTTCCCGGATATTAAAATCCGGCCAGCCATCGCGGCGGGCTTCCGTCAGAAAAGACTCAACCTGCTCTTGAGGTACGCGCCGGATAAAACCAAAACCACGCGCACCAGGAAAGTTTGATTCGTACTTTCTGGATTGGGTGTATTTCAATACTTTTTCCCGACTCAGCGCATCTGCCCCGATGGCCTGGACCAAACCTTTGAAGCCATACAGACCATAGTGATACAACTGTATCCGGTCTAACACTTTTTCAACGGTTTCCTGGCGGCTCGTTTCGACGACGCTGGCAATTCTGGACTGACTGATACGGTTGAGTTCTATTATGGTTATGGCGGTGAGAGCAAGCCCCAAAACCAGGCAAACCCCACTCCATTGCAGCGTTGTGCGAAAGTGTTTATCAAGACGCATGGCCTACTGAATCCCATTGACCAGAAAAAGATCACTAAGAAATATAGGAGACAGATTCGAACTATAAAAGAAATCAGCATGTAATCGTTGTGTGAAAAGGCATGCACCCTGCTCTTATACCGGCGGATGCATGTACAGATGTCGGCCTCTGGCGACAACCATTATGAAATCATGGCAACAAAATCCAAAGACGACTGTCACCAACCTGTGAGAGAAGATTAGAGATGCTTATGCTGAAACGATACAAAGCTAACAGGCAAAACAGAAACCCCAAAAGACCTATATTGTTTTTTGAAAATCAGCTTGCGCCTTTTCCGACCACAATAACCTTCTTAACCAACTTCATGCACCGGATCGGTTATCCTGGAAACCAATAGCGTATCTGAAAACGCTTTCGCTTCAACCACCGAAAAACCCGCGCGATTGATCAGTTTCTGCTGAGGTGGATCATTCATGTCCAGTAAATAAAACAGGTTGGGCATGGGATTTTGTTGCATACTTTTTAATAAAGAGGTTTTTCCATCGAGTGATTTCAGCCCAACAAACCATGACTTTTGCTGCCAGATCTGTTTGATGGCCAGGCGCGACTCATATTCGTTACGACCAGCTGTAATAAACCTTGATTTGCGATTAAACAGCGAGCGCACCAATATCAGCCCCGGAAAATCACGGCGCAAAAGATCGCCTAAACGGGTCACAAAAAAACGATCTTCTGAGTGCTTATCCAGCAAACCATATTCAAGTGCCAGCAGCAGCGAAACAGCCCCCTGCTCTCTGGCTAACCAGGTCTGCCGAGCCGGATTCTGTTCACGAATGAACCGCTGCAAGGCTGGCAAATCGTACCGGGCATAATTACGCCAATGATTCTGACGGCTATCCTGATTGGTTTTGGAAAGACCATGATCACGCATTTCCATGATCCAGACGTCTGCCCCGGCATTGAGCAGTTCGCACAGCATGTCATGTTGCTCATACATCCAGACGGTTCGGTTTTCGTACAAACCGTGTAACAGAATGACAGGCTCCCCACGACTCAGTCCATTACGGCAAAAATCCGGATGACCCAAACGGGTAACCGCAAATTCAACGGTTTTATCCGGGCTATTGTTAGGCTTTAATAAATATACATCTTCAGAATAGCCTTCCCAGAAATCGGCCTTAAATAATGTAACGGGAAAAAGCTGACTGCTACTTTTCATCGTAAATGAAAATCCAAAACACACGGAAAAGCTGATGATTGTCCCAAAAAAAAGACATCAACATAAGACTTGACCCCAACACTAATACTAATTTTGTATGTTTATTCCTACAGTCTCGCGCTATCAGCTTCCTCGCGCAGGACTGCGATAGAAGGTTGCACGCCCCATGGCAGCTGTATATACTTCCAATACTGTAAAAAAATTCAGGAATCCATCATGGTAAAGCTTACCGCCCGCCAACAACAGGTCTTTGATTTCATCAAATCGTATCTGGATGATAACGGCATGCCCCCCACCCGCGCAGAAATAGCCGCCCAACTCGGCTTTCGTTCACCCAATGCTGCAGAGGAACATTTAAAAGCCCTGGCCCGCAAAGGCGCAATCGAAATGATTCCCGGTGCCTCCAGAGGTATCCGTCTGCCGGAAGATCTGGATGCGGGTTTACCTGTCGTAGGTAGTGTTGCAGCCGGCTCTCCCATTCTGGCGGCAGAACACATTGAGAACCGGGTGAATTTTCCAGAAAACTTCTTCTATCCAAAAGCCGATTACTTGTTGCGCGTAAAAGGCGTTAGCATGAAAAACATCGGTATTCTGGAAGATGACCTGATAGCGGTACACAAGACTGATCAGGTTAAAAACGGTGATGTCATCGTGGCGCGCATCAATGATGATGTAACCGTAAAACGGTTTTATAAAAACCGTAATACGGTCACTCTGGTGGCTGAGAATGAAGACTACGATGACATTGTTGTTGACCTGAAATCTGATGACTTTGCGATTGAAGGCTTATATGTGGGTGTGTTGAGAAACACTATCCATTAATCATTTTTCAGAACAGGTTGTTGTTGCGCTGAATATTCATATTCAGCGCTGATTTTTATGGGTTTCAGTATTTTTTTATTATGCGCCGGTGATGATTTTTCGCACCAGCGAATCAGTTTGGGGCAGCCCTGCTCTATCTTCCCCTAATCCGACTGCTCAGATGGTATTGCCAGGCCACGCAGTGGAGATTTTATGGTACGGCCTCCGATCCATCGTTAAATATCGCGTATCGCTTCCACGCACTCGGTGATCAACTTCGGACCACGGTAGATAAAACCGGTATACAACTGGACCAGTTCGGCACCTGCCAGTATTTTTTCTGAGGCATGTTCGCCATTGAGAATTCCCCCAACACCCATAACCGGCAGCCTGCCGTCCAGGGCCTGCACCATTAATCGCTGGGTTTCGGTCGCCATATCGAGAACAGGCAAACCACTGAGGCCTCCCTGTTCCTGGCCATGTTGCAGATGTTTCACCCCTTCCCGGCTCACGGTGGTATTGGTGGCAATCACGCCATCGATGCTATTTTTAATCAGGCTTTCTGCAATTTGTTCGATACCGGCTTCATCCATATCCGGTGCAATTTTCACTGCCAGAGGCACGTATTTGCCAATCTGTTGGTGAAGATGGAGCTGTTCTTCTTTCAATGCCGCCAACAAACTGGACAGCTGATCGCCAAACTGAAGATCACGAAGACCGGGGGTATTAGGAGAGGAAATATTGATCGTTATGTATGAGGCATATGGATAGGCTTTGCGTAAACAGGTCAGGTAGTCGTCTGCGGCCTGTTCGCTGGGAGTATCTTTGTTCTTACCAATGTTTATACCAAGCACTCCGTTAAAACGACTTTGCCGGACATTGGCAATCAATTGATCAATGCCCTGATTGTTAAAGCCCATGCGATTGATAATCGCCTCAGCTTCGGGCAAACGAAACAATCGGGGTTTGGGGTTACCCGGCTGCGGCCTGGGGGTAACGGTACCGACTTCAATAAACCCGAATCCCAACGCCGCAAGGCCATCGATAAATTCGCCGTTTTTATCCATGCCAGCTGCCAAACCGACAGGATTGGGAAAGTCGATTCCCATCACCCGGACAGGCTTGGGAGCAACCTTCTTGCCGATCCAGCCTGTCAGATTCAAACGGGCCGCTGCTCCCAGCAGTTCAAGAGAGGCTTCATGAGCCGTTTCGGGTGAAAGTAAGAAAAGCCCTTTGCGCAACAAGTCGTACATCGGTATCCGCTCTTTGAAAAATTTGGCGGATTATAGTCTGTCATGCAACGGTTGAATATTGAAAAGCGAAACGGGCGGGCTATAAACGTTCAATCTTCTGAAACTTATGATGTCCGTCAAATATGATCCTGAAACTTCCCTGCACACCGGAACGGGTCACAAAGGGCTGTAAGATGCGGGCTGGAAATCGAACAACACGGCCATCTCTGGCCGTGGCTCTAACCTGATTCGCTGAGCCCCGGTACAACTTTATTAATTCTTCAGCAGAAATACTGATATCAACAATTAAAAAACTTTGTCCGGAACTCATAACCTGACCTGATCGGGTGAAATCCGCTTACTCTATTTTGGTCACCTGGGATAAATCAAGTAATTCCCGTATCGCAACCGAGTACATACTGAACTCGACATCACTGGCCGTTTTGATTTCCTTCATCATGCGGTGCCAACGGTTAACCAGCACTTCGTTTTTCTCTCGCCAGCTGGACAAAACGGTGTCCATATCCTGATCTTTGGTTTTGGCTTTGAGCAGACTCTGGGTAATGCTGCGTTGCTGCCATTCCAGATCATCCCGATAGGCCTCACGAGCACGTGCCTGCCAATGCGACCCAACACTCAACTGATTAAGCTGATCACCAAAGTCGATCAGATTCAGCTCATCACCAATGCGGAAGAACGTTCTGGCGCTTTCGATCACGCTGGTACCAGTAGTGCTGGCTACAGCGATAACACCCAGACAATTGTAGAGAAAGTCTGTAGTCACCACTTTGGCCGCCAGTACTTCCGGCACATTATGATCCACCAGCTTCTGTACCGCCTCCAACCACTGCTGCTGTGTTTCACCCACCAGAATATCCGGGAAGTTATCAGACAGTTTCTCAATAGCGGGTTGGTATTCCGCTATTATGTTCTCTACCTGGATACCGAGCCGGTTGTTTTTGATAAACCAACGGCTGGCACGTCTGACACTGCGAGAAGTCTTCAACATCATACGATTTAAAACCGACGATTCTATCTGTGAACCAAGATCTTCAATATCCCGCCAGATCTGCTTCAAACCGAACACATCACGGGCAGCGACATATGCCTTGGCAACTTCACACACGGTGGAACCGGTAGACTCCTGTACCCGGGTCAGATACGTAATACCCATATGGTTGTAGAGATCATTGGCCACTTGAGTGGCAACAATTTCATTTTTCAACGGATGGTTATACACGGCATCATAGTAATCCTTGACCAGCACCGCCGGCAGCGCGGTTTCAATTTCCCGTACCACATATGGATCATCACCTATATTGGCTTTGATCAACTGCTCTTTTAAATCGCCCTTACCGTAGCTGATCAGCACAGATAACTCTGGCCGGGTTAACCCAAGTCGGGAATTTTTCCGTTCAGAAATCTGTTCATCAGACGGAATAAACTCAAGTTCACGATTGAGTTTGTCCTCTGCTTCCATGGTAGAGATGAATCGACGATATTCTTCTATGCGCGCCAAAGATTCGCTGTCACATAACGACAGGATTTGCGCCTGCCTGTAATTGTTGGTAAGAACCAGCCGGGACACTTCTTCGGTCATTTCCTCCAGCCGGATATTCCGCTGCTTCTCTGTCAGGTCACCATTATGTACCAGACGATCCAGCAGAATTTTGATATTGACCTCGTGGTCAGAACAGTCCACGCCACCCGCGTTATCGATAAAATCAGTAAATGAGCGTCCACCTTTCAGGCCATATTCGATCCGGCCCAATTGGGTTAATCCAAGGTTACCACCCTCACCTACGACGCGTGCACGCAAGTCACGACCATTGACACGGACATTATCATTACTTTTATCGCCCACATCGGTATGACTTTCACTGAAGGACTTGACGTAAGTACCGATACCACCGTTCCAGAGCAGATCAACCGGTGCTTTAAGAATGGCGGAAATCAATTCATTGGGAGTCAAACGATCCTCTTTGATTTCAAACCGGGCTTTCATTTCTTTGGTAATGGTGATGGATTTGGCCGAACGCAGGAACACTCCACCACCGCTGGAAATCAACTTGGTGTCGTAATCGCTCCAGGATGAACGTGGCAGTTCAAACAGACGCTTACGCTCTGCAAACGCAGACGACGCATCCGGATCCGGGTCGACAAAAATATGCATATGGTTAAACGCTGCAATCAACCGGGCCTTATCAGATCGCAACAGGCCATTGCCAAACACGTCACCGGCCATGTCACCAATACCGATGACGGTGAATTCATCCTGCTGAACATCAATTCCCAGTTCGCGAAAATGACGTTGAACACTGACCCATGCGCCCTTCGCCGTGATACCCATTTTTTTATGGTCATAACCATGGGACCCCCCTGAGGCAAAGGCATCTCCCAGCCAGTGCCCGTACTCCAGTGCCAGTTCATTGGCGATATCAGAGAAGGTTGCGGTTCCCTTGTCTGCCGCGACCACCAGATAAGGATCATCTTCGTCGTACCGTATGACTTGTTTGGGAGGTACCACTTCACCATTAATGAGGTTATCGGTGATATCCAGCAGACCACGGATAAACCAGCGATAGCAGGCAATGCCTTCTGCCTGTATTTCTTCTCGGCTGCCGTTGGCCGGCAATTGCTTGGCAACGAATCCACCTTTGGCGCCAACCGGTACGATCACTGAGTTCTTCACCTGCTGGGCTTTGACCAGACCCAGCACTTCGGTCCGGAAATCTTCGTTACGATCAGACCAGCGCAGGCCTCCACGAGCAACTTTACCACCGCGTAGATGAACGCCTTCGACCTTGGGCGAGTAGACGAAAATTTCGTATTTTGGATAAGGCAGTGGCAGATCAGTAATCATGCGCGGCAGGAACTTGAAGCTGACATAATCTTTTTCGCGGCCATCACGGGTCTGATAAAAGTTCGTTCTGACCGTTGCACTGATCAGTTCCACATATTTGCGTAGAATCCGGTCTTCACTCAGGTTTTCAACAGCATCCAGCAGAGTCTCTATGCGACTGACGATCTTTTCCTCACGGCTCTCATTGCGCTTGCTGTGCTTGGGGTCAAACCTGAGTTCAAACAGCTTGTTAAGCTGCTCGACAATAGCGGTGTGGGACAACAGGGTCTCGGCAATGAATTGAGGGCTGAATGTTGAACCGATCTGTTTCATATATTTGGCATAAGCACGTAACATTGCTGCCTGACGCCAGTTCAAGTTTCCTTTCAGTATCAGTCGGTTAAATTCATCGTTCTCTGCCTTGCCATACCAGATGGCATGAAAAGCCTGATTGAACTGCTCACGATAGTTAGCAGGCTCAAGGTTCTCATCGTCCGGATACAACAGCGTAAAGTCATAAATCCAGCAGCTTTGGTTGTTTTCAATTTTGATCTGGTAAGGAAACTCATCCACGACCTTTAAACCCAGATTTTCCAGTACTGGAATCAGATCAGATAACAACAGCGAATGCTGCTGATGGAAGATTTTCAGATTCAGCTGGCTGCCTGACGGTTCATGGCTGCGATAGAAACTCAGCGCCAGCGAGGTGCTGTCATCGGAATACAGGGACTCCATCCGTTGTAAATCAATCACTGCCACTCTGGGGCTGTAATTATCCTGGTATCCGGATGGAAAAGAGTTGTGATAACGGCGGTAAAGCTCGATGCCCCGCTCTTCACCAACGCTGTCGATCAGTGCGGACTTAAAGTCATCCTTCCAATGACGGGAGATGGCGATGGCTTTCTGCTCCAACGCCATGACGTCAATTTCCTCCGTCATGGGTTTCTTGAGCTTGAACACATAGCGGGTTCGCGCCAGCACAGATTCACTGAAGAAGGTTGTGAAATCCCAGCTTTCCACGTCGAAATGCTCCATCAACATCAGCCGGATCTGCTCTCTCAATACGGTGTTATAGATGTCTTTGGGGATATACAGCAAAGAGGAGATAAATTTACCGTACACATCTTTGCGCACAAACAAACGTATACGCTTGCGTTCCTGAATGGCCAGCACCTGCTGTGACACGGTTAACAGTTCTTCGATACTGGACTGAATCAATTCGTCTTTGGGCAGAGAATAAAGAATCTGCGCCAGCTCTTTATAATTGTGAGTTCCGGGGAAGAATTCAGACTTTTCCAATACCTGCAGGATTTTTTTCCTCACAACCGGAATATTCTGGGCGCTGTTGTTATACACCGAAGAGGTATACAAACCCAGAATGCGGGCACCACCAATGACATTTCCTTTCTCATCAAACTGCTTGATCAGTATGTAATCAGAATAGGTCTCCCGGTGTACTTTGGATTTGTGGCCTGACTTCATGAATGTCAGCAGTTTCGCTTCATAAGCAAATCCCTGCATATCTTCCGTCAACTCGCTGAGATCCTCGACTTTGAGCTTTTTGTTCTTTTTAAATAACCCCAACGCACTGTCCGGAACCTGGATGACTTTGGCATCTTTGAGCTCATATTCATCGTAAGCCAGGAAACTAAAATGGTTGTTACTCAACCACTTCAGGAATACTCTGGTTTCATCCACTTCATCCGAGGGGATTCCGACGGGTGGCGTTTTACCCAACTCTTCTATCTTGGCCGCCACTTTGGCCTGCATCGCATCGAAATCAGCGGTAGCCAGCTCAACATCGGACAGGATGGTTTCTATTTCTGTGTTCAGATCGGTGATTTTTTCTGCATCAGAAACGTGATCGATTTCAAAACAGACCAGCAACTCTTTGTTATCAGAGTTCTGATTGATACTGGTCAGATGCCCCTGAGCATCACGCTCCACTCCCAGGGTCGAATGGAAAACAATATGAATATTCAATCCCGCACGGTTCAATCCGAGACGGACAGAATCAAGTACAAAAGGAATTTCCTTCGCCAGGATCATGATAATCGAATGACTCGACTGCCAGTCATTCTCTTCGAGGTTGGGGTTAAGGATATTTATTTTGGGACGTTTAGCCGTCCAATGCTCAAGGTGCTGCCAGAGGCTTAATATCAACCCCCTTAAATCCTCAAGCTCAATCTTGACCAGATCCTCTGGCGCCACATAGCTAAAGCATCTGTGGATGAGGCTGTGAATGGATTGCTGTAAAGATTCGGGAAATTCAGAGGCTACTCGCTGCTGGACGGTTTCAATAATTTCCTGCCTGGAAATTTGAGTCGGACTAAACATATATCCCTCATAAGGTTACTTTTATTGTTTTCCTTCAGGCTAGTCAATCTTGCTTAAAAAGACTAATCCAGCCCGTACTGGCTGTGTTTCAAACGCCGGCCAGACTAACAGATCCAACTGCATTCCAGTATGTCGTCACTGTGTACAGAATGTAAAAAATTCCGTCTCTACAGAACCTTTATACCGGGAGTCAGTAAATGTACCGGCTTGAACCAATGACTTCTCTGATTAAGAATACTCAGCCCAATAACCATTAACCGAATAAGGGGACCTATTGAATGTCATTGAGTGAGGCGTTCCAGACCTTGGAAAAGGACTTAGAGTCACAGGTAATAGACCAACCACAACTCGTCCGTTCTTTAATCATCTCATTGCTTGCGGACGGTCACCTGCTCGTTGAAGGTGCCCCGGGTCTGGCCAAAACCAAGGCGATTAAGGAAATGGCTGCCAGGCTGCATGGACACTTTAACCGCATTCAGTTCACCCCAGACCTGCTGCCTTCCGATATTACCGGAACCGAGATCTACCACCAGGACAGCAATCAGTTCGTTTTTCAGGAAGGTCCGGTGTTTGCCAATCTGATTCTGGCCGATGAGATAAACCGCTCCCCCGCAAAAGTACAGTCAGCATTATTGGAAGCCATGTCAGAACGGCAGGTAACGGTTGCCGGTGAAACCCGACGGCTGGACGATCTGTTTCTGGTGATGGCGACGCAAAACCCTCTGGAACAGGAAGGTACCTACCCACTTCCGGAAGCCCAGCTTGATCGTTTTCTGATGCATGTGTTCCTGGACTATCCCAACCGGGAAGCCGAACTCAAAATTCTCCGTCTGGTTCGGGGAGAACTCAAACAACCGGAACCAGCCGCACTGCAGATCACCAAGCAACAGACCATGGCCGCCAGACAACAGATTCTGGAGTTGTTCGTATCAGAAGCCATTGAGGAATACATGGTGCAACTGACGCTGGCAACCCGCCACCCCCAAACCTGGGGCGACGATCTGGCATCCTGGTTGACGGCCGGTGTCAGCCCTCGTGCCACCATCGCCCTGGAGCGATGTGCGCGTGCCCAGGCCTGGTTATCCGGTCGTGACTTTGTTACCCCTGACGACGTGCAGTCGGTCTTTCCCAATGTCTATCGTCACCGACTGTATTTGAGCTATGAAGCCATGGGCCAGGGCATCAGCTCAGAAACCGTCGTACAGACCATTCTGCAACGGGTACCCATTGCCTGATGACGGTTACAGACGCTTCCCCGACCCATATCATTGCTCGTGAACTGCATGCCTGGTCAGCATTGGCCAAACATCAGGCAGCTTTATCCCGACAACGCCGACCACACCATATGATGGGACATCGTATCTCCACTCATCGTGGCCGCGGTCTGGAGTTCGCAGAAGTACGCGCCTATCAGCCCGGTGATGATATTCGCTCCATTGACTGGCGGGTCACCGCACGAAAAGGAAAAACCCATACCCGGCTCTATCACGAAGAACGCGAACAGCCGGTGAGTATCGTATGTGACTTAAGATCTTCCATGGCATTTGGCAGCCAGGTCCGGTTTAAGTCGGTACTGGCTGCACACATTGCGGCATTATGTGGCTGGCTGGCGTGTTATTCGGGCAACCGTGTTGGCTTTGTCCTGTTGACCAATCAGGGGATTCACAGCCAGAAGCCCATGATGAGGGAACGCGCAGTCGATTTTCTGATTCAGAGTCTGGAACGGGCTGATCCCACCCGCATGACAAACGATAATGATACCGTTGCGGGCATGGATGAACTGGTCCGGCAACTGTCGCTTTCAACCCGCCCGGGATATCGCATCCTGTTGATCAGTGATTTCCCGGACTGGCAAGCCCTCGCGCCACTGAGCGGCCTGAAAGCCAACCGAGATATTGCCGTGTTGCACTGTCACGATCAGCTTGATGAACAATTGCCCCCGGCCGGTGAATATGTCATTACCAACGGCCGGCAAAAAGCCGTCATACATTCAGGCAACCGCCAGCAACGACAGCGCTATCAACAACTCTATGCAGAAAGGATTGCACACTTGAAAACCATCTCCGGCTATCAGCATTATTTTTCATTTCCAACCCATATCAGCCGCGAGAATCTGTTGCAATATGTTGGGGAGATCATGGCCTGATGAACGACGCTCTCGCAGACCTGAAACCGATCATTCTGCCGGATGCGCCCGGTTTATGGCCCCTGGCCTCAGGATGGTGGTTGGTGATCGTGCTTACGATATTATCGGTAACCGGTATCTGGTTCTGGATAAGACATAGACCACATAAAAAACCATCGCTGAAAAAACAGCTGCAACGATTGTGGAATACCGATCTAAACGCCCGGCAAAAAGGGATACAAGCCAATCTGATCCTGCGAGAATGGCTGTTCCTTGACAACCAGCCAGCTGCGTTCAGTCAGGAGCAATGGCTCAACAGGCTAGTTCAACTTGACCCCTGGTTTGACAGTAGCCCTGGTCGGCATTTTCTAATGCTGCCTTATTCAGGACAAAGTGCCACCGCTGATGATGTCAACCAATGGCAACAACATCTGACACCTATCTGTAAACAGTTGGAACAGCAAAAATGATACTCGCCTGGCCATATGCTTTGTTATTAATACCAGTCGCGCCGCTGTTACTCTGGAAACTTCCAGCCTTCAAAGCCGAAGGCAGCGCGCTAAAAACACCGTTTTATCAACAATGGCGCCGTTTCTTTTCCCAGCCGGCAGGTTTGGCAGAAGAAACCGGACATCATCATCTGCGCCTGGCTCTGCTGCTATTATTCTGGGTGCTGATCTGTCTGGCATTATCACGCCCGCAGCAATTGGGAGAACAGGAAATGATCCCAAACAGCGGCCGTGAGCTGCTGATGGCCGTGGATCTGTCAAACAGCATGCAGGAACAGGATCTGCAATTGAACAACAGTGATCGTTACGTTAATCGTCTTGTGGTCGTTAAAGATCTCGGGCAGCAATTTCTGCATACCCGCACAGGAGACCGTGTCGGGTTGATTGTCTTTGGCTCCAGAGCCTATATGTATGCTCCGATTTCCCGCGATCTGAATTCCATTGCAGAGTTGTTATCGCAAACCCAGATCGGTATGGCCGGACGTAAAACCGCCATCGGTGATGCACTGGCCCTGGCAGTCAAAAAGCTCAACCAAACCGATCTCAAGGATAAAGTGGTGCTGTTGATGACGGATGGATCCAACACCAGCGGTTCAATTGATCCTGTCCAGGCGGCTGAACTGGCTAAAAAATCCGGCATTAAAATCTATGCCATTGGTATCGGTGCCGATGAAATCATTGAACGCAGTTTCTTCGGCCTGCAAAAACGCAACCCCAGTGCAGATTTGGATGAAAACACCCTGGAAAAAATCACCAGTATGACCGATGGAAAATATTTTCGCGCCAAGTCAGCATCTGCATTGGAAGATATTTATCATGAGATCGATAAACTGGAACCGGCGGTTCGCAATGATGCCAAGGTACGCATTGCCAATGAGCTGTTTTACTGGCCGGCGGCCGGTGCTCTGCTTTTTTGGGGAATCATTATGATACTGGGGAGAAAGCAATGGAATTGACATTACTGCGCCCCTGGTGGCTGGCCACAATTCCGGTGGTACTTATCTGGTTATGGTGGCAACTTAAAAAACACAACGCAATGAATACCTGGGAACAGGTGATCGACCCAAACCTTCTGCCAGAACTGATTGTCAGTGGCAAAGCACGCGAACGGTGGCCGGTTATACTGAACAGCCTGGCCTTGATAACAGCTGCTCTCGGATTAAGCGGTCCGGCTATTAAAAATGCGCTGCAATCGACCAATCAATCTGATTTTCCAGTCGTTATTGTATTGGATCAAAGCCTGTCGATGGTGGCCCGGGATGTAAACCCCGATCGTCAGACTCTGGCAAAGCGCAAGATTGAGGACTTACTGAAAACAGATCTTGCCGACGCATTTGGCCTGGCCGTTTACAGTGGCAGCGCTCACATTGTCTCGCCCATTACCCGCGACAGCGAAACACTTAAAAACCTGCTTTCCCAGGTCAGCCCTTACATCATGCCGGCGTTCGGCAGTTCTGTGGTCGATGGTCTGACCCTGGGCCAGAAAATGCTGAATGACTATGGCGCCCCACATGGACAATTGCTATTGATCACCGATGGTATTGAAGATGCAGATATTGAGCGTATTAAAGATCTTAAACTGTATGCCGGACAACTCGCCATTCTACCGATCGGCACCCATGCGGGTGGCCCTATTCCTCTTCCGGAGAATCAGGGTTTCCTCAAACTCAATTCTGGCCAGAATGTGTTAGCGGGTGTTGATTTTAACCGCTTGACCCGACTGGCCAATGTGACTCAGGGTCAAATGTATCCATTAACTGTCGGAGACGAAGATTTATCGGCACTGATCAAACCTGAGCTTACCCGGGAACAAAACCAGTCATTGACCCGAACACACCAGGCCAAAGACTTTGGTTTCTGGCTATTGCTGCCGGCGATGGCCCTGTTTCTACCTCTGTTTCGCAAAGGCATTTTGGTCCCGGCGATCATATTGATTGCAATCGGTTTGCCCGATATAGGCTACTCTGCTTCTTTATGGGACCAGTTATGGAAAAACAACAATCAACAAGGCTATCAAGCGTTCCAGCAACAGCGCTACGAACAAGCGGAACAATTGTTTAAGCGCCCGGACTGGAAGTCCAGCAGTGCTTACGAACGGGGTGATTATCAGACCGCAACCCAAGGGTGGCAAAATATGGTTCAGCAAACGCCAAATGACTTCAAAGCCTGGCACAATCTGGGCAATGCCCAGGCCAAAGCCGGACAGTTAGAAGAAGCGCTTAAGAGCTACCAACAGGCTTTGGACCTGCAGGACAATCCTGACACACAGTATAACTATGATCTGGTCAAAAAAATGCTGAAGCAACAGCAACAGCAACAGCAACAGCAACAGCAACAGCAACAGCAACAGCAACAGCAACAGCAACAGCAACAGCAACAGCAACAGCAACAGCAACAGCAACAGCAACAGCAACAGCAACAGCAACAGCAACAAAATGATCAGAATTCTCAGGATCAGAACAAGTCCCAGGCGCAACAAAAAAACAGCGCTGAGTCACAAAAACAGCCATCACAATCCGATAAAAACCAGCAGGAAAAGTCCGAACCCGCAGAACGCAAACAAGATAAGGATGATGATTCGAAGCAGCAGGAAATGGCCCAGAGCAACCAGCCTATCCCCAAAAAATCAGATCAGGAAGTGGAACGCTGGATGAACCAGGTGGAAGACAATCCTGGAGAATTACTGCAACAAAAATTCAGTATTGAATATCAACTCAGTGGCAAACAAAAGCAAAACGAAGGACCCTTATGGTGAGAGTTATCCTGTTAATCACATTACTACTCGGCAGTCTCTGTTCTAACGCCGCGGTACTGGCAACGGTCTCCAGTGATCATATTCAGGAAGGACAAACATTGGAATTCAACCTGCGAACGGACCAGGTTAACGTTGATGCAGATTTCGAACTACTAAAAGTTAATTTTGATATTCTCAGTTCCAAGCAGTTCACCGACTCCAGAATCGGTCTGAGTACCGGCATCGTCCGAGTGACGGAATGGCAGCTGACACTCTCACCGAAGGCGACGGGGGTATTAAGAATTCCAGCGATAAAAGTGGGTCAGGAGAAATCTGATCCCATTGATGTGACAGTCTCACCGATGACGGAGCAACAAAAAACTGAACTGAGAAAACGCATGTTCATAGATGTCTCAGTGCCCAAGAAAGAGATCTATGTCGATGAGAACCTGATTATCTCAGTGAGATTTTATTATCAGGATAATATCCAGGGTGCCTGGGGTGACGTAAATGTCAACAACGCCATCTTTGAGCCCTATGGCAATGACAGCCGCAGAACGGTCAATACAAAGGGACAAACCTATCAATTAGTAGAGCAAAAATATCGCCTGAAGGTATTGGCTCCCGGAGAGTTCAGCCTTCCGGTTTTCAGTGTCTCCGGCGAATACAGCAATAACAGCAGCCGGCGCTGGACCCGCTTTCAGGTTCAATCAGACCCACTTACCCTGACAGTCCAGGACATTCCCGCCAGCTGGCCAAAAAATCAAAAATGGCTGCCGGCCTCACATGTCGAACTCAGTGAAAGTTGGGTGGGTCTCAAGCCTGAACTAACAGTTGGCGACAATGTCACCCGCACCATTCGCTTATACGTTGAAGGCCAGGACAAGAGCAGCCAGGCAATATTCCAGGCGCCGGATATGCCCCAACTCAAATTATATCGCGACCAACCCCTACTGAATGAAACCCAGGCTTCTTCCGGCCCGACATTTTCTCAGACCGAAACCTGGACTCTGGTACCGTCTGACAATGGCACCGTCATCCTGCCTGCCACTGAACTTTACTGGTGGGATGTCAACCAAAATGAAATTCACAAGGAGACTCTGCCGAAGCACAGTTTCACTATTGCCGGAGCGATGGGCTCTACAACCACACAAACCATTAAACCGGTGTTACAGGATGCGCCCGAATCTGATTCTGGTACAGCAGTCGCTGCTCCAGAACGATCAGCGGCAATATCGCAACCACAGGGGTTCAACATATGGATACTAACGACACTTGCCTTTCTACTACTCTGGCTGGCAACGCTTTATTACCTGTTCCGGACGCGATCGTTCAACAAAACCCCAGTAACTGCGGGGAAAAACCCTAAACCACAGAAATTCATCAAATTATTGGAGCAGCATTGTAAAGAGGATAAACTCCCCCAAGTATTACAGGTACTCGTAGCTGCAATTAATGAACATTCAGGCCAGAATTTCACCACGATTCAACAGGCCATAAGCTACTCTGACAATCTGAAATTCAATGAACTGGTCGAACAGATGATGAAATACCGTTATTCCAGCCAGCCAGATCAGTCTCCGGAATGTAAAAAATTGCCTGCGTTACTGAAACAGACCGCTTTCCGGCGGGCGACCAATCATCAGCAATCCTACTCAGATGTTCTGTATGGATAGAAGGAGTCATTTATGAAGTTACCTGACCAACTGCATCAGGAAATCCAGAATCTTGGTGCCATCCTTGGGCAAACCATTGCAAAAGATCAGGGAGTAGAGACTCTTACCAAAATTGAAACCATCCGCGAACTGGGCAAAACCTCTCGGGATGATGAAGAAGCCTTCAAACAATTGTTCAACCAGTTCAACAACAGTAGCAATCATGAACTACTGGTGTTATCCCGTGCATTTGCAAAATTTCTGAATCTGGCCAATATCGCAGAACAGGAGTATGCCAACACCGTCGAAGGTGAAGAGTTAACGGGTAAAGAAAAAACCCGGGAAGAGTTTTTTGACAAACTCAAAGACAGTTCCCTCAGCAAAGAACAGATCCAAAAAGCCATCAATGCCCTCAGCATTGATCTGGTACTGACGGCTCATCCAACGGAAGTCAGTCGTCGGACCATGATTCAGAAATTCAATGAAATCAACCACTGCCTGCGTGGGAAACCTTTTGGCAGTAGTGTGCCTTCGGTCAGCAGACGTCTGGAAGATTTGATTACCCAGAGCTGGCATTCCAATGAAATTCGCTCCCAGCGCCCTACCCCGATTGACGAAGCCAAATGGGGTTTTGCGGTTATCGAACAAACTCTGTGGAACGCTGTTCCCCGGTTTATTAAAGAACTGAAATCTCAGGTCAAAGAGCACGCTGATATCGAACTGCCGGAGAATTTTTCGCCGGTTAAATTCTCCTCCTGGATGGGTGGAGATCGTGACGGCAATCCGTTCGTCACCTCTGACGTGACAGAATCAGTATTATTACTGGCACGTTGGGAAGCCGCTGATTTATTTATCCGGGACATAAAGAGCCTCATTGGAGAGTTGTCGATGACAACCGCCAATGAAGAATTAAAAGCAGCCACCCAGAACAGTGAGGAACCGTATCGCCATATCCTTAAACAGTTGCGCCAACAACTACGCGATACCCGGGCTGAACTCGAAGCAAAAGTTACAACCGGTCAATGGAATGAATCGAATGTAATGCATGATAATCAGCAGCTACTGGAACCATTATTACTGTGTTATCGCTCTCTGGTGGAGTGCGGCATGGATTCCGTGGCCAATGGCAAACTGATGGACACTCTGATCAGAGCACGTTGTTTTGGCATTTTTCTGGTCAAGCTGGATATTCGCCAGCATTCTGAACGTCACTCTCAGGTGATTGAAGAGATTACCCAGTCTCTCGGCCTTGGAAGCTATCAACAATGGGGAGAAGAACACAAGCAGGAGTTTCTGGTTAAGGAACTCAGCAGCAACCGGCCTCTGATTCCATTATCGTGGCAACCAAGCGATGATGTCCGGGAAGTACTCGATACCCTCAAATTGATTGCCCGACAAAATCCTGAAGCGCTCGGTATCTATATTATTTCCATGGCCAGCGAAGTCTCAGATGTTCTGGCCGTTCAGTTGTTACTGAAGGCGTGTGGGCTGACATTTAAACTGCCCATCGCACCATTGTTTGAAACACTGGATGATTTGAACAATGCTGAGCAGGTTATTCAAAAGCTGTTTGCCAATGTCGACTATCGTGACTACATGGATGGACATCAGTATGTCATGGTCGGATATTCCGACTCTGCCAAAGACGCCGGGGTTTTATCTGCGGCCTGGGCACAGTATCAGGCTCAGGAAAACCTGGTGAAACTCTGCCGGCAGGAAGATATCAAACTCACCTTGTTTCATGGCCGCGGCGGCACTATCGGTCGCGGCGGCGGCCCGGCTCATTCTGCGATTCTGTCACAACCTCCCGGGTCCCTGGCAGGCGGTTTCCGTGTGACTGAACAAGGTGAAACCATCCGACTGAAATTCGGCACCACCAGAGTGGCGCAAAAAAGCCTGGCGCTGTATGCCAATGCGATTCTCGAAGCCATGATTCTGCCACCACCGGAACCCAAAGCCGAGTGGCGCGAAGTGATGCATAAGCTGTCAGATCTGGCCTGCGAGCACTATCGTGATTATGTCAAAAGCAATGATCAATTTGTTACTTACTTTCGCCAGGCAACTCCCGAGCAGGAGTTGGGGCGCCTGCCATTGGGAAGCCGGCCTTCGAAACGGAAAAAGGACAACAGCATCGAAAGTCTACGGGCAATTCCATGGATTTTTGCATGGGCGCAAAACCGTCTGGTACTGCCGGCCTGGCTGGGGGCGACACAGGCTATCCAGGAGCTCTATGAACAAGGTGCCAAAGAGCCACTTCTGGCCATGAAAGAACACTGGCCGTTTTTCACCACCCGCCTGGATATGCTGGAGATGGTGTTCGTCAAAGCTGATCCCGCCATTTCGGCAATTTATGAAGAAATTCTGGTGGAAGATGCACTGAAACCCATTGGTGAAAGTCTGCGTACGCAACTTAAAAACGATCTGAAGTTTATTTTGGAGTTTACCGGCAAAGAAAGCCTCATGCAGAACGAGCCCTGGAACAAAGCTTCGATTCGCTTGCGCGCATCCTATCTGGCACCGTTGCACCTGATGCAGGTGGTATTGTTACAGAGATTAAGAGAAATGCCGGAAGTGGATAATCAGCATGTGATCACTCAGGCCATGATGATTACCATCGCAGGTATTGCGGCTGGCATTCGTAACACTGGCTGAAGCCTGGAGTATTACAGCTGCCCGGCCGTTAGCGCCGGACAGCTGTGCTTACTTGTCGACTACATGACCATTCATTGATTCAAAAAGTCTGCTACCTGTTGATCTGACAGCATCGCATTGACCATATCTGCAATCACCATATTCACCAGTTCGCTGTTCTTTTTATCACTCGGTTTGCCAAACATGGGTTGAACTCTGGTAGCGCCATAGCTCTTTGTGAACGTTTTGTTGGCACTGTTCATCTCAAAACCCAGTTTTCCCTTCACGACAATGTTGTCTTTCAATTGATCTACCGGAACAATTTCATAACTCAGCTCCAGCAGTTTAACCTGCCAGGTCACTTCCAGAGACATGGGATCAAAGATGAAGTTCCGCTGTGCCAGTTTGCGACTGATTTCTTCCTGCAGCTTTTTTTCAAAACCTTGTTCAAGGGTAATGACACTGGTTTCCGCATATACTCCGCCGCGACTGCCGAGAACCGGATCAGCGCGTTCGTCGGTCACTGTCAGTGCCACACTTTGCCCCTGCCCTAGTATCAAATCATCTGTAACCAGCGGTGGCGCGACAGCAATCTGCTGAGGAGTTTCAGCGCAGGAAACCAGTAACAGAGCAATCATTACAAAAAACAGCAACTTTATTCTCATTCGTCAACTCCCGGATATTTTTAGACGTATACTATGCATAACCAACAATAAATAAAAAAAAACTGCGAAACAATTACGTATCATATCTGCCAGTTGAATATTGAAGGGGAAGCATAATGAAAGTTGTTCGCTACTACGTTCCAAACTCTTATGACAACTACAACCATCTGTTGATTGATCCCGACTCCATGAGAGCGATGGTGATCGACCCTTTCAGTAAAACCCAGACGCTGGAAATGGTCGCTGCATTCGGAGCGACACTGGATGCAATTTATCTGACCCATGAACATGGCGACCATATTCGGGCCGCTGGCCCGCTGGCAAAACACTTCAATCTGCCTATTTATGGCAATGCTAAAATCCCTCTGGTTACCCAGCCAGTCAAAGACGGTGATGAAGTTTCCGTTGGCAATCAGACAGTCGTATGCTGGGAAACTCCTGGACATACTTTTCTGCATACCTGCCTGTACGGTAGTGATGAAGATGGCATCCCCTTCCTGATCACAGCAGATACTGTTTTCAATGCGGGTGTGGGTAATACCCATTCCGGCGATACTGAAGTATTGTTTCAGTCAATTGATAAAATCAAGGACCTGCTGGCAGATCATGCCAGGATTTACCCTGCTCATGACTACATGGAAAACAACCTACGCTTCGCCAGGAGTCTTGAACCTGGAAACAAAGCGATAGACCTATGGCTGGAAAAAGTTAAACAAACAGATGCCGAGTCAAGGCCAGTAACTGAGTGGTCAGATGAACTGACATTCAATCCGTTTCTGAGACTAGATTCAGCCGAACTCAAACAGTCAGTATCAGAAAGGCTGTCACGCCAGCTACCTACCGACCTGGAGGTTTTCTCATCCTTGAGAAAACTTCGTGATGAGTGGTAACGAGGTTTATGGGCAGGGATTAGAAACTTCCTGGTGAACCAATTCAATGGCAGCCAACACATCGTCATTCAACTCGACGTGAATACTGTCTATGTTTTCCCTTAACTGCTCCATTGTGGTCGCACCGATGATATTGGCCGTCACAAAAGGGCGACTATTAACATAAGCGAGCGCCATTTGCGCAGGACTCAACTGAGATTGCCGGGCGATATCAGCATAGCGTCGCACCACTGGCGTTACATGAGGATTGCTATAGCGTTTGAAGCGCTCAAACAGAGTTAACCGCCCATTGGCTGGTGTGCTATCAAGATATTTTCCAGACAGTACCCCGAAAGCCATTGGCGAATATGCAAGTAAGCCGACTTTATCCCGATGCGCAAACTCTGCCAGACCGATTTCAAAGCTGCGGTTTAAGAGGTTATAAGGGTTTTGGATACTTTGAATACGGGTCAATCCCTTAGTTTCGGCCAATTTCAGATATTGCGCCACTCCCCATGGAGTTTCGTTGCTGACACCAATATGACGAACCTTCCCAGCTTTAACCAACTCATCCATCGCCGCCAAAGTCTCGAGAATCGCAACCCGCTCACCTTCTTCAACTACCTGATAACCCAAAGCACCAAAGTTATTAACATGGCGATCCGGCCAATGCAGCTGATACAAATCGATATAATCAGTCTGCAGCCTCTGCAGGGAAGTATTAACCGCCTCCATAACATGTCTGCGACTCAAAGTAGCCGGTTCTCCCCGATACCAGGTAGCATCAGAACGCCCTATCACCTTAGTGGCCAGAACACATTTATGCCGATTACCACGGGCTTTAAACCAACTGCCTATATAACTTTCTGTTCGTCCCTGAGTATCTGCGTTTGGGGGTACAGGATACATTTCTGCAGTATCAATAAAATTGACACCATTGGAATAGGCATAATCCAACTGTTCATGCGCTTCTGCCTCTGTATTCTGTTCTCCCCAGGTCATCGTCCCCAGGCAGATTTTACTCACTTCAAGATCGGTTACCCCAAGTTTACTGTATTTCATTTCTTTCTCCTCGATCAGTGAGCCGATATAGCTGATATAATGGATGGTCTGATAACAGACCTTAGATCGTATACAGGATACCCATATGTCGCGCGTTAAAAAAACCCGCTCCCTAAAAAATAAACTGAAAATTAAAACCGGCTCGAAGAAATCTTTCATAGCCGCTGGTGAACTTGGCAAAATTCCAAGCAAGAATAAGTTGAGCAAACACAAAAAACGGCAGAAATCAGCCTACCAAAAATTTCTGGAACAGGAGAAAGTTCAGGATACTTCTTCAGGTACCAGCTCCCCCAAGCAAAAGAACTCTTTAGCTGCAGAACAAGATGCTCCCGTCAGCAAAGAAAAAGAAGTTCCGAAAGCAAAACAGTTCGATCAGCTCAACGACGATGAACTATGGCAGCAATGGGATAATTAATAAAACGATCTATACTGTGACCAGAACCACTGGCATGAGAAACATATGAGAGCTTGCGGATTTTTTCTATTATTCTGGATGAGCGGCATAGCCTGGGCTCAGGATTTCGGTGTGGCAGTCTGGGGGCAATCCAAACAGTGGATCATGAAAAATGAGACCAACCTGGACTTAACTCCTCCCGGTGAGGAAAACTATCTTGTTTATCAAGCGAATATTTCCGGCATCCAAAATGTGCGGTTAGTCTACTGGTTCAGTGACGGGCTATTAATAAAAGGGGGATTTCTTTTCACCAATGTCCGAACGGATGCCATCGCTGCAGTCAACCAGTTTGATCAAATTGCCAAGACGATTACTGGCATTTATGGCCAACCCGACGAATCAAATCAGCTCTGGCAGGAGGACTATCCCAATAAAAATGGCAGCAAACCAATTGCTCTCTTTGATGATGGGCTGATTTTGCAAACGGTCTGGCATACTTCAACAACCATTATCCGTCAACAGCTGGCCAACAAGGAAGGAAAGTTTATGCACCAACTAATCTACTCGCCTGCAAACCCAAATATCCTTACGGGCAAAGAAGGGTTTTAGCCACCGACAGCGCTCAATACTTCTTCCAGATCACCGCTTCAGATTTTCGAGTCATCATAGCCAAAAATTGATCATGCTCAGCAGCTTCTGCAGCGGAAGCCGCGATAACAGGCAGTCCCGAGCCATCAACCGCAATCCGCTCGACTGCCTGATGGTCGCCATTCTGCTGATCTTTGTAATCCTCATTCGATAGAGACAGTGCCGTCTGGCCACCGGTCATCATCAAATAAACATCAGCAAGAATTTCAGCATCAAGCAAGGCGCCGTGCAACTCCCGATGACTGTTATCTATGAAATATCGCTTGCAGAGGGCGTCCAGAGAGTTTTTTTGACCAGGGTGTTTTTCGCGCGCCATCACCAGCGTATCAAGTACCGTACAGATATCACGCGTGGCCTTTGGGGCACCTGGTATCCGGCTGAACTCCATGTCCATAAAGCCAATATCAAATGGCGCATTATGAATAACCAACTGGGCACCGCGGATAAACTCGATGAATTCTTCAGCGACCTGAGCAAAGAGGGGCTTGTCGGCCAGAAATTCATTGGTAATACCGTGAACGGCGATCGCCTCCTGCTCTACTTCCCTTTGAGGATTAATATAGACATGAAAGTGATTTCCCGTGAGCTTACGATTAATCACTTCAACACAACCGATTTCAATAATACGGTGTTCATTAGGACTGATACCGGTTGTCTCAGTATCTAATACAATCTGTCTCACGCCATTCCTCTCCTCTGCATAACCTGTTCAACCCCCTGATTGGCCAGCTGATCAGCCATTTCATTACCGGGATTACCGGCATGGCCTTTCACCCATATCCAGTGAACTTTGTGAAGGCTGTTCAGTTCATCCAGCTGTCTCCACAGATCTGCATTCTTCACGGGCTTTTTCTGGGAATTTGTCCAATTCTTTTGTTTCCAGCCAGTCAGCCACTCCGTGATGCCTTTTCTGACATAGGTTGAATCAGTATATAAGTTAACTTCACATGCCCTTTTAAGGGTTTTAAGGGCTTCGATAGCAGCCTGAAGCTCCATTCGGTTATTTGTGGTGTCAGCTTCACCACCAAATAGTGATTTATCAGTGCCTTTATAAGACAGATAAACCCCCCAGCCACCAGGCCCGGGATTACCTTTGCAGGCACCATCAGTATATATTTCAACGATTTCAGACATCTTTGGGACTATTAATCTCCGGTGCGGTTATTGGGGATTTTGGACTGGATTGAGGTAACCATTCAAAATTTCGGTGAATCAAGCCTGCTACGCGCTTCTGAGCAACCAGTATATACACCGCCCCAGCTCTTGGCAGCAGCACCCTGAACGCACGATCAAACCAGTTGAACCGCCTGAGGGTGCTCGCTCGGGTGAACGCTGGGCGATGCATCAGGGAATATTGTTCTACGACTTCAAGGTTCAGTAATTCCAGCCATTCTGCCACTCTGCCTGCCCTGATGAACCTGCCTATCCAGGGAACCTGCGATATCAGCGTCCCTCTTAACTTTCGGGCCAACCACAGACTCGCCGGATTAAAACCAACCACTACCAAATGCCCGTTTGGCATCAGCGCAATACTGGCTTCCCGGACTGTCTGATAAGGTGCCTCACAAAAATCAAGGGTATGATGAAGAATAATATGGTCAATTGAATCTGGCTTAAAAGGCAACTGCTCCGGCACCCCTCTAACCAAGGGACAAGGTGCCCGGTTTTCTTGTTGGCTATACAGTGTACAACACCCTATCGGTGGGTTACTGAGCAGTGGAGCATATAACCCCGAGTCAATCTGTATTAAATGATGCCCAAGCTTATTCTTAAAAATGTTGTCCAGGCATTTACGCTCAACTCTTAACAACTCCTGGCCAAGATCTGAATCAAACCAATGGTGCATCAGAGCCTCTCTGATAGCCGGTTTCATCTTGGCCAGTGCAGAGATCTTTTTTAATGGCTTAGCCAGAATGCTTACCACCAGTAACTGCCCCCATGTTCACACATTTGAATAAAAATTCATCAACAGAGTCAATTAACATTAAAAAAAATCCTACTGACACGACAATTTGTGTAATATTTCGAACCTCGTAAATATGAGTCGCGTCCATCCGGTGCTTTTAGAATTCTCTTTCATGCCAACTGGAATTAATTGCGACTCAAATATTTATAAACTATAAACAGTCTACCAAAATGACAACTTTATTCCTGCCTAAGCAGTGAAATATCAAGAATGTTATATTTTGGTCGAGATATTGTCTTTAACTATTTGTTTTAATTAAAGAAAAATTCATGATCAGAAACTACTGGTACACGCTCATTTGTGTTCAATTTCTCTTCATTCTGACAGCCTGCCAAACTATTGGACTACAACAAGAACAGAATTCAAATTCAGCAGAGTCACTGACAAAAGATTCTGCTCCCGGTGAAATCAATACATATGACGAACAGGCTACCGGTCAGACAGAGAAAACGGATGAAACAACGGAAGACCTTAACACAACTCGATACATCAACGCGCTAAAACAACTGAATACCCGTCTTGATGGTAGTCAATATGAATATGCCAACATTCCTACATTGTATCCAGATGACTTATGGCTGGATATGCGCAAGCTGTATTCTCTCGATATATATCACGATGATCCCCGAGTAGAAGCTCAGTACAACTGGTACAGCAAGCACCCGTCTTATATGACACGAGTCAGCGAGCGCAGTAAGCGTTATATATATTACGTTGTCGAACAATTGAAAAAACGTAATATGCCTGGCGAAATCGCATTGCTGCCGATTGTTGAAAGCGCCTACGACCCTTTTGCCTATTCTCATGGCAGAGCGTCCGGAATGTGGCAGTTTATTCCTGGTACAGGCAAGATATTCGGCCTCAAGCAGGACTGGTGGTACGACGGCAGAAGAGATGTCGTTGCCTCGACAGATGCTGCCCTGGACTACCTGCAAAGTCTTGCCAATCGATTTGAGGGAGACTGGCTACTGGCCCTGGCCGCATACAATTCGGGTGGAGGAACGGTTTCCAGAGCAATTCGAAACAACAAACAAAAAGGACTGCCAACTGACTTTTGGTCACTTTCATTACCCAAAGAAACTTCGGCGTACGTTCCCAAATTGTTGGCCCTGTCCAGAATTGTCTGGGATACCCGGACCGCTGGCGTAACTCTTCCAACACTTTCAAAAAACCCCTACTTTGCTGCAGTGGATACCGGTAGCCAGATCGATCTGGCACAGGCAGCGGAGTTGGCGGAAGTAGAACTCGATGAACTCTATTTACTGAATCCAGGTTTCAATCAATGGGCGACCAGTCCTGATGGACCTCACCGTCTCCTGGTTCCAATCGAAAATGCGGAATTATTTGAACAGCGGCTGGCAGAAATTCCAGTCAAACAACGTGTAACATGGAGTCGGTACACAATCAAGTCAGGTGATACCCTGAGTACCATCGCCGAAAAATTTGGCACTACTATCGATGTGATACGTAATGCCAATCACATCAGCAACAATATTATTGTTGCAGGCAAAACGCTTATGATTCCATCCTCTTCACTGGACAAGAATCGCTATACCCTCAGCTCAGACAATCGTCTGGCAAGCCGCCAAAGTTACAATCCGGATTCAAAATCAAAGACCAAAGTCGTTCATATCGTTGAAACCGGAGATTCATTCTGGGAAATCAGTCGGAAGTACAAAGTGGGAACGCGGGAACTGGCCAAATGGAACGGTATGGCGCCCACAGATACTTTAAGAGTTGGCCAGGAGCTCGTTGTTTGGGTGGATAAGAACAACCAAATGGTAGCCATGGCCAATACAGGGGGTCGCAACATTATCCGCAAAGTCGGCTATACCGTCCGATCTGGAGATTCTCTGTCCAGCATCGCCAGTCGTTTTAACGTCACGGTATCCAGTCTTCGAAAATGGAACAGCTTTGACAGTAAATACCTGCAACCCGGTGACTACATTACAATTTACGTAGACGTTACTTCAAATTAATCACAAGAAGCAGCTCCAGTGTCGTTCCGGAGCTGCGTTTCCACTCTTTACTTTTGCCAGTTCCAGATCTGACTAAACTTTGAAAAGGACTCTAACACTCCTTGACTGGCCGAATGCATCAGACGCTCAGGGATCGCTTTTTTTCTGCGATAAATGACTTCAAACACATCAGCATTGGCACTCAAGTCCATCAGATATTGATCACTGGTACCTATCTTATCGACCAGTTTCAAATCTAACGCTTCTGCCCCCATCCAAAATTCACCGGTTGCTACTTTATCGATATCCAACTGAGAGCGGTTTTTTCGTACAAATTCCTTAAAAAGCTGGTGCAGCGCTTCGAGCTCCTGTTTGAACTTTTCACGACCTGCTTCCGTATTCTCTCCCAACATCGTTAAAGTCCGTTTAAATTCTCCCGCGGTATGTAGCTCCACATCGATATCATTTTTCTTTAGCAGACGATGAAAATTAGGGAGTTGAGCCACCACTCCGATGGATCCAATGATGGCAAAAGGCGCAGACAATATCTTATCTCCCACACAAGCCATCATATAACCACCGCTGGCTGCCACCTTATCTACACAGACAGTCAATCCAAGACCTTTCTCTTTGATTCGAGTTAGCTGTGACGCAGCCAATCCATAACTATGCGCAGCCCCACCAGGGCTTTCCAGCTTCAGTACAACTTCATCTTTCTCACTGGCAACTGCCAGAATTGCAGAAACTTCCTCACGAAGATTAGAGACCGCAGAAGCTGCCATATCCCCTACAAAATTGATCACAAAAACTCTGCGTTTTGCAGGTTCCGACCGCTTTCGGTTGGCCTTCTCGCGCTTCTTTTCCTCTTTATTGATCTTTTTTTGTTCTTTTTTATCCAGCAAAATCTGGCTAATCTGCTTTTTATATCCATCCAGGCGGTCATTCAGCTTGTAAATCTCCAACTGTCCCTTCCCTGCCTTCTTTTGCTTGCTTCCAGCCGACACCAGAATCATTACAATAAAACCAAATGCAATCACCAAAGTGATTGTCTTCAATAGAAAAATGCCATACTCAGCCAATTTGTGCTCCTCAGCTCATCAATAATTTCTACAACCTATTTTTATGACCTATATTCATAATCCAGAATATTTTCAAACAACCGTTTGAATTTAATCAGCCAGACTGTCTAGAATAACAGCCTAATTACATCATGACTAAAAGAGAGATTTATATGGGAACAGTTTCAGAAATTTTCGAACAAATTGTTGGAAAATTTAATGCATCCGCAGCTGCTGGCATGGACGTAATCTTTCAGTTCAATATATCTGACGATGATCATTATTATCTGGTGGTCGCCAACGACAACTGCGAATTACACCAGGGCGATCATGAAGATCCCAGTGTCACTCTGATACTCAGCAAGGAAACATTGGAAAAAATCATCTCAGGCAAGACCAGCGGTATGCAGGCGTTTATGCTTGGAAAACTGAAAACCGAAGGCAATATGATGCTGGCAACCAAACTCGGAGATCTGTTCTCAATGTAAGAGAACTACTTCCACTGCTGAAGAGCCTCCTTGGCAGGCTCATTAATAGGTCTGGCAACCAACCCCTTGGCGGCCAGACCAACAGCATACAAGGCGCCGTGACGCATAGGCATGTAAGTAGCACTGCCGTAAGAGGCATCGATCAAACCCAGCCCCCCTACTTTCTGCATCATAGCCCATGCATCAAGGCCTTTCTGATCATGAAAGCTATAAGCAGTACGTTCATTGTCGTTCTCGTCTTCAACGGTGAGATATCGGCCGGATAATCTATCCAGCCGATAAGCGGGCAACATTCCCATCACAGCCAAAGGCCCTTTCCACGTAATAATCCGGACATCCATCTGCCACATATCGCCAGCAAGCTCATACTCCCAGGTTTCATCATTGGAAACTGAAACCATTGCCTTAAAACGCTGCTTTGACAGTTGCTCGAAAGAAACGGTTGCGAGATTCTGTTCCATGTTGAGCGCTCGATAAGAACTCAGGTCGAATAGAGCAAAAAAACCAAAAACCGCCCCTAATACCATCAATAGACCAAAACTCCCTTTAATCCACCCTAGTATCCATCTACTCCGAACAAGAATAAACAGACCACCTATAAGGATTAGGAATGCGATCAGCGCTCCAACTGCAAAAAAAATGGGATATGACATGATCTTTCCTTGTTTCTTTATTCACCGTTCAGCGCAGATGCGCTGCCGCATGCGAAGCTACCTTCAGCGCTTCCATATCATTGGTATCATCGCTGATTGTGGTTTCAATGAAGAACTCCATGCTGGACAGTGCATCTGCCAAATGCTCAAGCACATCTGCTGAATAAGAAACCTGTTTTGAGAGAAGTTTCTTCTCCACAAAGTCTGAGCATACCTGCACGATCTGGGCGGCTTTCTGACTGCCAAGGAAAACCAATGCTCCTTTGACTCCGGCAAGAGTTGCTTTGACATTAGCCAAATGAATAGTATCGCCATTTGAATCAATGAAGGCAGTAATGGATCGTTTCGCCGTTGCCAGACCACTGGACGCCTCGTCAATCAGCGCAACTTTGGCCTCTCGCAACTGAGCACCGGCAGCTTCATTGATATGATCTTCGACATTCGCCACAGGTGCACCGCGACTCAAACGGCCAATAGCGCTCTCGGCATATAAAACAGCATCAGCAATTCGTAGCAACTGATCAGTCGACGGAGCAGCGCGATCAGCCCATCCACCAACCATATCTGCCTGCTGCCTGAGCACATTGGACGGAGATACCAACCCAACCATTTTGAGAATATCGGTAATCTTAATCAGCGCTGCATGCAACGCCTTGGCACTGAAAGGGATGCTTTGATTATTACGTGCAGCATTATCCACCATTTCCTTGACGTTAAGGATTTCCTCACTCAAAGCTGTAGAGACAGATTGCATTACCGACTGCCCAGGGCTATTCAATAAATCAATCTGTTCCGACAACTCATGATCACTGACGTCCGTATCAGGAAGCTTATAAACACGCTTAATTTGGGTTGCAAGCGGAGAATCCACCTTGCAAAGTACAATGATATATAACAGCTCTTTGATAAGATCCTTGGCTGGCTTCTGTTGAAACGCCGCGTCTTTATGAGTAATCAGCAACCGGATCTGACGATCAATCTGAGCCAATGTCAACTTTCTCGCGGGTCCAACCTGAGCACCTGAAGCAGCCATACAGTCAATTGCACATGCCGCCAGCCAGAACATAGGAGCAATATTACTGTTGGCTGCAATTCGCACAACCTGAGAAACAGCCCTATGCATATATTTGAATGCTCCGCGGGTACGCTCACCCTTGAGCAGGAAAAGAAATGAAGCCTGATAAATATGACGATACTTTCTGAGATTGATCAAAGACTGCTGATCAAGCTTGAACACCGCCTGAGTGCGCGGTTTCAGAATATGAGTGACGGTGTAATTATAAAAGTAGCTTTCACGGAGGTCCTGCAGCCCCCGGGCCTTACGCACTCTATTAATAGAAGGCAACAGGATTTCGGGACGCGTCTGTTGACGGATCCCCAAATATTCAAAATAACGCCCCAGAATCAACAACGTCTGGGTAACAGCATCACTGACCACCTTACCACGATAATTTTGTGCCTGGATATCCGATACCGGCAGCTCAGTCAACAGACGCCCGAACTCTTCACAAAGAATCGCTCCGCCCTTATCCTCAAGCATTACGAAAGTACCGCGAACCTGGTTTATTTCATCAATAGCACTCTCTAAAACCCTTATGTCACTGGGGTCTGACAAAAAGGTTTCCAGGTTTTTTTGAGCTTCCTGAATAGTGTTTTCCAGTTCTTCATGAACCAGTTTAAAAGAGGCTGTACTGCTCATTTAACTCCATCGTCATTAGGATAAATTGAAACTAAGCGTCAGTTTTAACCACTCAATGCTGCCTTAAAAACTATTTGACCACCAGCACTTTGCTCACAATTTGGTGATTACCGTAGCAAAACTAAGCAAGATATACACACGAAGATCAATGTTAAGGATAGCCCCCGCTAAAATGGTTGCAATATTTGCAAGAGTCTATACTTTGTTGCCTCCTTTTTTGTAGGTCAGTTAACAGTCATTCCATATTATGAAACTGAGGAAAACTTAATGGTCGCAACCTTTTCAAAGGCCCTCACCCACAACTTTTTAGGAAACGCTCCTCAATGGTACAAGCAGGTCATTATAGCCTTCTTGATCATTAATCCAATTTTGTTGTTTATTTTAGGTGATACTGGCCCAACAGTAGTTGGCTGGCTGTTAATCGGCGAATTTATTTTTACGCTGGCCATGGCTCTGAAGTGTTATCCGTTGTTACCAGGCGGATTGTTGGCAATAGAGGCAGTCATAATTGGTCTGGCTGGTACCGGTGTAAACGAAGAGGGAAATTTCGTTGGCCCAGCCAACGTTATGATGGAAACGGAACACAATCTTGAAGTCATTCTGCTACTGATGTTTATGGTTGCAGGTATTTACTTTATGAAAGACCTGCTGCTATTCGCCTTTACCAAGGTCTTCCTTAAAGTCAGGTCAAAAGCGCTACTGTCACTGCTATTTTCCATAATGGCAGCAATATTATCCGCATTTTTGGATGCACTTACCGTTACAGCCGTGCTGATCAGCATCAGCGTGGGCTTCTATTCCGTTTACCATAGAGTCGCTTCAGGCAAACACTTTACTCATGAGCATAACCACGATGATGATGATCAGCTGGGTGAGCACCATCGCGATGATCTGGAAAATTTCAGAGGCTTCTTGAGAAGCCTGCTCATGCACGGAGCAGTAGGTACAGCACTGGGCGGAGTATGCACCCTGGTCGGAGAACCACAGAACCTATTGATTGCTAATGTAGCCGGATGGGATTTTGTTGAATTCTTTATCCGTATCGCTCCGGTAAGCATGCCGGTCCTGGTAGCTGGATTATTAACCTGCCTGCTATTGGAAAAGATGAAATGGTTTGGCTATGGAGACTTATTACCTGATTCAGTCAGAGGCATACTGGAAGACTTTGACCGCCACGAACAAAGCAATCGCACTAGAGCTGACGTTATTCAATTAATGATGCAAGGAGGCGTGGCTGCATATCTGGTACTGGCCCTTGCATTTCACCTGGCTGAAGTCGGTTTGATTGGATTATCAGTCATTATTTTGTTAACAGCGCTCAATGGCATAAATGATGAGCATGCAATCGGCAAAGCCTTCACTGAAGCCCTACCCTTTACTGCGCTACTCATAGTCTTTTTCGCCATTGTTGCCGTCATACACGCGCAACATTTGTTTACCCCCATTATCTCCTGGGTGCTGACATTGGATACAGAGATACAGCCGGTTATGTTCTTTATGGCCAATGGTGTTCTTTCAATGATCAGCGATAACGTATTCGTTGCTACAGTATATATCAATGAAGTATACGAACAGTTACAACACGGCCATATCAGTCGGGAACACTTCGATGTCCTGACCGTCGCAATCAACACCGGCACCAACCTGCCTTCAGTGGCAACACCCAATGGACAAGCCGCTTTTTTATTTTTATTAACATCTGCCATTGCTCCACTTATAAGACTTTCTTATGGAAGAATGGTATGGATGGCGCTGCCCTATACCGTAGTGTTAACGGGAGTATCGATTGTAGCTGTTTTGGTGTGGTTTTAGTTCGGATGGCGATTGACAGAAGATTCTGCACTGCCCCCATGATGGACTTGTCTGATCGCCACTGCCGTTATATGTGGCGACAGCTATCCAAACATGCGGTTTTGTATACTGAAATGGTAACCAGCGCTGCTCTCACCAGAAGCAAAGACATTGATCGCTTTCTGGACTATTCAGAATTAGAGCAGCCCCTGGCGCTCCAGGTAGGCGGATATGATACTCGGGAGCTGGCAACTGCCGCCCGGTTAGCGGAAAAATGGCAGTACGCCGAGTTAAATCTCAATGTCGGCTGTCCCTCAGATCGGGTCCAAAATGGCCTGATTGGTGCTGTATTAATGAAGCATCCGGAAAAAGTACAAGATGCATTTAGAGCCATGACAGATCATTGTTCTCTGCCGGTGACAATCAAACATCGTATTGGTGTAGATGACCTGGATTCCTACGGCTTCGTCAGGGACTTTATTGGGTCCCAATATCATGCCGGGTGCCGGGTCTTCATTGTGCATGCCCGTAAAGCCATACTACAAGGACTGTCTCCAAAGGAGAATCGGGAAATTCCTCCACTAAAATATGAGACTGTCTACGCGTTAAAAAAAGACTTCCCTGACTGCGAAATCATTATAAATGGCGGTATCAAAACTATTGATGAGTGTCACGAACACCTAGAGCATGTCGATGGTGTCATGGTGGGTCGGGAAGCCTATTACAATCCAATGATGCTGAAAGATATTGATGATCAGATTTACGGTTCGACAGGCAGTAATATGACGGACATTCAGTTACTTCATGCCATGGTGCCTTATGTCGGCCAACTGGCTCGCCAGAATATTCCGGTAAAATTTATCCTGAAACATCTGTTGGCCGTTGTGCAGGGAAAGCCCGGAGCACGCGCTTTTCGCAGATTTCTTAGCCAGAATATGCATAAAACCCCGCAGAATAGTCATCTTCTTTCCCAGGCTCTTAAGCTGATACAATGATCGCAGCTCAACCAAACTATTTAATCAGGAGACTGTAGACGATGAGTCTTTCCAAGCTAGAGCAACTAAAGCAAATGACAACCGTGGTAGCAGATACAGGGGAATTGGATGCAATCAAGCGCCTAAAACCTGAAGATGCCACAACCAATCCAACGCTGGTCCTCAAAGCCATCCAGTCCGGCCAGTACCAGGCAACTATTGAAAAAGCCAAAAACCTTGGTGAAAGCGAATACGGGACTCCTTCTTCAGGACAGCTGGCCGACTGCCTGGCGGTGTGTTTGGGCGCACAGATCAGCGAGAATATCGAAGGACTGATCAGCACCGAAGTGGATGCCCGACTGTCTTTTGATACCGAAGCAACCATCGAAAAAGCACGCACCCTGATTCACCTTTACTCAAAAGTCGGTGTGGACAAATCCAGGATCCTGATAAAAATTGCATCTACTTGGGAAGGCATTCAAGCCGCCAAAGTACTTGAACAGGAAAACATTCATTGCAATTTGACACTGCTGTTTTCATTTGCCCAGGCAAAGGCGTGTGCAGATGCTGGTGCATTTCTGATTTCGCCATTTGTGGGCCGTATTCTTGACTGGTACAAAAAAAGCCAGCCGGATGCTGATTATAGCGGTGCCAATGATCCTGGGGTTCAGTCTGTCACCAGTATTTATAACTATTACAAAGAACATGGCATCAAGACTGTCGTGATGGGCGCCAGCTTCCGTACCCAGGAAGAAATTGAAAACCTGGCCGGCTGCGACAAACTGACTATATCCCCCGCTCTGCTGGATAGCCTTGCCGCGGACCAAGGTGAGCTGACTCGCAAGCTAAAACCCGCAAGCAATACGACTGCCACTCCCACACCCATCACTGAAAAAGCATTTCGTCTGGAGATGAACCAGGATGCAATGGCAACTGAAAAACTGGCCGAAGGCATTCGTTCATTTATCGCCGATATCGAAAAACTTGAAGCACTACTGAGTCAGTAATCTGATATCACACAGAGAGCCTTATGGCTCTCTGTGATTGCTGCCCAACATGATCTGAAGCAATCCCTGCCCCTTCAGCTTTCCATTTAATATCTTATATATTTGTGCATCCTGATTTGTTCCATTAAAGAGAACTACTATGCCAACCTATCATTACCGCTGCGAAGCCAATCAACAGATCTATGAGGTCAGACACTCTATGAATACAAAGCTCAGAAACTGGAGTGACCTGGAACAAATGACCGGTAACCATGACGCTTCAATTCCTGGAGACACACCTGTTGAAAAGGTACTAACTGCTGTTGGCATAGTAAAAAGCAGTACGCTGAAAAATCCTGAAGCTCCGCCATGCGCAAACAAGAACTATTGCGGCGGTTGTGTGGGGTAAAACAATACTGAAGGAAAAGAAGAAACTGTCAGGCAGACTTGCCTGACAGCGACGGAAATCATGGATGTAAAATTGTAACTCCACCCATATATGGTACCAACACTTCTGGCACCTCAATCGATCCATCGGATTGCTGATAGTTTTCCAGGACAGCAACCATGGCCCGGCCAACAGCAAGCCCCGAACCATTTAAAGTATGAACCAGCTCAGGCTTGCCCGTTTCCGGATTTCTAAACCGGGCCTGCATTCGGCGCGCCTGAAAATCAGTCAGATTGGAACAGCTTGAAATCTCTCGATACTTACTCTGCCCAGGCAACCAAACCTCAAGATCATAGGTTTTAGCAGACCCAAACGTACTATCCCCACCACAGAGAACAACTTTCCGGTATGGAAGTTTCAGCTTCTGCAAAATAGCTTCAGCGTGACCCACGAGTTCTTCCAGGGCTTCGAAAGATTTTGCGGGATGAACTATCTGCACCATTTCAACTTTTTCAAACTGATGCTGGCGAATCATGCCACGGGTATCTCGTCCATAACTACCGGCTTCGCTGCGAAAACAAGGCGTATGCGCAGAATATTTGATTGGTAAGGCGTCCGCATCCAGTACCTGATCACGAACCATGTTAGTAACAGGGACTTCCGCTGTCGGAATCAGGTAGTAATTCTGATCACCCCGCAGCTTAAACAAATCCTCTTCCAGTTTCGGCAAATTGCCGGTACCAAACATGGAGTCCGCGTTCACGATAAAAGGCACATTTAGCTCAGTATAACCATGCTCGTTAACATGGGTATCCAACATAAATTGGGCCAGCGCACGATGAAGACGAGCCAGCTGACCTTTCATAACCGCAAAACGACTGCCGGTTATTTTTCCGGCAATTTCAAAATCCAATCCATCAAGACCACTACCCAGATCGACATGATCCTTAACTTCAAAGTCAAACTCTCGGGGCGTTCCCCAGGTCAAAACCTCAACATTATCATCTTCAGTCAACCCTTCTGGCACCGATTCATCAGGAATGTTAGGAATGCGCGCCAGCATATCATCCAATCTACCCAGAACTTCCTTGAGCTTTTCACCAGAGTCATCCAGTCGGCCTGATATCTCAGTCAACTTCTCCTGAACCTGCTGCTTCGCCTGATCAACAGGAACACCACTAGCAATCAGTTGCCCAATTTCCTTGGACGCCTTGTTTTTCTCAGCCTGTAAAGACTCAGATTCAACCTGCAACGATTTTCTTTCTGCTTCCAACGACTGAAAGGTATCCACATCGAGCGTGAACCCTTTTTTCTTCAATTTCAGAGCCACATCTTCCAACTCTGTACGTAGCAGTTTGATATCCAGCATGATTGATCCTAAAAAGATTAAACGAATAATTTTCCAACTTGTATGCCAACAACGACAGCAAGAATGCAACTGATAACACTGCCGATAGCATACATCAAGGCCATGGTATTGTTACCCTGATCCCACAGCAACACGGATTCCAGCGCAAAACTGGAAAAAGTGGTCAAGGCCCCAAGGAATCCAACTTGAACAAAGGTTCGCCAGTGTCCCAACAGGGGGTATTTTAGTGTGAACCAGATAAATGCCAAGCCCATAACAAAACTACCGACTATGTTGGCGAGCAGGGTCCCGATAGGCAAACCATTATTCATCCAGCTGCGTGTGATCTGTCCCAGCATATAACGACAGATTGCTCCACAGGCGCCACCAGAAGCAACTGCCAGCAAAAAACTCCAATGATACGGACTCATGATGGATAACGCTTCCTATTCGAGTGATGGTCAAGGCTGGACAGATACTCAAGCTTCTCCTTGATTTTTCCCTCCAGCCCGCGGGAAACAGGAGAGTAGAACTTCTGATCTTTAAGGCTTTCAGGAAAATAATTTTCCCCTGCCGCATACCCTTCTGGCTCATCATGGGCATAGCGATATTCCACCCCCATTCCCATATCTGACATCAGCTTTGTCGGCGCATTACGCAAGTGCATCGGAACTTCCTCCGATGGCGACTCTGCAACCAGCGACATCGCGCGCTTGTAAGCCATATACACCGCATTGCTTTTGGGAGCACAGGCCAAATATATAACTGCCTGGGCAATAGCCAGTTCCCCCTCAGGAGACCCTAAACGTTCCTGAACATCCCAGGCATTCAAGGCCAATGTCAAAGCCCTCGGATCAGCATTACCAATATCTTCTGATGCCATGCGAACCACTCTTCTAGCAACGTATAGAGGATCACAACCGCCATCAATCATGCGGCAAAACCAATACAACGCGGCATCCGGAGCACTTCCCCTTACAGACTTATGCAGGGCAGATATCTGTTCGTAAAAAACGTCACCACCCTTATCAAAGCGACGAACAGACCCACCGATGATCTCGCGAACCAGCTCATGACTCACCTCTACTCCCGGCTGCGCAATATCAGCAATCATCTCAACCATACCAAGCAGTTTACGGGCATCACCATCTGCAGCAGCAATGACCAGCTGACGGGTTTCACTCGAAAACTTCAGCTGCTGACGTTGCAGCTGCTCATCATAGTCCAACGCATGATCCAACAACTGGGACAACTCTGGTTCTGCCAGGGACTGCAACTTATAAACCCGTGCCCGGGAGAGCAAGGCGCTGTTAAGTTCAAACGATGGGTTTTCAGTCGTCGCACCTATAAAAATGAATGTGCCATCTTCCACATAGGGCAAAAATGCGTCCTGCTGGGATTTATTGAAACGATGTACTTCATCCACAAACAGTACGGTTCTACGGCTCTGAGAACGGTACATCAACGCTTTGTCGACTTTGCTTCGAATATCCTTAACGCCTGCCATAACGGCAGACAAGGTATCGAAATGACAAGCAGTCAATCGCGCCAGAAGCTTAGCCAGAGAAGTTTTTCCAACTCCTGGGGGTCCCCAGAGGATCATGGATTGCAACTGGTCGTTTTCAATACTTAAACGTAGAGGTTTGCCTGGCCCCAGAATATGAGACTGACCGAAATAATGATCTAGTGAAGATGGCCTCAGACGTTCTGCCAGAGGCCTAAAACGGTTTTCATCCTGATCAAAAAGATCATTCATTCTGCCTGTTCCAATACATCGACACCTTCTGGAGGAACAAAGTCAAACTCATCACCACCCAGCACAACATTGGTTTTTGTATCAAACAATTCAATGATGGTTTTTTGACCGAGAGAATCTTCAAATAAAAGTGCGCTGACAACATTCTCTTTAAAAGAGACTTGAATTGAACTTAATCCTGAATTCTCTTTTACCGGCGTCAATACATAGACCCCATCGTTGTTCAACGCAACATCATAAAGTCGCTTTATTTGCACCTCATCTCCAGAGAGAATCACCGCCGGACTATCCTGAATTTTTGATTCAGCTGGCTGAATGGTTACCTGATCCAGATCCCGGTCATATATCCACAGCGTTTTCCCATTGGACACAATTTCCTGCTCTACCGGGGGATAACTGAGCCAAACAAACTGATTCGGCCGCTTTATCAAAACCTCACCCTCGACGGATTCAAGGGTTGAGTCATCATTGGACACTGTGGATTGCACAAAACCTGCTTTAAAGTTGTCATACTGTGTCAACAAAGCAATAAATTGTTTGAGATCATTTTCCGAGGCGAAAACGACTTCAGGAAGCATACACACCAACAGCAAAGCAATTTTTCTTTTCATAAAATTCCTATCATTCCGGAGGAGGTGGAGCCAAAACTTCGCGATTACCATTATGGCCAGCACTACTGACAATTCCTGCATCTTCCATCGATTCAACCAATCGGGCTGCACGGTTGTAACCTATACGAAACTTTCTTTGCAGAGATGAAGCAGATACTTTTCTGGTTTGGGTGACAAATGCTACGGCTTCATCAAAAAAAGCATCAGCCTCACCTTCATAGTCGCCACCCGATGACGTCATACCTGGAATAGAATCATCTGATCCACCATCAGTAATCTCATCGATATATACCGGCTGTCCTCTCTGCTTCCATTCACCAACAACACTATGCACCTCTTCATCGGACACGAATGCACCATGAACCCGCTCAAGATAACTAGTGCCCGGTGGCATATATAACATATCCCCATGCCCTAACAATTGCTCTGCACCGCCCTGATCCAAAATGGTTCGGGAGTCAATTTTAGACGAAACCTGAAACGCTATTCGGGTTGGCACGTTGGCTTTAATAAGACCGGTAATTACATCAACAGATGGACGCTGCGTTGCGAGTATCAAATGAACACCAGCAGCACGGGCCTTTTGCGCAAGACGCGCAATCAATTCCTCAACTTTTTTGCCAACAATCATCATCATGTCAGCAAACTCATCAATGACCACTACGATAAATGGTAACGACTCCAGCACCGGCGCTGTCTCACCTTCGATATGATCCTCCGCTTTCCACAGAGGATCCTTAATGGCTTCGCCCTGCGCCTCTGCTTCTTTGAGCTTTTTATTAAACCCAGCAATATTCCGGACACCTACAGCAGCCATTAACTTATAACGACGCTCCATTTCTGCAACACACCAGCGTAAAGCGTTAGCGGCGTCTGCCATATCAGTGACAACCGGAGTCAACAAATGAGGAATACCGTCATACACAGATAACTCCAGCATCTTGGGGTCAACCAATATCAACCGTACCTGTTCCGGTGTCGCTTTATAAAGCAAGCTGATAAGCATGGCATTCACACCAACCGATTTACCAGATCCGGTTGTACCTGCCACCAGCAGGTGGGGCATTTTGGCCAGATCCGCTACCACTGGGGTCCCGCTGATATCGTGTCCCAGACCCATGGTAAGCGCAGAATGTGATCGCTCGTATATTGCCGAAGACAGAACCTCACTGAGATGCACAATCGCCCTGTTCTCATTCGGAACTTCAATACCGACCGTTGTTTTACCAGGAATGATCTCCACTACACGGACACTGATCATGGCCATGGACCTGGCCAAGTCCTTCGCAAGATTACTGATTTTACTGACTTTCACACCCGCTGCAGGCTGGATTTCAAAGCGGGTAATCACTGGACCAGGAGCAACTGATACTACCTCAGCTTCAACTCCAAAGTCCTTCAGCTTGATCTCCAGAAGCCTGGACATGGCTTCCAGAGACTCTTTGCTGTATCCGGATTTTCGATTGGCATCTGGTTGTGTCAACAACCCCAGCGAAGGCAATTGCGCAAGAGACGTCGAATCGAATAACGAAGGTTGCTTTTCCTGAACCGCACGCTGGGAAGGTTCTGGTTTTGGCTTCATTGGTTGAATTTTGGGTGGCTTTTTCTGCTCTTTTTGCTGCAACGCTACTTCAAGCGTAGCTTTCCGTTGTTCCAGCGCATTACGCGAATATACAGCTTCCTGGCGACTACTTTTCCAAACCCGAATACGACTAACCACTCGCTCCAACAGCCACAACACTGCGCCCCCAAGGGCCTCCATAATTTTTAGCCAGGATAGATTGGTTGCAACTGTAAGACTGAACATGAACGCAGCAACCAGAATTAGCGTACTGCCAATCAGGTTAAAGCTGCTAAAAAAGATATCGGAAATCCATTGCCCCAAAAAGCCGCCGGCAGTAGCAGGATTGGTTGATGGAAAATGCAGGCTTGCGAGTCCCGCCCCAGACAGCATGAGAATAATGGATCCGAGAAGTCTGACGGCAAATACCAGACCATTCCATTTTTTTTCATCATGGCGATCATGAAACAATGACCAGGCGCGATAGATCAGCACCAATGGCAGAATATAAGACAAATCACCAACAAGACTCATCATGACATTGGCAATCCAGGCACCTGACGGACCTGCCATATTGTGCACAGTCAGATCATGCCCTACATACGACCAACCCGGATCTTTAGGATAATAACTGAAAAGAGCCAATCCCAGATACGCAGCCAACGCCAGGAGAGCAATCATCCCTCCTTCCCTTATTCCTCTTTCTTTCAAATGCTGCCAGTGGGAACTGGTTGTCGATTTTTCGGTCTTTGCCAAACTGGATACCTTGATTACTAAAAGCCCATTGATGAACAGATTGCTGCCAAGTGTATCTCAAAGCCCTTGTCTTCTGTAGACAACCCTTTGAAAATACGGGGAAATTTCCCAAAACCGATGAGTCTAATGGATATTCCCTGGCTGAACACTGAACAACCATACTTCCCTGACGTATATAAGGCTTTAAAACAACCTAATGGCCTGCTTGCAGTTGGGGGACAACTAACGCCAGACTGGTTAAAGGCAGCCTATCATAAAGGCATATTCCCTTGGTTTAGTGATAACGAACCCATCATCTGGTGGTCGCCCTCTCCCCGAATGGTTCTATACCCCAAAAAACTCCGAATAAACAGATCTCTGAGAAAACACCTCAAAAAAAATGCCATCACTCATGTGAGCTTTGATCGCAGATTTGAAGATGTCATCAATCATTGCGCCCAGGTCAGAGCAAGCACAACCGGCACCTGGCTGGTACCTTCGATGATATCAGCTTATTGCGAAGCACATCGGCAGGGATTTGCCCACTCTGTTGAAGTATGGCGACACGATACACTTGTTGGCGGGCTGTATGGGATCAACCTGGGAAGTATTTTTTTTGGTGAGTCAATGTTCAGTCTGACTCCCAATGCTTCAAAGTATGCTTTATTGGCACTTACGGCTGCCCAAAGCAAACTCAGTCTGATTGATTGTCAGATGAAAACGGAATACTTGAAATCCATGGGTGGTGAAGAGATTGATCGCACAGATTTTCAGCAACATCTGAAAGCCAGCTATGAACCAAATGTATTCATCAGCGATACTGTGCTTAGTCATTCTGACCTACTATCATTAGCACCATGAATAATTTTGTTTTCTATCGCACTCACGAACATGAATGCAGCTATCTTCCTGACCAAAAGGCCAGAACGTTGTTTCTGTCTCCCGACACCAGACCTACACCCGAGATTAACGAAGCCCTGGGACTGGTCGGTTTCAGGCGCTCGGGTGACCATATCTACCGACCTGACTGCATTGATTGCCAGCAATGCCTTTCCTGCCGAATCGTAGTGCCTCAATTTGTCTGGAAGCGTTCTTTTCGCCGCATACTCAAGAAAAACAGCGACATTCAAATCCAAATCATCAAACCACTGTTCAGTGACGAACACTACAATTTGTATAGTCGATATCTGGAGTTTCGCCACCAGGATGGAGACATGTATCCCCCTTCGCCTGAACATTACCACGACTTTCTTATCTCCGACCAACCTCAAGCCCGGTTTGTAGAATACCGCCGTAACGGGCAACTGGTTGCCACGACCGTTATTGACTGGTTTTCAAGCGGCCCAAGTGCAATCTATACGTATTTCGAACCAGAACTGGAGCCGTTGAGCCCAGGAACCTTGGCAATTCTGACACTTATCAGATTGGCACAGGCTCACGACCTTCCTTTTGTTTATCTAGGCTATTGGATTAAAGATTCAGTCAAAATGAACTATAAGACCCGGTTTCAACCTTTGGAGGTATTTATTCAAAATCAGTGGCAATTATTGAAAAACATTGATAATCCTTTGAAAGATGAGCAACTTTCAGGCAGAATGCCGCGCCTGTAAATAATTTGCTTTGGATTAAATAGACCAGCTATGGCAAAAGAAGATGTCATCGAAATGGAAGGCGAAATTCTCGAAACCCTTCCCAATACCATGTTTAGAGTCAAGCTCGAAAACGGTCATGTTGTAACTGCACATATTTCCGGCAAAATGCGTAAGAATTACATTCGCATTCTAACGGGCGATAAAGTGAAAGTTGAAATGACACCTTATGACCTGAGTAAAGGCCGTATTACTTACCGAGCCCGTTAAATTTATAGTCTACGTAAGTTGAACCAACAGCCTGAGTAGCGACACATAACAAAAAGGCACCATACTGGTGCCCTTTGTTTTTTATTGTTACGAAACCACTTATGCCGGCTCCGCGACTTCCTCTCCTACCAATGTGATATCATCATTCTCGACAGTAACACGAATAATGCCACCTCCAATTAAACGACCAAACAACAGCTCTTCAGCCAATGGACGTTTGATCTTGTCTTGAATAAGCCTGGCCATAGGGCGAGCCCCCATTTTTTCATCATATCCATGATCACATAGCCATTTTCGTGCACTCTCATCCACATCCATCTGAACTTTTTTCTCATCCAGCTGAGCTTGCAACTCGGTAAGGAATTTATCCACAACCCCCATAATAATGCCGGTTGTCAAAGGCTTAAACTGAACAATGGCATCAAGCCTGTTCCGAAATTCCGGAGTAAACGCTTTCTTAATGATTTCCATCCCATCGGTACTATGGTCCTGAGTGGTAAATCCCATGCTTCTACGCCCCATTTCTTCAGCACCAGCGTTCGAAGTCATAACCAATATGATATTTCTGAAATCTGCCTTACGACCATTATTATCTGTCAACGTTCCATGATCCATAACCTGCAACAACAAATTAAAGACCTCCGGATGAGCCTTCTCTATTTCATCCAACAGCAACACCGCATGCGGATGTTTGGTAACAGCATCCGTTAACAACCCGCCCTGATCAAAACCCACATATCCTGGAGGAGCTCCAATCAGACGAGATACGGTATGTCGTTCCATATACTCAGACATATCAAAGCGTATCAACTGAATCCCGAGACTTTCGGCCAACTGCTTGGTAACCTCTGTCTTACCAACCCCTGTAGGCCCTGCAAAGAGGAAAGAACCTATCGGTTTTTCAGTAGGTTTCAGGCCAGCCCGAGCCAGCTTTATGGAAGCTGCCAGCGTTTCGATAGCCTCTTCCTGCCCAAAAACCGTCATCTTTAAATTGCGTTCCAGGTTTTTCAGCAATTCCTTGTCTGAACGATTAACCGTTTTTGCAGGAATGCGAGCAATGCTGGCGATTACCTTCTCCACATCACTGACACTAATTACCTTTTTACGCTTACTCTCGGAAACCAATCTCTGCGCAGCCCCCGCCTCATCGATCACATCAATAGCCTTATCCGGCAAATGCCGATCGGATATGTATCTGGCGGCCAACTCAGCTGCAGCCTTCAAAGCCGTGTCATGATATTTGATTTCATGATGTTGCTCGAAACGCTCCTTCAACCCCTTCAGAATCTTATAAGTTTCATCAACACTCGGTTCCAATACATCAATTTTCTGGAATCGACGAGTTAATGCACTATCTTTTTCAAAGATACCTCTGAACTCCTGAAAAGTGGTTGAACCAATACATCGCAACTCACCCGAACTCAGTAGCGGTTTCAACAGGTTACTGGCATCCATGACACCACCCGACGCAGCACCTGCTCCTATAATCGTATGAATCTCGTCGATAAATAAAATGGACTTGGGCTTTTTCTTCAACTCTGCCAACAGAGACTTCAGGCGCTTTTCAAAATCCCCACGATATTTGGTTCCAGCAAGCAAAGCCCCAAGATCAAGAGAATAAACAGTTGCCTTATCAATAATCTCAGGCACTTCCTGATCAACGATACGCTTGGCCAGACCTTCTGCTATCGCAGTCTTACCAACCCCTGTCTCACCAACCAGCAAAGGGTTATTTTTTCTTCTGCGCGACAGAATCTGAATCACCCGTTCAACTTCCTTCTCACGCCCGACGAGCGGATCAATTCTGCCATTTCTGGCCATTTCGTTCAGATTCGTGGCAAAACTTTCCAATGGATGCTGCCCCATAGACTCACCAGCATCATCATCTGGATTGCCATGCTGGGAACTGGGATCAGGATTAGACTCAGAATCAGGGTTCTGCACTTTGGAAATTCCATGAGCGATAAAATTAACCACATCAATGCGATTAATATTTTGCTGTTTAAGAAAAAAAACAGCCTGGCTTTCCTGCTCACTGAATATCGCAACCAGAACGTTAGCACCCGTTACTTCTTTTTTTCCGGAAGACTGAACATGGAATACGGCCCGCTGCAACACTCTTTGAAAGCCAAGCGTGGGCTGAGTATCGCGGTCTGTATCACCTGCGGGAATTAATGGTGTGGTTGAGTCGACAAACTCAATCAGTTCTTTTCGGAGCTTATCGAGATCTGCAGCGCATGCTCGTAACACGCTGGTAGTCGATTCATTATCCAGCAACGCCAATAATAAATGCTCCACCGTCATGAACTCGTGGCGTTTTGCTTTCGCATCTTTAAACGCATTATTTAGGGTTTGCTCAAGGTCTTTACTCAACATTTTTCACCCTTCCTCTTTCTTTAATCCCATAGACGGCGCTACAGAACACGCTCTACTTCACAGATTAACGGATGCTCGTTTTGACGCGAATATTCATTAACCATTGCCGCTTTAGTCTCTGCGATATCCTTAGTATAGACCCCACACACACCTTTACCCTGTGTGTGGACTGTAAGCATTACTTGAGTTGCCTTTTCACGATTCATACCAAAGAACAATTCAAGTATATGTACCACAAACTCCATAGGAGTATAGTCATCATTTAAAAGAATGACTCGATATTGCGAAGGTCGTTTTAACTCTGGTTTTGAGGTCTCAACTGCAACTCCACCCCCATTCTCTCCTTCTAAAGGATTATGATCTGCCATTAGTCGTGCTTCATCCAATTTAATATACTGTCGTTTCATTAGGCCAGTCAGTTTATGTAATTGGTAAGTAATCAATACCGTTACATTAACAATGATAATGTGCCTTAAAGTGGAGGCTTTAGACAAACACCTTGTTAACTCTGTTACAAACTTTACCAAGTCTGTCCAGATTAATAATGGCACTTGTTGACTAATACAAGCTCTATCCACAACATTGTAACGGCCAGACTGCTCACAAATCAGTCAGCTTGAGGCTTAACCCAGCATTTTAGGAGTTTCATAATGCCTGCAGGGAAAGTTAAATGGTTTAACAACGCCAAAGGGTACGGATTCGTATTAGCAGAAGGAAGTGATGAAGATCTTTTTGTACATTATTCATCTATCATGATGGATGGATATAAGACATTGAAAGCAGGGCAACCGGTTGCGTTTCGAACAACCAAAGCCAATCGTGGTACCCATGCTATTGATGTTCAGGTTGCAAAAGATGAGACCCATGCAAGGGAACTGGCGGTGGAGTTAGATCAGACCTCGACAGAAATAGAAAAACGAGCATAGACTCAGGGCAAAGAAAAAGCCCCTATTTTTAGGGGCTTTGGCTTCTTTTTAATTCGCAGTTATGCCATTGCTTTGATAATCGCTTTACCAAACTCAGAAGCTTTAACCAAAGTTGCTCCGTCCATTAAACGATGGAAATCGTAAGTAACGGTTTTTGCGTCGATAGCACCAGACATACCTTTCAGAACTAAATCAGCAGCCTCAGTCCAACCCATGTGGCGCAGCATCATTTCACCAGAGAGAATTAATGAACCGGGGTTAACTTTGTCCTGTCCAGCATATTTAGGCGCGGTACCATGAGTTGCTTCGAACACAGCTACTTCATCAGAAATATTCGCACCTGGAGCGATACCGATTCCACCAACTTCAGCAGCCAGCGCATCAGACAAATAATCACCATTCAGGTTTAGTGTTGCAATAACGCTGTATTCAGCAGGACGCAACAAAATTTGCTGCAGCATTGCATCCGCAATGACATCTTTAACAATGATCTGTTTTCCAGTTCTTGGATTTTTGAACTGCATCCATGGTCCACCATCAAGAAGTTCCGCTCCGAATTCTTCTTTGGCAACTTCGTAACCCCAATCCTTAAAGGCACCTTCAGTAAACTTCATGATGTTGCCTTTATGAACCAGCGTCAATGAATCACGATCATTGTCGACCGTGTATTGCAACGCCTTACGTACCAACCGCTTGGTACCTTCTTCAGAAACAGGCTTGACACCGATACCGCAATTCTCAGGGAAACGGATCTTTGTTACCCCCATCTCCTCTCTGAGGAATTTGATGATTTTGTCAGCTTCAGGCGTACCTGCTTTCCATTCAACTCCGGCATAAATGTCCTCAGAGTTTTCACGAAAGATCACCATATCTACTTCATGTGGTTTCAGAACAGGGCTGGGAACTCCAGTAAACCACTGAACCGGGCGCTGACATACGTACAGGTCAAGCTCCTGACGGATGGCCACGTTCAAAGAACGGATACCACCGCCCACAGGAGTGGTCAACGGGCCTTTAATACCAACACAAAACTCTTTAAACGCTTCGAGGGTTTCTTCTGGCAACCACGTATCCGCATCATAAACGGTCGTTGCTTTCTCTCCGGCGTAGACTTCCATCCAAGAGATTTTCTTCTCTCCACCGTATGCTTTTGCCACAGCCGCATCGATAACTTCGATCATTGGCGGAGTTACGTCAACACCAATGCCATCACCTTCAATATAAGGGATAATCGGATTATTGGGGACATTCAATGAACCATCAGCGTTAAAGCTGATTTTGCTGCCTTCTGATGGCACCTGGATTTTTTGGTAACCCATATGTTCGCTCCATTAGCTAGTACTGGTATTGTTTTGGGGGCGTGGAGTATATCGCATCGATCAAGCATCGAATAGCGACCTTGGTGTAAGGCGCCAAGACGATATAAGCCCTGAACAGACCACATTTGTGAATTAGGAAACATGGCCAAAATCATCTTATTGAATAAACCGTTTAATGTACTGTCACAGTTTCGAAAAAACGATGAGCGCCAGACTTTAGCGGACTTTGTGAAAGATGCAACAGTAAACGTGGCCGGCCGCCTGGATTATGACTCCGAAGGCCTTATTGTTCTTACAGATAATGGCCTGTTGCAACAACAGATTTCCAACCCCAAACATCAAAAGTGGAAAACCTATTGGGTCCAGGTAGAGGGCCAGATTGGTGAGGAAGCCATTCTGAAACTTTCTCGCGGAGTTCCATTGAAAGACGGCATGACGAGGCCAGCAAAAGTGCAGAATATTTCAGAACCCGATATATGGGTGCGCACCCCGCCCGTTCGCGAACGAAAATCAATACCGACCAGCTGGATAGAGATATCTATTAGCGAAGGCAGAAATCGCCAGATAAGACGCATGACTGCAGCAGTGGGGCACCCTACTTTGCGCCTGATACGTACAACCGTTGGCGAATGGAAACTTGAGGATCTACTACCAGGTGAATATCGGGAGCTTCAAGTTGATGCTCCCAAACAGGCATCAGTAAACCCAAGAAAAAAAATCAGACGATTGGATCAACGTCCTGATCGTAATCGACGTTGGAATAGCCAAAACCGAAAAGCCTGAAGAATTCTTCCTGATAAGCCGCGAAGTCGGCTTTTTCGTCCAGGTTGTCGGAGTCAACTTCCTCCCAAATAGCAGCAACCTGGTCCTGAACTTCAGGTTTCAGCTCATTCAGATCCATCCGGATTCTGCCTTCTTCATCAAGTGTCAGAGCAGAGTCAGCGTATAACTCATTGTTGAACAGCCCATTTACCTGCTCAATACATCCTTCATTGGTACCCTGCTCTTTCATAACTTTTATCAGAATTGACAGATACAGAGGCATTACAGGTATTGCTGAGCTGGACTGAGTAACGACCGCCTTTAAAACCGATACATGGGCAGAACCATTGAGAGGCTTCAGACGTTGAGCAATTACTTTACAGGCGCGATCAACATCCTGCTTGGCCCGACCAATGGTGGCACCGCCATAGATTGGCCACGTCAACTCCTTGCCAATATAGCTGAATGCAGTAGTCTTGACGCCATCAGCCAACACACCCGCCTCAACAAGCGCTTCCATCCATAATTCCCAATCTTCCCCCCCCATCACTTTTATTGTGTTGGCAATTTCTTCATCGTTTGCCGGTTCAAGGGTGAACTCTCCGACCTGACGGGTATCGGTATTTAGGTTTTTGCGGGTAACCGGCTCACCAATGGCCTTCAGAGAAGAGGAATGGGTGATACCAGTGTTGGGATCCGTACGTCGCGGCGAGCCGAGACTGTATATAACCAGATCAATCGGCCCCAGCTCAGATTTAGCTGCCTCGATTACGGCAGCTTTTGCCTCATTTGAGAATGCATCAACGTTAAATGACCGGGCATATACGCCCGCTTCGTGTGCAAATGATTCAAATGCCTTGGTATTGTACCAGCCGGCCGATGCTGTACGCTTTTCAGTAGGTTCTTTTTCAAACATAACCCCCAGCGTGTTGGCACCATAACCAAATGCTGCTGCAATTCTGGAAGCCAGACCATAGCCATTGGAACATCCTATGACCAACACATTCTTGGGGCCGCTCCCGGCCGGCTTATTGGCTTTTACATATTCAATCTGTTCACGTACATGCTCTCTGCACCCAACGGGATGAGCAGTAGTACAAATGAAACCACGAACTTTGGGCTTAATGATCATAAAAGAATTATCCTTCGATATTTTCTCTGGCAACGAATCGCCGGCAGTCTAAGAGCTTGTAAGACGAATAAGAAGTCAAATAAGTCACAAGTGTGTTCACTTTTGCAATCATAGCCTCTTGATAAGTCACATCTTGACCGTAACTTAATCACAACGACCATCCATTGCCTATAGTTTTGAGATGAGTTCTAATCCGCCCCCTTCTGAGCGAAGGATTATTATGAATAAAGATACCAAAGTCATCGTTGGCATGTCAGGCGGAGTGGATTCTTCCGTCAGCGCATTGTTACTGCTGGAACAAGGCTATCAGGTTGAGGGTCTGTTCATGAAAAACTGGGAAGAAGACGACGGCACAGAATACTGTACTGCGAAAGAAGATCTTGCAGACGCACAGGCAGTTTGTGATCGTCTGGGCATCAAATTACACCAGGCGAACTTTGCGGCTGAATATTGGGATAACGTCTTTGAGCATTTTCTGGATGAATATCGGGAGGGTCGTACTCCCAACCCAGATATTCTGTGCAACAAAGAAATTAAGTTTAAAGCTTTTCTTGAGTATGCTCAGATTTTAGGTGCCGACAAAATAGCCACAGGCCATTATGTCAGGAAATCCGGCGCCGGCCACAATACAAAACTACTCAAAGGCCTGGATCCCAATAAGGATCAGTCTTACTTTTTGCATGCTGTGGGAGCTGCGGAGCTTGATCTATCGCTATTTCCGATTGGCGAACTTGAAAAGCCAAAGGTCCGGGAACTGGCTGAGAAACACCAATTTGTAACCGCCAGAAAAAAAGACAGCACAGGCATATGCTTTATAGGAGAACGTCGCTTCAGCGATTTCCTTAAACAATACCTGCCCGCCAGACCAGGAAAAATTGAAACTGACGAGGGGGAAGTAATTGGCGAGCATAGCGGTTTGATGTATTACACGATTGGGCAACGACAGGGCCTTGGCATTGGCGGCCTGAAAAACCACACCGAAGCGCCCTGGTTTGTTGCGGCCAAAGACCTTAACCGCAATGTTCTTACTGTCGTTCAGGGCCAGGATCATCCACTTCTCTACACTCAGTATCTAAGCATTAATAAGTATGACTGGGTAGATGGAATTGGCCCCATTGATGGCAGCCGGCTAAACTGCAAACATCGTTATCGCCAGCCTGATCAGGCTTGTACTATTGTTCGACAGAAGAACAGCTATATCGTCGAGTTTGATCAACCCCAGCGAGCCATCACTCCTGGCCAGTCTGCAGTATTTTATCTGGAGGATGCTTGCCTGGGTGGTGGAGTAATCGAAAAAACCTGGAACCAATAGAATTGGCACAACCAATAACTCACTGAATATATAGAACTCTAAATGACAAAATCAGTTCAGGATCAAACTCTGGCAATTGCAGGGGTTTTCCAATCAGCCCTGTTGGTGGACGAGCTTGCCCGCCAAGGTCAAATCTCACCTACAGACCTTGAAATTGCGGTGAGCAGTATCTTCAACACCACCCCACAGTCAGCAATAGACATATACGGCGGAGAAGTCTCTCACCTGCGCCAGGGCCTGAACGGTATTCGAGCACTGCTCAGTCGTGACACCAAGGGCCTACCCCAGGATGTGGTCAGATATGCAATGGGCATCATGCACATTGAAGGAAAAGTCAGAGAAAACAAAACACTGCTGAGCAAATTATCAGAGGGAATCGAACGCTCACGCGGACAAAAAGAGTATTTTGACAACCTTATCCACGATTCAGTGATTGGTTCACTGGCAAATACCTACATAGAAACCATATCGACATTATCTTTTCGAATTCAGGTGACGGGAAACCCCACTCTGCTGCAGGATGAGCGTATTGCCAGCCGCATCAGGACATTATTGCTTGCCGGTATCCGCAGTGCCTTTTTATGGCATCAAAGCGGCGGACATCGCTGGCATTTCTTATTTCGACGCGGCCTGATACTCAGAACAGCACGGCAAATCCAGACACAGGGACTCCAATGATCTTATGATCCCTGTATAATGCCGGCCCTTCACAAGACGTTCTTCCAACTTCACGAGAGTCATTTCATGCAATTATCATCGCTTACAGCTATTTCGCCGGTTGATGGTCGTTACGGCAGTAAAACAGAATCACTCAGACCCATATTCAGCGAATACGGATTAATCAGGGCCCGGGTCACTGTTGAGGTAAGATGGTTGCAAAAACTGGCATCACATCCCGCCATACAGGAACTTCAACCGTTATCTGATGACGCTAACGGCTTTATCGATCAACTGGTGAACAATTTCAGTGAAGCCGATGCTCAAGTCATCAAAGATATCGAGAAAACCACCAATCATGATGTCAAAGCAGTTGAATACTTTCTAAAGGACAAATTCTCTGCTTCTGAAGAACTCAGCAAGATCAGTGAGTTCGTACACTTTGCCTGTACATCTGAAGATATCAATAACCTGTCTCACGGATTAATGCTGACAGAAGGGCGGAATATTCTGGTACCAGTGCTTGAGTCTATTGTGGAGAGCATCAGACAGCTTGCCCTGAATCATGCGGACATGCCCATGTTGTCGCGCACTCACGGCCAAACAGCCTCCCCCACCACTCTGGGGAAAGAGATGGCAAATGTTGCTCATCGTCTAGCCAGACAACTGGAAACAATCAAAAACTCTCAATTACTGGGAAAAATCAATGGCGCTGTCGGAAACTACAATGCCCATATATCTGCATATCCGGAAATTGACTGGGAAAAGAATGCCCAGGAATTTGTAGAGTCACTGGGGCTGAGCTGGAACCCGTATACTACTCAAATCGAACCCCATGACTATATTGCGGAATTATTCGATGCTTTTGCCCGGTTTAATACGATTCTGATCGACTTTGATCGTGATGTATGGGGCTATATTTCTTTGGGATACTTCAAGCAAAAAACAATCGCTGGTGAAGTAGGCTCTTCCACAATGCCACACAAAGTCAATCCAATTGATTTTGAAAATTCTGAAGGAAACCTGGGAGTGGCCAACGCCCTGTTACAGCATCTGGCCAGCAAACTTCCAGTTTCCCGCTGGCAACGAGACCTTACTGACTCAACGGTGCTACGCACCCTTGGAACTGGTCTGGCTCACAGCCTGATCGCTTACCAGGCCACACTGAAAGGCATTTCCAAACTAGAGGCCAACCCACACAAACTGGCCGAAGACCTGAACAACGCGTGGGAGGTTCTGGCAGAACCCATACAGACAGTCATGCGCCGTTATGGTATTTCTGAACCATATGAAAAACTAAAAGCTTTTACTCGTGGAAAAGCAATTACTCAGACTGCCATCCAGGATTTCGTTAACTCTCTCGAATTGCCGGAAGATGCCAAACAAAACCTGCTCGCAATGACACCCGCATCCTATATCGGTAACGCTGTCCAGCAAGCCAGAAAAATCTAATATTTTTGTTGACCGGGAGAGACAACTTCTCTCCCTTAACATATTCAATCACATCAAATAAACACCGAGACCCTTCGTGCACCAAACCCTTAACTTTGATATCGATGATTTCCTGAAAAACTACTGGCAACGCAAACCATTGTTGATCAAGCATGCAATCAACCCTGATTTGTTACAGATCTCCCGAGAGGAATTATTTGATTTTGCTGCACAGGAATGGGTGGAATCACGGATTGTCAGTAGTCAGGATCAAAAAAACTGGACTCTTCACCGTGGTCCCTTTGACAATGACGACTATCAAAGCCTGGCGTCCAAAGATTGGACTCTGCTGATACAGGCCATTGATCAGTTTATTCCCGAAGCGAATCAGCTAAAAAAGATCTTTGATTTCATCCCCAGCTGGCGGCTGGACGACATCATGGCCAGTCTGGCCCAGACTGGGGCCGGAGTCGGACCTCACTTTGACCAATATGATGTATTTTTAATTCAGGGACAGGGCCAGAGACGCTGGCAGATTGGTCCGGTTTGTGATGGCAACTCTCCACTGCTGGAAAATTGTGAATTAAGCATTTTGCAGTATATGCAGGTAGACCATCAATGGGACCTTTCACCCGGAGATATCCTCTATTTACCACCAGGAATTGCACACAACGGCACTGCCTTGACCGATGACTGTATGACTATCTCAGTGGGATTTCGAGCACCGGCACATAGCGAAATTCTGGACGATTACTTCGGTCGCCTCAGCGCACGTATAGACCAGAGCCTCCGTTATAGTGATCCTGCAATCCATAAGCAAGGCAATCCACATGCAGTGACAGCAGACGCAGTATCAAGATTAAAAACCATTATCGGACAATACGCCAATAACGAAGCCCTGCTCAGTCAATGGCTGGGCGAGTTCATGACCGAACCCAAATACCCTGAACACTTTCCCGAACAGCCCGCTCCCTCATGGGCTGTCATGCAAGATATTATTAACACAGCAACCTGTTTCCAACTACACCCCGGCGCCAGAGCAGCGATAGATGATCAATATCTGTTTGTAAATGGTGAAAGTTGGGCGCGCCGCGAACTCAGCAGCGCCCTGATTGATTTTGTGTTGAACCATGCTATCGCCGAAGCTTCTCAATTTAACAAATGGCTTGAGAATGATACCAGCAGACAACTGGTTATTGACTTGATCAGTCGTAACTGTCTGCTCTATGAAGAAAGCTAGTAGAAACCAGAATTAGCCCGTTATTGAATTCAGACAATACGCAAGAGCATTTTTAATGATGGCCATTCCCTGTTTCAAAGTGGCCTCATCAATTGTCAGTGCCGGCATAAGCTTAAGAGTTTGATCCCTGGAACCGCAGGTCTCAATTATCAAACCGGCACTAATACAGGCCTTGGCAACCGCAGCGGTATCCTGCTCTGAAAAAAACTCCAGCCCTTGCATAAGCCCGGCCCCCTTCACGGAGGCAATTCTGTCAGAAAACAGACTCTGCATCTCTTCACAGAAAACTCGCAATAATGCCGATCTTTGTTCAAGTATTCGCTCAAACTCAAGATCACTCCAATACAGCTGAATCATCTTGTCAGCTGCAACGAAGGCTAGATTATTGCCCCGGAAAGTGCCGTTATCTTCTCCTTTTTGCCATACATCTATTTCAGGTGAAAACAACAAAACAGCGCAGGGTAAACCAATAGCACCGATGGATTTCGACAAGCAAACCATATCAGGAACTATTTCAGCATATTCAAAGCTGAAAAACCTTCCGGTTCTACCACAACCGGTCTGAATATCATCAACGATAAGTTTGATATCGAAATCATTACACAATTGACGTATACCACGAAGCCAACTGACGCTGGCCTGGTTTAATCCGCCCTCTCCCTGAAGGGTTTCGAGAATAATGGCGGCCGGCAAATCCACCCCCGAACTTTGATCCTCAAGTAACTTTCGATAGTAACCAATGTAATCAAAATCCGCCCCCAGATAACCATCGAATGGCAAACGAGTGACGGCACCGTGAGACACTTCCTGACGGTGATGCTTACTACCCGTTAAACTTAAGGATGTTGCTGACATTCCGTGAAAAGCATTCGTGAATGCAACTACATTTTGTCGCCCAGTATACTTTCGAGCCAATTTAACAGCAGACTCAACCACACTCGTTCCTGAGGGACTGGTAAATTGCATTTTATAACTCAGACCACGGGGTTTAAGGATTTTCTCCTGAAACGTCTGAATGAAGCGCTCCTTGGCATCAGAGTGAAAATCCAATGACATCAAAATGCCATCGTTCTCTATATACTCAAGCAGAGCCGCCTTAACTGCTTCATTGTTGTGGCCATAATTGATGGCACCTGCACCGCAAAAAAAATCGATATAACGGTTTCCATTCCGATCAAAAACAAAACTACCACGAGCTCTCGTCAATACAACTGGAAATGAACGACAGTACGAGCGAACTTCAGATTCATATTCTTCAAATATGGACAGATTTGAAGTATTCATAATGTCCTCTCCATCATTGATTCCTTTAAAATAAATATTCTCGTTGAGATAAAAACATCCCTTTTTAAGCATCCAGCACTTTATTCATCAGCCTGTTCCAAGAAACCCTATTTTCGGAAAAACCGGCTTCCAGACCACGACAGGCTATTCATGAAACATAATTGAGATAAGGCTTATAGAACTTGAACAACCAGCGCGATGGCAATTTAGCGACCAACCCCATCATCACCAGCCAGTTATAATAAAAAGTTGCTTTTGGCATATGATCGAGGGTCGACAAAAAGCTTCGCAACACACTGGACTTCGTATGAAAATCAACATTGAAACTGAGAGAAGCATCCAATGTTGTCACGTGATGCAACATTCCCGGTGGCATGTAAAGCAGATCACCAGCATTTAATTCTACACGCTGTAACTTGGCTTTTTCGAAAAGTGGAAACTTATCCCAATCAACATTATTAGGATCCACCTGAAACCACCTCCATCCTTTTCGATAACAATATTGTGAGTATTTTTTTTCTATCAGAACAAATTCTTTTCTACCGTATGCCTGAAAAAAAACATTATGAGTCAATAATGTATCGTAGTGCAGAGGCGTTATACTGCCCGTAGCACTCATAAAAAACTGCGCGTATTTCCACCACTCCTGTTGATACAATTCAGGAAACAATCGTTCTTCAATATGTTTAACATCCTCGATCAATGAATCAGCCAGGTGAAATATTGGCACATCATGGCAATATGCTGGACGGGAGAGATCCTGATTTCCGTCTTTAAGTTGCTTTTCATACTGCAGGACCTGCTCAATATATATTTCTGCCGCAATAGAAGAACATATAATATCTCCATTAGCCTGAAACTCTTTCAGAGGCAATATCTTCCCGGACAACTGCTTATTCAGATATTCAAAATTCCATTGAGTAGCATCAGAATTCTTATAAAGAAAATTCCGAATTACAAAAGGTTTTCGAGCCCGATATGCGGCGAGAAAAAAACCTGACCCAGGAACATTCTCGATTTCCAAAATATCTTCTGTGCTTCGATCCGACACCTTATATCTCCATCATGACATTATCTTTAAACAGATACTCAAAAAATTTAGAAACCAGACTATGGGAAATTATTTTCAGAAAATATGATTTCCGAAAAAACTGAAGATCAGGGAGTTTCATACATTCCCATACAAACATCTCTGTCAAAAAAACTGAGTAATGTATTTGCCTTTTATGTGGCTGCGCATTTATTCAATCAGAATAATTTTCAGAATGGAAAGCAAACAACATATAGAGCCTGACTTCTAAATTAAGAAAACCCGGCCGTTTCTGAAGCACAGAAAAATCAATCATTCCAAAGTATGAGAAAAAAACTAAATACGCTGATACTAACTTGAGCTTTTTAAGTTGATATATGCGCGGAAACTCAAATAACACGTTAACATTTTGAGAAGCTTTTGAATAATGTCTGCGAGAGATCTGCAAAGCAAAAGTCTTACAAAAATGTAGACTTATAAGCCCTATAGCAACCTATTAACCCGGCAAGTATACATGTCGGGTTAATAGTGTAATGCAGGGATGCATCACTATGGAGGAGTGTCTGAACCGTCTCTGAAAAACCATGGTGCAAACGTCGTTATATGAAATTGATTTTACTCTTTCTTTCCTGCTGGTATGCAGTAAACCAGCGTACAGCACCTGTGATCGCAATAGCCAAGAGCAAAACATATTGCAATGAAACAAACTTAATACCTTTTGTGTAGTAAAGCCAAATACCGATGACGTCCACAATAATCCAATAAATCCAGCTTTCAACTCGGCGTCGCGCCATTAACCACATCGCCACAAAGCTCATAACTGTCGTAAGAGCATCCAGGTACGGAAATGAAGCCGGTTCAGGAAACCATCCAGGCAAGTATAGATGAATGCTGCTCATAGTTCGGCCTACGGCCAGAGACAATACCAAAGTGATCAGAACCCAGATCAGAACATTGCCTTTTGAACCAACAATAACAGGTGTTATTGCTTGTGAATTGGATTGGCTGGCCTGCCAATACCACCACCCATATACGCTAGCCCCAATATAATATATCTGCTCAAGAGTATCCGAATACAACTGATACTGATAAAACAGCAACATATAAAGAACGACGCTGATGATACCAATTGGCCAGGTCAACATATGGCGCCAGGCAATCAACAAGACCGACAGTAAATAACAGATCGTCCCAAAGAACTCCAGATAACTCATTGGGTATTCCATAACCGTGAAAAACACCGTATTCACGTCAAACAAACTCATAAAGGACTGCAATTTAATACCTCAAGTATGTTCATATATTTTTGGTAGCGATTTAACACAGAAGAAACAGAAGCCATCCTCTGCTCTAAAGTTCCCGACAACAAGACGTAGGGAATTTTATAGTATCCCAACATCTGAATTATTTGCCGTTGAAAAACATCTCTTTGTCCTTCCCCGGAGCGATCCCAAGTATCTTCATAAGGAATATCAATATCGCATAGAAATGTCAGATCATATCGGCTGGCCGACATGCCCGCCAACAACTGTAAACGCTCCGGCACGTAACCATGGTAGTAACGACAAAATGTAGCAGTGGTCAGTGCAGTTGTGTCTGTAAAAAGATACTGGTTGGCACCATTAAGACGTGTGGTTTCCATATTCAAATGCTGCTCGGCAATATGAATAAGTTCACCTGGTTGGAGTTTACGGTCCATCTGGTATTTTTCCCAATATTCCCGGCCATACTCTGGCATCCATTGGGTATTAAAACGGTCAGCCAAAGCCCTGCTAAGAGTGGTTTTTCCAGTAGAGGGCGCTCCTAATATGGCAACATTGGTAATCAAGTCTCGATATACCGATGATGCCATATAATCTTTGTGACCATAACTGTCTCTACGAATGGCTGTTGCAGATATTGGAACTTGTGTCCGGTCAACATCAACCCGTCTGTCAATAGCCCCTAATGCCTGACTCATATGTTCACCATAAGGCTCACTGGAATAGAAATGCGTAATACCAGCAACGCCCAATTCTTCAATTACATAGCGCTCATGCTGACGCATAAGATCATAACTGTAGCCAACCTGACTGGGACCATTCCAGGCCTCAATCACCTCCACTTGAGGATATAAAGATTTGATCCAGCCAGAGCGAACCGCCAGAGGTATTTTTGTCACTTCCGGAGAGTCATAAATAATCAATTTAAGACGATCCATTTCCGCCAGAGCCGTTTCTATCAGCAACTGATGCCCTTTATGCAATGGCGCAAATTTGCCCAATGTCAAACCGATCTTCTTCACATTAATAGCCCTGTTACCAAACACAGCTCTGTAGCCATACGCTTCCCTTACCAGTCACAGAATGTCTCATCAAACACATCAGAAACCAAAAATGACATAGGATGTAAGACTGACGATATCGGACAAAACCGCAAAAAAAGCAGAAGTTTTCAACACGGATTAAAAACATCTAACAGAAATTCATATATCAAAAAAGTTTCGGCACTAGGAAGTTTGGATGCTAATGAAAATTAGCTATTCGAGAGTTCGGATTGGAGCCTGCTCCATATATTTACAACGGGCCCTTACAACAGTCTTAACAAAACAGAATCTAAGAAAACTGATATCTTTTGCTCTGCCTTAAATAACGCTAATTACACTGCTATCCGAAAATGGACGCTTTCTGTTTTACGAACAGAAAAGTCCAAAAGGAAAGAAAGCCCTCAGCAACTTTTAATTAATGCACAACCGGAATTTCGGGCATTTCTTCATCCAGGTCTTCAAACGGGTCTTCGATTTGAGATACCCACTGCATGCCTGCAGAAAACATTGCCTTAGCAACATCAATATGGCGGTCATTCAGTCTGGCCTTGGCTTCTTCGCTAAAGCGTATTGTTACCATGGGTTCGCCGCTCTCATCCATTTGCCTGAGTGCAATGGCACCATCTTCGAGTTCGATAATTTCCCAATACATGTAATTACCAGAATTGCCCTTGTTGTCTGAATTGTTGCACCCATACTTGCAGGTTTTTTATACAAGTCGAGTAAAAATTTGTGTCAGCCGGTAGATCTGAAGCTAACAGATTAACCTCACCAGATACATCGGCCTCTTGCCCTATAGCGGCCCGATAATACTTGTGCAGCCTGCTCAACCACGAATGCTGGTCAGCCAGCTGCGCTTCTATCTCTTTAAGCTCGGCCATATCCGGATTGTACTGTCTCAGGTTTTCCAGATGATTGCCACTGACTTTGTACATATCCGCCAACTCCGCCACAAGACTCCAGAAGGCTTTCATGACCTCAACAGCCAAGGCATCCAGCAATACTTCCTGTGGGCCATCAGCCGCCGCCGGGGCATCCATAAAGTCCAGTAATTGCTGGACTCGATAGAACTGATGGTTGGTTCTGGCTGAGCTGGAGATCATCAATAATTAATCCTGAAACCAATGGTGAAAGCGCGGTCAATAGGCTTCTCGCCAACTTCCTTATAATCGGCAGTCACATCCTGATAACCGATGAACAAACGCGCCTGAGGCATTACTTTGTAAGTAACCCGCGCCACCAGCTCATAAAAAGACCTAGTGTCATTAAATGAGATAACATCTGGTGAATAGTACAACAAACCTTCAAATCCCAGACCGTTTAGGAAATCCGGCGAATAACGAACAAAACCACCTACCGCCGCAGAAAATGCTGTCTCGTGACTATCATACACAAACCCTTTAATGCCTAACCCACCAATCAGATCAGAATCCGGATTACTGACATCCACGGCATTGAATCCAGCAGACAAGGCATACCCGTCTTCTTCCTGATACAACATACCGGCCGTAAGGTGCATCCCAGTACCAATACGAGTGGCATCATGCTCCACACGAATTGATTCCTGCGATAGCCCAATATCGAGTGAACCGCCAGCTGACGCAAAGCCACTTAGACCAAGGAGAAAAACGAACCAGGTTATCTTTTTCATGAAAACTCCGAATGCACAATTTGTCCGCGCATTCTAGCCGTCTGTGTGATTGAAATCACGCAGACGGCGACAGTTTTACAGCAGAGATTCAGCTAAAGGTTAAGCCGAAAGCTCCAGCATCAGTTTATTGATCCTGGAAACATAGGCTGAAGGATCTTTCAGAGTACGGCCTTCCGAAATACGGGCCTGCTCATAAATCAACCAAACCAGATCTTTAAAGCGATCTTCATCCACTTCCTGATCGATTTTGTTGATCATCGGGTGATCCGGATTCAATTCAAGGAATGGCTTGTTGTCTGGCACAGCCTGCCCCGCTGCCTCCATGATTTTACGCATCTGTTCTCCCATATCGTGCTCACCAACAGCCAGACACGCCGGCGATTCTGTGAGACGATGAGTCAAGCGAACATCCTGAACTTCGCTTTGCATCAGATCCTTAACGCGCTTCAGCAACGGCTCCAGCTTTTCTTCGGCTTCTTTCTGTGCTTTTTTGTCATCTTCTGATTCGATAGCACCCAGATCCAGATCACCTTTGGTGATGTCCGCCAGTTTTTTACCATCAAACTCTGACAGATGACCCGTCATCCATTCATCGATACGATCGGTCAACAACAGCACCTCGATATTCTTCTTGCGGAAAATCTCCAGGTGTGGACTCGCCTTTGCCGCAGCCAGATTGTCAGCCACGATGTAGTAGATCTTGTCCTGTTCAGCCGGCATACGCTCTACATAGTCCTTAAGGCCCACAGTCGCTTTATCTGAATCAGATTGAGTGGAAACAAACCGGAATAATGAGGCGATTTTCTCTTTATTGGCAAAATCTTCGGCCGGCCCTTCTTTCAATACCTGGCCGAACTCATCCCAGAACTGCTGGTACTTTTCTGGTTCTTTTTTCGCCATTTTCTCCAACATATCCAGAACCCGCTTGGTTAACGCGGATTTCATGGAATCAACCGCCTGATCTTTTTGCAAAATCTCACGGGAGACATTCAGAGACAAATCATTGGAATCTACAACACCTTTGATGAAACGGAGATACAAAGGCAAAAACTGTTCTGCATCATCCATGATGAATACCCGCTGCACATAGAGCTTCAGTCCTCTGGCGACATCACGATTCCATAAATCAAAAGGAGCCTTACTCGGTACATACAACAGCGAGGTATAGTCTAATTTACCTTCCACTTTGTTATGAGACCAACTGGCTGCATCGGCGAAATCATGAGAAATATGCTTATAGAACTCCTGATACTCTTCGTCTGGAATATCCGCTTTTGAACGGGTCCACAATGCAGTCGCTGTATTGATTTTCTCAAACTCAGGAGCTTCCGGCTTCTCTTCTTCCTCGCCATAATGCTCTTTAGGCAGTTCGACCGATACACTGATATGGTCGGAATATTTGCGGACCAGATTGCGCAAACGCCAGCCATCTGCAAACTCTTCCTGATCATTTTTTAGATGCAACGTAATAGAGGTACCACGGGAGGTCTTTTCCGTTGCTTCCACAGAAAATTCACCATCTCCAGCCGATTCCCAGATAACTGCCTGATCTGCGGGCTGTCCCGCTTTGCGGGTAACGACCGTTACTTTGTCAGCAACGATGAAAGAGGAATAAAAACCAACACCAAACTGACCAATCAGGTGAGCGTCTTTCTTTTGATCTCCAGACAATTTGCTCAGGAACTCAGCGGTTCCTGACTTGGCGATGGTACCTAGATTATTGATGACATCGTCATGGGTCATACCGATACCATTATCATCAATGGTGATCGTTTTGGCATCTTTATCGAATGTAATACGAACTCTCAGATCGCTGTCGTCTTCATACAATGCATCATTCGCCAAAGCTTCGAATCGTAGCTTATCAACAGCATCAGAAGCATTGGAGATAAGCTCTCTGAGGAAGATTTCTTTGTTGGAATACAAAGAGTGGATCATCAGGTGCAATAGCTGTTTGACTTCGGTCTGAAAGCTGTGTGTTTCCTTCGTTACATTGTCGGACATGGATGTTTTGACTCCGGTTCTTATGACATTAGTTTAAGACTTGCCGGTTTATAGGGGTTTATTGCTTCAATTCAAGTGGCGAACTTGGCATGATGCCCGTTTATTGATCAACATAGACCATTTGAAGGATAGATTATGACAATCCAGGCAGGACCCCAGACAAAAGAGATGGCTCAGCCCGTCAAAAAAAGAGAAATATTCGGCTGGGCCATGTATGACTTTGCCAACTCTGCCTACACCACGGTGGTCATAACCATCGTCTATAGCGCGTTCTTCGTAAATTATCTCGTTCCGGAAGGCGCTGAATGGCAAGACAGCTACTGGTCTATTGCGATTGTAATATCCACCGTACTGGCCATGCTGCTGGCCCCCATTACAGGTATTCTCTGTGACTTCAGCGGCCGGAAAAAAATCTTTCTGGGCATTACTACCCTACTGTGCGCGCTGTTCACTGCCATGCTGGGTCTGGTAAACCCTGGACAGATTTGGCTGGGTATACTCATTGTAGTCATCAGCAATACCGCCTGGATGCTTGGAGAAGTCTTTTGCGCCTCATTCCTGACGGATATTGCCAACCAGCAGAATATGGGAAAGATATCCGGGATCGGCTGGGGTGTGGGCTATGTAGGAGCCTTGATCAGCCTGATTATTGCTTTGAAAGTCGTCATCACTGCTGATCCGGACACTGAGACAACCACGTTCATTAGTCAGAACCAGCTGGCCATGGTCTTTACGGGGTTATTTTTCCTACTGGCCGCCTTACCTACGTTTTTATTGGTGAAGGAACGATCCAGGCCGCAACCTGGTTTTGAAACCATCCACTTCCCGACATTACTCAAAGCGTCCATGAAACGTCTGGCCCATACCTGGACAATCGTGCATCAACTTCCCATTCTGTTTCAATTTTTTCTGGTGTTTTTGCTCTATATGGCGGGTATCGAAATCATCGTTAAGTTTTTTGGAATTTATGTTGAAGCGGAACTCAAGTTCACTACTGCAGAAAAAACCAATATTTTCCTAGCATTGCAAATTTCAGCATTGTTTGGCGCAATCGCTTTTGGTTATCTCGAAAGTGCTATTGGCCCCAAAAAAACCATCTTTTTAAGCCTGGTCTGGTGGATCGGTGGCACCCTGGCCATTTATTTCCTGCGTCCGGTGACCGAGTTCCTGAGTATATCCATTACAAGCTATTTTACTGCTGTCGCACTCATGACCGGTGCCGGCCTCGGGGCAACACAAAGTGCCAGTCGCGCCATCGTGGGATTACTGTCTCCGAAAAAATATTCAGCTGAACTATTTGGGTTCTGGGGCTTTTTCGCTAAAGGTGCCACCATTCTTGGCAGCCTGAGTTACTCTCTGGTTGCCGATACAATGGGGCGGGAATCAGGTTTGCTGGTCATTGTCGGATTCTTCGCTCTTGGTGCAATCACGATTTTGTTGGTTCCATTGGAAAGAGGACTGAAGATGGCTAGAGAAGAAGAATAACCACCACCTTCAGTTCCGTATGCTCCCCCTATCCATTGTTTTGGCGTAGGGGATCATATGACCCGAGAATCACCGCGTTTGTGACCATGAATCCAAGTCCAGCGTCAGTGCGAGTTATGAAGCCGCACAGACGATCTCTGGAGAACGAACAGCCTAAGCAAAAATATCAGCACAACTCAGATGCTGGTCACTCAGTCGAATATGGTCAATAATGAAATCGGACAGATAATATTCAAAATCATAAGGATGTATCGATATTCTCAACGGACGATTGCGGGATAAAAGCCGGGTATTGAGTTCATTCCAGCCCCATAATACAGGCACTCGCCAAAGACGATCAGCCTCATAACCAGTCAATGCCAACGATTTGAAGCTATTCTCTTCAACATCCAGTAAACCACTTGAATACTCGTAGTAACGAAACGGCAACTTAATAAGCTCACTACGTCGAATACTACCCATCGCCCATGCTGGTGGGACGTAAAGCTCCGGAGCAGACATCCCATTTTCCAAAAACCAACCATAATTCATTTCAATCATGTCACTGATCTCTGCAGAACTAAGTGACAAATGTTCTGCAACATTACGTGAGATAAATGCAGAATGCAGATAATGAAACAAACTAGTTTTTTTGTGGATATGATGGTGCCAACCATGACCGGCGAGCTGATAGCCATCCTGCTGGAGTGACTTTAATGTGTTTATCTGCTCTGCCTTCCAACTCAATCCTGGTACCACTAACAAATAAACTTTGTCTGCGGGAACACCTGCATCGGACAACTTGGAAATAATATTCAGCACCCGCTTGAAGGTGTCTGGCATAAGGTCATGAATAGAAAGAATCGTTCTCATTTTTTATTTAGTGAACCCAGTAACGAATACCACAACCCCATACTCCAGTTATTCAGCTGCTCGGCAGCCGTTCTCCCCATGCTCGTTTTCTGCACCAGGAGTTTGGAGTCGATACTTTTCAGAGAAGAGATCATATCCGTAAGATTTGAATGCGGCTCAATAATAAACAGCCCTTTGTTCAACTCAGGCCACTGACAGATACCACAATTTCGTGACACTACTGTAATCCGTCCCCTGGCCATACTCTCCAGCGCAATCGTCCCAAATGATTCGACATGCGATGGCAAAACCAGGCAATCATGCTGATCGATCTGTGCCAACAAAGCATCTCGATTCAACCACCCCAGATACCTCAGATTTGGAAGCTCTAAGGCCGCCTTTTCGACATGGGCACGCTCTGGACCATCTCCGGAAATGCTGAACTCAAGATCGGGATGGGCTCGGGCGGCTTCAATAATTGCGGGAAGGTTTTTTTCAGCCGCCAGACGACCAGCAAACATGATTCTGGCAACTTTATTAACGGGATCAGCCTGTGGCCGATTGAGGAAATTAAACGCAACAGGAGTACCGACTCTGAAGCTTTGCTTCGATCCAAACTCGTTGGCAATCTGCACCATTTCGTCGGAATTTGCCACAACGATATCCGACCACCTGAACAGCAATTTATTGGAAACCCAGAAGTACGCCCGATTCAAGGCTCCTTCAATTCGCCCCCAATACATATCAGCCAGCTTTTCAAACCAAGTATGGAATCCCAACAAAACTGTCGCGCCATGTTTTCGTCCCTGAAAAGCACCAGCCAGGCCAATCAACCCTGGTGTCGGCACGATTACAACATCTGGAGCAAACTGCCTGACCCGTTTTTTGATGTTCCAAAAATTGGGAATCAAAAACTTCTGTGTTGTATCTCCTGGCAGCGGAATATTCAAACCGCCCTGCCAACGTCCATTCTCCTGGATAATCGGACATATAATTTCCAGCTTCCCTACTTTCGGCTGCAGGTATTGAATAAGATCTTGATAATATGCACCGACACCATTACGTTCAGGAGCTGCATCAGAAATAATCATTACACGCATATCTTTGATCTGCGCTAACTCATTAAGATCCGCACCTGAGTTTGAAAACAAGGTCATTCTCAACCCTCCGCTGCATTACTTAGTAAACGACTTTGACCTGACATTGGCCAAAACTGATTAAAATCGACAAAACGATTTTCCAGATGGCTCTCTTTGGCATATTGATGTGCACTTTGGTAAGCGAGATTACGTTCCGCTTCTTGCTGATAAAACTGCTCCATTTCGCTACTCAAGGAATAACCTCCTTTACCGTATAAGCTCAGAACACAGTCATACAACCGGGACTTCAATTCCCCTATCTCCAGCACATATAAAGTATTTTCAGTACCCGAATATTCCTCAATCAAAGCATAATAATGTGCCAGCATTTTCGAAACTGCCTGCTGAAATTGGGGATCAGCAATGTCGTGCCGCAAAAGGTCAAATGCAGGTTTCAAAGAACTGATTTGAGACGGAACAGTCTCTTCTGGAGACCGGACACAGGCAATAATAGTGGAATCAGGAAAATATCGTTTTAAGCTACCGATCAAGGATGTAAATGAAGGGTTTTTGGAAAGCAGAATTTTATCCCGGCCATGAAAATACAAATGACGCTGAACCATCTTGTAGTAAAAATTCAGGATAACATCCCGCTCCCGTTCTGGCAGCTCTTTATCAAAATAAGCCAGCCTCCAAAAACGTGGATTTGATGGAAATACAACCATTTGAATAAAACTGGACAATATTGGTAGCAATAACAAAAAATCCTCCTCAGGTTCTTCCAGACCTAGGGAGTGGATATGATCCATGCTCTGCGTAAAGCTGCTTTTATTCTGAAACAATCGACGGGTTATAGGACGAAACAGACGTTTAAGCCAGGATAGAACATAACGCTGAATGATAGAGGGGGCAAATAAGCATTCCTCCAGCGTTGTCGTGGTAAATTGAGTATCACGACTGAGGGTCCGCTGCAGATAAGTCGTGCCACTTCTGGGCACTCCCAGGATAAACAAGGGCTGACGAATGGGAATCTTTCGATAACCCAAAAACAAAACCTCGTCCAGCAGAAAACCCAACCAATGGATATGTAATAAGACCAGCATCAAAGGCATCAGCACCAGTAATACAAGATTACGGGCAACACCCATTATCCGGGATTCACCGATATGACTTATGAGCCATAAGAATAACTTGCACCAATTAGTAAGAAAGAGGAAATACGCTCTGATCATTAAATCTCACTGTTATACTGTTACGTTCCATCAACTAACGGTCATAAAGATCCGATGATAACAGCTTTGTAGCTTATATGGTTCTTTCCTATCGCAAATAGCGTTAAATGCTCAACACCTGCCTACAATAACACCACCATCTGACACCGTGCTCAGCTCCAAACAGGGCACCGCACTTATAACCAAAACAGCCTGAGCTGAATCATATCTACAAAAAAAGCGGCAAGATGCCGCTTTTTTTTAACAGGAGTGTACTTATGTCACGGGTGCATGCACGAACAGAAGTACCGTGAGTACAAGAATGTACTTATTGTCACGGCCGAACTGAATAATTATTCAGCACTACACCCGCTCTCTTATTTACCAACCAGTCACTTCTTTCAAAGCATCACCGATCTGCGCCAGTGATCGTACAGTTTTAACACCGGCATCTTCCAACGCTGCGAATTTTTCGTCGGCAGTACCTTTTCCACCGGAAATAATGGCACCCGCGTGCCCCATACGCTTGCCTTTAGGAGCAGTAACACCCGCAATATAAGAAACTACAGGCTTGGTGACATTGGCCTTGATATAAGCAGCAGCTTCTTCTTCAGCAGTACCACCAATCTCACCAATCATCACAATTGCTTCTGTTTGAGGATCTTTTTCAAACATTGCAAGAATATCGATGAAATTAGATCCTGGAATCGGGTCACCACCAATACCTACACAGGTAGACTGACCAAAACCATAATCAGTGGTCTGTTTCACAGCTTCATAGGTCAATGTTCCGGAACGGGAAACAATGCCAACCTTGCCGGGCTTATGAATATGACCAGGCATAATACCAATCTTACATTCTCCTGGAGTGATCACTCCGGGGCAATTTGGTCCAATCAGTCGAACACCCAGCTCATCGCATTTTACCTTACACTCAAGCATGTCCAGCGTCGGAATGCCTTCAGTAATAGTGACAATCAGCTTGATACCTGCATGAGCCGCTTCCAGGATAGAATCTTTACAAAAAGGAGCTGGTACATATATCACAGAGGCCTCAGCACCAGTCGCCGCAACGGCTTCTGCAACCGTGTTAAATACTGGCAAACCAAGGTGTTCCTGACCGCCTTTACCGGGGGTTACACCACCGACCATTTGTGTACCATAGGCAATCGCCTGCTCAGAGTGGAAAGTACCCTGGCCACCGGTGAAACCCTGGCAAATCACTTTGGTATTCTTGTCGATCAAAATTGACATGCTCAGTTACCCCCTGCAGCTTTAACGGCTTGTTGAGCAGCATCGGTCAGGCTGGTTGCCGCGATGATATCCAGTCCACTATCGGCCAGTACTTTTGAACCCAATTCAGCATTGGTACCTTCAAGACGCACAATGACAGGAACCGTCACACCAACTTCTTTAACCGCACCGATAATACCTTCCGCAATCATGTCACAACGAACAATACCACCGAAAATATTTACCAATACCGCTTTAACTTTACTGTCGGAAAGAATGATTTTGAATGCTTCAGCAACACGTTCTTTGGTTGCACCACCACCTACATCAAGGAAGTTAGCAGGAAAACCACCATGCAGAGCAACGATATCCATTGTCCCCATAGCAAGGCCAGCACCATTCACCATACAGCCGATATTGCCATCCAGCGCAACATAGTTAAGCTGGTGAGAAGCAGCATGAGATTCACGCTCGTCTTCCTGTGAAGGATCGTTCATATCCTGCAGGTCTTTGTGACGATACAAGGCGTTACCATCAACACCCAGCTTGGCGTCCAGACAGTGAAGATCACCGTCAGTCTTGATAACCAGAGGGTTAATCTCGATCAATGCCAGATCCTTGTCTTGGAACAGCTGCGCCAAGCCAGTAAAAATTTTGACAAATTGGTTGATTTGAGGGCCTTTTAAACCCAACTGAAACGCCAGCTCACGCCCTTGATATGGCTGAGCACCTGTCAAAGGATCAATAGTAGCTTTCAGAATTTTTTCAGGAGTTTCTTCCGCCACTTTCTCAATTTCAACACCACCTTCGGTAGATGCCATGAAGACAATACGGCGTGTCGATCTGTCCACGACTGCACCCAGATACAGCTCTTCGGCAATATCAGTACACGCTTCAACCAGGATTTTTGAAACTGGCTGACCATTCTCATCGGTCTGATAGGTCACCAGGTTTTTACCCAACCACTGCTCAGCGAAAGCTTTAGCTTCATCCGCGCTCTTTACCAGCTTCACACCGCCAGCCTTGCCTCTTCCTCCAGCATGAACCTGGGCTTTTACAACCCACATGTCTCCTGGAATTTTCGCAACCGCTGCGACGACTTCTTCAGGGGTATCACAGGCATAGCCATCTGATACCGGCAAGCCATACTGCTTGAATAATTGTTTACCTTGATATTCGTGAAGGTTCATTTCCTGTTCCGCTCACTGTGTACAGTCCACGGGTTACTTGTCGTTATAATAGGTGTAACCCTGTACTGCCGATTTTAAAGACATGGAGAAACCGATGTTTGATTCGGTTTACTCCCACTTAATTTTTTCTTAACTACGTTTTTTGGGATTCGCAATATGCAGAGCCATATTGTCAACGGCCAAAGCTGCATCATGAACTGCCTCAGACAATGTAGGATGAGCAAAACACGTTAACTGCAAATCTTCCGCACTGGCCATGAACTCCATGGAAATAACACCCTGAGCAACAATTTCTGATGCTGACAAGCCAAACACATGCATTCCAAGAATACGATCTGTCTCTTTATCAGCAAGAATCTTGACCATACCAGTGGTGTCATTGGCCGCCATTGCACGTCCGACTGCCGCAAACGGCATTTTACCTACTTTGTAGTCTACGCCTTCAGCTTTTAACTGCTCTTCTGTCTTACCGACCCAGGCAATTTCAGGATGAGTATAGATAACATTGGGAATGGTCTCGTAATTCATTTGAGCGGTTTCATGGCCTGCGATAATCTCGGCAACCATGACTCCTTCTTCCATTCCTTTGTGCGCCAGCATAGGTCCGCGCACAACATCGCCAATAGCATAAACCCCAGGTACAGTCGTGCGGCACTGATCATCCACAAAGATAAAACGACGCTCATCCAGCGTCACACCGCAACCTTCACCCAGACATCCGTCAGTTACCGGACGACGACCAACACAGACAATTAGTTTGTCAAAAGTCTCCTGTTTGTCACTTTCACTATCCTGATAAGTAACAACAACCTGCTTGCCCTTAACTTCTGAGCCAGTCACCCGACATCCCAGGCGAATATCCAGCCCTTGCTTTTCGAATATTTTCTGAGCGGCTTTAGCAATCGCCTGATCAGCGGTTGGCAAAAATTTATCCTGAGCTTCAATGACAACGACATCAGACCCAAGACGAGCCCAAACGGATCCTAGCTCAAGACCGATCACACCTGCTCCGATAACTCCCAAACGCTTAGGTACTTCTGTGAACTCCAGCGCGCCCGTTGAATCAACAATGATATCTTCATGCATTGGAATAGGCGGAATTTCGACAGGTACTGAACCAGTCGCGATAATCACATTTTTTGCATCAAGCACTTCTATTGAGCCATCATGCTTGGTTACTTCAACCTGTTTGTTTTCCAACAGCTTACCAGTACCTTCAATACTGGTTACGCCGTTGGCTTTAAACAGACCAGCAATACCGCCAGTCAGGTTTTTAACAATTTTGTCCTTTCTCGCCATCATGGCTTTGACGTCTATTTTGACGTCTTTAATAGAAATTCCATGGTCACCGAGAGAAGCCATGGCTTCATGATATTTCTCAGATGATTCCAATAATGCCTTTGATGGGATACAACCAACATTAAGACAGGTGCCCCCCAGAGAGGTTTTACCTTCTTTATCCACCCATTTTTCGATGCAAGCGGTCTTTTGCCCCAATTGTGCCGATTTAATTGCGGCAATGTAGCCCGCTGGCCCTGAACCAATTACTACCACGTCAAATTGTTGTGCCATTGGAAGTTTCCTATTCAGTAAATGTTACCCATGTATTAAATCAAAAGAGCGGTGATGTAACCGCTCTATTGGTACGCTTCAGATCAAAGATCCAGTAGGATTCTGGCAGGGTCTTCAAGCATATCTTTGATAGCCACCAGGAATTGAACAGCATCTTTCCCGTCAATCAAACGATGATCGTAAGTCAGGGCCAGATACATCATAGGCAGGATTTTAACCTCACCATTTACCGCCATTGGGCGTTCCTGAATCTTATGCATACCAAGAATGGCTGTTTGAGGTGGTGTCAGAATCGGTGTAGACATCAGGGATCCAAACACACCACCATTAGTAATGGTAAATGTACCCCCCTGAAGTTCATCCAGCCCCAACCCACCTTTCTGGGCACGAGCCCCGAAATCGCGGATCTGGGCTTCGATATCAGCCAAATTCATACGATCACAATCGCGCAAAATAGGCACCACCAGACCGCGGTCAGATGATACTGCGATGCCGATATCCTGATAACCGTGATAAACGATATCATCACCGTCAATAGAGGCATTCACATCAGGGAATCGCTTCAGAGCTTCAGTAGTCGCCTTCACAAAGAAAGACATGAAACCCAGACGAGTGCCATTATGGACCTTTTCAAACATGTCTTTGTATTTGGAGCGCAAAGTCATGACGGGTTCCATGTTGACCTCATTGAATGTTGTCAACAATGCTGCGGTTTCCTGAGCTTCCTTCAGACGCTTGGCAATGCTCTTGCGCAAACGAGTCATCGGTACACGTTTTTCGATCTTTTCACCATCAGCGATGCTGATAACTGGTTGAGCAGACGAACTGGTTATCGCCTGGCTCGCAGGTTTAGCAGCTGAAGCCGGCACACTGTTGATATATGCCTGCACATCTTCTTTGCTTATCCGACCGCCCTTGCCTGTTCCTTTAATCTTTTCGGCATCCAGTTTTTTCTCATCCAACAAGCGCTTGGCTGACGGACTCATAGCAACATTACCGACCTGAACAGTCTCTTCTTCTGCAGCTTCTGCAGATGGTACAGCTGTACTTACGGTACCCTCTTCGAATCTGGCAATTACCTCTACACTGAGTACAGTATCACCTTCGTCTTTCAGGATTTCCACCAATTGCCCGTCGGCAGGTGCAACCACTTCAAGTACCACTTTATCTGTTTCAATATCTACCAGCAGTTCGTCCCGTTGAACAGGTTCGCCCGGCTTTTTATGCCATGTAGCGATACTGCCGTCCGCAACGGACTCAGGAAATTGGGGTGCTTTGATTTCTATTGCCATTTTAGGTTCCTTAATCTCCTATATGCGGACCTGATCTATTTTTTTGGATAGACCAGGGCGTCTTCTAAAAATTTATTTAACTGTTCCAAGTGTAATTTCATATAACCAGCGGCCGGGGCAGCAGAAGCTTCACGACCAACATAAACCAGGTAAAGGTCCGGATCATGTCGGTGAATGACATTACGTAAATGATGCTGACTGCTATACCATGCACCCTGATTCATAGGCTCTTCCTGACACCAGACAACATCTTCCACTTTTGGATAAGTAGAAAGAATCTGATAAAGGCGGTCTTCAGGGAACGGATACAACTGCTCAACACGTACCAGCGCAACGTTCACTATTTCATCACGACGGCATCTTTCACGCAGGTCGTAATATACTTTGCCACTACAGAAAACGACCCGCTGAACTGCGTCTTTATCTGTAATATCCGGATCATCCAATACCGTTTCGAACTTGCCGGTCGCCAGTTCATCCAAGGTACTCACTGCATCTTTATGGCGCAGAAGACTTTTTGGTGACATCACAACCAATGGCTTTCTCAGGTTACGGGTGATCTGGCGACGCAGCATGTGGTATACCTGCGCTGGAGTCGACGGAACACAAACTTGAATATTCTGCTCTGCACACAATTGCAGATAACGCTCAAGGCGAGCAGATGAATGCTCTGGCCCCTGTCCTTCATATCCATGCGGCAACAGCATAACCAATCCGCACAGACGTCCCCACTTGTGCTCGCCACTGGTTATGAACTGGTCGATAACGACCTGGGCACCATTGGCAAAGTCACCAAACTGGGCTTCCCATATGACTAAGGCATTTGGTGTTGTTGTGGCATAGCCGTATTCGAATGCAAGGACCGCTTCTTCAGACAGGAAAGAATCGTATATATCGAACTCCGGCTGATCTTCTGAAAGATTGCGCAACGGGACGTAAGTGGAACCATCTTTAGTACTGTGTAATACCGCATGACGATGCACAAAAGTGCCACGCCCGACATCCTGGCCAGTAATTCGAATAGGGTGATCGGAGTCCAAAATCGTTGCATAAGCCAGGGTTTCAGCAAATCCCCAGTTTATAGGCATTGCTCCGGCAGCCATTTTCAGACGGTCTTCTATGATCTTATTGACCTGACGCTGTACAGGAAAACCTTCCGGGACCGTATTAATGCGATTAGCAAGCTCTCTCAGATACTGAAGATCGAGTGAAGTATCAAAATCATCAGAAAACGGTTGATTCAGGTATGGTTTCCAGTCTACAAACAATGAGGTATTAGGCTCTTTAACCAACGATTTGGCAACATGCTCGCCATTTTCCAGGGCCGTACGATATTCTTCGGCCATTTGCGTCACACCGTCTTTATCGATCACACCCTCATTAACCAAACGCTCTCCATAAAGATCCAGAGTTGATTTGATTTTGCGGATTTTTTCGTACATCAATGGCTGGGTCATTGCCGGTTCATCGGCCTCATTATGTCCACGGCGCCGATAACATACCATGTCAATAACAACATCGCGTTTGAACTGCTGACGATAATCAACAGCCAGTTGGGTCACGAAAACAACGGCTTCAGGATCATCTCCATTAACATGAAAAATAGGTGCCTGGACCATTTTGGCAATGTCGGTACAGTACTCTGTCGAACGGGCGTCTTCACGGCGACTGGTCGTAAAACCGACCTGATTGTTCACAATGATATGGATGGTACCGCCAGTCTTATACCCACGGGTCTGAGACATCTGAAATGTTTCCATGACCACACCCTGACCAGCAAAAGCAGCATCACCATGAATAGCAACAGGTAATACAGTCGTGCCGACGGGATCTTTGCGGCGATCCTGTCGGGCACGAACAGAACCTTCAACAACAGGAGACACAATCTCCAGGTGTGATGGATTAAAAGCCATCGCCAGATGCACTTCTCCACCCTGAGTCATTACGTTGGACGAGAAACCTTGGTGATATTTAACATCGCCACTTCCCATCTCATAGAAGGATTTTCCTTCAAACTCATCAAACAAATCTCTAGGACTTTTACCCAGAATATTAACGAGAATATTCAGACGCCCGCGGTGAGCCATCCCAAGGACAATTTCTTTAGTTCCATAAGATCCAGCTCTTTGAATCAGTTCGTCCACCAGCGGAATCAGAGCTTCGCCTCCTTCAAGCCCGAAGCGTTTGGTACCGGGATATTTGCTCTGCAGATACTTTTCCAATCCCTCACCAGCAGATAAACGCTCAAGAATATGGAGACGCGCTTCATTGCTGTAAACAGGATGTGATTTTACCGATTCCATGCGCTGTTCAATCCAACGACGTTCGGCAGTATCAACGATATGAGTAAACTCAGCTCCTACAGACGAGCAGTAAGTCTGCTCCAGCAGCTCAATTGTTTCCTTAAGAGTCGCTTCTTCCTTCCCCGCGTATAAATGAGAGCAGGAAAATACAGTATCTTCATCAGCTTTCGATAACTCGTGATACTGCAACTCAAGGTCTGGAATCGAAGGTCTTTGCTCGAGCCCCAATGGATCAAGCTTTGCTTTCTGATGACCACGAAAGCGGTAGGCTGTAGCCAGCTGATGAACACGAACCTGTTTACGCTCATGCTCAGTAGTTATACTGGGCGAAAGCACTGCAGTGGAAAGCTTTTTCTGATTTTTTGAAAGCAGAAGAAAGTGATCTTTAATCGGAGAGTGTGGTACTTCAGAGTGAACACTGGGGTTCACACGGGGAAGCTTATCGAATTCAGCTCTCCAATCTTCTGGCACAGAATTAGGGTCACGTAGATAAGATTCGTACAATTCCTCTAAATAGGAAGAATTTCCGCCGGCGAGATGGGATGTCCCCCAGAGCTGCTCCATTATGCTGTCTTGCATCTTTGAACCTTAGTTTCAATAGATAGTTATGTGGGTCTCTTGCTAAATTAAATGTCGTCTCTTCAGTGATTTTTGATTTCAAAGAAGCCGGGTCTGTCACTGAGAACAGCCCGGCTTTTTCTGCTGGATAAGCAATCTAAGGTATCAGGTTGCGTTATGGAGCAGCATATTCCGGATGTGTCCAATTGCCCGAGTCGGATTTAATCCTTTTGGACAGACGGCTACACAGTTCATGATGCCACGGCAACGGAAAACGGAGAAAGGATCATCCAGTTCTGCCAACCGCTCTGCCGTTGCTGTATCACGACTATCAGCCAGAAAACGATAAGCCTGAAGCAAGCCTGAGGGCCCAACAAACTTATCTGGATTCCACCAGAAAGACGGACACGCCGTACTACAACATGCGCACAAAATACATTCATATAGCCCATCTAGTTTCGCTCTATCTGCAGGGCTTTGTAAACGCTCAATTGCCGGCGCTGGTTCTTCATTGATCAAATAAGGCTTAATACGCTCATACTGTTTGTAGAAAATACCCATATCTACAACCAGATCACGTATAACGGGCAACCCAGGCAATGGTCTTACAACCAGTGTTCCTCCCGCTTTCACCACATCAGACAGGTGAGTAATACAGGCCAGACCATTTTTACCATTAATATTAATGCCGTCTGAACCGCAAACTCCTTCACGACAGGAACGACGAAATGCAACACTGTCGTCCTGCTCCTTGATCAGATGAAGAACATCTAAAACCATCAGGTCTTTGCCTTCTGGCAGACTAACCTCATAGTCTTTCATGTATGGCTTTTTATCGGTATCCGGATTATAGCGGTAAATACTAACTTTCATTGTAAATCTCCTTAGTATGTCCGCTTAACAGGCTGAAAAGCCTCGACTGTATTTGGCGCAAAATTTACAGCACGCCGTCCAACACGCTTGTCTGCCGGGAAAAACAAAGAATGGCACAGCCAGTTTTCGTCATCACGCTCGGGATAATCCTCCCTGGCATGAGCACCACGGCTTTCTGTCCGCACAGATGCAGCCACAGCCGTTGCCTCAGCAACTTCGAGCAGGTTTTCAAGCTCCAGCGCCTCAATCCTGGATGTATTGAATGCTGCACTTTTATCCTGCAGATGGACGTTCTGAACCCGTTCACGAATGACAGACAATTTCCGCAAGCCTTCTTCCATACTGTCACCTCTACGGAAAACACCAAAGTGCAGCTGCATCAGGTTTTGAAGATCTTTACGTACATCAGCAATTTTCTCACCAGATGTAGATGCATTTAAACGGTTAAGGCGCTGCATGGCGCGTTCAATGTCGTCATCATTGGCCGGCTTGGTATCAAAACCCTCACGCAGACTTTTCTCAATCTGCAGCCCTGCTGCGCGACCGAATACAACCAAGTCAAGCAATGAGTTACCACCAAGACGGTTAGCCCCATGAACGGAAACACAAGCGGCTTCCCCACAGGCATAAAAACCTTCAATTACATTGTCTGACCCTTCAGCAGACTGGGTCAGTGCCTGACCGCCAACATTGGTTGGAATGCCACCCATCATGTAATGGCAGGTTGGAACCACCGGAATCATGTCTTTCGCCGGATCCACATGAGCAAAAATTTTCGACAGCTCACTAATACCCGGCAAACGACTGTTAAGCACCTCTTCGCCAAGATGGTCCAATTTAAGGAAAACATGATCCCCATCAGGACCGGCACCACGACCATCCAAAATCTCAAGAATCATGGAACGGGCAACAACATCACGACTGGCCAGATCTTTATAGTTAGGCGCATAACGTTCCATAAAACGTTCACCATCTTTATTGACCAGGTAACCACCCTCACCACGGCACCCTTCTGTTACCAGGACGCCTGCACCATGAATACCTGTGGGGTGAAACTGCCACATCTCAATGTCTTGAACAGGGAAACCAGCCCTCAGCGCCATACCAATACCATCGCCGGTATTAATATGAGCATTGGTAGTAGAGGCATAGATACGTCCGGCACCACCGGTTGCGAATACCGTTGCTTTAGCACGGATATAAACAGTCTCACCAGTCTCCATACACAGAGCGATAACACCGACTACAGCACCATCAGTATTAGTCACCAAATCAACAGCAAACCACTCATTCAGAAATTGAGTACCAGCTTTCAGATTAGCTTGATAAAGAGTATGCAACAAAGCATGGCCGGTACGATCCGCAGCTGCACAGGTTCTGGCCGCCTGACCACCTTTGCCATAGTCTTTTGACTGCCCCCCGAAAGGTCTTTGATAAATACGACCTTCCTCAGTACGGGAAAACGGCAATCCCATGTGATCCAATTCAAAAACCGCCTGTGGACCGACAGAACACATATATTCGATCGCATCCTGATCACCGATAAAATCTGATCCTTTAACGGTATCGTACATATGCCAGCGCCAGTCATCATTTGGATCAGCACTGGCTATTGCGCAGGTAATACCACCTTGAGCAGATACCGTATGCGAGCGTGTCGGAAACACTTTCGATACTACAGCTGTTTTAAAGCCTGATTGGGCCAGCTGCACTGCTGCTCGCATGCCCGCACCGCCGCCACCAACAATAATGGCGTCGTAAGTCATTGTTCTCATATTTGCCATTGTTTAACCCCAAAGCGCCGTAACGGTCACGATTAGATATACGAATAATGTAATAGCAACGACGGCCAGAAAAATGAATCTGATCGCCATAGGTTTCAGATAATCTGTTGCTACAGTCCACAGACCCACCCAGGCATGTCCAATCAGTGACAACATCGCTAACAGGGTAAAAATCTTCATCGCCGTATGATCAAACAAAGCGTGCCACTGAACATAACTCAACTCGGGGCTGGCGATTAAAAACACCAGAATAAAGACGGTATACGCAGCAAGGACTACTGCTGAGAATCTTTGAATCAGCCAATCAGATAACCCGCTTCTGCTAAGATTGGTGACATTTCTAACAATTACGCCCATATCCACACTCCTGCCAGGACAATCAATACTGCGGAAATCGCCACAACACCTATAGCCATCTTAGGCCCACTTTCCTTGCTCTCTCCGATACCCATATCCATAAACAGGTGTTTGATTCCTGCAACGAAGTGGTAAAGAACAGCAGATACTGTAACCCAGAGAATCAACTTGGCAATTCCGCTGGACAACATACTCTGCACGACCTTAAAGCCTTGAGCTGATTCCAGGGATGTACTCATCATCCAAACCAAAAACCCAATACCTATAAACAAATATACGCCTGAGATTCTATGAAGGATGGATGTAATTGCGGGGACGGGAAACTTAATAGTAGTCAGATCTAAATTAACAGGGCGATTTTTATTCACGGCTGATGCACTCTTTTTAATAGTAGCCTTCGTTTTTTATTAGACTGCACTGACCAGTAGATGAGGACAACAAGCACTTAACCAAAAAAAGCATTAAGTTTTAGGTAAAATGACCTGTGCCATCATTTTGTCAGCAAAAAATTTATCCAAGTCAATGAAATGGGTATTGCTGAGGCCAGAAAACGGGCGCGATTATAGAGGCCAGAGACCGTAATTACAAACCTCGATTGCTAATGACTGCCATTAAAAATAACTATAACCGCTTACATACCTTCGGGTTTATGATAATCCGCTTTTGCTATAGAAAGAGTCTCTACGACCATTGTCTACTAATACTGTGAGGAAATTGACAAATTCATAAGATCTCTATAGTTTGCGCCACTTTGTTGAGATTCGGCATAATATCTTCACCTACTTGGAACTGTTGGCACCCAATCTGTTCAAGAGCGTGGCAGCCGTAAAGTCTTAACTAAATGTTTATCTTCTTTCAGAAACAATAAAATATGGTTCCAACATGGAGCCTGATTGATAACCGCTGAAACCTAGTGAGGATGAATTCTAAATTTACCTTATTACACACTCAGTATTTCAGGCTGAACAAACCATAATTTTCAATTTATTTGGATCAATAAGTTAGTAACGCAGCCACTCAATGCAATAGACTGCAACGTTGATGTGCGCTCTTCTGAGATATGTAAGGAGGCCCTTATGGCTGACAAAAAGGCTCAACTGATTATCGATGGCAAAGAACCTATAGACTTGCCAATTTATCAAGGTACTCTCGGGCCCGATGTAATAGATGTGACGGGATTGACAGCGCAGGGTTATTTCACTTATGACCCCGGCTTTGTTTCCACTGCCTCCTGTGAGTCCAAAATCACATTCATTGATGGAGGCAAAGGTCAGTTGTTGCATCGCGGCTATGCCATCGATGACCTTGCCGAAAATTCTGACTATCTGTCCACATGTTACCTTCTGCTCTACGGAGAACTACCATCAGCGGAAGAAAAGAAAAGTTTTGAAGACATGATCATGCACCACACCATGGTCCATGAACAGATACATCAGTTTTTCCACGGTTTTCGACGTGACTCCCATCCTATGGCAGTAATGTGCGGTCTGGTCGGCTCACTATCAGCTTTTTACCATGACTCGCTGGACATTAGTAACGAACGCCACCGTGAAATTACCGCTCATCGCCTGATTTCAAAAATGCCAACCCTGGCCGCCATGGTATATAAATATTCACGGGGCCAGCCTTTTGTATATCCAAGAAATGATCTGACATACGCAGAAAACTTCCTTTATATGATGTTTTCGACGCCATGCGAAGACTACAAGGTTGATCCTGTTCTGGGTCGCGCCATGGACAAAGTATTTCTTTTACATGCCGATCATGAGCAGAATGCTTCCACTTCCACCGTTCGCCTGGCCGGCTCTTCAGGTGCCAACCCGTTTGCATGTATCGCAGCTGGCATAGCAGCCCTTTGGGGACCAGCCCACGGCGGTGCCAACGAAGCCGTTCTGAATATGCTGGAAGAAATTGGTGACGAGTCCAACATTGAGGAATTCATTGCCAAAGCCAAAGATAAAAATGATCCTTTCCGGCTAATGGGATTTGGTCATAGGGTATATAAAAATTATGACCCTCGTGCGAAAGTGATGAAAGCCACTTGTGACGAAGTGCTGGATCTTCTCGGTATCGAAAACGAGCCATTACTGAAGATTGCACGCAAGCTTGAGAAAATCGCACTGGAAGATCCGTATTTCATTGAGAAAAAACTCTATCCAAACGTCGACTTTTATTCTGGAATCATCCTTAAAGCCATTGGAATTCCAGTTGATATGTTTACGGTAATTTTTGCTCTGGGCAGAACTCCAGGCTGGATTGCACACTGGAAAGAGATGATTGGCGGGTCTTACAAAATCGGACGCCCTCGTCAGCTTTATACCGGAGAAACACTGCGCCCAGTTCCCAAGTCCTGAAAATGATGAGCACTGGTAGCTAGCTAAAAAAGCCCTCACTGAGGGCTTTTTTATGCACAATCATTATTTCTGACCGTCCACCTGCCACTTGTCATTTCGGTAAAAAGCTTTCCAACCTGTCGCCTTACCTTCCACTTCGCTCATAACGTACTGCTCTTTATTCTTACGACTGAAGCGAATGATCGCAGGGTTTCCATCAGGATCATGCGTCGGCGCAGATAACAGGTATTGATATTTCGGATCTATTTCCGATTTATGAGGAATCAGCTCCTGAACCTGAGGCGCGCGGGTTTCACGATTCTTGGGAAACTGGCTAGCGGCCAAAAATAAACCTGAAGCGCCATCCCGAAGAACATAAGTGTCATCCACCTTCTGACATTTAAGTTCCGGCATCGGAATCGGATCCACTTTTGGCGGAGCAGGCTCACCATTTTTCAGCAACTTACGAGTATTTTTACACTCGTCATTCATACACCCAAAATACTTGCCAAACCGACCATTTTTCAGCTGCATTTCAGAACCACAGCGATCGCATTCAAGCACCGGACCATCATACCCTTTAATTTTGTACTCACCCTGCTCGATTTCGTAACCATGGCAATCAGGGTTATTTCCGCATATATGGATTTTTCGATGCTCATCCAAAAGAAAGCTTTCCATCGCTGTATCACAGACAGGACATCTTTTTTTGGCTCTTAACGCTTTACTTTCAGCTTCATCATCCGCATCGGCATCCACCACTTCATCACCAGATATCAGGTTAATAGTGGTTTTACAGCGCTCCTTCGGCGGAAGGTTGTAACCGGTACAACCCAAAAACACCCCCGTACTCCCATTCCGAATGGCCATCTTGCGTCCACATGTCGGGCAATCAATGTCGGTTTCTACCGCCTGATTTGGTCGCATTCCCGCTTCAGCATGATCTAACTGTTGGGTAAAGCCTGCATAAAAGCTATTTAACGTCTCAATCCAATTACGATCACCTTCGGCAATGGCATCCAGCGTCTGCTCCATGTTGGCTGTGAAGTTATAATCCAACAGATCGTTAAAATTCTCGACCAAGCGATCAGTGACAATATCGCCCATTTTTTCTGCATAGAAGCGCTTGTTACGCATGGATACGTAACCCCGCTCCTGAATAGTCGAAATAATGGACGCATAGGTAGACGGTCTGCCGATCCCCCGTTTCTCCAACTCTTTTACCAAAGCCGCTTCAGAATATCTTGGCGCAGGCTTGGTAAAGTGCTGAGAGGGATCCAGAGACAATAGTTTTAAATCATCACCTACCTGCACATCAGGCAAAACAATGTCTTCCTCTTTTTTCAGAGACTGACTCAAAACCTTGGTATAACCGTCAAACACCAGAATTCGGCCTTTGGTCTTGAGTTCAAACTCTCCTGCCCTGGCAGTGATGGTAGAGCTTTTATATTTAGCTGGCGTCATCTGGCACGCAACGAAACGTCTCCATATAAGTTCATAGAGGCGTTCGGCATCGCGTTCCATATTCGACAGCTGGGTTGAGGACACATTGACATCAGATGGACGAATAGCCTCGTGAGCCTCTTGTGCACTCGCAGAACTACCATACTGAACAGGACTCTTGGGAAGGTACTGGTCACCATAGTTACCTTCGATATAATCTCTTACCGCCGTTATGGCATCCTGACTCAGATTAGTAGAGTCCGTCCGCATGTACGTAATATAACCCGCTTCATATAAGCGCTGTGCCAGCATCATGGTTTTCTTGACACTGAAACCCAGCCGAGTACTGGCAGCCTGCTGCAAGGTAGATGTAATAAATGGTGCACTTGGTTTGCTGGAGGTAGGCTTATCCTCACGATCTGCAACTGAAATCGGCACCCCTTCCAACAGAGCCACCATGCGATCGCTGTCCGCCTTATTCGTAGGACGATAGCTTTCGCCCGCATGCTTAACCACTTCCAGACGCAGCTCATCTTTTTTTCCAGGCAACTGGGTATTGGCAAACAGTTGCCAAAACTCTTCCGGGGTAAATGCCCGGATCTCCCGCTCCCGCTCAACAATCAGCCGCACCGCCACAGACTGAACACGACCCGCAGACAAACCTCTGGCAACTTTGCTCCAAAGCAATGGCGAGACCATAAATCCCACAACACGATCCAAAAAGCGGCGGGCCTGTTGGGCATTTACACGGTCAATATCCAACGAACCTGGCGCCGAGAACGCATCTTTAATGGCATTCTTGGTAATCTCGTTAAATACCACTCGCTTATACTTATCTTCGCTTCCACCAATAGACTCACGAAGGTGCCAGGCAATTGCCTCCCCTTCTCTATCCAAGTCCGTCGCGAGATAAATAGTGTCCGCATCTTTGGCAAGACGCTTAAGCTCATCAACAACTTTCTCTTTGCCTGGCAATACCTGGTACTGCGCCGCCCAGTTGTTCTCCGGGTTCACACCCATTCTGGTAAACAACTGTTCTTTGGTCTTCTGACGGCGATGTTTTTCCTTTTCCTCGGGGCTCATCTTGCGGGTCGCTGCCGCAGCTTTGGCACGCTCTTTGGGATCAGTCTTGCTTGCCTGACCACCAACGGGGAGATCTCGGATATGACCAATGGAACTCTTAACGACGTACTCTTTTCCAAGATATTTATTGATTGTTTTAGCTTTCGCAGGCGACTCAACGATAACCAGCGATTTACCCATAAGTGATTCCCGTATAGTTCAACTGAACAAAAAAATAACACTGACAATATGACAAAGGCGCGAGGTATATCTTTTTAAATCATCCGGGTCAAGCCGGATCTAATTATTCAGGTTAGAATAAAAACACTCGTTCAGAAACCCTAAAACACTGCTAGACTTAGGAAAATCCTTTTTAACCCTTATCAGAATGTCCTCATGGTTTGGTTGACACTACTTGTTTTTACCCTGTTTCTATTAATGGTATTCGGGCTTTGGATCTCCAAAAAAGCAGCAATACGGGAACAACAGGAACGCGAACTCAAAGCCAAGCTCAGGAAACTCAAACAACTGGCAAACGATACCGAAGATATCATTAATGTACTCAAACACTATGATGGAGACCCCGCTTTATTGGCCATCATCAGTGAATATTTTTTATCCGAACATGAACAACGCGCAGCCCTGGCACCACATGACAGAAGCGTCACATCCGAACTGGAAAGAGCCAGACTAATGTGCGAGGAACTCAATGGTGAAGCCATAGAGGCTGAGGTTCCAACTAATGACCGCCAGATCGCCGAACTCAAGCGTTATGCCGTTAAAACTTACAAACTACTACGTTATATGCGCCACCGTCATGTCATTTCTGACCATGACATGATGGCGCACACGCACCGGCTAAGGAAAAAAGTTTTAACACTGGAAGTCCAGGCATACCTGAATCAGGGAGAAAAGAGCCAAAAAGAGGAGGATTACATTTCCGCGGCAAACTACTACAAACACGCCAAGGACTTATTATTGTCCAGTGACATTTCTTATGACGGTAAAACTCAGGAAATTAAACGAATCTCAAAGCTCATCTCAGGCATTTTTGCATCCGAAGAAGACAAGAAGGAGGACTCAGAAGCTTGATAAAAAAATACCCGGAATCCTTTCCGGGATATCTGAATCGCTAGATCAAATCATACTCGCTCGATAATCGTCGAGATGCCTTGTCCCAAACCAATGCACATGGTCGCCAATCCAAATTGACCGTCTTTCTGCTCCATCACGTTAAGTAAAGTACCTGTAATTCTCGCACCAGAACAACCAAACGGATGACCAAGTGCAATTGCACCGCCATGCAGATTTACTTTTTCATCCATCTTGTTCAGCAATTTCAGATCCTTCAACACTGGTAGCGACTGCGCCGCAAATGCCTCATTCAACTCAACGAAATCGATGTCATCAATAGACATTCCTGCACGCTCAAGTGCCTTCAGAGTTGAAGGTACCGGTCCGTATCCCATAATTGAGGGATCAACCCCGGCAACCGCCATGGCTCTGATAACCGCCCGTGGTTTTAGATCCAGCTCTTTGGCCATTTTGGCGCTGACCACCAACATTGCAGAAGCACCGTCACTGATCTGAGATGACGAACCTGCTGTCACAGTACCGTTTTTAGGATCAAATACCGGCCGAAGTTCCGCCAGCTTTTCAACAGTTGTGTCTGCGCGAATCGTCTCGTCATGATCAAGCAGAAACGGAGCACCATTGGAGTCATGCCCCTGTACCGGCAGGATTTCATTTTTAAAAAAGCCTTTAACGGTGGCTTCATGGGCCCGTTGATGAGAACGAAAACTAAATTCATCTTGAGCCTCACGGGTAATACCGTGTATCTTGCCCAGTAGCTCAGCCGTTAACCCCATCATTCCAGACGCTTTGGCTGCTTTTTTGGACAACGTTGGATTGGGGTCGACACCATGCATCATTTCCACATGCCCCATATGCTCTACACCACCAATAACAAACATGTCTCCAAAACCTGTCTGAATACCCTGTGCCGCCGTATGCAGTGCTGACATAGATGATCCGCACAACCGACTGACGGTCTGAGCAGATGAGGTATGAGGAATACGTGTCAGCAAAGACATCATGCGGGCAATGTTCCATCCCTGCTCCATGGTCTGATTAACACACCCCCATATCACATCTTCAACCAGCTCAGGATTGGCATTTGGGTTGCGGTCGAATAATGCATCAACCAAAACAGCGGATAAATTTTCTGCGCGCGTATTCCGAAATGAACCACCTTTGGATCGCCCCATTGGTGTCCGGACAAAGTCGATAATTACGGCATCATTGTCTTTAAGATTCATGAATGCTCCCCCTCTGGCTGATTAAAAGAATGTTTCATTGTTTTTTGCCATCTCGGCCAGTTTTGCCGTTGGCTGATAGAGGGCACCCAGATCAGCAAATTTCTCAGCCTGCGCCAGGAATTCAGCTACACCCATGTCATCTATGTACTTAAGGGCACCGCCACGGAATGGAGGAAAACCGATGCCATATACCAATCCCATATCAGCTTCTGCTGCGGTTGAAACAATACCGTCTTCCAGGCAACGCACTGTTTCCAGACAGAGCGGTATCATCATGCGGGCAATAATGTCCTCGTCGGTCATTTCAACTTCAGCGGTCTGAACCGGCTTAATCAGTTCATAGCTTTCAGGGTCAGTAGCTTTCTTCTGCTTACCTTTTTTATCCAGCTCATAACGATAAAAACCGACACTGCTTTTTTGGCCATAACGTTTGTGTTCATACATAACCTGGATGGCACTGGTGAAATCCTGAGCCATACGGTCAGGGAACCCGGCAGCCATAACCTCTTGGGCATGAACACCCGTATCGATACCGACAACATCCATCAGATATGCCGGCCCCATTGGCCACCCAAACTTTTCCATAACCTTATCGATACGCTGAAAATCAACACCATCACGAACCAGCATGGCAAATCCGCCAAAATATGGAAATAGAATACGATTCACCAAAAACCCTGGACAATCGTTGACAACGATTGGAGTTTTTCCAAGCTTCTGCGCATAAGCCACGACAGTAGCCACTGTCTGATCACTGGTTTTTTGACCACGAATCACTTCTACCAACGGCATACGATGGACGGGGTTAAAGAAATGCATTCCACAGAAGTTTTCAGGTCTTTTCAGTGCAGTAGACAGCTCAGTAATGGAAATAGTGGAAGTGTTTGAAGCCAAAACCTTGTCTTGTCCAATTTGACCTTCTGCTTCGGCCAATACGGATTTTTTGATTTTGGGGTTTTCGACTACAGCCTCAACCACGACGTCAACGTCACCAAAATCACCATAACTGAGTGTTGGTCGGATATCGTTTAAAATCGTAGCCATATCCATCGTTTTCAGGCGTCCCCGTTCCACCTGTTTGGAAGTCAGCTTGGCAGCCTCATCCAATCCCAACTTGATGCCAGCTTCGTTAATATCCTTCATCAATATGGGAATATGCTTTGAAGCGGACTGATAGGCAATTCCGCCCCCCATGATCCCAGCCCCGAGAACAGCGGCTTTTTTTACATCAGCTGCTTCAGCCTGCCATTTCTTGGCGGTCTTTTTCAGGTACTGGTCTTTCAGAAACAGACCTATCAGATTCTCCGCCACCTTGGTTTTGGCCACTTTGGCGAAGCCGCGGGCTTCTGTTTCAACAGCCTGGTCACGGGTTTGAGAAGCGTGTTTCTGAATGGCCTTGATGGCAGTCACAGGAGCCGGATAATGCGGACCGGCTTTGGCAGCCACAAACCCTTTCGCAGTCTCAAATGCCATCATGCCTTCTATGTTATTCAGCTGCAGCTCGGCCTTTTTTTCCTGCTTGCGGGCACGAAAATCAAGCTCACCGTTTGCAGCCCTGAGGGCCATCTGCCGGGCAGCAGCAGTCAAGCCATCAAGTTCTACCACACCATCCACAGCGCCATCTTTTAAAGCATCATTGGCTCGCTTTTCACTGCCAGAGCAAATCCACTCAATAGCATTATCCGCACCGATCAGACGGGATAACCTGACCGTACCGCCAAAGCCGGGAAAGATTCCTAACTTGACTTCTGGCAACCCCACTTTGGCCGCTGGTGCCATGAGACGATAATCCGTTGCCAAAGCCAGCTCAAAACCGCCACCCAGGCAAATACCGTTAATGGCCGTCACAGTTGGTACTTCGAGATCTTCCAGGCTGTTAAAAATCCCATGGGTTTTAAGCAGGTCGCTGACAATCTCTTCTTCCGACAGTGCAAACATGGCACCAAATTCAGTGATATCCGCACCAACGACAAACGATTCTTTAGCACTGGTGACAATGACACCTTTGACTTCTGAACTGGCAGCGATTGCCTCTACTGCCTGTTTCAACTCTGTAATCGCATCTCGATTAAATTTATTGATTGATTCATTTTTCAGGTCAAATTTGAGTTCAGCGATGCCGTCTGTACCCAAAGTCACTGAAAAAGCGTCTCCATTGAAGATCATCCAACAGGCCTCCTGTAGGGATTTATAGTTGTTATTCAGAAGTCATGATCAGACAAATCCCGGTCACAACCAGGACTTCATATCCTGATTCAAGGACTCGGGGTAAAACTGTCATGGAAAAAGCAATGACTTCAAACAATGGTTTCAAACAAGTGTTTGAATCTGCTCATAAACTAGCCTCAAAAGGTTGCTCGTGGCAAGCACTCTTTGAAAATCTGTTAGCGAATGGAAACAAAGCTACTATTAACAGTAGATGATTGAAACTTAGTAAGGAATATCCGACAGCAGCAACTGTTTGACTTGCGGATATTCATCAGGATTATATTCATCCCAAATGACACCGACATAATCATGAGTCAGCTCAATACCCATAATGGACTCTGGAAGCTGCTGCAATAATGACGTGAGTGACTGTGCTTGCGCTTCTTCAAGCCGCTGTCCTGTTCCCCATACCCATGAGTCCGGCAAGTAAATACCGCTCTCACCACTGGTTCGTAATAGCAACAGAGAATGCCCAGTGTCCCTTTTTGTATAACGGCGATAACTGAATGCTGACCGTGATAACTTGTTCAGACGGCCATCAATGGATAAATCCTGAATCTGGCAGCTCTGAACATGCAGACCATCAGCAAGCGCCTGCATTCTAAGGGCTGCCAGACGCTTATCCTTCGCTGAAGGTTTTACCCACATTACCGCTCCGTATACCAACATAATGGATAGGACGATAATAACGATACTGAGCACAACTACTCCCCTTCGAATGGACCGAGATCGGTTTCTTCCAGAAATGCTGGTCGCACTTTTGCCAACTGCGCTTCAAGACTGAAACTGACGCTGCTCGACATAGCGAAAAAACTAAGCAGCGCTTTCAGATTGGAGTCTCCTGGAGAGCCGTTATTTACCCGTTGCCATAAAGCCTGGTTCACCAGGCGCAACTCCTGGTTCAACGCAATCAGCCCTTTTAAATCCCAGTCAGCCTGGTTTCTGGACTGCCGGTGATAAAACTGGCGTAACAAATAGGTTCCCACAGAACGAATAATAAATTCACTCTGATTGGTAAACGGCAGGTGAGTGTATGCCATCGGCCGGAGCTTGCTCAAAATCGGACAGTTACTTTCCGCCATAATCAGCCCCATCAAGGATCGCAAGCCTTCTTCAATACCGGTTACTTTTCGATACTCGCGCTCTGGAGTAAGCACATGTACATCGACTTTCCGCATCGCAGGTAAACGACTGAAGTCCTCAATGACCCGCTCCATATCCACTGCCGCTGGACAGTATTTATGGTCTTTTGCGGATAATGGGCAGTTGCTGCACTGACAGTTTTTCAACTCAGTCCAGCTCGCTGGTTTACTGGCTCGGGTGGTACTGTTTTTAGAGTTATCCGGATCAATGAGATACGACAGACACGCTTCGTCATCCTGGAAATAAAAACGATACTCTATCGCCATTTGTTCTCCCTAGTTCTCGGTTACAACAAAATACCGATGTTGAATTAAGCCATTGAATACTAACATTTACTTTTTTTCGAAAGTGGAATTAATCGCCAAATTCACTTGCGAAACTCATAGTTCATTAATTTTGCATATCTTCCAGTTCCACCCATCTCTCCATGGCTGCTTCCAACTGTTGCTCTGTCTCCTCCATCGCCGCCAAAGTGGACTGCACTGCGTCCTGCGGCCGGGTATAAAAGTCACTTTGACTGATTTCCTCCTGAAGTATAGTCAAGCGTTGTTCAAGCTGTTCAATTTTGTTGGGTAACTCATCATATTCAACTTTCAACTTATAGCTCAGTTTCCTGTTTTTTACCGGACCGGCTTTTTTCCTTACGTCACTTTTCTGCAAGTTTTTTTGACTTGCATCACCTGCTTCAGCCGGTTTTCTACCCGCACGCGCGCGGTACCAGTCGCTATATCCTCCCACCCACTCCGAAATCTTACCCTGTTGTTCAAAAACCCAAGTTTGTGTGGCCACGGCATCCACAAACTCACGGTCATGGCTGACCAGCAGCAGTGTTCCTGGAAAATCAATCAACAGCTCTTCGAGCAACTCCAGGGTCTCCATATCGAGATCATTGGTTGGTTCGTCGAGAATCAAAAGATTAGCGGGCCGGGTGAAAAGCCGAGCCAGCAGTACCCGATTTCTTTCACCACCGGACAGTGCTTTTATCGGGCTACGAGCCCGGTCAGGAGAAAACAAGAAATCCTGCAAATAGCTATAGATATGTTTACTGACACCATTCACAACAATCTGATCATTACCTTCCGCAACCGTGTCCAGTACCGTTCTTTCAGGATCAAGATGCTCTTGAGTCTGATCAAAATAGGCTATTTCCAGTTTAGTGCCCTGTTTGACCTGACCTGTATTCGGAACCAGTTCGCCCAGCAATAGCTTGATCAACGTTGACTTGCCAACACCATTTGGACCAATAAAAGCGATTTTGTCTCCCCGCTCTACCAACGTGGAAAAATTCTCCACTACCTTGTTCTCGGCATAAGCAAAACTGAGTTGCTCGACCTCAAAGACCATTTTGCCGGATTTGTCAGCGGCAGATATCTGCAGGCTGGCTTTACCTTGGCGCTCGATCCGTTGTTTACGCTGTTCTCTCAGTGCTTTCAGAGCTCGCACTCGCCCTTCATTACGGGTCCTTCGTGCTTTTATCCCCTGACGAATCCAGACTTCCTCTTGAGATAACTTTTTATCAAACAGTTGGTTTTGCCGTTCTTCCTCTTCCAACAGCTTGGCTTTTAATTGCAGATAATCATGATAGTTTCCATTGAAGCTGGTCAGCTGCCCGCGATCCAGCTCAATAATCCGGGTGGCCAGTGCATCGATAAAACGCCGGTCGTGGGAAATGAAAACGACAGTACCTCGATAGGAAGAAAAAAACTGTTCCATCCATAAGATAGCTTCGATATCCAGGTGGTTGGTCGGCTCGTCCAATAACAGGACATCAGGATCACGCAACAATGCCTGTGCCAGCAAAACTCTCCGCCGCCAACCACCGGACAAGTCCTTAACCATCACCTCGCCATCCAGTCCCAATCGGCTCAGTACCTGATTTACACTGGTATCAAGCGACCAGCCTCCCCGGACATCAATCTCATGGTGAAGTCGGTCAACTTCGGCAGACCCGGGATCCTGTTCAATCAGCAGATTCCAGGAGTTTATTAGTTCCACCAATTCCGGGTCGCTGTTGTAAACCATCGTTCGGACAGTGACGTCCAAGCGCTCTGGAAGCGTTTGTTGCAAGTAACCAATGCGAGTACTTTGGGGAATCCGGATGATGCCGGAGTCTGGGACATTTTCACCTGTCAGCAGTTTAAGCAGTGAGGATTTGCCGGTGCCATTACGGCCAACGATACAAAGCCGCTCTCCCGAATCAATATTCAGGGTCGCTTGATTGAGTAAGGGAATAGAGCCATATGCCAGGGAAACCTGGTCTAGTGTTATCAGTGCCATGTATCACTCCAAAAGACGAACAGCCATTATATATGTATTAACGTCGAATTAGGATTGCACCCGGGTCTCATCCTGAACGAGGAAAATGGCAGTTCTCTTGAAAATAAGCATTGTTACTATATTGTATGAACGTTTGAGCCCAACTCTCCTGCTATTACTGAGATTCTATGTATGAAAATTAATGTCGGTGTTGTTGTCGCCTGGTTTATTGCTTTATCCCTGACCGGATGGATTATTTCAGGCTCTTTTGCATCCACTTCACCTCCCGCTGAGACAGACACTCAGCTGACTCAAACAGAAAAAACAGCCCGGGTACAGGCGTCTGTCCTGAACGCCAAGCTCATAACAAAAACGCTGACCTTAAACGGCCAGACGGTAGCCAAGCGGGTTGTCGACATCAAAGCCGAGTCCACTGGCAAAATAATAGAGCTGAATGTTGAGAAAGGTGACTGGGTAAAAGCCGGTACCATATTAATGAAACTGGACCCTAATGACCTGGACTCACAACTGAAATCAGCCAAGGCTTTGGAAAGCCAAAGGAAAATGGAGTATGACGGCGCTGTTCAGTTAAACAAACAGGGACTGCAAAATGCCACTCAGCTGGCTGGCACCCTGACACTTTACGAGCAGGCCAAAGCCGCGACCGAGAGTTTGAAAATTCAACTCCAGGATACTGTGGTAAAGGCACCCTTTGATGGTTACGTCAATAACCGTAATGCTGAACTGGGCAGTTATGTCACCACCGGAACAGAGGTGATTGAGCTGATCAGCTTTTCTCCGATGCTGATTAGTGTTCAGGTATCTGAAAACAATATCGCAGCCATCCAGTTAGGCCAGACAGCAAAGGCCAAACTGGTGGATGATACAGAAGTGGAAGGCAAAATCTCTTTTATATCAGCAAGTTCTAATCCTGCCACCCGTACCTTTCAGGTGGAAATGGAAGTAACAACACCCGTGGCACAGCCGGTTGCAGGCGCATCCGCCACCTTGGAGCTGCCTATAAAGTCGGCGATGGCGCACTATATTTCTCCGGCACTTCTGATTCTGGACGATAACGGTCAGCTGGGCATCAAAACCATTAATGACCAGAACGTTGTCGAATTCCATAACGTCAGCCTCGCCGAAACCACCCCCAGAGGTATTTGGGTAACTGGCTTACCATCAACCACCAAAGTGATCACTGTGGGGCAGGGTTTCGTCAAAGTGGGCGAAACAGTAGAGCCAACATTTGAGACGGATGCCGAGCCAGAACAGGACAATTCCGCTATCAGTAAAATACAGGGATAAAAATCGATGAACGGATTAATTTCATCAGTCCTCGCACGTTCAAGAACCGTGGTACTGCTGTCGATTCTATTATTTATCAGCGGCCTGTTCTCATTCATGAGTATTTCCAAAGAATCCATGCCGGATGTCACCATACCGGTTTCTTATATCTCCATGCCGCTGACAGGGGTATCACCTGAAGACGCTGATTCCATGTTGGTGTCGCCAATGGAGAAAGAGATTAAGAGTATTGAAGGGCTCTCCAAGTACACCTCCATTGCATCCGAAGGACACGCATCGATTACACTGGAATTTGATGCCGACGTTGATATCGACCAGGCACTATCCGATACCCGTGAAGCAGTAGACCGGGCCAAAAGCGAACTGCCCAGTGAAGCTGATGACCCAACTGTACACGAAATCAATGTGGCATTGTTTCCGATCCTTTCTATTGCTATTTCCGGTAACGTCGACGAACGGGTACTGAAAACCATCGCTGAAGATCTGCAAGAGAAACTGGAAGCACTGCCGAGTGTGCTGGAGGCGAATATTAACGGCACCCGGGAGGAAGTGGCGGAAATTGTGGTGGATCCACAACTGATGGCTTCTTATAACCTGTCCCATTCAGAGCTGATTAATCTTATTACCTCCAATAACCAGCTGATCACCGCAGGAAACCTGGATAGCAGTGCCGGTCGTTTTGCAGTAAAAGTCCCTGGTCTGATTGAAACAGAAGAGGAAATTCTCAACCTTCCCGTTAAAGTGGATGGCACGACAGTGGTCCGATTCAGAGATGTAGCCTTCGGACAACGTTCTTATAAAGACAGAAAAACAATCTCCAGAGTCAACGGCCAGCCCGCGGTAACACTTGAGATTGTCAAGCGGGTCGGTCAGAACATTATTGATACGGTCGGGGACGTAAAACAAGTCGTCGAGGAAACACAGAGCTATTGGCCTTCCGGCATTAAAGTCAGTTTCTTTCAGGACCAGTCCACCGAGACCAAATCACAGCTGAGCGACCTGTTCAACAACGTTCTATTTGCCACCATTCTGGTATTTGTTGTGTGTGTATCAGCCTTGGGCTTGAGATCAGGATTTTTAGTTGGCCTGGCCATCCCCACTTCGTTTCTGGCGGGAATCCTGATCCTGAATTTTATGGGCTACACCCTGAACATGGTTGCACTGTTTGGCCTTATTATGACGGTGGGAATGCTGGTCGACGGCGCGATCGTTGTCACCGAGTACGCTGATCGCAGAATGAACGAAGGGGCCGGCCGCAGAACCGCCTACCGTGAAGCCGCTGTTCGCATGGCATGGCCGATTATTTCCTCCACTGCCACGACACTGGTGGTATTTCTACCATTGCTGTTCTGGCCCGGAATCATGGGCGAGTTCATGAAATACCTGCCGATTACCATTCTCATTACGCTGACATCCTCGCTGGTTGTCGCGTTGTTGGTGATTCCCACGTTCGGCTTCCTGATCGGTAAACCTTCACCAATGTCAGAGAAACAGAAATCGCAGACCAACGCACTGGCCCATGGAGACTTGTCCAAACTGACTGGCGGAACCCGGTTTTATGTATCACTGTTAAAACCGGCCCTGAATAAGCCTTACACCACATTTGGACTGGTCTGCCTGTTTGCAGTAAACATATTTATTTTCTTTATTGGCAACAACAACGGCATCGTGTTTTTTCCAGAGATGGACTCCAGCTTTGGTTCAGTTGCTGTTCGCGCCAGAGGGAATCTGTCACTGGAGGAAAAAGATGCGCTGGTCCGGCAGGCAGAAGGTGAAGTTCTCGGAATGCCCGAACTGGCAACGGTCTATTCTAAAACTTCGGTCTCTGCGGAGCGTGAATATCCGGAAGACACCATTGGCGTTATCAGTGTCGAAATGATCGACTGGCAATTACGCCGCCCCAGTGTGCAGGTACTGAATGAAATGGTTGCCAGGACTTCCCGAATTCCAGGCATCGAAGTGGAGAAACACGAAGCCCAGATGGGCCCGACTGCCGGTGTGGATATGCAGCTTGAGCTGGTTTCCAATAATCTTGCGGACCTTCAGAACACCACGGCAATGATTACCCGGAAATTGAATGAAGACCCCAGATTTGTCGACGTTTCCGATAATCTGCCATTGGAAGGTATCGAGTGGCAGGTTGATGTGAACCGGGAATCCGCTTCGCGTTATGGAGCCAATCTTTCACTGGTGGGTTCTTCCATTAAAATGGTGACCGGCGGACTCGTGATCGGCAGCTATCGACCGGGTGACACAGATGACGAGTTGGATATCCTGCTGCGTTACCCTTACAACGAACGCAATCTCGATCAAATCGATACCTTGACGGTCACCGTCAATAATCAACAGGTTCCGATTTCCAACTTCATGGTCAGCAAAGCCAACAACAAAAAAGGGGAAATATTCCGCTCCGACGGCAAAATGTCTTTAAAGGTTAAGGCTAATGCTGCCGACGGTCAGCGGGTCGACATGCTGATTGCTGATCTGGGAACACAATTAAAGCAGATGTACGAGAACGGGGAAATTCCGTCCACGGTTGCCTTCAAGTTCATTGGTGACCAGGAAGATCAGGCCGAAACCGGACAGTTCCTGATAAAAGCATTTGTTATTGCCTTTTTCTTGATGATTATTGTTCTGGTGACACAATTTAACAGCCTGTATCAGACAGCGCTTGTACTGAGTGCCGTATTTTTCTCAACCGCCGGCGTCCTGCTTGGATTGCTGGTGACCGGCGAACAGTTCGGTATCGTCATGTGCGGAGTTGGCATCATCGCCCTGGCGGGGATCGTGGTGAATAACAACATCGTGCTGATCGACACATTTAATGTTATCCGTGCACAGAATGTCCCGGCAATCGAGGCAGCACTACTGACTTGCGCGCAGCGCCTGAGACCCATTCTGCTGACCACCATCACAACTATTCTGGGTCTGGTACCAATGGTGTTTCAATGGAACATTGACTTCATCAACCGGGACTTTACTGTCGGCGCTCCATCCTCAGCGATGTGGTCGCAACTATCGACAGCTATTGCCGGCGGACTCACTTTCACGACAGTTCTGACCCTGTTTCTGACGCCAGCGCTGTTGGTTATCAAAGAACGCCGGGTTGATAAAAAAAGAGACAGACAGGAGCAACAACAAACAGCGAGCCTTTAATAACGGCATCCTGTCAACCTTGGCGGGAATTGTAAAATTCCCGCCGATTCCCACATTTTTGCCGGTTTCTTCTTGAACAATACTTTTCCGCCGATAAGCTGATTCATTAAAATCTGTTGATATTTTAGTGAATATGACAATCACAAGACGACATCAGCTAAGTTTGTTTCTTCTGGGGATTTACTTCTCCATCTGTTCTGTGCAGAGCATCGCCTATTCCCAGGAAACCTATGCCAGACAACGGGAATATTTTGACGCCGCTTCCGAAGCCCTGAGTCGCAACGACCTCCGGCAGTACCATAAACTGAGAAAGAAGCTGCATGGTTATCTGCTGCTTGACTATCTCGACTATGAATACCTGATGTCTGCTAACGACGCTCTGAACAAGCAGAGCCTTGCACTCTACAAAACCAGTTATCAAAACCGCAGACTGGAAGATCGCCTGACAGTAGCGTGGATCAAGAAAGAATATCAACAACAACACTGGGATGTTCTGGCAGAAACTCATATTCCACTATGGGGTGACGAACTGCGTTGCATCGCTCTGGATGTACAACTACACACGCAACCCGACAACATTGATTTTAAGAACGTTCAAAAACTATGGAATGTGGGCAAACCTCAGAGTTCAGCTTGTGACAATGTTTTTGCCTATTGGATTGAAAAACAAGGTGTTCCGGCACCTGTTGCATTTAACCGCTTCGTACTCGCGCTGAAAAATGATCATATTCCGTTGGCCCAGTATCTGAGTTCAGATTTTCACCCCCCCTACTCTAACTACGCCGATATCTTTTTAAAGATAGAGGAACAGCCTCAATTGCTGGCAGACCTGAACTGGCTGCCTAAAAATACACCGTTCTACCCGGATCTTATTTTCCACGGTATTAACCGTCTGATTTCTGTGGACACCGATACCGCCCTGGATGTGTGGCCGCTGTACCGAAAACAGTTTTTAAACCTGGATCAGGAAGCCTATAAACAGGTTATTGCCGGTATTGATCATCGCATTGCCACGAGACTGGCTCGATCACTGGATCCCCGGGCCGGCGCATGGCTCGAATTGATTGAAAATCCAGATGCCACGATCTCGACATTTCAGTTCCGTTCTGCACTGGAACAAAATCAATGGCAGAGCGCGGCGACCTTTTTGGATTCGGCAGACTTTCCTCATTACCAGTATCAATACTGGAAAATCCGGCTGGAGGAGCTGATGAATCAGCAACCTGACAAAACAGTTAAGGATGAATACAGGCAATTGACAGATAACCGTAACTATTACAGCTTCCTGAGTGCTGACAGAGTGGGTTTAAACTACCAATACCACCCAATCAACTACACAGCAGACAATATTCGATACGGTCAGTTACTAAAAGACAGCAACATCCAAAAAGCTCTGGAACTTTTCAGCCTGAACCGGACCAGCGATGCTCGTTATCATTGGTCCCTGGCAGCCAAAAAGTTTGACCTGAATATATTACCAACAGCTGCCAGACTGGCATCGGACTGGAACTGGTATTATCAGGCAATTTCGACACTGTCATCTGGTGCATTGTGGGATTACGTTGATATGCGTTTTCCGCGAGGACATGAAGCCGCTTTTAAAACAATTGCTACCCGGCACTCCGTACCCGTTGCCTGGCTCTGGGCCATTACGCGCCAGGAAAGTGCATTTAATTATCAGGCGATATCTCCGGCTGGGGCCAGAGGATTAATGCAGGTAATGCCAAGTACTGCCAGACATGTCGCCCGAAAGTACCAGATCCCTTATCAGGGCTCAGAAGAACTGCTGGACCCCGAACTATCCATCGAAATTGGTGCCACTTACCTGCAGGATCTGCTGAACCGTTTTGATGGCAACCTGATTCTGGCAACTGCAGCCTACAATGCGGGCCCGCACCGGGTTTCACAATGGCTTAAAGGCAGAGAGAATCAACCATTTGATGTATGGATAGAAACCATTCCCTTCAGTGAAACCCGGGAATACGTAAAAAATGTACTGACCTATAAGGCGATTTACAGCCATCAGATCAGTCAGGACTTTCGCCTCAACCCCCAATTTGGAGTCGTGCCCAGCATCAGTGAGTGGCAGGACAGAAGCCAATCTGTGAACTATGCTCAGTTTAAGAGTAACGGGCAAGACGCAGACAATGACACATCCTCACCAACTCCAAACATTAATTAAAGTTTCTGTTGCACAAATCAAATGCATCGTTGCAGACAGCAATCAATCGGTTACTGAGTTAACCGATGCATTTATCGGTATCGCTGGAATCATCGAAAAGCTGCGACAAACCGATAAACCCCAGGCAATGGATATCGACAAGGATCTGCACGAGCTATATCAGAAAGTCCACCAGGGAATCGTCGCCTTCCAGTTTTTTGACCGCATGTCACAGAGACTGGAGCATGTCACCGATACCCTGGAGAAAGTTGAACACTACCAGCAGCACGAACAACAGGATGCCAGCGCGTTGCTGGTACAACTTCGTACTGCTCTGACCAGTGAGTCAGAACGGATAGTGTTTGATCAGGTCATGCATGGGCATTCCGTGACCACAGCCCTGCAAAGCTATCTGCAATATGAGCAGGAACACCTCAGAAAACACGATCAGGATATTGAATTGTTTTAGCAGAATAACCAACTTGGGTTTAAATGGTTTGTTGCAACTGTCTGCAACAAATATGATAACGCGGATACATTTCACGCTGGGATGAAAAACCGATAACCGTTATCATCCTCCAGAAATTTCCTGAATGAAGTTTTTCCCTCAATGCATTTTTTGTCAAAAGGAGTTTTAGATGACAATTTCCACGCATATTCAATCATTTCACCAACTCCCGGTTCAGGAATTCGAGTCCGGTCAAATCAACCCTGCAACCGCCATACGTCTCAGCATCGACTGGGAAGCTTATGAGGCGGGAGAAAAAATGATCAACAAGCTTATGCAATTGACTCAGCTCCCACAGTGTTCAGAAATCAGAGCCCTCGTGATCGGCGAATGGGAAGGTTGTGCTGAGGGAAACAGCATTCAGACAGCTATCGATTTTATCTGTAGTCATCCAAACCATTTCGCCTCGCTGGAAGCATTGTTTGTCGGCGAGATGACCTATGAAGAATGTGAGATATCCTGGATTGAACAAGGTGACTACAGTGCCATATGGTCGGCTTTGCCAAACCTGAAACATCTGCAGATTCGCGGCGCAGCTCCAACACTCGGCGATATACGCAGTGACGTACTGACAACCTTAATTCTGGAATCCGGTGGTCTGGCAAAAACAACACTCGCGAGTGTTCTGGACGCAAAAACACCTATGCTGGAACATCTGGAATTGTGGCTGGGCGACGAGAACTATGGTTGGGATTCCAATGTAACTGATCTACAGCCCATTCTGGTCAAAGACCGGTTCCCGAAATTGCAATACCTTGGACTGTGCGATTGTGACGATGGCGATGCACTGGCCAAAATGATGGCGGAATCTGAACAGATCGCCAGTTTACAAACCCTGGATCTGTCCCTGGGAACTGTCGGTGACGAGGGTGCCAAAGCACTGATGAACAGCCCCTATATACAATCCCTGCAAAAACTGGATCTGCATTTCCACTACATCTCTGCCGCCGTCTGCAGTCAGTTATCACAGTTACCGATTGTCGTCGATATCACTGACCCGCAGCAGGAAGACGACGGGGATCGATATGTGGCCGTTTCGGAATAAGCGTGTCTTCAACCGTCAGTATCATACTCATCGGCAACCTGGAAGGTCGCCGATGCAAAGAATTTCTGGCAGCAGTTCGAATGAGACAAAATATTGATCTGCATACGCTGTCGTTTGCGGCCATTCTGTCTTCGTCCACCTGTGAAACCGTTATTGAAACATTATTTGGACAACTTCGTTCAGACCAGGTATTGATCAAAATAGAGTCTCCGGGAGAAAATTTCGCCATTGAGCGCAGCCTGGTGGCGCGTGGTGCAACAGAGACCATGCGTCTGACGCCGACTGAGGCCTTATGTCTGCAAGAGGATTTTGGTCGCATTCGTTTTCTCAAAGAATGGTATGTGGGCTTTTGCAAGATGCTCAGTGATCTTGGTGATCAGATTTACCAACAAGCCTGCAACTACAACCTCACAGTTCACTATGTCAATACACCGGATACTATTGCAACATTGTTTGACAAACCTGAGGTACAAACGCGTCTAGCAAATAACAATCTGCCGGTTCCGAAAACCATCGCAGGCATTGCAGCGGCCCAGGACTACGGTGACATCAAATCCATTCTGCTGGATGAAAAAAGCTGCAAGGTTTTTATCAAACCAGCGTACGGTTCATCAGCCTCCGGAGTCATGGCATTACAGTTGAAGGCAGATGGTTCCGCCGCCCAGGCTCACACCAGCATTGAGCTGGTGGAGGAACGTGGCCAGGCGAAGCTCTATAATTCACTGAAAATTCATCGCTACCGGGAAACACAGATCGCCAGAATTCTGGACCTTCTGATACATGAAACCATCTATGCAGAACAATGGCTCCCCAAGGCTCAAACCGAAGGACTGTCGTTTGATATTCGTCTGCTCAGCATCGCCGGTCGGCCCACTCATGGCATACTCAGGTGCTCCAGCAGTCCGATGACCAACCTGCATCTGGGCAATCATCGTAAAGACCTATCAACACTGCCGGATTACCAACACATCCTGAGCCAGTGCCACCCCTTACTGCAAAGGGTATCGGAAGTATTTCCAGGCACCAGCAACATCGGCTTCGACATTCTACTCAGTAAACGATCGCGCCAGCCTTATATATTGGAACTGAATGCCTTCGGTGATCTGCTGACCAATCACCGTTTCAACAACAAAAGCACACAGGAAAACCTGTTGGATTCGGCATTAGCGGAGTTAACGTATGCTTGATATGAACCATCTGGCTGGCAAAACCGATATTGTACTGATCACCCTGGATACACTGCGCTTTGACGTTGCCGAGCAGCAATTGAAAAGCGGAAATTTGCCGGTCATGAACCAATTTTTTGATTGTTGGGAAAAACGTCATGCGCCTGGCAGTTTTACGTACTCCAGCCACCAGGCAATGTTTGCCGGCTTTTTTCCAACGCCTTATGACAATCCCAAAGCACCACGACTGATGGCGCTGGAGTTTCCGGGCAGCGAAACCCAAAACGTTAAGACCTTGACCTTTCAGTCAGCGAACATTGTGCAAGGCCTGCAAAGTATTGGATACAACACCATGTGTATCGGCGGTGTCGGCTTTTTCAACCAACTGACACCACTGGGATCAGTTATGCCATCCCTGTTCGAACACAGTCACTGGCAGCCGGAGTTTGGAGTGACAAGCCCTGACAGTACTCAAAATCAGATTGACTACTGTATCAATCAGATCCAGCAGATTCCCCCATCACAACGGGTGTTTTTATTCCTGAACGTTTCTGCGATACACCAGCCCAATCACTATTATTTGCCGGATAAACAGCGGGACGACCTGGAATCCCACGCCGCGGCTTTACGGTATGTAGACCACGCGCTGGAAAACCTGTTTACTTTTTTCGGAACACGTTCAGACACGATTTTTATCGTTTGTTCCGATCATGGCACTGCGTATGGAGAAGATAATTATCATGGCCACCGCTTGGCCCACGAAAGTGTCTGGACCGTACCCTATGTTGAGTTTTTACTACCGAAGAGCCAAGACTGATGCCGTCTGTTGAAGAAGTACTCGGAACCGAAATCTATCGAGCCTACGCTTACTCTTATCCTCACAAGAGCGCCTATCGGGCGCTTTCAAAACCTATGAAACTTCAGCCTCTCTGGGCATCGGAAAAACGTGATTCATTGTTCTTGTATGTGCATATTCCGTACTGTCAGATGCGCTGTGGTTTCTGCAACCTGTTTACCCTGGTACGGCCCAACGATCGGCAGGTTGAAGTTTATCTTGAAGCGCTGTTACGGCAGATTGAAACCTACGCGGCCTTATTAAATCCCGTTCGTTTTGCCCGGTTTGCCCTTGGAGGCGGAACACCTACATTTCTGACACAGCCTCAACTGCAACGGCTGATGGAAGCCCTGAATCATCATTTCAATCTCAATCTGCATGACACACCGGCCACCATCGAATGTTCCCCGGGAACCATCGATCAGGAGAAAGTCACCTACCTGAACAGTTTGGGAACCCGTCGGCTCAGTATTGGTATTCAAAGCTTTATTGAGCAGGAAACCCGTAATCTGGCGCGCCCACAACCACCGGCAGAAGCGCATGCTGCACTGGAAACCATTCGAACATACAGCTCATCAGAGTTAAATGTCGACCTGATTTACGGGATCGACGGTCAGACCGAACAAAGCTGGCGCTATTCCATTGACTCAGCATTGAACTATCAGCCCGATGAGTTGTATCTATACCCTTTATACATACGCAAGCTGACCGGTCTGGATAAGATCAAGAAGGATCGTATTGCCAGTGATCGTCAGAGTCATATGCTGAAGCTGTACCGGCTTGCCAGAGGGCAATTATTGGATGCCGGCTATGAACAGGTCTCCATGCGAATGTTTCGTCGCCAAACCGCCACTTCAGCGCAGCAACCAATTTACTCCTGTCAGCAGGATGGCATGGTGGGTCTTGGCGCCGGCGCGCGATCCTATACCCGCAACTTTCACTATTCCAGCGAATATGCAGTGGGACGCCACGATATCAAGTCCATCATTGAACACTACAGTCAAATGACAGCAGATGACTTTCGCTACGCCGGCTACGGAGTGACACTCGACGAAAAAGAACGCCAGCGGCGTTTTGTGATTCAGTCACTGCTGTTGGCCGAAGGACTGTCCCTTCACCAATATACGGAGACGTTCAATAGCCAGGTAACCAACGATATGCCGGAGCTGGCTGTATTGTCAGAACTGGGCTTGACCCAGACAAGTGATCTGGATATTCGTTTGACCGAAGCCGGTCTGGAGCGAGCGGATATGATTGGAGACTGGTTAATATCCAAAGATATTCGTCAACGCATGCAAGGGTTTGAACTGCGATGAAACTCGATATCAGCTATCGGGGCTATCTATCCAGTTGTAACTATGATTGCAGCTATTGCCCGTTTGCCAAAACCGTCGACAACCGGGATACCTTGAAACAGGATGCGCAGGCATTGGGCCGATTTACCCGCTGGCTTGAACAGCAGTCGGAATATCGGCTTGATGTATTGTTCACCCCCTGGGGAGAAGGACTGGTGCGCAAGCACTACAGACAGGCTTTGATCGAGATATCACATTTCGATCACATCCATCGGGTAGCCATCCAAACTAACCTGAGTACTTCGCTCAACTGGTTAAAAAAGGCCAATAATGACACTCTGAAACTGTGGACGACCTACCACCCTTCACAGATGTCAGTGGAGAAATTTGTTCACCAGTCCCGCACACTGTCAGCACTTGGCATTCAACACAGCGTTGGCATGGTGGGGGCACATTCGCTACTGGAAGCAGCCCGGGAACTCAGGCGAATTCTGCCTGCAGACACTTATCTTTGGATCAACGCATACGATGATGATCCAGACTATTACAGTGACGCTCAGGCCGCTCAATGGCAAGTCATAGATCCCTATTTCCCTCTCAACCGAAATCGTTACAAAACCCTGGGACAAACCTGTTCTGCTGGTGAAACGGCGTTGTTTATAGATGGAAAAGGCGATGTCAGTCCCTGCCACTTTATCTCAACACATCTTGGCAATATTTATCGAGACAAGCTGTCAGACATTCTGACGCCGATGCATTGCAGCAATACGGACTGCAACTGTTATATCGGTTACCGACATCTGAAGAAACTCAAACTGAAAAAAATCTATGGCGATAATCTAATTGCCCGCATTCCAATTAACTCAAGACCTGAGTAGTCCCAAAAAAACCAACGGACATACGTCCGTCGACTAGGATTCCTCAGACTCTCCATCCACCTGCTTGATACGTTCCTGGGCCAATAATGCAAGGTCATTCGGCTTGAATTTGGACAAAAATGCGTCGCACCCGACTTTTTTGACCATGGCTTCATTAAAACTGCCACTCAATGAGGTGTGCAAAACGATAAACAGGTCTTTAAGACGCGGGTCACTGCGGATTTCAGTGGTCAAACGATATCCATCCATAGCAGGCATTTCGGCGTCTGTAACGAGCATCAGCAATTTTTTGCTGACATCAATCCCCTGATCAGCCCACGCCTGCAGTTTTCGCAGTCCACTCAGACCGTCATGAGCTTCATGAATTTTTAAGCCCAGCGCCTCAAAAGTATTCCGCACCTGAGCAATGGCGGTTGGAGAGTCATCCACCATCAATATCTCGCGCCCAACAGCCTTATCAACCACATTTTTATCGAGCAGGTTAAGATCAATCTCCGTCAGCGCCGGAGCTACTTCGGACAAGACTTTCTCGACGTCAATTATCTCCACGATCTGGTCATCCAGACGGGTAATGGCTGTCAGATAATGATTTCTGCCAGCTCCCTTTGGAGGCGACATGATGCTTTCCCAGGTAAGATTGGTAATACGATCAACCGTACCGATCAGAAAGGCCTGGATGGAACTGTTATATTCCGTGACGATAATGGTGGAATTCTCATCATATTTCAGTGGCCGCATACCAATAGCCTTGGACAGGTCAAAGACCGGCAAGGCGCGCCCGCGCAGGTAGGTGGCACCGATAATGACCGGATGCTGATGCGGCATCATGGTGATCTTGGGCAACCTCACAACTTCCTGTATTTTGAACACATTAATGGCAAAACGCTGACGTCCATGCAATCTGAATGTCAGAATTTCCAGACGATTCTGTCCCACCAGATTGGTTCGACTGTCTACGTTTTCTAAAACCTTGGACATACAGCACCTGCGCTTATGATTCTTTCATACGTTTAGTTTAGACAGAGATTTGGATTTATGTGAGATCAGTTCAAGATTTTACCCGGCCAGGGACAAAAACAACCGTCCACAATCGCATTCACCTGCGGAAATACATGATTTCCTGTTTCTATTCGTTGAATCACGCTATCAATAAAACTGTTGCCAGTATTACAGCGAATGCCACTGCTGAATGGCCCAAAATAAGCCACCGTTCCATCGCTATTGCTGATCAGCGCTGCTGGCGTGGCCGGAATCCAAGGATAATCTTCGGCTTCAATGACCCGCACCGCTGACTCCTCCAGATGATTGGCTTGAGCGATAGCCTTGAGGCGTTCCGGTTGCAGATGGCCATTGTTCAATACCCAGATCTGACTGTTCACCAGCCCCTGCTGATTCGCGTTTTTCACCAGAGAAGCAATATGCTCACGGGAAAACCCGTTACACGGACATGACAGATCTAAAATCTGGATAAAGCTGGAAGCTGGCAGACGGATTTCATCAGGCATAAAACTAACCAGACGTCCATCCGGATCAAACTCACGCAGATATATCCGTTGGATTTGCCATACAGCAACCAGGCCAATCAGAATGACGGCTATGAGCGCCCATACCAGTACCCGCCGGGAAGTTAGAATATGTCGCATTTACCCCATTCGCACCGTGCCAGAAGGTAAGTTTTATCGGCACATTGGGCATCGTAGACTTCCAGTGGCCACTGGTTGCGTAATAGAGTGATATCGGCATTTTGGCACCCCATCGCCACAACTTTCGACTGCACCAAATACAGACTGCGCCCATATTTGCGCTGCTTGGCATTGGCCAGTTTGGCGGTTTCCATGACCGATAAATCAGGCTGTGTCTGATTCATCATCTCTCTATACCAGGGCGCATAAGCTGGATCATTCATCAGATCCTTTTCACCTGCGACATATGGCGCTAGAGCGTCGATACATTTCTCAGCCGGATCCGTATTGCCCAGTAATGCCTGAACCTCCGCCAGGGCAGTATTCTGGACCCCCTGGGTAAAACGCAATGTACCGATGACAGGAGCCGTTTCCCGTTGTCCGAAACTGGTGTTCACCGCATTGATAAAACTGCGATCTGCTGCCTCTACGATCGGGGCATTAGCAGCCCACCAGGTTTTCTTGGCCGAGTAGGCCACATTCTTGGCCTGCCCACCCATTTGATAACAGGTACTGACAAGGTTGCGCATCGTTGCGTCTGCACTGATTGCATGTGCAATGGCCTGTTCCTGAGTAATGGGTGCACTGGCGCAACCCACCAATACCAAAGTGATCATTAATAAAGATAATTTCATAGTTGCCTCCAGCGTCATTCCGTCAGGTATTCAATCACATCATGGTGGTCAAATGGCCAGCCCAGATCATCTTTTTCAGTGCCCATTTTAATGACAGGAATCCGGGTACCGTAGATATCAACAAGGTAACCATCGTCAGCAATCTCTACCTTTTCAATTTTAAAATGAAATTCGATTGCGAGGGGCTGCAGGATTTTTTCTGCCTCTTCACAAAGATGACAGCCTTCGGTGGTATACAAAAACAAGGTATTCATATGAGGTCTTTGTCGCTTGAATCGGCCGCCATGATAGGTATTTGTGCAAGAAGGTCAAAGAGGAAATCTGGCTGACCGATATGGAGTACATCTCCATATCGGCGCTTTGACACTGGGTTCAGGCTTTTAAAGTGCCATCCAACAGTGATTGGTTGATACCGCGCTGTTGTTCCGTGGCATCGGGGTGAAGATCCAACAAGTCCAGAAAATCAGCGGAATGCAGGCTGGTTTGTTGTTGCATTTTTTGAGCGGTTTCCACCAGATGCTGGGCATAGTCGCGCAACGGCTCAAGGCCTCTGGGCAGCGTACTGGATTGTTCACCGGAATTATCCTGATACAGCCGGCTGGCATAGGTATCTGTTTCCTGCAATGAAAGATTCATCGAACTCAACTCCGATGGATCAATTTCCAATGACTGAGCCATCTGGAAAGCTGTTTCAATATCACCATCAAAAAATTCTGAAGCCAGCGCATCAACATCCTGCAACAAACTGGAAATGGCATTCATTTCATCCTCATCCAGATCACCCTGAATATCCAGATAAAACTTGGACCCACTGATACTGGACCAGGAAACACTATGCCCGGAATCTGAAGCAGACAGGGAACCATACAGGGCGTCCATACCACTGTAGCCAATCGTTACCTGATCACCATCCCGGGTGGTCAGACTCAGTGACAGCTGCTGTTTGTTGGCACGGAGTACATCGTAACTACTGGTGTATTGAGAGGAGGTAACGCGACGGTCATTCTCGGACTGGCTGTTTCCACCAGTCACCGCATCGGTCACCTGCTGACCGACAGCCGAACTGATATCGTCTTCATTCGAAGACAACTGATCAAGCGCATCGTAAATATGGCTTTCCGCAGCATCGATATTCCCTGCCGTTGCATCATCCAGCTTTCCGTAGTTCTTCAGAATATCACGTGCATCAGAAAACCCCTGCTCCACTCCGCTTCTGGCTTGAGCAATCAACTGATCACGTTTTTCAGGATCAGATTCCTGAGCGATGCGGGCATTGACGAAGTTCATAACATTTTTAACGACAGCATCCACATCAAAAATAGATTGCTCGCTGCTTGTCTCAGAGGTTTCCGAAGCAGCCTGTGTCTGACTGCCGGAAGCTGTCGTGGAAGCTTCATGTTGAGTGCTCTGTGCACTGCGTTGGGAATAGTGATACTGCGTATACTGCTGTTGCCAGCTGACTTGAGTAACCATAACAGGCCCGTCCTGTGCAGTAAGTTTATGGGTATTCCCTCTGCATCGGCCAAGATACAGACAACTTAAATCTTTTTTTTCACAACTGTATTATCGATTTATTCGGTAAAAGGGCTTATTATCTGGCGCAAACAATCTAATCACTTCCTTATTATAAAAATCATGAAAAAAATTCAGGATTGATGTATGGCCAGGCTCGACTCATTAGTTATTTTTACGACCGTTGTTAAAGCCAATAACTTCACCAACGCCGCACATTCGCTGGGACTGACGCCGTCTGCAGTTTCCAAACAAATCTCCCTGCTTGAAGACCGTTTGGGGGTCCGACTGTTAAACCGGACGACACGCTCAGTCAGCCCAACAGAAGCAGGACAACTGTTTTTTAACCGCTGCAACCGCATCATGGAAGATCTTGAAGAAGCCGAGCATATGGTCAGGGACCTGGAGACCTCCCCTCGGGGCACCCTGAAGATTACTGCCACCCCAACATTTGGCCGTTCTCTGCTGATGAAAATCTTCTCAGCATTTCTCAAGCAATATCCTGAAGTGAATTTTGAACTGATATTGGCAGACAAGAATCTCGACCTGGTACGAGAAGGCATTGACCTGGCCATTCACCTTGGCTCGTTACAGGACTCCCGGCTGGTAGCCCGCCCGGTCGCCAAGCAAAAAGTCATACTGTGCGCCACTCAGGAATATCTGAGTGAACATGGGCATCCAAAAGACCTGAATGATCTGAACAACTTTCATGTTTTGATGGTTTCCGGGATCGATTATGCCGAACCTCGATGGATCAAACGCTTTATTAAGGAAGCCGGGCTACAGAATAAAGAACGCCGGTTTACGGTGAATGATCTCGATACCATGTGTGAAGCGATGTTAAATGATATGGGCATTGCAGCATTACCCCTCTATTTGCTTAAACCTCACCTGGAAAACGGCAAAGTGGCACATGTATTACCCGAAGTGGTGTTCCCGACCCGGACCATTCATGTGGTCTATCCCGAAAACCGCTATCTGTCTGCGAAAAGTCGTGCTTTTGTGGATTTTATGGCTGACTACTTTGAATCTCATCAATTGAATTGAGTCTGATTACAGTAACGGACTCATCAGCCGCGCCAGATGCTCAATCACTTTGCGATAGTAAGGACGGTTGGACCACTGCTGAAAACTGACAGGCTGGCTTTTCTGATGGTAATCAGCAACCACCCGGTACAGTTTCTGGGTGGTTTCAAGATCATTGACCACTAGTGTCAATTCAAAGTTCAACCAAATACTGCGCATATCCAGATTGACCGATCCTACCAGAGCGATGTCGTCATCAATCAGCACGCATTTGGTATGTAATAATCCCCCGGTAAACCGACGAATAACCACACCATCATGCAACAGTTCTTCAAAGAACGAACGTCCAGCGTGTTTTGCCAGAAACGAGTTATTACGAAACGGCAGATAAATGGCAACTTCCAGGCCCCGTAGAGCTGCCGCTTTCAACGCCAATACCAAGGCGTCATCCGGTACAAAATATGGTGTAGTGATTACAATCCGTCTTCGAGCCTGATAGATGGCCGTCAGCAACAGGTGAATCAGGTTATCTTTAGCCAGAGCAGGACCAGAAGGTACCACCTGAATCGGAATACCGGACTTCTCTCTTTGCTCCAGACTTGGATAGCGCAGGCTTGCACTGGGCTTTTGTCCGGTTTCCATTTCCCAGTCCATCAGAAAGACACCGCGAAGAATCTCAGCGGTCGGCCCTTCAACCCGAACCATCAGATCGATCCAGACTCCGACATTAGCCTCTCGCTGAAAAGTCTCGGGATCGGCCAGATTCATCGACCCGGTATAAGCAATTTCACCGTCGATTGAGAGGATTTTTCGATGCAGACGCAGGTCCTGACGTTGAAACAACATTCGCAGCGGATTGGCGTGCAGAGCTTCTGTCACTTCCACACCCGCCTGTTGCAAACGCCTGCAGATGGCGGTTCGGAAAAACTGGCGACTACCAACGGAGTCAAGCAGCATTTTAACTTCCACTCCCCGCTTGACGGCGATGATCAATTCTTCCAGCAACGCCAATATGCGGCCATCCGCCTGACAGATATAGAATTCCAACAGAATACTGGAACGGGCACGCACGATGTCGGAATGCATGGCCGTTAAAATGGTTTCGGGAGTATCCAGTATCTCAAGGGTATTGTGCTGAAAAGCCGGTAACCGAATCGCCCCATAACTCTGATCCCAAAGGGGTTTGGCTGCATAATGACGGGCGGGATCCAGACGAGAGGGATGACTGCGAAGCCCCAGTACCCACTTTCCATAGAATTGATACATTTCCCGGGCCCTGCGGGCACGGATAAACCCAAGGTTCTGCTCTCCAAAGATCAAATAGAGCACCGCACCGCCGATGGGGAAAATCATGATCAGAAACAACCATGCGAGCGTCACACCAACGGACTTATTGCGTGTCAGAATCCTGAGACTCAAACCCAGAGTAATGACAACAAAAACAAGGACGGAATAAACCGCAGCCCAGGTCATCAGTAGGTTGGCAAAGCAATATGATCAAACAGGCTGTCGAGTTCGGATTTATTGTTGTGCAACATAGCTTCATCGACAACGTTACGGGTCAGGTGCGGGGCAAAGCGCTCAATGAATTTATACATATATGCCCGCAAAAACGTCCCTTTGCGAATGCCAATCTTGGTTATGGAAGCTTCAAACAAGTGACTGGCATCAATGGTCACCAGATCGTGGTCCTGTTCCGGGTCCATCGACATACTGGCAACAATACCAACCCCAAGCCCCAGCCGCACATAGGTTTTGATCACGTCAGTATCGGCCGCGGTAAACACGACTTTGGGATTTAAACCGCGGGAGGTGAATGCATCATCCAGCTTTGAACGACCGGTAAAACCAAACACATAGGTTACCAGAGGGAACGTGGCCAGCTCTTCAATAGTCAGCGTTGACCGATGAGCCAGGGGATGAGACTTGGGCACGATCACACTGCGATTCCAACGATAACAAGGCATCATGATAAGGTCAGCGAAATGCTCCATGGCTTCAGTGGCAATCGCAAGATCAACCGTTCCATTGGCAGCCATCTCCGCAATCTGCATGGGAGTACCCTGGTGCATATGCAGCGATACATCGGGGAAATCCTTAATAAAATCTTCTATGACATCCGGCAATGCGTAACGGGCCTGCGTATGGGTAGTGGCAATAGACAGGCTGCCCTTTTTCTCATCGCTGAACTCCTGGGCCACCTGTTTAATCCCTTCGACTTTCTTCAGAATTTCACCGGCAACCCTCAATATCGCTTCTCCGGCGGGAGTGATCCGGGTTAGATGCTTGCCACTGCGGGCGAAAATCTCCACACCCAGTTCGTCTTCAAGCAATCTGATCTGTTTACTGATCCCAGGTTGGGAGGTATACAACACCTGCGCAGTCGCGGAGACATTGAGGTCATGGTGTGCGACCTCCCAAATGTATCTTAATTGCTGAAGCTTCATGATTGCCATCCCTCCTCTGAAGAGCGTTTATTAGAGCATATTAAAAGTACTCAACTTAAACTTCATCTTTCTGTTATAAAAATATAAACAAATATTACTTTGCAGAATAGTAACGAATGTCTAGATTTACCACCCAATAATCATATCAGGGCGGTTTTTTATAACCATGGACTTCGTTCAACTCGTCATAGCGGGCGCAACAGTCGGCTTTATTATCGGCCTGACCGGTGTCGGCGGAGGTGCCCTTATGACACCACTGCTGTTGCTGTTCGGCTTCCCACCGACCACCGCCATTGGTACCGACCTGTTGTTCGCGGCATTCACCAAAACCAGCGGTGCAATCAGCCATAGCCGTATGGGCCATGTCGATTGGAAAATCATGCGCAGTCTTGCCATGGGTAGCCTGCCCTCGGCATTGGTAACAGGGCTGCTACTGAAATTTATGCTGGGGCACGGTAACAATTACGCCGGATTATTAACCTCCAGTCTGGGTGTGATGCTCATGATTACAGCTGTAGTCCTGATTTTCCGCAAACAGTTGAGTCGCCTGGCTGGCGGAATTTATGAGGACAAAGAACCGCCGCACCGCCATCGCATGGCAACGGTTTTCGGAGCCATCCTGGGTGTACTTGTAACGCTGTCATCAGTGGGCGCGGGCGCAATTGGTACCGCGGTCTTAATGCTGCTGTTTCCCAAACTTGCGGGCACCCGCGTTGTCGGAACCGATATCGCCCACGCAGTGCCGTTGACATTTGTGGCTGGCAGCATCCACTTCGCGCTCGGCCATGTCGATTTGGGTCTGCTGGCCGCCTTGCTGGTGGGATCCGTGCCTGCGATACATTTGGGAGCGAGGGTTTCAAGGATGCTGCCAAACAAAATCATGAATCCAATCCTCGCCACCATGTTATTAGTATTAGGATTGCGTTACGCTTTCTTTTAAATTCTGAATACGTTACGAATAATAGAGATTATTTCACCGTCATCAGGGTCCAATGACTTCATTATTCGAACAACATCCGGAATGGCTGACTGAACAACCTGTTTTTGTCTCACCAAATCTCCGGCTCAGCCGTACTGTCACGGCCGCATACAATCTTTTACAGGATCAGTCCTGTTGGGAGCCTCTGACCAGCTATGCCTGGAATCAATGGCTGTATGCACTCTACAATCGCTTGGACCTGAAGGGGCGCGACGTTCCCATTCTGCTCAGCTCGCAGCAGGAGCTGCTGCTCTGGAATCAAGTTCTGCGAGACACCGACAATCAGCTGCTCAACCCCAGAGGGCTTGCCCGTCAACTGCAAAAAACCCGTACCCTGATTATTCAGTACCAGATACCGTTAGAGGAGTTAAAACAAACCGCCCATCAGGGAACGGAGCAATTTATCGACTGGCTGGAGGCTTTTGAGCGACTACTCAGACAACAACGACGTATTTGTGAATATGAACTGGCCGACTGGCTGCTGACCCAACCCATCAGAATATCACGCCTGGTTGTGCTGTATGAGTTTCCTGAGCTCACGCCCTTACAACAGCGTTTTCTGGAAGTTGCACTCAACGGGGTTGAACCCGTTTTCTTTTTTGAACAAAAGTCACATGAACACCTATTTGTCAGCGACTACGCCGATGCTCAGGAGCAGTATCAGGCCGCCATCAGCTGGGCCAAGACTCAGTTGGAGCAAAACAGTCACCAGAAAATTGCCATCATTGCACCTCAGCTCAGTGACGATCTGGTTCAGATTGAGAGCTTGCTGCAACAGACATTTCACCCAGACATGTGGAGTACATTTCAACAGCGGCAAAGCCCTGGCTACAATATTTCTGCCAGTCATAGCGCGACCTCCTTTCAGATTATCAGCGATGCGCTGAGCCTGCTGACCCTGAATCATCAGGAAATTCCGGTAGAGGCCATAGACCGGGTATTGCACTCACCCTATTTCCTGTTACCAAAACATACGGATTTTTTGCAAGCAGGCATGATTGATCGACATATTCGCGCCCGCAAAAACCCGACAATCCGACTGACAGAACTGATTGAAATAACCGAACAGGCCGGTTGCACGGTGCTGCATGATGCGCTGTCGCAACTGTCCAACACAGTTCCCAAGTACAGCAAACGTCAAATCCTACGTACCCTGTGGGAGTGGTTACATCTGTTTCAACAACAGTTGATATTGGCTGGCTGGCCGGGAAACCACGAATTGGACACCTATGAATATCAGCAGGCTTCGCTCTGGCAGGACATCATGAATGAGTGCGCCAGCCTGGAGTCGGTCATTCAAAAGCCCATTGGCCTGGAAGCCGCTCTGCAATACCTGCAACAAACTGCACAACAGACACAGTTTCACCTGCAAACCATCGACAGTCCGTTACAAGTTCTGGGAGTGCTGGAGTCACGCGGCCTGTTGTTCGATAAGATCTGGATATGTGGTATGGATCATAATCACTGGCCCCCTTCTCCCAACCCGGACCCATTCATACCTGTGCCATTGCAGAAGCAGAAAAACATTCCTCAGTGCAGCGCTGAAAAAGAGCTGAATTATGCCCGCCAGATTACCGCCGAATGGCTCTCACATTGCAACGAAATCTGGGTCAGCTATGCCCACACCGACAACGACAGTACACAATTGTTATCACCTTTATTTCAGCAGGGGGAAAACCAGCTCTCATTGCTTGCTTCTACACCTTCGGAGGTGTTTGTTGAAACAGAAACTATCGCCGATCACAGCCTGATACACCTGGACTGGAACACTCCGTTACCCGGAGGAACTCATTTTCTGAAAGACTATATCGGTTGTCCGTTCAAAGCCTGGGCCAAGCATATTATGAGATCAGAAGCTCCACCGGATCCGGTGATCGGGCTGGATTATCAAGACCGAGGTATCTTGCTGCACGATATTATGGAACAGCTCTGGCGGCAAATACGAGACCAACAGACACTGCTGGAATATGACCCCGAAAAATTGTTCCAATTGGTTGCCGGGTTGGTAGGAAGAAGAGTCAACCGCTACAGTGTTTTATCCCGGCGCTATATTTCCCCTATTCATCGGGATCTGGAGGTGAAACGCCTGTGCAAAATCCTGATGCTCTGGCTGGAAATAGAAAAGCAACGACCACCATTCAAAGTCATTTTTAACGAAAGCAGTCAACAGTATGACATTGGAACACTCACTCTGAATATTCGTTTTGACCGCATCGATAAGCTTGCCGACGGTTCATTAATGGTTGTCGACTACAAAACCGGTGAAACCAATGTAAATGCCTGGCTAAATAACGGTCAAGTCAATGATCCCCAGGTTCCGATCTACAGCCTGGTGTTCCAGCAGGAAGTTAAAGTAGCCGCATTTGCGAGCCTCAAAACCGGGCATATGGAACTGATCGGCGTTAAGGACAACAACATCAATGAAATAGAGACCATCAAACCAGTCACACAGGCATTTTCAAAAGAAATTCCATCTCCAGAAAATTTTCAGCAGCTGATCGAACTGTGGCACAGCATATTATCGCGTGTGGCTGAAGATATACCATCACAACCCATTGTCGCGCGCCCCGCCTCCCCGACTGTCTGCCGGCAATGTGACCAGCAGCCGTTTTGTCGAATGGAGTTGGAGAATCCAAACCATGGTTGACATTATCGACACCCAGGCTCGAATCGATGCACTGGATATTCAGCAGTCCATTTTATGTGAAGCACCTGCCGGCAGTGGTAAAACTGAACTGCTGACCCAGCGCTTTTTAAAACTGCTGGCACTGGTGGACCAACCCGAAAAAATCTGGGCAATTACCTTCACCAAAAAAGCCGCCCAGGAAATGCAGGATCGGATTATCCGTTCACTCAGAAAAGCGAGTGACCCGGAACCTTCGGCGGAACATGAAAAAAACAACTGGCAACTGGCGATTGCTGCCATGGCTAATGATCAACAGAATGGCTGGAACCTGATTCAAAATCCAGGACGCTTGAATGTTCGAACCTTTGATTCCCTCTGCGCGTTTCTGGTTAAAAATCTGCCGTTGAATACTTCCTTCGGAGCTGCCGTGCAACCGGTAGAAAATCCGCAACCGCTTTACCAGGAGGCGGTCAGGTCGCTATTAAATGCTTATGACCAAAACCCGGAGGCAGACTGGGGACCTGCACTTGAGCGTATGCTGGCACATCGCGACAACCTCTGGACGGATTTTGAAAAACTGGCTATCGAAATGCTGCGCAGTCGTGATCAGTGGCTTCATGCACTGCCATTGGTGTTTGACCCTGCAAATTCCAGCGATGAAGATTTACAACAACTGCAACAAATGCTGCATGCCCATGCCACCGATCTGTTGGCACAGGTATTCTTCGGTCTGGGTACGCATAATGTATCGGAACTGGAGCCGTTAATGCAGTTTTGTATCTGCAATCTGCAACAGGAGCAAAATGACTCCGTCGCAGACGTGAAAAACACTGACTTTAGCCTTCAACCTGACGCCAGAAATATAGTTTTTTTCCGTCTTTTAGCAAACAGCCTGCTGACTCAGAAAGGTGAATGGAAAAAACGACTCGATAAACGTTCAGGATTTCCGACAGGAAAAGGCATTAACGAGCAAAACAAAAAAATGATGCAAAGCATCATCGCAGAATTATCTGATAATGATCAGCTGCGGATGCTATTGAAACAGTTACAGGAATTTCCTGACCTGGCGACTCAAAACCAGGATCAGGATATTATCCGCGACCTGATGGTCCTGCTACCACAGCTGGTGGCACACTTGTTTCTGGTTTTTCGTCAGCACAATCAGGTTGATTTTGCAGAAATATCGCTTAAAGCATTACAAGCTCTGGAACATGATGATGCACCTACTGATCTTGCCCTGACCCTGGATTATCAACTTCAACATCTGATGGTCGATGAATTTCAGGACACCTCATTTTCTCAGGTCAGGCTAATCGATAAACTCACACAAAACTGGCACCCGAATGACGGAAAAACGCTGTTCTGTGTCGGCGATGCAATGCAGTCCATTTACGGGTTTCGGGCAGCCAAAGTAGGCCTGTTCATGAATATCCGTGATCATGGAATAGGCAACATCTCACTTAAACGTATACGGTTACAGAGTAATTTTCGTTCCCATCAACAGGTTGTAGAGTGGGTCAACCAGACGTTCAGTCAGGTTTTGCCGCCCAAAGACAATATTCAGTACTCCGCAGTATCTTACCACCCGTCCACTGCCGTTAAACCAGCCCTACCTTTGCCAGTCACTGTTCATGTGGCCATAAACGATCACGCTGAAAGCAGCGAAGCAGCTCATGTCGTCGAGCAAATCAGGCTCATCAAACAACAGGCACCCTCTGCATCCATTGCCGTGCTGGCCAAAAACCGCAGCCATCTGCAGCCCACTATAGAATTGTTACGACGGCAAAAAATCCCATTTCAGGCGGTGGACATTTACAGCCTGAAGAAACTCCCGGCCATTAATGACATTTGCTTACTGCATGAGGCGTTAAGATATCCTGGTAACAGCCTGGCCTGGTTAAGCCTGATGCACTCTCCACTACTGGGATTAAGGCTGGATCAGATTGCATCCATTAATCAGCTGGCGCTTGCGGAAAAAAGAACTCATCTCAGCATCCTCAGCGGTATCCTTAACCAGGACATCTCTGCACCAGATATTACTTTGCCGGATATTTCCCGCATTGTTTATTTTATCGAAGAGATTACCCAGGCATATCAATACAAAGCCCGTTATTTCGAGCAACAATGGCTGGACATGATCTGGCGTCGGCTCGGAGGCTATGCGATTTACCCGGACAGCAATAGTCACAATGCCGTGCATTCCTATTTGCAATTAATCAGTCAATTGGATCAGCCCTGTTCTATGCGAGAAGTTCATGAGCGCCTGGAACGATTGTTTATTAATACCACAGTACAGGAATCAGCTCCGGTACAAATCATGACGATGCACAAATCAAAAGGACTGGAATTCGATCATGTATTTTTGGTCGGGTTAAACAAATTAGGGCGCAACGATGATCCAGGTTTTTTGCTGTGGGAAGAAACCGTTCAGTCAGACAACGAAGCGAACCTGCTGCTCGCTCCCATTGAATCGCGCGGAGGTGTCAAAACCGGATTGTACAAGTACCTCAGTGAGTTCAATAAAATCAAACAGAAATTCGAACAGGGACGACTGCTTTATGTTGCCTGCACACGGGCTATTCAGTCACTGCACCTCAGTTTCTGCACAACATATGATGCAGAAACGGATACACTCAAACCACCCTCTGCGAACTCTCTGGCAGGAGAAATCTGGCCGGAAATCCAGAATGCAGTACAAGTCATTCCAGTAGCGAATTTGACGCCTGCAGCAACTGAAATGTCCGTCTCAAACAGCATCACTCGTCTTAAACAGAGAGTGTCCATCAATTCTGAACCCCATTCTGGAGTACTGGATCCCTGGCGCCTGGCATCACCCCCACCAGAAAACCTTTTCAACCATCCTGTACTGGATTTCAACACGCTGGAACGGCGCCTTGGTACGGTTATTCATCGTTTTCTGGAAAAACATGCCGCCGGATGGAATCCGGATAACGGAAGTGTACAGAACTGGCTATTAAATGAAGCGCTGCGGCATGCCATCCCACAAGTTGAACAACAAACATTTATTTCCCGCGCCAGTCGCATGCTAACAAATATCAGTGCTGATGAGAGATTACAATGGCTGCTGACGGGCGATGGTGCTGACTACTCCAGAAGCGAATACCAGCTGATCTTTAAAACGGGTGGCAGGGTGAGGACATTGATTATCGATCGCGTTGTTGTGCACGACAATACAACGTGGCTGGTCGATTATAAAACCAGCTGCCCCAAAGCCGGGCAGACTTTGGAAGAATTTCTTGACCACGAAAGTCAGGTTTATCAAAGCCAGATGGATATTTATCGTAAAGCTTTATTGGCAAAAAATTTCCCAGCTATCAAGATGTACTTGTATTTCCCTGAAATCAGTCACTGGCACCAATTGTTATCATGAAATTTACAAATTTTTGTTGCTTTGCTTTTTATCGCAGACATAGTAATTTTTATTGCTACACTGACTGTGTTTCTTACCATTTTCTTATGGGAACCCCATTATGTCCGACTTACCAAACGTGGCTTACTTTTGTATGGAATATGCACTCCGATACGATATCAAAACCTACTCAGGTGGGCTGGGTGTATTAGCAGGCGATTATGTCAAAGGCGTTAAGGACAACAACTATCCTTTAATTGCCATCGGAATTAAGTGGAAATACGGTTACGTCACCCAAACAGTCGATAAAAATGGTCTGCTGATGGATTCTTTTCCAGTTGCAGACTACAGCATGCTCGAAGACACCGGCGTCAAGTTTCCTATTACCATTGAAAATAAACAGGTCATGATCAAAGCCTGGAAAGTGAAACCGGAAGTTGGCGTTAAAGAACTAATATTGTTGGATACCGATCTGCCGGAAAATGAAGAACCCTTGATTACTGATCGTCTCTATGGAGGTGATCATGTACAACGGGTGAGACAGGAAATGGTATTGGGTATTGGTGGCATCAAATACCTGCGGGCGATCAATGCTGATATTCAGACATATCACTTTAATGAAGGCCATGCCATCCTGGCAGGCATAGAATTACTCCGTGAACAGATGGAGGATCATGGGCTTGATTTCAACCAGGCACATGAAGCCGTTAAGAAGCAAATTGTATTTACGACACATACACCAGTGAAAGCTGGCAACGAAGAACATGATCTGAGTTACCTGACCGGGCTTGGTGCAAATCAACATCTCAGTGAGGCCGAAATGGTCGAAATCGGTGGCAGTCCTTTTAACATGACCGTTGCTGCCTTACGCCTGTCACGATTGTCCAATGCGGTAGCGCAGCTGCATGGGGAAACCGCTAATATCATGTGGAAAGATGTCGGAAGCAGAAGCGAAATCATTGCGATTACCAACGGTATTCACCATGGCACCTGGGTTGACGACGCAATATATCAAAACCGCCAGAATCCAAAGTTGCTCTGGAAACGACACTGCCAACTGAAAAACGAACTGATTGAGTTCATTAAGGAGCGCAACGACGTCACACTTGATGCAAACAAACTGTTGATCGGTTTTGCCCGCAGAGCAGCCCCCTACAAACGCTCAAACCTGATTTACAGCTCCGGTGAAAAGCTACGTCAATTGTTGCAGAACGGGACATATCAGATCGTTTTTGCTGGGAAAGCACACCCTGCCGACGATTATGGCAAAGCTATTATCCGTGACCTGATTGCTCTATCCAAAGAATTTCCTGACAGTGTGGTTTTCATGGAAAACTACGATATGCAGGTTGGAGCCATGCTTACCCGCGGCTGCGACATTTGGCTGAATAACCCCAGGCGCCCCATGGAAGCCTGTGGCACCTCTGGGATGAAAGCGGCAATGAACGGCGTGCCCAATGTTTCCATTCTGGATGGATGGTGGCCGGAAGCCTGCAACCATGGCGTAAACGGCTGGGCCATCGGAGACGACAAAGTTCCGACCAGTAAAGATGAGCAGGACGTAAGGGATGCCAAATTTTTGTCCACAGTACTGAGTGAAGAAGTGATTCCCACTTATTATGAGGACCGTGATCGCTGGATCAGTATCATGCAGGCGAGCATTAACGACTGCTACGAGGCATTCTCCGTCGATACCATGCTGTCAAACTACTACTCCCGCTTATACTGATTCCCTTCAACATCTGCCACAGTACCACCTTGTCTTTCGGAGTCCAAAACCGGGAGATTAGGTGGAACTGGCGTTAAACCAAAGTCAGTTCCCAAACATATTAAACAGTCGGTTGGACTCAGATTTCAGGCGGATTTCTTCAATTTTGCCAGTGACTGCCGAGACATCACAGTAAGCCCAGGTATCGCGTATGGGTACGCCATTTGAGATCAGATCCATTGAATAAAAAACCCGAAACATCCTGACTTTCTCGTTGAATCTCGACGAACGCGCGTCAAAACTGAGATGTTGCAGCTCATCTTTATATTTGCGGCGAATCTCTGCCTGACAAATATTATGAGCATATTGAATATTGATGTTGTTGCCCCCCTGGCTGTCCGATCCTGTGGAAGATCCTTCGGAAGTACTCACTGTTTTGTCTGGACCACTAATTATCCCCTGACCAAAAAGTACTACCAATAAAACGATCACAACAAATACCCCTGCAATTACGGCAATCGCGCGAACTGTATCAGAACCTTTACTCTTGTTCGCATTTCTGGTCATGCACACCTCTGTAATGAAATATTTACAAGAAAAACTAAATTTAAATTTTATGTTTTTATTGACAAAGAGAAATGCAATAATTGCCAAATTATCAAACATACATTGTTTAACACTAGCTTATTTAGGACCCCTCATGCCGACTAAGATCAATAACTTAAATGTCGAATCACAGGAAGTGCTGATTACTCCATCTGATCTTCATAAAGAAATGCCGCTCACTCTAGCTGCACGTCACACAGTCGAAACCGGCCGCGAAACCATCAGAAACATCCTGGATCGCAAAGATCACCGGATATTCGTGGTAATAGGCCCCTGCTCTATTCATGATGTTGACGCCGCCCTCGATTATGCCAAAAGGCTCAAACGCTTATCAGAGCAGGTTTCAGACACCGTTTACCTGGTTATGCGCGTATATTTCGAAAAACCCAGAACCACCGTCGGCTGGAAAGGGCTCATTAATGATCCTTATATGGATGACTCCTTCAAAATACAGGACGGGCTGCATATTGGCAGAAAGTTACTGCTCGATCTCGCCGAGATGGGCATTCCCACTTCAACGGAGGCGCTGGATCCGATTTCACCACAGTACCTTCAGGACCTGATCTCATGGTCTGCCATTGGTGCCCGCACTACCGAGTCTCAGACTCACAGGGAAATGGCCAGCGGTTTATCCTGCGCAGTCGGTTTCAAAAACGGCACAGACGGTGGTCTTGATGTGGCCGTGAATGCACTGAAAAGTGTTTCAAGTCCACATAGCTTCCTTGGCATCAATGGCGAAGGCCAGGTATCAATTATCAAAACCAAAGGTAACGGATATGGCCATGTCGTACTGCGCGGAGGAAATGGCAAGCCCAACTACGACTCTGTCAGTATAGCCCAATGTGAAGCCACGTTGGACAAAGCAAAACTGGCCCCCAATATCATGGTGGACTGCAGTCACGCAAACTCCAACAAAGATGCCAGCTTGCAACCATTGGTGGCTGCTAATGTCGTTAATCAAATCCTTGAAGGCAATCAGTCTATTGTTGGATTGATGATCGAAAGTCATATTAATTTTGGTAATCAGAATATTCCATCTGATCTGTCCCAGCTCAAATATGGTGTATCTGTAACAGATGCCTGTATCGATTGGCAGACGACTGAAAAAATGATTCTCGACATGCATGACAAACTGAAAGACATCCTTCCCAATCGAAATTAATTTCTTCTCTATCCTGTCACCTAAACTCCTTGTCTATCGAGAGTGCCTTTGGCACTCTTGTTACAATTCAAGTTAATGGATCATCAAACATGCATGAAGGTACGCTGGTATTTTCTTTCTTTCTGATATTCACTGGAGCAGCACTGTTTGCAACAATTGCATTGTTCACCCGGCAACCATTACTCATTGCATATATCGTTCTCGGCGCAGTCATTGGTCCATTTGGAACTGGATGGATAGAAACCTCAGAATCAATCTCTCAGATATCACAAATCGGTATTATCTTTCTATTGTTTTTAATCGGCTTGGATATGCAACCGGTGAATCTTCTTCACACCTTAAGAAAAGCCGTCATTGTGGCGCTTGCCTCCAGTATCATTTTTGCTGCCTGCGGATTTGCGGCTACCTATGCATTCGGATTTTCAACTACTGAAAGTCTGATTGTCGGACTGGCTATGATGTTCTCCAGTACGATTATCGGCATCAAATTATTGCCGACTACCGTACTGCATCATCGCCATACCGGAGAACTGATGGTGGGACTGCTATTGTTGCAGGATATGATTGCTATCATCGTACTACTGGGGCTGGGAGGTGTCAGCAAAGGCAATCAGGACGTTTTTGACTATCTGGTTACCTTGATATCTCTACCGCTTTTGATTGCGGGGGCATGGCTTATAGTACGATTTATTTTTCTGCCGTTACTGCAAAAATTTGATCGTTTTCAGGAATACATATTTTTATTGTCCATCGGCTGGTGCCTCGGTCTGGCTTCCGCTTCCGAAGCCGTTGGTCTATCGAGTGAAATAGGCGCCTTTGTTGCAGGTGTCAGTATCGCCAGTAGCCCGATCAGTCTATATATTGCATCCAGCCTCAAACCATTGCGGGATTTTTTCCTTATCCTGTTCTTCTTTTCCATCGGTGCTTCATTTGATTTTTCTCTGCTCAGCGATGTCATGATCCCGGCTATGACACTGGCCTTGCTTTATCTGGGCTTAAAACCTGTGGCATTCCGTTTATTACTTGGAAAACAAAGCGAAAACTCCAAACTGGCCTGGGATGTTGGATTCAGATTAGGGCAAAACAGTGAGTTTTCGATCCTGATCGCATATATTGCCACCTCCTCTTTGTTAATCGGCGAGAAGGCTTCTTTGCTGATTCAGGCCACCGCAATCATCACGTTCGCACTTTCCAGCTACATCGTAATCTTTAACTTCCCGAACCCAATCGCAGTCAAAGAAAGTTTGAGAAGAGACTAGGTTATCCGGAGACTTACAGAACAGGCAGTTGCGATCTATTCAACTGCCTGCGTAAACTTCATCAACCGATACAACACAATCCCGACCACTGCGTTTAGCCAGATATAACCGACCATCGGCCTTAGACAGCAAAGTATCGAGATCGACCCCATCCACATTGAGTTCTGCAACACCGGCACTAAACGTTATTGGAATCTTTTGACCACTCACCCACATTGGATGCTTATGAAACAATTGCCGGATTTCTTCAAGATGATCAACTGCATTCAAGCCAGTGGCAGACAGCATTATCAGAGCGAACTCCTCACCGCCGAGCCTGGCTAACATATCAGTCGTTTTGGTCCCGGATTTAAGTAGCTCAGCTGAATGACAAAGTGTTTCATCCCCAACCCCATGACCATACTGATCATTTATTCTTTTGAAGAAATCAAGATCAACCAATGCAACTGCCAATGGGACCTGATTGCGACTGGCAAGCGCACTTAACCGGGCAAAGGATTCCACCAGCTTCATACGATTAGCCAGACCGGTCAACCGGTCCGTTCCCGCCAGATCAAGCAAACGTTCCTCATTCATTTCCCGATTACGTTCGTATATGTGGGCAAAACTCATCATCGCGATGGAGCTCAACGTAATATTCAGAGTCGTCGCCACATTCAAAGGGAAATCGCCAGTCATAAATCGAAAGTGATATATCACGATGCCTACAACTACAAAAACCAGTGAAGACCAGAATCCAACCTTACGCCCCAACAAGAGATAACTGAGAACAGGTATCGTCAAAATCCAGACAAATGTGCTCGATGACGTATTGGGAATATACAATGCATACATCATGATGCTGAAGAAGGGAATCAGATAAGCCAGAGTCCATACCCGAATATGAGCCGTTGTTCGGATAATTCTGATCAACGCCAGGGAGAACAAACCGTAGACAATCTCCAGACCCGCCAACCACCATAACCCGCGGATAACATTCACAGCACTGAACAGGCAGCCGCCGATAAAAGTAATCCATAGCAGCAGCCTCAAAACATCCCTGCGATGCTGCTGACTCTGCTCTAAACTAACGATCATAGTGAGCCTCTAAATACTGCAAAAATTCAAATAGAGCGTCTGTACACCTAATATCAGGAATACCGAACCAACCATGATGCATTACCAGGCACCCAGTACTGGCCATCTTAATCAATATATGTTCACGTCAAATAATCAGGTGTTCTCGAAAGAACCCAGACTCCACTTATCGTCACCATGAACCAAAAACAATTCAGTGAGATGACCATCCTCTGAATCAACGGATAGCGCAAGATCAATCAACTGATAAAACAAATTACGTTCCAGCATTCCCCACAGATCATATCGAACCTTAATCCGCGGATATTGTTCCCCGTTACGCTCGCACATCTCCAAAGGGTGTTCAGCTCCCAATCGAATGTCCTCATCAAACTGAGTCCGGAAATGCCAGCCATCTGCACGCTCTTCAGCATCGACAATAAGAATAGGCTCCAACTCAACCTGGATTTTCATTTGTTCTACCGGAGTCTTAAGATAAAAATCCCCATTCTCGTTCCATAGAACAGACGAAAATAACCTGACCAAAGCAACACGCAGTATCTCTTCTCCTTCGTGGAACCAACGTCCATTGCGATCGATACGAATGTCTATTTCACCACAATGTCTTGGATGCCATAAATGCACAGGCGGCACCTTATGATCTGCGAGATGAGTGGCAATATCGTCAAGTTTCATAAATTACCAAACATACCGTTCGTTGCATCTGACAAAAACCTGGTAAACCCGCGGCGATCCTCGACCAGCTGATGAAAGAAAGCATTATGGGACAAGTGTGAAGTACCATGAATCAGAGCCCATATCAGCGCATAATAATAGCGTGGACTCTCACCTCCCCGCTTATCCAATTTCTGACTGGACAACGTCCGGCTGATCATATCGACCTGAACACTACGAAGCCTCTTCCATGCTAAAAATCTTTCTAATTGACACCCCTGCTCCTCGAGTAACCGTTCGATCTCAGTGATAACAATGTATTTATCAAAACTTTGGAGTCGAAAACGGATATAAGCATCAATGAGCTTTCTAGGATCAGAATGAGTATTTAGAAGATCTGATAGCTCCATTTCATTCGCCAGCAATAAGCTGGCCATCAGATCATTTTTTGACTCAAAAAAACGGTAGAAGGTGCTTTTACTTTGAGCAGCAGACTTAATGATGTGCTGGAGATTCACTTTTTCAATTCCAACACGAATAAACAGATTGAGAGCCGTATTTAGAAGCTGAAACTCTCTGGGGTCGTTGGTCTGGGCTTTTACATTAGGTGTTAGCATGTCCTCTTTCCACGCTAGCTGTGAATGTATTTACCACCAGCCAACTCTACGGATAACGACCGCTATTATCCATCAACAAGACAACCGTATTTCATGAGCTGATCGCAAACTCTTTCAGAAACCAATACGATTGTACACTCTTGCTTACATCGTATGAGTCGGCTTCTCCGAGCTTAACGCGCCTGCGAGGTAAGTTTCAATCTTATCTTTCGCCAACGAACTTTTTTTATCAAACTGAACTCCAATACCTGTCGCCCTGTTTCCCTGCGCTCCACGCGGAGTAATCCAAATCACCTTACCTGCAACAGGTATTTTTTCCGGCTCTTCCATCAGATTGAGCAACAGAAAGACATCATCTCCCAGACTAAACTTCTTATTCGTGGCAATGAATAGCCCCCCTCCGATAATAAAAGGCATATAGGCTGCGTACAAAACCGCCTTATCTTTCATCGTCAGAGATAAAATACCACTTCGCGCACCCGGAATATTCATTCAATTCTTACCATATAATCAAGCAGTTAAAAGATCGTGCCACCGTATAAGAGTATTCTCAACCATCAATTGCAGGTTAAGGTTTTGTTGTGATCTAAATACCGAAACACATTCTAAAATATAGTCTGCAAATGCAAAGATGCTTGGAGCATCCGCTTTTTTCGCGGTGTATTTAAGAAACTTTGCCATATCTGGGTCCATAATTGGACGATGACCGCCAGAACCAACAAAGCAGCTTAATTGGACAACCCATAGATTAAGCCAGTCATAAAGAACTTCACCGTTGAATTTTGACCAGCTGCGGGCCAACTCCACAGGTGATACCACCCCTTTCGCCAACTGATTCAAACCATTGACCATTGCCTCACGAACGGTAAATGCATCCTGTTGCTTCAGTCGTAGAACCCTAAATGGATTATGCGAGCAAATTTCCAGCAACAACTCCGCATGATCATCAGCAAAGTTATTTTGGTGCAACCATTCTGCGGCTTGCTCTTTACTGGCGACGGGCACAGGCACTACGGAGCAACGACTACGAATAGTCGGCAACAACATTTCCGCAGAATCAGTCTGCAGTATCAGGAAAGTGTTCGATGGCGGCTCTTCCAGCACTTTAAGCAGTGCATTAGCAGAAGCCAGATTCATTTTATGGCATTCATGAATCACAATGACCTTATACCGCCCCACCTGAGCGGTTGCCTGAGAAAACTCAATCAACGTACGAATTCGGTCAACTTTTATCTGTGAAGCCCCCTCATCCACTCTGACAGAGAGGTAGTCAGGGTGACTTCCAGCCCCCACCAACAAGCAAGACTTGCATTGACCACATGAAAACTGACTGTCCCGTTGGCACAATATTCTTTCGGCCAACCGGTCTGCCAATATTTCAGCACCACTTTCACGGCCACCACTCAGAAGTATCGCATGAGGTAATTTTTGCTGCGTGAACCTCTGCAATTGGGCTCGATAAACAGGTTCAAACCATAAAGGGAATTCCATCAATGCGAACCGTATCTTCTTTGCAACAAGTGGCTAATCTGACCCTGAACCTGCGGCAAATCCACAGATGCATCGACTATTTCGAAACGATCCGGATACTCTGCCGCTCTTTCCAGATAAGCAGCCCGCACACGCTCAAAAAAAGCAATATCCTCTCGCTCTATTCTATCGAGCTCTGCGCGCTGACAAGCCCTCGCAAGCCCAATCTCAGGAGGACAATCCAGGTAAATCGTTAAGTCAGGTTGAAACCCCTTTTGGACCAACTGCTCGAGGGACAGAATGTCCTGAATAGATATCCCCCTACCGGCCCCCTGATAGGCAAAAGACGCATCAGTGAAGCGATCGGATATTACCCATGTTCCTTTAGCCAGGTGTGGCTTAATAAACGTGTTCAGATGCTGAGCTCTTGCTGCAAATACCATCAATAATTCGGCCTGGGCATCGACCATTTCATCACGATGCGATAAAACCATATTTCTAAGCTCTTCAGCCAAGGGTGTACCACCCGGCTCCCGGGTGACAATATAGTCAATATTATGACCAGTCAGCCAGCTGCATATAAACTCCAGATTAGTACTTTTACCAACCCCTTCAACGCCCTCCAGCGTAATAAACTGTGCTGTTGTCATTAATTCTGACCTGGTGCTGATTGATAGTCTTTACGTCGCTTAAATATCTGATATTTGCGAACAGCCTCATTGTGCTCAACCAATGTATCAGAAAACTGATGAGTTCCATCACCTTTAGCAACAAAATAAAGAGCTTTGCCATCTGCCGGCTGCACTGCCGACAAAATTGCATCCCAACCGGGATTGGCTATAGGCGTAGGTGGCAATCCTTTGATTCTATAGGTGTTGTAAGGGTTATCCTCTTGCAGATCCTTAAGTCGTAAATTGCCTTTATATCGATCCCCCATACCATAAATCGTTGTAGGATCAGACTGTAAACGCATACCTTTCTGCAAACGACGCGACAACACACCGGAGATCAGTGGTCGTTCATGAACAGCGCCGGTCTCCTTTTCTATCAGCGAGGCCATTATCAGCGCCTCATAGGGAGACTTCACAGGAATACCATCTTTCTTTTGCGCCCAGGCCTCTGCCAGCAGCTTTTGCTGACGCTCATATGCCATCTGGAGAATATCCAGATCCGACATACCATGTTGATAAGTATATGTCTCTGGCGCAAACCAGCCTTCATAAAACTGAGTCAGCCCAATCTTTTTCGAGACCTCCTCGGGAGTCAATCCAACTGTTTTATGCTCTAGCTTATCTTGTGCTTGCAATAAACTCAGATAATCCTTGAACGTTTTGCCTTCCACCAGTGTAACTCGATAATTAATGACCTCACCACTTACAAAATGATGCAATAATTCGACATTGGTCATGCCCGGAGTCACCAGGAATTCTCCAGCCTTGATATTGGTGAGATGATTATAGCGCGCATAAAAAATGAGCGGTCTGGGGTGAACAACAATGTCATCAGCTGCCAGCTGATAAATGACTTTTGACAAACTGCTCCCACGAGCAACCTGAATCACTCGCTCTTGCTGGAGTTGAATGGGCAGATTCAGTTCATTTGCAAAATAAATGACCGCACCAGCCATAAAAACTGATCCGGTAATTAACAACGCAACAAAAGACAACAAAACTTTTTTCAACATGACAACCTATTTCTAAAATCGCTGATAACACGCTCCAATGTTGGATTGGTCAGATCGTAGCGAATAATTCTTCCATTAACCGTTAATGAGTTCACTGGCCATACTATTTTGGCTGCATTGGTCAAAAACAAAGCTTGTGCATTCTGACAGTCAGAGAGCGTCAATTGGGGAACCTCTCTGACTGGCAAACTCGGCTCACTCACTAAGATCCTGCGAACAACCCCATTCACACCAGCCACCGATATTTCAGGGGTTAAAATACTGTTTTTCTGTACCACAAATACGTTAGCAGCGGTTGCCTCAATCACCTGTGTCTGGCAACACATCAACCCGTCATCCCATCCTTTTTCCTGAACCTCCCCTGAGGCCAAAACCGAGTCCATTCTATTGAGATGCTTATGTCCGGCCAGCATTGAATTGATGGAGCAGGGAGTAGAACAAATCCCTATATCAGCAGGATCAAGTTGCCATCCGAACGGAATTTTTCCGCCATAACACTCCATGATAATTTCACTGCCAGCGTCGGTCGTATAGCGATAACCCCTACCTTGATATTTTCTAACCAGAATAATTTTCAGAACACCGTCGTGAATCTTTTCGATAACGTTATCAAGCTCACGACAAAACTCTGCCCAGTTGAAATCTTTTGGCAAAAGCTGAAAAAAAACCGCGCTTTCCTTTAAACGAGCCAAGTGAGTCTGCAGAAACGCAACGCGTCCACTATCAACCCGAATAGTTTCAAAAATTCCGTCTCCGTATGCCATGCGAGAGGGCAAGTCCAGAGAACTATGAGCATTGTAATTAGTGAAAATTTGCATAAAAAAAGCCGGCTGGCACCGGCTTAGTGATACTTATATTTTGCTGAATATCAAACTCCCATTCGTTCCACCAAACCCAAAAGAGTTGGACAACGTATGAGAAATTTTCACATTTCGAGCCTCATTGGCAACATAATCCAGATCACACCCTTCTCCAGGGTTATCCAAATTAATCGTCGGCGGTGCAACCTGATCCCGAATAGCCAGTACGCTAAAAATTGCCTCAACAGCACCTGCAGCTCCCAATAAATGGCCAATCATCGATTTAGTCGAGCTCATCAGAATCTTATCTGAATCTGCACCATAGATAGACTTCGCGGCTCTAGATTCTGCTGCATCTCCCACGCTGGTAGATGTACCGTGTGCATTTATATACTGAACATCTGCCGGGTTCAATTTTGCATCTATCATTGCATTACGCATTGACATTGCAGCTCCAGCACCATCTTCTGGCGGTGAGGTCATATGATAGGCATCCCCACTCATACCAAAACCACTCAGCTCAGCATAAATATTCGCACCGCGGGCTTTTGCATGTTCATACTCTTCAAGAACCAAAACCCCTGCACCGTCTGCCAATACAAAACCATCACGATCCCTATCCCAAGGACGACTGGCTGCCTGGGGATTATCATTGCGCTGAGACAAAGCTCGCGAGGCAGCAAACCCACCAATCCCTAACGGAGTAGAGGCGTTCTCTGCACCACCAGCAATCATAACGTCAGCATCACCGTAGGCAATCGTTCTGGCCGCATAGCCGATGTTATGGGTTCCGGTCGTACATGCTGTTACAATTGCAATATTTGGCCCTTTCATTCCATAGCGAATGGACACATTACCGGAAATCATATTAATGATGGAAGATGGGATAAAAAAAGGTGAAACCCGTTTTGGCCCTTTATCCACCAAGGTCTGATGACTGGCCTCAATACCTGCCAAACCACCAATACCGCTACCCAATGCCATACCAATTCTATGCGCATTACTTTCGGTTACTTCCAACCCGGAATCAGTAATTGCCTGAATCGCGGCAGCCATACCATACTGCACAAAGACATCCATTTTTTTGATGTCTTTCTTGTCAATGTATTCAGCCGGATCAAAATTTTTAACTACACCACAAAACTGAGTTGAAAACCCGGAAGCATCAAAGTGTTCAATCGTATTGATTCCACTTTTACCAGCCAAAATACCGTCCCAGGAATCTTTTACTGTATTACCCAATGGAGTAAGCATTCCCAGTCCAGTGACAACTACTCGTCTTTGACTCATTCAACTAATCTCCCAAAAGCCCACAACAAAAAAGCCGTATGACAGGATCCTGTTATACGGCTTTTTAATATCCGAAAAGAAAACTAACGATTACTGGTTGGCCAGTACGTAATCGATAGCGTCTTGAACAGTCGTCAATTTTTCTGCTTCTTCATCAGGAATTTCAGTTTCAAATTCTTCTTCCAAAGCCATTACCAGTTCGACTGTATCCAGAGAGTCAGCGCCCAGATCGTCTACAAAAGAAGCCTGTGGTACTACATCTTCTTCTTTAGCCCCTAACTGCTCGCAAACAATCTTTTTTACGCGTTCTTCTACTGAGCTCATGTTTCCACTCCCTAAGTGTGTGTCTTGTTAGCACTGGTTAAAAGTGCATGCTAGTTTATTAAAAGGAACTTCGATTAAGCAAGAACTGTATCCCGCCTCAATAAATCGTTATCCCATGTACATGCCACCGTTGACGTGTATCGTCTCACCGGTGACGTATGAAGCACCATCGCTGGCCAAAAAACCAACGACTTCAGCAATCTCTGAAGCCTCTCCCAAACGGGCCAGCGGCACCTGCTGCAGGAGTGCCTGTTTTTGCTCTTCAGGTAACTCATGGGTCATATCAGTTTGGATAAAACCAGGAGCAACAGCATTTACAGTAATCGCTCTGGAACCAACTTCTTTTGCCAACGAACGGGTAAACCCTTCAATACCTGCCTTTGCCGCTGCATAGTTGGCTTGACCTGCATTCCCCATTGAACCGATGACCGAACTGATATTAATAATTCTTCCCCAACGAGCCTTGGTCATACCTTTCAATGCAGCCTTACTGGTTCGAAAGATACTGGATAAATTGGTATTAATGACCTGATCCCACTCGTCAGCCTTCATTCGCAGCATCAGATTATCTTTGGTAACGCCGGCATTATTCACCAAAACAGTAACATCACCAAATTCTTCTTTTATCTGTTTAAAAACAGCAGCCACAGATTCCTGATCAGCAACATCCAGACAATACCCTTTTCCTTGAATGCCAGATTCCCGCAAATAAACGGATATATTTTCCGCTCCCGCTTCGCTGGTGGCAGTACCCAACACTACAGCACCTTTACCACCAAGGCTTAAGGCTATAGCCTTGCCAATACCACGACTGGCACCTGTGACTAAAGTGATCTTGCCTTCAAGACTCATATCATTCCCCAAGCTTTAAAGCCGCTTCAATACCAGTGACATCATTAATTGCCAAAGTCTGCAGCGGCTTATGAATTCTTTTGTTTAATCCAGAAAGAACTTTTCCTGGTCCACATTCAATGGTGGCTTCGACCCCCTGTGAAACCATATAAGTCACACAGTCGACCCACAATACTGGTTTGAATAATTGCTCAACCAGGTTGGCCTTTATTTTTTCCGGATCACTTTCCACTGCAGCACACACATTTTGTACCACTGGAATCTCGGGAACGGAGATCGAGATAGACTCCAGCTTTCCAGCTAACTGCTCAGCTGCTGGTTTCATTAACTGACAATGAGAAGGAGCACTGACAGACAAAGGCAAAGCCCTTTTTGCTCCACGGTCTTTACAAATCTGCATCGCACGATCAACCGCTTCTTTCTGACCAGCAATCACCACCTGACCCGGTGAATTAAAATTAACGGCCTCAACCACCAACCCCTCGGAAGCCTCAGCACACGCATCGAGAATGACACTATCATCCAGACCAATAATTGCAGCCATCGCACCCGCTCCCACAGGAACAGCAGACTGCATAAACTGACCTCTCAGCTCAACCAGGCTCACAGCATCAGCAAAACTTAAAGCACCAGCACAAACCAGAGCACTGTACTCCCCCAAACTGTGTCCACTCATAAACAAAGGCGCCGTACCATGTTTGGCTTGCCAGATTCTCCATAGAGCAACACTTGCCACTAGCAGAGAAGGCTGAGTCTTGTCCGTCTGATTCAATAACTCTTCGGGGCCACTTTGCACCAGCTGCCATAAGTCATACCCCAACACCGTTGAAGCCTCATCATAGGTTGAATGAATCAGACTTTCTGATTCAGCCAATTGAGCCAGCATACCAACGTGCTGAGAACCCTGTCCGGGGAATACAAATGCTATTTTGGTCATATTTTTAAAGTCTTATATTGTTGCGCTGTCATTATTGTTAAAAGTTTTCTTCGATAAACCAAGGTGAAGTTGAAACATTTATGAGATCGGAGACTTAATAATATCCAGTCATGAATAAAAGTTAAAAATATACCGAGCAAATAAAAAAGGGAGCCAGCGCTCCCTTTCTATTATTTGTTCACTTTATTCCAACAGGCACGCGAGCCTTACGCTTCGCTCTTGTCAGCGATCACCTTGCGCCCACGGTAAAAACCTTCAGGCGATACATGATGACGCAGATGAGTTTCACCAGTTGTAGAATCTACAGACAACGCTCTTGCGGTTAATGCGTCATGAGAACGGCGCATGTCACGACGAGAACGAGTTTTTTTGTTCTGTTGAACAGCCATTTTAACAAGTCTCCTGTTATATCATTCTGGTTTTTTTAGATTAGCCAGAACACTGAAAGGGTTACTTTTTTTCTGATCATTACCAGCCTCTACGGCACGGTTCTGATCTGCATATACGGTTTTAACCTGGCACTCACCATCAGAATGACTGGAGAACATTGGCAGACTTAACAATAAGTCATCTTCAATCAGCTCCACCAAACTCACTCGCTTATCGGGACTCAGTACAATTGGATCATACCGTCCTGTCATACTGCGAGCCATATCCTCATGGAACGCAAAACTGACACTAAAGTCAGCCTCTACGTTATACTCCATAGGCTCCAGGCATCGCTGACAAATAAGCGTGACCGTGGTTTGAGCACAGCCCTCTAATTGCCTGATCCCTTCCTCATCCACAAAAAAATGAAGCTTGACGGAGAGAACTCCCTCACTAGACTCCAACATCTTCGTGAATCTTTCGAAAGAATCTAAGGCGACAGAACCCTCGTAACTGACATCTTTATCAGCCAAACGATAAGGTTCATACAACTTTGGAAGCACCGGTGTTGACATAGGCGCGGTATAATATTGATGCACCCGGGTAGTGTCAAAGCCTTTATCACTTAAAAGAGCATTATTTAAGCAAAAAATATGACCAATATAATTCTTGCCTCCACCTCGAGCTATCGGGCCGAGCTTCTGAAACGAATCAACTTAGCATTTATTCAGGCCGCCCCTTCATGCGATGAAACACAACTGCCAGGGGAATCTCCTAATCATCAGGCCCTTAGACTGGCGGAAGAAAAAGCCAGAAGCCTGGCTTCTGACTATCCAGATCACTTGATCATCGGCAGTGACCAGGTAGCCACAATTGACCAAATACATCCTATTGGCAAACCCGGTAATCTGACCAATGCTGCAAGCCAACTAAGACAACAGTCAGGTAAAACTGTCTTTTTCTACACCGGCCTTTGTGTATTGAACAGCGCAACGGGCATTAGCTACAGCGACATCGTGACTACAACAGTGCGCTTCAGGCATCTCTCAGACGCAATGATTGAAAATTATCTGAACATGGAAGATCCATCACAATGCGCTGGCAGCTTCATGAGTGAAAGTCTGGGGATATGTCTGACAGAGAATATTCATTCTGACGATCCAACCAGCCTGATTGGCTTGCCCATGATCAGGCTGGTTGAATTTCTGGGCTTTGAAAACTCAAATCCGCTATTACTTCAAAGCAACGCCTGAGTCCATACCAAGCACCTGAGCCGCTCCCTTACCAATAGACACACCAAACTTCTCAGCAAATTGATCAAAGGGGTTAGGCTTGGGTGAAAAATCGATAATCTTTTCATAACCCGCTTCCCTGGCGACCTGACTAGTCGTCTTAAGTCCATCGATCAACCCAAGCTCAAGAGCCTGCTCCCCACTCCAGAACAATCCCGAAAACATATTTGGATCATCTTTCAAGCGCTCGCCACGCCCTTGCTTAACGGCCGCGATAAACTGCTGATGCACATTGTTCAGCAATGCCTCAAACAGCTTTTTTTCATCCTCTTTAAGCGGAGCAAAAGCGTCAAGAAAGGCTTTATGCTCTCCAGACGTAAACTGGCGACGTTCCACCCCCAACTTCTGCATCGCCTCAGGAAAGCCAAAACTCACCGCCGTAACACCAATGGAGCCGACAATACTCGCCTTATCCGCATATATATAGTCGGCTGCCGCAGCAATGTAGTACGCCCCACTCGCCCCGGTATCAGAAATTACGGCATATACCGGGACATCGGAGTGCAACGCTTTCAGGCGCATGACTTCATCATAAACATACCCGGACTGAACAGGGCTGCCACCTGGACTGTTGATCTTTAATACAACAACCTTAGTATCCGGGTGATCAAAAGCTGCCCGCAAGCCAGAAATGATGTTATCGGCGGAAGCCTCAGAATCCGATGCAATTTCTCCCCTTACCTGAACGACCGCTACATGCCCACCTGTACTAGCGGAAACCCCATTTAAATTGCTCTGTTGCAAATAGATAGCCAGAACCGCAATCAAATAACCAAAAGTCAGCAGCTTAAAGAAGATCCCCCATATCCGACTTTTACGGGCCTCCTTAGTACTCGCCAGAACCGCTTTTTCCAACAGCACCCACTGCTTTTGCTCTAACTCCTGTTGCTTCTGCATGACCTTACCTTCTGCAGTTTCCGCTTCATCCCACTGATTCAAACCATTTCCCCTTAAAAAGCAAAAATATTAAGTTGCTATGACAATGTGTCAGAGCTGCTCCAACAATTCCAATCCTGCATACCATTTATCACCCGGGTCAGCATCAACCATAATTTGCTCATTCGACAAAGGATGAGTCAACTCCAGCCTGATAGCATGCAAAAACAGCCGGTCCAACCCAGTCCTGTTGGCCAACTCCAAGTCAGCCTCAGAACAATACTTATCATCACCAACAATCGGGCAACGATTAAACTGACAGTGCACTCTTATCTGATGCGTGCGACCGGTAACGGGCGAAGCCTTTAACAAGGTATAGCCACGATAACGCTGCAATACCTCAAACGTCGTCAAACAAGGCTTTCCTTCAACACTGACCTTAACATAACGCTCTCCAGACTGGCGGCTCAGCTTTAACAAAGGCGCAGTCACCCTGGTGATATCCTCCGGCCACTCCCCAACCACCAGACACTGATAAATTTTGGCAACCTGTTTATCTTTGATTGCCTGCTGAAGTTGCTTCAAAAAACTTCTTTTCTTCGCAACCATCAGGCATCCGGAGGTATCTTTATCCAGTCGATGAACCAATTCGAGGAAATGCGCGTCTGGTCTGGCTGCTCTTAAAGCTTCAATTAACCCCAGAGATACACCACTTCCACCATGCACAGCCATACCATATGGTTTATTGATTATCAGCATCCCATCGTCTTCGAACAAAATCCGGGATTCCAGAGAACTGGCAAATTCCGGCTTTATCACAACTGGCGCCCTGGCTTCTGACGTTCTGACCGGCGGAATCCGAATCAAATCACCGGCCATCAAAGTTTGCAACGGTTTGCACCGCTTACGATTAACCCTGACCTCTCCTTTTCTAATAACACGATAAACCCAACTTTTAGGAACTCCTTTTAACTGTGATAACAAAAAATTGTCGAGCCTCTGACCAGCTCGATCCTCCTGAACAGTAATAAACTGAACTCCTGACAATGGGTATGCTCCGCTACAAATTATGCATGCCAATATTAACATTTCTTCATTGATTGAAGCACTGTAACTTAACTGCTATATTCCTTTAGCCCATATAGGGCAAATATGCTGAGGAGAGCATCTGGTCCTACATGACCGAACATCCTTAAAGGTTTAGCAGATGAGTCGCTACAAAGAACACGGCGCTTTTTTTAAACATCGCAAATCAAACGTACAGCACACGATTTAGCCTAAACTTGATCACAGGCCTATCCTGAAATCACTAGAGAAGAATTCAAGACTACCGAAGGCTGACTGTACGAAAAAACGGATTGATAGTATCTGAATACAGTAGATCAGATGCTTACCAGCTAACTTAGAAGAAAAGCACTAAACCAGATTATTAGATGCTGGCAGTCCATATGACTGCCCGGTATTACAATAAAAATGGAAGCCAACTGCTTCTGTTTGCACGGCTAGTTACTATAGTACGAAGCCAGAATAGAGCGGGGCTTAACATATATCCCCTTCTCAGAGACAATTTTGTAGTACAAGAGCAGGTAATAAAGCTATCTGGTTTCTTGCTTTTCATGACTTTGACATGATTAAGAGCATATCAACAGCATGAAAAGAATGTTGATTAACGCAACTCAATCCGAGGAAATCCGAGTTGCACTGGTGGATGGCCAGAAATTATATGACCTCGATATAGAAAGCGGATTCCGCGAACAAAAAAAAGCCAATATATATAAAGGAAAAATAACCAGAATAGAGCCCAGTCTTGAAGCAGCTTTTGTGGATTACGGCTCAGAGAGACATGGATTTCTCCCTCTCAAAGAAATCTCCCGCGAATACTTCATTGATCCAAACGTTTCCGGACGCATCAACATAAAAGATGTTTTGAAGGAAGGCACAGAAATCATTGTCCAGGTTGATAAGGAAGAAAGAGGCAACAAAGGAGCAGCCCTGACATCAATGATCAGTCTGGCTGGTCGTTATCTCGTATTGATGCCCAACAATCCAAAAGCGGGTGGAATATCAAGGCGCATAGAAGGTGAAGACCGTGCTCAACTCCGCGAAGCCCTCCAAGGTGTTAATGTGCCGGAAGGCATGGGCATCATTGTTCGTACAGCCGGAATCGGGCGTAGTTCTGAAGAGCTTCAATGGGACCTGGATTATTTGCTACAGCTCTGGGAAAGCATCACGGGAGTGTCCAAAGAGCGCGAAGCTCCTTTTCTGATCCTTCAGGAATCAAATGTCATTATTCGTGCGATTAGAGATTACCTTCGCCAGGATATTGGCGAAGTATTGATCGATAACAAAGCCGTTTATGATTATGCAATAGACTTTGTCCAGAAGGTAATGCCTTCCTATCTTCCTAAGATCAAACTCTATTCAGAATCGGTTCCTTTGTTCAACCGTTACCAGATTGAAACCCAGATAGAAACTGCCTTCCAGCGGGAAGTGAAGCTCCCTTCAGGTGGCTCCATTGTTATCGATCCAACTGAAGCACTGGTATCTATCGATATCAACTCCTCCAGAGCAACTAAAGGGGTGGATATTGAAGAAACTGCCCTGAACACAAATATCGAAGCTGCTGAGGAAATAGCCAGACAATTACGTCTGCGCGATATGGGCGGATTAATTGTCATCGATTTTATCGACATGAATAACCCCAAAAACCAAAGGGAAGTCGAAAACAAACTTAAAGATGCCACCGAGTCGGATCGGGCCAGGGTTCAGGTTGGCCGTATTTCAAGATTCGGCCTGCTTGAAATGTCACGTCAACGACTCAGACCATCTCTTGAGGAAACAAGTGGACACGTCTGCCCTCGCTGTAATGGCCAGGGAGTCATACGGGATGTTAAATCTTTGGCACTGGCAATTTTACGTCTCGTCGAAGAAGAAAGCCTGAAAGAAAGAACTGCACAAATACGCGCAATATTACCAATTTCAGTTGCAACATTTCTGCTGAATGAGAAAAGAAAAGCCATTGGTGATATTGAAGCCCGTACCAAAGCTCAGGTATTGATCATCCCCAATGCAGCATTGGAGACTCCTCATTATGAAGTCATCAGAGTTAGAGACGACAGCGAACTGATCACATCTGCAGAACCAAGCTTCGCCATTCAGCTCACCGAAGTCGACGCTGGAGATACAGACAAAGAAGAACATTCACATAAACCAGCAGAAAAACCGGCCATTAGTACAATCGCCACACCAAGTTCACCAGCTCCTCAGCCACCATCCCGCGAGATACAGCAACAGAGCGATGAACAAAAGAAAAGCTTGCTTGGAAGCCTGATCGGCAGCATTGCCGGGATATTTGGCGGTACCTCAAAAACCACCGAATCAGTTCAATCTGAGCCCCAAAATACTAGTAGATCCAGACAAGCAAAAGACGTCAGAAAAACACCATCTCAGCGTACCCAAGGTAATAGTGCCAGCAAAAACAAACCACGTACTAACAAACCCAGACCGGAACGTGCGCCAAAAAACAGAGATGATGAACGTCGTTCAAAGGCAACACCAAGCAATAATTCGGAACAGCAGCCATCTTCGGCCGCGAAAAACACCCCCAAAAAAGAGCCGAGTAACCGCAGACCTGACCGCGACAATCGCGGTACTGTTGCTAATGAAGAAAAGGGGTCCAACCGCAAAAAACGCAGTTCATCCAGTAAAGCACCTCGTCGACAGAGACAACAACCCAACGCCAGCGAGAGCAGCCAAAACCCTGATGCACCAGTTCAGAATCTTCAGAACACTCCTCAGGATACAACTTCTGCACCAGAGGTTTTTGATTTCAAAGCAACGAAAAACAGTGTTGAAACCTCAACCCCTGAAGTAAAAGCTGAACCAGAAACTAAGGCCCAGCCAGTTACCAACAGCACTGACAACACCGCCAAACAGCCGGATGCTCCAGAAGTAAAACCTGTAGAAACAAAAGCACCTGCCATAGCAACGGTTGAGACACAACCTTCCAACCAGGAGGCAACCCAACCAAAGCCGGCGCAAGAAACAAAGACCAATAAATCGGAGGCCGAGAAACCTCAGGATCCGGATAATGAGTCTTCAGCACCAAAACGAGCATTTAATGATCCAAGAGAAATAAAACGAAGAATGCTCGAAGAGGAGAAAAATACCACCGGACCCGGCATTCAGGAAGAATAACTCCACTCCAAGGGCTGCCCGATGGCAGCCCTTTTTAATTTACACCTCTCTGACCTTCTTGAAGAGCTCATGCACTTGTGGTGAAAACTTTTCTTACCCTAAGATGATTTCCTATCTGATGTTTCTTTCACCAGATAAAGATAAGAGCGCAGGAGAGAAGAACAATGAATTCAAAGATTCCACAAATTGCTTTTGACTGGTACGACGAATATGCCCATGGCGACATTGACCGTCGTACGTTTGTATCCAGGCTTGCAACGCTGGCGGTGGCTGGCTTGACTGCAAATACCATTACAGCAGCATTACTACCAAACTATGCGCAAGCTGAACAAATATCCTTTAACGATCCGGATATTACAGCAAGTTATCAAAATTTTGATTCACCCAAAGGACATGGCACTGGTCGTGGCTATTTGGTTCTACCCTCTAAGCTTGAACAACCCGCCCCCACTGTTCTGGTCATACATGAGAATCGGGGACTAAATCCGTACATAAAAGACGTTGCCCGAAGACTGGCCAAAAAAGGCTTTATTGCCCTCGCCCCGGACGCACTATTCCCTCTGGGTGGTTATCCCGGTAATGATGATGAGGGTCGAAGCATGCAAAGCTCTATGGATAAAATGAAAATTGAGCAGGACTTCATAGCTTCGGCACAATTCCTAAAACAATATGAAAGAGGTAACGGAAAAGTCGGTGCAGTAGGCTTTTGTTTTGGCGGATATATTTGCAATATGATTGCCGCAACAATTCCAGATACAGTGAATGCAATATCACCTTTCTACGGAACTCCCGCCAATGACAATATTGTAAACCAGGTTAAAGGTCCTTTACTGCTGCACTTTGCCGAACTAGACAAGCGCGTAAATGCAACCTGGCCATCCTATGAAGAGATATTAAAGAAAAATAAGGTGCCTTATGAAGCCTATATGTACTCTGGTGTAAACCATGGGTTCCATAATGACTCCACAGCCCGCTACGATGAACAGAGTGCTGAACTGGCATGGTCAAGAACAATCGATTTTTTTAACCACCACCTCACAGCACAAAACAAATCTGTATAACAATAGGTCCAACTATAGTCGGCAGCAGATAAAAATTACACGTAACAATGAATATACAGAATTATACCGTAGAACAATCAGCTGCCACCTCAACGACAGAACACAAACACAACCTGTTATATAACAATTGAAACACGTTGGTATCTATGCAGCAGCTAGAACATACTTTCGACACTCTACTGTCTTTAACTCAATCCCTTGGGCAGTACTTACAACAAAACCAAGTTACCTGCTGGTGTCATGGCTACCAAACCGCAGCACAAGGAATTCATGAAGCAATCACGGATTTTTGGTATCGGGATGGGATGGACGGTCGCGAAACCATCGCTTACTACGGATTAGTTGCAAGCGATGAAAAAATGCTGAACCAGGTCACTGAGATCAATCAACTAAAAGCAGACTTTGCGGACTACATCAAAAAGATCAGAGAAGACTCTCCAAATGACCTGAACAGGTACAAATACGAATTAATCTCCAGACATTCGAACTTGGCCAATGAGCTTGCCGCTAAAGGACTGGCTCGACTTAATCTCAAACAGGTCACGCGAACCATACCCGTCTTACGACAAAATCCAGCAAAAATAAGCTTTAACTGGTACAAAAGTGGAAAAAGCATTCAAAGGATTTCAAAACAGGAAGCACTCAAAAAACTAATGCGCTTTGATGTATTGGCTCCACACATTAAAGTTCAGTACGATCGCCTGGGGAGTTTGCCCGATACAGAAGTTTTGGCATTGGTACAAAACCTTAGCCCAATTATGCGAGCCAACATACTATATGGAAATGGAGAACGAACAGCCTTTAATGTGGCTTTACCGATTTTCTTCCCTAGAGAGCAAGGAATGCCAGCATTTTCGATTCCAGACTCTCTTCCTCCTGAAAAACGCCAGCGTAAAATCAGAAACGACAATCAATTGGAGGAAGACCCCATTGCTCCGAGTATTCGGGTGTATCGATATCGACCTGGACGCTAATCAGTGAGCTGAGATGAGAGTTGAAACTCACCCAAAATTTCGATCAGCAACAAAAGGATTTGTCAGACGCTCCTGCCCGAAGGTAGACATCGGACCATGGCCGGGAATAAAACATATGTCATCCCCAAGCCCAAGCAATTTCTCGCGAATAGACCGAATCAATTGAGCATGATTACCACGAGGGAAATCTGAGCGCCCAATACTGCCTGCAAACAACACATCACCAACAATTGCCAACTTGGAGGACTCACAGTAAAACACGACATGGCCCGGGGTGTGTCCTGGAGTATGCAACACCAACAACTGTGTTTCACCTATTTTGACAATGTCGGAATCATTCAACCATACATCCGGCACCACATTTTCAGCCTCACCAAAACCAAACATGGATGCCTGGTTTTCTATCTGATTCAGCCAAAAAGCTTCTTCCTGCTGAGGACCGACAATCGGAACATTCAGCATATTCTTGATAGCATTTGCTGCTCCAGCATGGTCAAGATGCCCATGAGTCAAAAGAACCTTATCAACGTCAACGCCCAAGGCATCAACACGTGCCAGAATTTTCCCGGCTTCACCGCCAGGATCAACGATTGCAGCCTTACCCGTTTTCTCACACCACAGAATGGAACAATTCTGTTGAAAAGGAGTCACTGGAACAATTTCATATTTCATAATCGATTTAATCCATTTAGCGCAGCAACACGATAAGCTTCTGCCATCGTCGGATAGTTAAATGTATGGGTAACAAAGTATTCAAGTGTATTGCCGCCATTTTTCTGTTCCATAATAGCTTGGCCGATATGAAGAATCTCTGCAGCCTGATCACCAAAACAGTGAATCCCCAATAACTCCAATGTCTCACGATGAAACAGAATTTTTAACACACCTACATCTTCACCAGTAATCTGCGCCCTGGCTGTATCTTTAAAATAAGCCTTACCTACTTCATATGGAATCTTTGCTTTTGTCAGTTCGCGTTCGTTTTTACCAACAGAACTGATCTCTGGAATGGTATAAATACCATTCGGTATATTTTCAAAAAAGATATAGCTCGAATCGTTTACAATAGCACCAGAAGCGGCTCTACCCTGATCATATGCAGCGCTGGCCAGACTTGGAGCACCAATTACATCGCCAACGGCAAAGATATTGTCCGTCTTTGTCCGATAAAACCGATCAACCTCAAGCTGACCACGAGAATTTGCTTCCAAGCCTGCATTTTCAAGACCAAGATCATCAGTATTCCCTGCGCGACCATTGGCCCATAAAAATGCATCCGCTTTAATGACTTTTCCACTTTGAAGCTTCAACTCAACATAATCATCATAACCATGAAGACTCTCAAACATTTCATTATGACGAATCAACACTCCGTGACCACGCATGTGATAACTCAAGGCATCTGAAATTTCATCATCCATATATGCCAGCAATCTCGCCCCTGGGTTAACCAGGTCAACCTTGCAACCCAAACCATTAAAAATTGAAGCATACTCACAACCAATAACCCCAGCCCCATAAATAATGATACGACGAGGGGTTCTGTTCAGGGTCAGTATAGTGTCGCTGTCAAACACCATAGGATGACTAAAATCGACATTATCAGGACGGTATGGGCGGGAACCAGTTGCAATGACAACATGCTCAGCATGTAAGATATCTTTGGTGCTTTGACTGGTTTGAACCTCAACAGTATTGGGATCCACAAATCGCGCATGGCCATTAAAAATCTTAAAATGGTTACGACTGTAAAAACGACGACGCATACTTACCTGCTTGCTAATGACCTGTTGGGCACTGGCATTAACTTCAGGAAAAGACAGCAGGGTTGGCTCTGCAATAGCTCTGAACAGCGGTGTTCTGTTAAATTTCATAACAGCATGCACTGCATGACGGAGCGCCTTGGAAGGAATCGTTCCTTTATGAGTACAACCACCTCCAACCTCAGCTCGGGAATCTATCAGCGCAACAGTCTTGCCCTTTTTGCCGGCATTCATAGCAGCACTTTCTCCCGCAGGTCCAGTGCCAATAACGACAACATCATAACTGTATTCAGCCATAGATACTCCCAGCCATAGTGATCACAACAAAAAACATATTATTTAAACCCAGAGATCTATTTTGCAGTGGCGTCATAAGCCAAACTGGCACTTTTTTGACTAATCCTTTTAGCTTTTTCAACCTCATCCTCGCAAATGCTTTTATCCCCACCGCAGATATCACAGGCCACATCCATACCCAGCGCAGCCATACCACCACAACTCCCAGTAATGGGTTTTCTACCCATCATTACGCCAACAGCCATCAACGCGGTAAATATAACCATGGCAAAAAATACAACAATAAACGTACTCATAATCACCTCTTAAACTCGTAGTTATCAAACAACGAACTTTTATATTCTTTAAAACCATCGGCCGTTTTCTCAATCAAAAACACAGCCAACTGCTCTTTCTCAGCCAACTCCAGAGCAGACCTGGTACCCAGAACCATCATCGCTGTAGCCCATCCATCAGCAATAGCGCAGCTATCAGTAATCACACTCACCGAAACCAATGGATGATCAATCGGAAAGCCGGTTTTGGGATCAATCGTATGGGAATATCTTTTCCCGTTGACCTCAAAATAATTGCGATAATCACCTGATGTTGCGATAGCCCGGTCAGATAACGGTAAAATCCGATATATACCTCCGGCACCGCTTTCCGGCGTCTCTATAGCAACTCGCCAACTGTCGCCGTTAGGTTTCTTGCCCTTCAAGCGCATTTCACCGCCAACCTCCACCAGATATGCAGAAATATTGAGGCTGTCCAGGTACTCTGCAACCTTATCAACGGCATAACCTTTGGCAATTGCGGACAAATCAATCTCTCTTGGCGCTATTTTAGTGACAGTGTGAGTAGCTGTATCCATCTGCAACGCGGAATATCCCACCATATCAAATGCTTTAGTTAACTCCGCTTTATCTGGAACGATATCCGGCCTATCACTTGGTCCGAACCCCCATAAATCAACCAGCGGTTCAACTGTAATGTCAAATGCACCAACACTTTTTTCACTGATGATCTGAGCCTGCGAAACAACGTAGAACAAATCATCAGACATATGAAACGGTTCACCGACCGGGGCGTCATTAAATCGGTTAAGCTCAGACTTTTTCAAATACGTAGACATCGACTGATCAATACGGTCCAGCACACTATTCACACCATGCTGATACTTGCCTACCTTATTTTTTTCACCAACGTACTTAATAGAGTAGCTGGTTCCCAAGGCCTGACCATAAAACGTTTGAATTTCATCCTGGCCAGAAACAGAACAGCCCGTGGCTGCCATGATGGCAAAAAATGCCATCACAACAAACACGGGCTTTAATACAGAACGTATCTGCACGAATACTCCCAAACTCTTATCCGCCGAAATCGTCCAACAGAATGTTTTCGTCTTCTACACCCAGATCTTTCAGCATCTTAATAACTGCGGCATTCATCATTGGAGGACCACACATGTAATACTCACAATCTTCTGGTGCTTCATGATCTCTAAGATAGTTTTCATACAAGACATTATGGATAAATCCAGTCAGGCCATTCCAGTTATCTTCTGGCTGCGGATCGGACAAAGCCAAGTGCCAGTCAAAATTCTCATTTTCGCCAGCCAGCATGTCATACTCATCATTGTAAAAAACTTCTTTCAGTGAACGCGCACCATACCAGAAGCTCATTTTACGCTTGGTATGAAGACGCTTAAGCTGATCAAAGATATGTGAGCGCATTGGTGCCATACCAGCACCACCGCCGATAAATACCATTTCGGCATCTGTATCTTTAGCGAAAAACTCACCAAACGGCCCGTATACTGTCATCTTGTCACCTGGTTTCAGGTTAAAAACAAAAGATGACATTAGTCCTGGCTGAATACCATTACTTCCTGGAGGAGGAGTAGCAATACGAATATTGAATTTAACCACACCTTTTTCTTCAGGATAATTCGCCATTGAATAAGCGCGAATAACAGGCTCTTCAATTTTGGTCTCAAGGTTAAAGAAACCAAAACGTTCCCAGTCACCACGAAACTTTTCTTCAATATCAAAATTCGAAAACTTGATATGTGAAGGAGGTGCCTCAAGTTGCACATATCCACCAGCTCGGAAGTCAACATTCTCCCCTTCTGGCAGCTTCAGCGTCAGCTCTTTAATGAAGGTGGCCACATTGGGATTGGACTCAACCGTGCATTCCCACTTTTTGACACCAAACACTTCGGCTGGCACTTCGATTTTCATATCCTGTTTAACAGATACCTGACAGGCAAGGCGATAGCCTTCACGAGCCTGACCTTTGGTAAAGTGGCCTTCTTCAGTCGGTAACATAGAGCCACCTCCTTCGAAAACCTTACATTTACACTGTGCACAGGTACCACCACCACCACAAGCAGATGACAGGAATACATTGGAGTTAGCCAATGTCTGAAGCAACTTACCACCAGCAGAAACGTCTAAAGTTTTACTGGGATCATCATTAATCATGATTTTAACATTTCCCGAACTCACTAATTGCGAGCGGGCGGCGAGGATAACAGCGACCAGTGCAAACACGATCACCACAAACATCACTACACCAAGAATAATTTCTGTACTCATATTATACGATCACTCCCTTTTAAAGGCTGATACCAGAGAATGACATAAAACCAAGAGACATCAGCCCAACAGTAATGAAGGTGATGCCAAGGCCCTGCAGACCAGCAGGCACGTCACTGTATTTGAGTTTTTCACGAATACCGGCAAGAGCCGCAATGGCCAGCGCCCAGCCAAAGCCAGATCCCACACCATATACAGCACTTTCAGCAAAAGTGTAATCACGTTCAACCATTAACAGCGAACCACCCATAATAGCGCAGTTCACCGTGATCAACGGTAAAAACACCCCCAATGCGTTATAGAGAGCCGGAACATACTTATCCAGGAACATTTCTAATATTTGAACCATGGCAGCGATTACGCCGATATAACTCAATAATCCCAGAAAGCTAAGGTCTGCATTAGGAAAACCAGCCCATGCCAATGCACCATCGCGCAACACATAGTTATAAAGCAGGTTGTTAATAGGTACAGTAATGGTTTGCACGACAACTACTGCAATCCCAAGACCAATAGCAGTCTCGACTTTCTTAGAAAGTGCCAGAAAGGTACACATCCCAAGGAAGAACGCCAGAGCCATGTTTTCAACGAAGACTGTTCTGACAAAAAGGCTAATCAATCCTTCCATTACATTGCCTCCTTATTAACATGTTTCGTCATCTTGAACTCTGCTTTCTCAACCTGATCTTTCTTGTAGGTACGTATACCCCAGATAATTATGCCAATCAGGAAGAAAGCACTTGGAGGCAGCAGCAACAGGCCATTAGGGATATACCAACCACCATCATTTACAACCGGAAGTATGGTAAGCCCAAACAATTTTCCGGAACCCAGAAGCTCACGAATAAAACCCAGTGTCATCAACATCGCTGAGTAGCCCAAACCATTCCCAATACCGTCAAGAAAACTTGGTACAGGAGGGTTTGCCATGGCAAATGCTTCAGCACGCCCCATCACGATACAGTTGGTAATAATCAGTCCCACAAACACAGACAACTGTTTGGAAATTTCAAAGGCATACGCCTTGAGTATCTGATCAACCACGATAACCAAGGAAGCAATGATCGTCATCTGCACAATAATACGGATACTGGAAGGAATCTGATTCCGTATCAGCGAGATAAATAAATTTGAAAAAGCCGTTACCAGCGTCAGCGCAACACTCATTACAAATGCCACACGCATACTGGACGTAACCGCAAGAGCTGAACAAATTCCCAAAATCTGTAATGCGATCGGGTTGTTAGTCAGAATGGGTCCCAGTAGAGTTTTCTTAATAGCTGAAGACATACCTTACACCTCCCCTTTTGCCAAGTTCTTCAGGAAAGGCCCATACCCATTTTCACCCATCCAAAAATGGACCAGGTTATCAACACCGCGTGTTGTCAGAGTTGCGCCAGACAAACCATCAACCACATGATCTACTTGATATTGGTTGTTAGGGTCTATGTTTCCTTTTTTTACCGCTATCGCCAGAGAGCCATCATCAGCAAAGAGCTTTTTACCTGGCCACAAGGCTTTCCATTTTGGATTATCAACTTCACCACCCAACCCCGGAGTTTCACCCTGCTCATAAAATCCGAAACCAACTACGGTATTCAAATCTTTATCCAGGGCAATAAATCCATACATGGTTGACCAAAGACCATATCCACGAACAGGTAGAACCAACGTCTGCAGCTGCCCACTTTTTTCGATGGTATAGACCTTGGAGTAATACTCCTGACGCTTGATAGATGCAGTGTCTTCAGATGGGGGTAAAACCTCACTCATTGATGGGTCTTTAGCCGCCACTTTCTGATCATAACCGTCAGCATCAACTGCATCGGTGTACTCACCTGTGCGTAAGTCAACAATGTGAGTGGTTACCGCTTCAAACTGCTTGGCAACAGGTTTACCAGTTGTATAAATATTGGCCGCTTCCAAAACACTCCGACGAACCTGGTTTGCTTTGTTAACTTCCTGTATAGGCTTTAACGAAACTGCCGCCATAGATACGACAATTGAGCATGCCAAACAGGTTAGGAAAGCAATTTTTATGGTATTGCCAATGGAATTTTTATCAGACACGAGCCGCCCTCCTCTTGATGTTTGCTTGAACAACAAAGTGGTCGATGATTGGAGCAAACAAATTAGCAAACAGAATAGCCAGCATCATGCCTTCCGGAAACGCCGGATTAGCAACCCGAATGGTTACTACCATAAAGCCAATCAGTGCACCAAAAATCCATTTACCTTTATTCGTCATAGAGGCAGAAACCGGATCTGTCGCCATGAAAATCATACCAAAGGCATAACCACCCAGCACCAGATGCCACTGAGGAGGCAAACTAAACATAGGATTGGTATCTGAGCTAATCGCATTAAATAGTAATGCTGTTGCCACCATTCCAATCATTACTCCAGACACAATGCGCCATGAAGCAACACCGGTAATCATCAGAAACGCACCTGATATCAGAATGGCCAGCGTAGATGTCTCACCAACCGAACCAGCCATATTTCCAAGAAATGCTTGTATCCACGTCAATCCGTTCAACGTTCCCTGAGCATCCAACCCCTGTGAAGCTGCCACACTGAGTGCAGTCGCACCGGAAAAACCGTCCACAGCAACCCATACGGAATCACCAGACATAAACATAGGATATGCAAAGAACAGAAATGCCCGACCAGAGAGTGCTGGGTTCAGGAAGTTTTTACCGGTTCCCCCAAACACTTCCTTGCCAAATACAACACCAAAGGAAATACCGAGAGCGACTGCCCACAGCGGAATACTCGGCGGACAAGCCAGGGCAAACAAAATGGAGGTTACAAAAAAGCCTTCATTGATTTCATGGCCACGCACACCTGCGAAGATAGCTTCCCAAATACCGCCGACAATAAAGATGGTGATATAGATAGGCATGTAATACCAGAAACCATACCAGAAGTTATCCCAACCACTCGTCGGGTCATTCCCGGCAAACAGCCCGATCAATGCTTCACGCCATCCATCACCAACGGGTAAGCCTGCAGATATGGCACTATTGGCCTGATAGCCGAGATTAAACATCCCTACTACCATGGGTAGTAACGCCGCCATCCATACCAGGATCATAATACGCTTCATATCATTATGGTCGCGTACATGAGACGAAGAATGGGTAACGATGCTTGGTTTATAAGTTGCTGTGTCGATCATTTCATAGATCACAAACAACTTCTCGAACTTTCCGCCTTTCGTAAAATGCGGTTCGAGATCATCCAGAATTTTTCTCAATCCCACAATTAACCCTCCAACTCAATACGCGTCAGACTGGAACGCAAAATAGCGCCATACTCATACTTACCGGTACACACAAAGGTACATAGAGACAGGTCTTCTTCATCCAGCTCCAAAGCGCCCAGTTTTTCTGCAGTATCGATGTCGCCAACTATAAGGCTTCTCAGCAACTGCGCCGGCAATATATCCAAAGGCATGACCTTCTCAAAATTACCCAACGGCAGGAAGCATCTTTCTGAACCATTTGCTGAAGTATCGAAATCGAATTTTTTCGAAGGAGACAGACTGGAAATAAATGTGTTCAGGACAGAAAAGTAGTTAAAGCCGGGGCGCACATAATGCAGCATGTCGCGGTCGCGACCTTCTTTTAATATAGACACCTGACTGTGATAACGCCCAAGATATGCAAATACCTCAGCTGTTGAATTACGGCCACCAAAGACAGAACCGGAAATCAAACGATTTTCTCCCGGCTTAACCTCATCAGCCGTCAATTGCAGCAGATTGGCACCGATACGGGTTCTGACAAGTCCAGGGTCACTGACCTGAGGACCTGCGATTGCGACCACACGCTCAACATAGAGTTGTCCAGTGGTGAACAATTTTCCGATAGCAATAACGTCCTGATACCCAATTGTCCAAACCGTTTTGTGACGACTGACAGGATCGACAAAATGGATATGAGTACCAGCGTTACCGGCAGGGTGCTTGCCACCGAATTCTTGAACCTGAGCACTACCCGATGGAACATCAGCGCCTGATGCCTTGCACAGAAAAACCTTTCCTTCGGTCAAGCGCGCCAGAACAGCCAAACCATCAACAAATGACTCCTTTTGCTCAGCAATGATCACTGCCGGATCTGCAGCCAGGGGATTCGTGTCAATGGCGGTTACAAAAATTGAGTTAGGAGTTGAGTCAATCTTCGGTACTTTGCTGAATGGACGGGTCCGCAAAGCCGTCCAAAGCCCCGAATTTACCAGATTGCTTACTACCTTATCGCGAGATAATGCAGCCAACTGACTGGATTCATAACTCTCAAAACTCTCCGATTCATCTCCTTCCAGATCTATGACGAGGGATTGGAATACCCTACGGGCACCCCGGTTGATCTGCTTAACCACACCGGCACCCGGTGCAGTGTAGACAACCCCATCATTTTTTTTATCTGAGAAAAGGATTTGACCGAGTTTGACCTTGTCGCCCTCTTTGACTTTCATAGTGGGTTTCAGACCATGGTAGTCAAAGCCGACGACCGCCACCGAAGAAACTGATTTACCGTCACGAATTGACTGCTTCGGTTTACCAGTAATCGGCAGGTCGAGACCTTTCTTGATTTCGATCATATGCCTAGTCCAATTATTTTAGATGAGTAGATTTTGGTAGGGCCAACGAAAAACATATGTCTGACATGACCCTTTCAGAAATAGGTTGAGTTCCAGGTATCTTGTGGTTTTTTTCAAAAAAACGGATACCTCCCCAAATTCGCGCGCATTAGTATAAGGATAGGATTCATGACTTGCTACTAATGCATTGAATTTAGTGTGCTTTTCGATCACCCCATAAAACGATAATGATTATCAAGAACATTAAAAACCCTTACCCAACCCTGGATACCTGCTGCCTGAGTGTTAAACTACGCGCCCTCAATACTGCTGATTGTGTAAATTAAGTCAATGAATCTAACTAAGTTCATCCCCACCAAAGCCGGTGATCAGAAACTTCTGGGCGCTCTGGCTGGTGGAGGAATGGGGTTTGCTGTCGCCCAACTCTGTCAACAATCCGAGCAATTGACGGTTGTGATTACTCAGTCATCCGTCTCAGCCAGCACAATCGTTGCTGAAACACGCTTTTATTCCGGTGACCAGATCGAAATACTAAGCTTACCGGATTGGGAAACGCTTCCTTACGATAATTTTTCCCCTCATCAGGATATTATCAGTCAACGATTAAAAACCCTGACGACATTAGCTTCTTTACGACAAGGATTGTTGGTTGTTCCCATATCTACAATCATGCACCGTCTGGCACCGGCCTCTTATTTACAGAGCCGCAGCATCCAACTTCATACAGGCGCAGAGTTTAATATCGATTTATTCCGCAAAAGACTCGACAACGCCGGATACCGAAACGTAGCAACAGTTTTTGAACATGGAGAATACTCAGTCCGTGGCTCCATCATGGATGTATTTCCAATGGGCACTGATCTACCAATCCGCATCGATCTATTTGATCAGGAAATCGATACACTCAGGACGTTCGATCCCGATACGCAGCGAAGTATAGAGCAAATCGAAAAAGTTGAACTGCTGCCGGCAAAAGAGTTCCCTCTTACTGACGAAGCCATTGCTCAATTTCGACAAAACTTCAGAGCAACCTTTGACGTACCATTAAAAAGCTGCCCCATCTATCAAGACATATCCGATGGCCTCATACCGGCAGGCATTGAATACTACCTCCCGCTGTTTTATGACCAGTTAAGCAGCGTATTTGATTACCTGCCTGAAGACACACTGGTCATTACAGAATCAGGTCTTGAAAGCAGCATGGATCATTTCTGGCAGGAAATAAGTAATCGCTATGAAAACCGCCGCCATGATCTAAGTCGACCGATTCTGCCGCCACAACAGATTTTTATTGCCAAAGAAGAGCTGTTCCGGCGCCTTAAGTCGTTTCCGCGCATTTCACTGACAGAGCATCCCCTGGAAGAAAAAGCGGGACGTCTGAATTTATCTCTGGCGGCTCCTTCGGAGTATCCAATCGACTCCCGGGCGCAAAATCCTTTAAATGCGCTGGAAGCATTTTTAATGGAAACCTCTCACCGTGTGCTGTTCTGTGCAGAGAGCCATGGTCGCAAGGAAAGCCTGCTGGATTTACTTAAAACCATTCGCCTGAGTCCGACAGAACTCGACAGCTGGAGCAGCTTTATATCCACCGGGGATCGACATGCAATCGTTGTTGCGCCACTGGAACGGGGTCTGGTACTTCCGGATGCAGGTATTACTGTCATTACGGAGTCACAGTTATTTGGCCAGAGCATGGTCACCCAGCGAAGACGACGAAAGCAATCCCAGGAAGCCGCCGAAAACGTCGTCAAAAACCTAACCGAACTGAAAATTGACGCACCAGTCGTACATATTGACCATGGTATCGGTCGCTATCGGGGCCTGGAAACCATCGAAGTCGATGGCCAAAAAGACGAGTTTCTAACCCTTGAGTATGCCGACAAAGCCAAATTATATGTTCCAGTAACCAGTTTGCATTTGATTTCCCGATACTCTGGCACGGACATGGAGTACGCCCCACTCAGCAAACTGGGCACCGATCGCTGGAGTCAAGCCAAACGTAAAGCGGCAGAAAAAATTCGTGATACTGCTGCCGAGTTACTGGAAATATATGCTCAACGCGAAGCCAAAAAAGGTCATGCTTTCACCTTTGAAGAAGCTGACTATCGGCGTTTTGCCGCAGATTTCCCATTTGAGGAAACCCCCGACCAACAATCGGCGATTGAAGCAGTATTAAACGATATGCGACAGGACCGCCCTATGGACCGGCTAATCTGCGGCGATGTTGGTTTTGGTAAGACAGAGGTTGCCATGCGCGCTGCCTTCGTTGCCGCCATGTCAGGCAAACAAGTAGCCGTGCTGGTTCCGACAACGTTATTGGCTCAGCAACACTATGAAAACATCCGCGATCGACTGGCAGACTGGCCCATAAAAATTGAAAGCCTTTCCCGATTCAAAACAGGAAAAGAGAGCACCAAAGTTATCGAAGGACTTGAAAACGGGTCTGTAGATATCGTGGTCGGCACCCACAAATTACTCGGCTCTCAAATTAAGTTTGAACGCCTTGGCTTATTGGTTGTAGACGAAGAGCATCGCTTTGGGGTTCAACAGAAAGAGAAAGTAAAAGCCCTAAGATCGAATGTCGATATCCTCACAATGACAGCCACACCTATTCCAAGAACCCTTAATATGTCGATGGCGAGCATTCGAGATCTATCAATTATCGCCACACCACCGGCACGTCGATTGTCAGTTAAGACTTTCGTCAGACAAACTGACGACGCACTTAAAAAAGAAGCCATCCTGAGGGAAATTTTGCGCGGCGGCCAGGTTTATTATCTACATAACGAAGTCAAAGATATTGAGAAGTGCGCCGCAGATATCCAAAGCCTGGTACCTGAGGCCAGAGTCGCTGTAGGCCATGGGCAAATGAGCGAACGCCAGCTTGAAAGGGTGATGTCAGATTTTTATCACAAACGCTTTAATGTACTCGTTTGTACCACAATCATCGAAACAGGTATCGACATTCCATCAGCCAACACCATTATCATTGATCGTGCGGATAAATTTGGTTTAGCCCAACTGCATCAGCTTCGTGGACGAGTTGGTCGATCCCATCACCAGGCATACGCTTATTTACTGACTCCGCCCCCCAAAACCATGACCAAGGACGCCCTGAAACGGCTGGATGCCATTTCGGAAGCTGATGATCTGGGTGCCGGTTTTACATTGGCAACCCATGATCTGGAGATACGTGGCGCCGGAGAACTTCTGGGTGAAGAGCAGAGCGGACACATGGAGACCATCGGCTACAGTCTCTATATGGAAATGCTGGACCGGGCAGTCAAAGCCATACGTAGCGGCAAAACACCCGACTTAGAGAACCCCTTGGATCATGGTGCAGAAATAAACCTGCACATTCCGGCGATTATCCCGGATGACTATATTCCAGACGTCAATACTCGCCTGACACTCTATAAGCGCATCGCCAGCACAACCGATGAGCAAATCGTACGGGAGCTGCAGGTAGAAATGATCGACCGCTTTGGTTTGCTGCCCGATCCCGTCAAAAACCTGTTCAGACAGACATTATTACGACTAAAAGTAGAACAACTTGGTATCAACAAAATTGATGCTGGGGAGGCAGGAGGAACCATACATTTCTCAGCAGACACCACTATAGAACCATATGCAATCGTTAGGATGGTCCAGGCAATGCCCCACAAATTCAAACTGAGCAGAGCCGACCAGCTAAAGTTCATGATAGAGTCTTCGACAGCCGAAGAACGTTTTGGCACTATTGGAGACATTCTTAAAATGCTAACCAGAGACCCCAATAAATTATGAAGCGATTGATTTTCAGCACAGGATTATGCCTGCTGAGCCTTCATTCACTCGCCACCGAGCCGCGCTGGTACGAGGTAAGTCTGCTAATATTCAGCAATAATATAGCCAGCGAACAGAACCCCGAAACCTGGCCAACTTATCCATTGCTGGATATTCCTGAAAATGCCATCCAGATTGTCGACCCGGCAGATGACAACAGTGACCAGAAACCATCTACAGATAATGGGCTTCCAGCTCCATTTGAAGCACTACCCGAAAATCTTCAGTATCTGAAAAGTCAGGCAAACAGGCTCGCAGCCAGCAAGAACTATACTGTGCTATACCACAACAGCTGGTTCCATCCGGTTTTACCTGAAAAAGAAGCTTCTCCGGTGGAAATCATCGGAGGTCATCAGTATGGCAGCATTAACGAGTTACACGGGTTAATTAAGATTCATATCAGCCGCTACTTACATGTAGAGACAAACCTGTATTTAACAGATGTTGCGCTCAGCAATTCCCCTTTCGACCTTCTTACTGGAACTGATAGCAACTCAAGCCTTCCAGCAGGTTCATTGCAGGACCAACTGGAGCCCTTCGGAGGCTTGGCACTATTTTCTTCTCCAGACAACAAAGTCTCGCCCGTAAACGGCCAGAAGAACCAATATTATGTCGCTACAAGTAGCGCTCATATGGATATGAAGCGGCGAATGCGCTCCAAAGAACTGTATTATTTTGATAATCCCAAGTTTGGAATGCTGATTTATTTTGTCCCTATGGAAGATATACCACAGGCCACAGCGATCACCCCATGATTCTTTCGAGGCAGAGCCAAACACTCTGCCTCAACTCACCTCAAGCGGCGTAAAAGCTACCAACAAACTGACTTAACAGCGAAATAGCATCATTCATCCCCTGCTCTAGTGCCTCTTCAATCTGCTTGATGGTAATAACGGATTGGCTTTTTCCTGCAGCCGGATTAACCACTAGAGATAAACAGGCATAATTTAGCTTTAATTCCCGAGCCAAAATTGCCTCTGGCATACCAGTCATCCCTACAATATCGCAACCATCTTTTTCCATTCGCACTATCTCTGCCGCTGTTTCCAGCCGGGGCCCCTGAGTACAACCGTATACTCCATGCCCAACAATGCCCAATCCTTTCTCTTCACCACTCTGAATTAGCAGCCCCCTCAGGCTTTCAGAATATGGAAAAGAAAAATCGACGTGAGTCACACCCCCATTATCTCCATCGAAGAATGTATGAGCACGGTCAGCCGTATAGTCGATAATCTGGTCAGGCACAACCAATTGCCGGGTAGCCATTTCTTTCGTAATTCCCCCGACAGCATTGACAGCAATAACATCAGTTGCATAAAGATTCTGCAACGCCCACATATTCGCCCGGTAATTGACTTTGTGTGGAGGTATCTTATGGGGATGTCCATGTCTGGCCAAAAACAACACCCGGCGATTCTTAAATGTACCTTCTAATACAGGAGCAGAAGGATGCCCATAAGGTGTCTGGATATCATGAGCACTCGAAATTGTCAGCTCCTCTAATTGGGTCAAACCAGACCCACCGATGATAGCTAGCGTTTTTGGCATATTGCACTCCTTAAGAGACATTATCATTGAGTCCTCGCAGGTTACTCTCGGCCCACTATCGTCGCAACCATAAAACCTTTTCCAACGCAGATAGCCCCCCATACCGTTGGACTGCTCAATATCTTTACATCCGATAGGCAGCATTAACGTGCTCAAGCTTTGAATTTATGGGATACAAACAGCTAGAATAAATATTGAGCAAGGCGCTCTAGCAAGCTGTTGATTTTTGTTCATGAAGCAGTAAAGGCAAGACAAAAATTATCGAAAAAGCGCAGTTTATAGATCCAAAATGAGCATTCTGAGACAATTTTTAGTGCAGTACTCGCACCGAATGTAGAAATTCAATAATCTGCTAGAGGACCACAATGACACAGCTCAACCTAAGCCACTACTTCCTCTTGGCAATGCCAGATATGCAGGATCCCTACTTCGCCCGTTCCGTTGTCTACATCCTGGAGCACGACAGCAATGGCGCCTTCGGACTGATCATCAACAAACCGGTTGCTACCAAAATCTCAGAAGTTGTGGAACAACTGGACATTTCTGTCCCGGAAGATTGGCAAGACCGCCCTGTACTTTATGGTGGCCCTGTTTCTACGGAGCAAGGATTCGTCTTATTCGAGACTGAAGAAAATGATGGTCAAATATCAGGCTCCAACAAAGTGGCCATCACCACATCCATTGATGCACTCAACACGATCATGCATATTGATAATCAACAATTTTTACTGTGCATGGGCTATGCCGGATGGGGTCCGGGACAACTGGAGCGCGAATTACAGGAAAATGGATGGCTGACAGTGGAGGCTGATCTAAAAATTCTTTTTATGACTCCCACCGACAATAAGTACAATCAAGCACTAAAGAAACTTGGAATAGATCCAGCTATGATGTCAAACACAGGCGGCAGGGTTTAACTCCCCTTACCTTAAAACCGGCTTTACAAGACGCTACTCCATGACAGCTCACCAACTGTTTTATTACATTTTGCAATGTCGTCAGAATCAGTCTTTATATTCAAAGATAATGGTATAAAAACTGCTCGGCATTCAATAACAAAGGCCCAACTCCGGAACAACAGCCCACTCTTTAATGCTCATGCTTTGTCCTGGACCAATACGAATGGCTTTATAACCACGGACCATACTATGCTATTAGCTTGATACCATTTTAGAGCCTGTTCATCTGTTACTGCTCCAACCATCCCCTCTGACTGCCAGTGACGGACTTTATCTGCTTCATCCCGTTTTATAGCAACAGCCACTTCCAACAAATCCAGGTCCGTACTGACGTAGATTGTTTTACCAGACGCGAAAAACACCTGCAGCTCTCGCCATAAAATCTTCGCAGCCTCCCTATTCAACATATCAACATCCACGTCATACATAGTTGGTTCGTTTTCTGTCAATCTGACCACCCTCTTTTCAAATAGCAAACCGAACGGCATTATGGTCACTCATTTACAAATCACAAGACGTTGTAGCTGATATGAAGACCTCTCAGGTTGTTGTCGCCACATTTTCAAGCTCTACTCTATTAGTTCTCTGGTCAGCTCTGTTCTGGAACCTGGCATTTAGCCCGGAACATTTTATTCCCCCAATCATTGAATCCACTGACCTTCAGGCAATACTAGAGCCCTATCAGAGTGGTCGTTACTGGTTAGAAAATGACACATTGAAAGCACTGCTGATCGTGAATCAGCAGGCAGGCCTGAAAAATCAACTCGAGCTACTTATGATTGTTTTCACAGGTTATTCGGTTCTGTGCCTACTTACCTGTCTATTGCTCGTAGCAGCAAAAATTCATACCCTCCACAGAGGACAGCGGTTCACCGTAGTATTTGGATTAGGTATGGTATTTTCAATCTTGCAAATGATGATACAACCAGTGTGGTATGATTTACGAACCAGCGGTACCTACATAACCATGCTGTACGAAACAATAAGCTGGTTAATATTGGCCACGACTATGGCATTCCAACTGGGAACAAAGAAGAGAAATATATTCAGCTAGATATATGTGATGCTGTGCGAAGCCAATACGTAGATATATTGGTAGGCTCAACTGGACTCGAACCAGCGACCCCCACCATGTCAAGGTGGTGCTCTAACCAACTGAGCTATGAGCCTACAGCGGGAACGAATAATAATGACTTTTTATCCGGATGCAAGCTTTTTCTTAAAAAAGCTTTTGAATTCAGAAACTTACACGCCCACAGATATAAATAGACCCGCTCTTGGCGGGCCTGTTTAAAAATGTTTCAATCAGGTTCGACCGTAACGATCCTCAAATCGAACAATATCATCTTCACCCAAATATGATCCAGACTGAACCTCAATCAACTCTAAAGGAATAGAGCCTGGATTTTCCAACGCATGCACTTCCCCAACGGGGATATAAGTTGACTGGTTTTCTGTTACCAAAAATGTTTTATCACCATTCGTTACTTTGGCAGTACCAGAGACCACAATCCAATGCTCAGCGCGATGATGATGCATTTGTACACTTAGTTTACAGCCAGGTTTTACCGTAATACGTTTAACCTGATAACGCGCACCAGAATCGATGGAGTCATATTTCCCCCAGGGACGATAAACTTCGCGATGAGAATGATAGTGAGAACGGCCCTCTGCTTTGATCTTGGCCACTACATCTTTCACTTCCTGAACACGGTTCTTTGCTGCGACCAGGAGCGCATCTTTAGTATCAACAATAACGATATCATCGAGTCCGAGCGTAGCAACCAGCCTATCCTCACCTTGAACCAGACAGTTATGGCTATCCAAGTTTACTACATCTCCATGAAAAACATTACCCGCGTCGTCTTTTTCATTGATTTCCCACAACGATGACCAACTGCCTACATCACTCCAGCCAGCATCCATCGGAATCACCATGGCTCTGCCAGTATTTTCCATCACTGCATAATCAACAGACTCATCAGGGCATTTTCTAAAAGCATCAGCATCAACCCGAACAAAATCAAGATCTACGCTAGTATGTTGAACAGCTTCAGCACAGGCCTGGAATATATCCGGGCGATGGGCTTTGAGCTCATCAAGATATTGTTCGGCTTTAAACATGAACATACCGCTATTCCAAAGATACTCCCCACTTTTAATATACTCTTCGGCCGTTTGTACATTTGGTTTTTCAACGAACTGTTCAACTTTAAAGCCATCCGCCTTAGCCTGCCCACGACGTATATAGCCGTAACCGGTATGCGCTTCAGTGGGTACAATCCCAAACGTAATCAGATCCCCTTCCAGCGCCAGCGCCGCTGCACTTTTAACAGCCCCATGGAAAGCCTGCACATCTTTAATAACATGATCAGCAGCAAGAACCAGCAATACAGAGTCTTTATCGCGACTAACAGCCGCCAAAGCTGCCAATGCAATTGCCGGCGCCGTATTTCGCCCTTCCGGTTCCAAAATAATCTGACCAAGACGATCAATATCCCTTAACTGCTCTGCAACAATAAAACGATGTTCCTCATTACAAATCGTCAACGGTTTTTCAATATCCAACCCGGATAACCGCATTGCAGTTTCCTGAAGCATCGTATATTCACCAGCAAGATTATTAAATTGCTTGGGGAACAGTTGCCGAGATAACGGCCAAAGACGGGTACCAGAACCTCCAGCCATAATGACAGGTAATATCATCCGTATTTTCACTCCTGTGGTTAATTTCAAAACTGGCAACATTGTACAGATACAACAGAAAGGTGTACTACATTCACTGTACTAATTTTCCTTTTAGCCGAACCATTTCATCTCTCAATTCCGCAGCCTTCTCAAATTCCAACGATTTAGCCGCCTGATGCATCTGATCCTCTAAACCTCGGATGCGCTTAACAATATCCTCTGTTGACAAAATTTCTTCGGCCAAATACTGAGCTTCTCTCTCCGCAACCTTCTTCAAATCAGACCGACTACGTCCACCAGCCTGCCCCTTGGATGAGCCTTTACCTGGGATAACAGCTCCCTCCATAATATCTATCACGGATTTCTTAACACCTCGCGGCGTAATGCCATGCAAAATATTGTGCTGTAACTGCTTCTCCCTTCTCCGCTCCGTTTCATCAAGCGCACGTTTCATGGAATCAGTTATTCTATCTGCGTACAAAATAGCCCGTCCGTGCTCATTACGTGCGGCCCGCCCAATAGTCTGAATAAGACTGCGATCGGAGCGCAAGAAACCTTCTTTATCTGCATCCAGAATGGCAACCAGTGATACCTCAGGAATATCCAGCCCTTCGCGCAACAGATTAATGCCGACCAACACATCAAATGCACCCAATCGAAGATCTCGGATGATTTCAACTCGCTCAACGGTATCTATATCGGAGTGCAGATAACGAACTTTGATGCCGTTTTCTGCCATATAATCAGTCAGGTCTTCTGCCATCCTTTTTGTTAAAGTGGTCACCAGCACTCTCTCACCTTTTTGAACCCGATCCCGGGCCTCATGCAACAAATCATCAACCTGAGTAGATTGCGGCCTGATTTCCACAATCGGGTCAACCAATCCAGTCGGTCGAACGACTTGCTCCACCACCGCCTGACCATGGTCTTTCTCATAAGATCCCGGGGTAGCGGATACATAAACAGCCTGAGGGGAACGGGCTTCCCATTCTTCAAACTTCAAAGGCCGGTTATCGAGTGCAGATGGTAGCCGAAAACCGTACTCCACAAGGGTTTCCTTTCGAGAGCGGTCTCCTTTATACATTCCACCAACTTGAGGAATAGTCACATGGGACTCATCAATAAACATAAGCGCATTTGCAGGTAGGTAGTCATAAAGCGTAGGCGGTGGCAAGCCCGGTGCCATTCCCGTAAGATGCCTGGAGTAGTTTTCAATTCCCTGGCAATAACCCAACTCCCTGAGCATTTCAATATCATATCGGGTTCTTTGCTCAAGCCTTTGTGCCTCTACCAATTTATTGCCACTACGCAACTGTTCCAGACGCCCCTTCAACTCCGCTTCTATGGTATCTATGGCACCAAGCACCGTATCACGGGGAGTTACATAGAGTGTCTTTGGGTAGACAGTATATCTAGGAACTTTCGCGATAATCTGACCAGTCAAAGGATCGAAAAGCGACAGCTCTTCAACCTCTTCATCAAACAACTGAATTCTCAAGGCTTCAAACTCAGACTCAGCCGGAAAGATGTCAATTACATCCCCTTTAACTCGATATGTTCCCCGCTGAAAATCAGCGTCATTTCGTTTGTATTGAAGCTCAGCAAGTCCTCGGAGTATATTTCGCTGGTCAATAATCTCACCTCGAGAAACATGCAACCGCATTTTGGAATAAGACTCGGGATCCCCTAATCCATAAATGGCGGATACTGTCGCAACTATCAGCACATCTTCTCTGTCCAGCAGTGCTTTTGTGGCCGATAAACGCATCTGTTCGATATGATCATTAATGGATGCGTCTTTATCTATGAAGGTATCAGAAGAAGGAACATATGCTTCAGGTTGATAGTAATCATAATAAGATACGAAATACTCAACTGCATTGCTGGGAAAGAAGTCCTTGAACTCACCATACAATTGAGCAGCTAAGGTCTTATTGTGGGCAAGTACAATTGTCGGCCGCTGGACAGCCTCAACCACTTTCGCCATGGTAAATGTCTTACCAGATCCGGTTACTCCCAACAACGTCTGAGCCTTAAGGCCGGACTCTATGCCTGCGACTAACCGACTGATGGCTTGGGGCTGGTCTCCGCTCGGCTCATACTTGGAATGTACGACGAACTTTCGTTCTGACATGAAGCTGCTCCATGGATCAAAAATTTGGATAAATATACAGCTTTTGCTTACCCCTCTCAATGAAATAACGATTGATCGGACATCCAGGTCTAATAGCAAAAAATCAACCTGATCAGTCACATCAAAAAGAACAAGCCCCCTCAGGGTTATCGAAATAAAACCGACGGATAAGCCTTAAGAGGGACTTCACCAGAATAAAAAAGGCGGTTATTAACCGCCTTTTTTATTTACAGTACAGAAGCAATGGACTCACACAAGTAATCAAGGTTACTTTTAGTCATACCTGCAACATTTATTCGTCCAGAACCAACCATATAGATTCCAAAATCTTTTTTAAGCGATTCCACCTGCTCTTTTGAAAGCCCCGAAAACGAGAACATGCCATTTTGCTGATTGATAAAACTAAAATCCCGCTGAACACCTTTCTCAGACAGCTTTGCCACAAAAAGCTCTCGCATTTCTCTGATACGGTTACGCATCATGGCAACTTCTCCAACCCATTGCGACTTCAGCGCAGGGTTACTCAGCACTGTAGTCACCACCAAGGCCCCATGTGCCGGCGGATTTGAGTAATTTGACCGGATAATGACTTTTATTTGCGAAAAGGCATTCGTAGCCGCCTGCGCTTCTTTTGCAACTAATGTTACCGCACCTACTCGCTCGTTATACAAACCGAAGTTTTTAGAAAAGGAACTGGAGATAACAAGTTCATCGACCTGCTCAGCAAACGCTCTCAACCCACCAGCATCTTCTTCCACACCTCGGGCAAATCCCTGATAAGCAAAATCAAAGAATGGCAACCACCCTTTCTGCACCGCAACCCCGGCAAGTTGGCGCCACTGCTCTATCGAAGGATCAATCCCAGTAGGGTTATGACAGCAACCATGAAGCAACACAACGTCACCCGCAGCTACCTGCTGCAGATCTTCAAGCATACCGTCAAAATCCAGCGACCGGGTTTCACTGTTATAATAACGATACTGGGCAACTTCAAAGCCAGCGGCCGTAAAAATAGCATTATGATTCGCCCAGGTCGGGTTACTGATCCAAACCTTACAGGCTCCCCCCTGCTTTACCAGGAAATCGGCACCAACCCTCAAAGCACCAGTACCGCCTGGAGCCTGTGCAGTAACAGCACGTCCAGAAGACACAATATCAGAATCCCCAAACAGCAACTGTTGTACATGCCGACCATATTCTTCAATACCAGAAATACTGAGATAACCTTTGGTTTTCTCAGTCTCCAGCATCAATTTTTCTGCCTCTTTCACCGAATTCAAAATAGGCGTATTACCTTCTTCATCTTTAAATACACCAACTCCAAGGTTAACCTTCTTCTCCCGGGAGTCGCTCTTGAATGCATCAGTAAGACCAAGAATAGGATCAGCCGGTGCCAATGAAATCGATTCAAACATGATTTTTGCCTTTTTGAGTTCAAAGTGTGAATGTCAGCATAATGAATGCAAGCGAACATTAGGATTATAAAAAAAACTACAAGAAATGCACCAATTATTATGGTTTTTTTGATATCGATAACCATGGGTTATCAATAAGACCATCATTTTATAACAGCCGGTTTAGAATGCTCGGAGAATTACAGAGCAACGACCTGTCAGATTAATATTTGGCAGTATAAGTACAAATTACCAACCAACGACGCATGCTTCTATTGATCTTTATGCCACAAATCGGGATCCTTCCACGCTCAAATGTTTATGACCTAGCATACTGATGAAACCCAAAGAAATACCTCCTTCTTTATTGAGAGCACTCCAACTTAAATTACTGTCCCCCAAAAAATTTCATCTGGTGACTGAAAACACTGCTGCCAGCTGTATTGTTAGCCTGACATCAATTGAATCCAGACTTAATATTGTTCACCTTACGATACGGAGCTTACTCGCCCAAACATTACAACCGGAAAAAATAGTCTTATGGCTCAATGATCGACTTAAAGTAAAAATCCCCAATAATCTTAATCGACTGATTGGGAGTCGATTTGAAATTCGCTTCTCCGACCAAAACTGTGCTCATAGAAAACTTGTTGAGAGTCTTCGAATATACCCAGACAAAATCATTGTCACATGTGATGACGACCAAATGTACCCTGAGACCTGGCTTCATAGATTATGGCAAGACCACCTAGACTATCCCTGCGACATTATTGCCCATGAGGCCCGTGAAATAAGCTGGGACAAGAATGGCCGATGGACTCCATATAAAGACTGGCCCTGGCAAAAACCAGGACTCTCCAGCCCTCAAACCATGGCCATTGGTTTTGGAGGTGTATTATATCCAGCCAACATATTTGATGATGAAATACTGAACCAACAGATATATGAACAAGTTGCCCCCAGGGCGGATGATCTTTGGTTTAAGGCGATGAGCATCAGAAATGGAGTCACATATAGAAGATGTACCAACCCTCCACCAAAACCACTTGTTATTGTAAGATCCCAAAAAGACTCGTTACAGAAACACAATGTTGGACAGGATGGAAACCTGGAACAATGGTTAAAAATTTGTGCTTTTTATGATATCACCCCTTCACAGCTGGCTAATTCGAACCAAATTGCACTTTAGAGGAGGCATGGTATAGCTTTCCAAGCACAAGCACACGCATACAGAAACAAAACCAGTTTAAACTGAAACACAGGGCAAAGATCTTATCGAGCACCGACCTAGATCATCACGCAATGCAGTAGAATGACGGTTACCTAGAACTATATGCTTAAGTCAAATAGTTGAGTTTAGCGCATTCCACTAAATATTTACCATCGATAGTAGTTAACCAAACAAAATGACCAATCTTCAAAGCAAACTACAGAATACCATTGATAAATACTTTCCTTCCGAATATCACCGAGGAGGAACCTATTTAACAGCCATAGGGATTATCTCAACTTTAATTTCGATATTTATAAAGCTATTCACACCAATATCTGTAAATCGCTTCCCTGAATCAGTTATGGTGATAGCATTTTTAATTGCAATATATCAACAGAGAAAACACATTAAACCCGGCATGACTTTTTTGCTAATAGCCATCTCAATAATAATGCCCATAGTTTTTTTCGGCATAAATTACATAAGGGACCCAATTACAGCAGTCAAATATATGGACTTAGATAAATTGGTTAAACTTTTTATGTTTGTCCCAGTTGCATGGTGGCTAGGCGGAAAACTAGATAATTGGCTAATATTGGTTGCTATCTTTTTTTTAGGTCTTCTAATTGCTATTATCACCAACCCTGCACTACCCGACGCAATGTATATTTTAAGTACTGGTGGCGTGCCACAGTTTGGCCTCCGAAACCACCAACACGAAGCAGCGTATTTTGGGTATTCATTTTTAGCATTTGTGTGTTTCTTGAGTAGAATTTATTCTGCCAAAAGTATAGCACTTTTATCTTTCTGGACTGCCTGTATACTCCTGAGTCTATTAGGGGTAATCATTACACAATCAAGAGGCGTATGGCTTGGCACCATAGTAGCACTTACTGTGTTCTGGATACTAAAATTATATACAAACAAAAGTACGTCTTATAAGAAAGCCTTATTAACCTTCATAGTTGTTATTGTGACTTCAACTCCATTATTATTGTCTTCAAATCTAGTTAAAGAAAGAATAATGAAAGGGTATTCACAGCTTAGCGAAATAATATTGAGAAAAGAAGAAAAAATTAGCTATACAAGCGTTGGCACTAGAATAAACACTTGGATAGATGCCTCTGAATGGATTAAGAAAAGACCGCTAATTGGATGGGGCCTCTGGGCGCGAAAAGACATTATAACTCAGTCAGAAAAAGCGACTGAATGGGCCAAGAAGCACTATGGCCACTTACACAATAGTTATTTGGAAATAATAATTGCCTATGGATTTATTGGACTAATATTTTTAGTTTTCTCATATGCTTGGCTAGCGAAACAAATAATTAGCACAACAACTGTATGGGTAAGTACACTCTGTTTACTTTCTTTTACAGCAACAATCAATATTTTTGAGTCCTATTTATTAATGTGGAATGGAGTATATACAATATCTATAATACTTGCCCTTCCATATTGTTTTTATTTGACGATTTCGCAAAACAAATCGACCAGCGACGCGATCCCATAGCACTTGGCTGTATCCGTATATTGAAGGGTAAGCGCTCATTCCAAGACGGCTTCCTGCCGCTGTTTACCCCCGATAACCTATGCCTCGCATTTCATTCGTTACTGTGAGGCTTCTCTTATGTCTACAGTAAGCGTCAAACCAACCCGACTCTAGTGCTGCATCAAATTCCAAGGTAACAGCGCTTCCATATCATCCTTCGTCGTCATGTTCGATAAGCGCGTAAAGACGGCCTGCAAATTCACATGATTCGCCTTCGGCGCACAACCCCCCAAAATATGATCAGTTTGTGGAGAGGTTGGCAACGGTCGATGGACATGGTTGAGGATTATCGGGATATTTGCGTGACGCTACAGGTAAACAGCGGAGGATGCCGTCTTGGAATGGAATGAACGGTTACCCAACTTTGATCCTATACTCGAGGCTCACTTACAATTATCAACAAAGGACAAAAAACTTTTTACAAATACATCTTTACTATATTTCTCAGCATGAATACTGATTTCAGGAGAGGAGAACATAAACTCCCCAGACTCCAGCTGCTGAACTGCAGAGATTAAGGCGACAGTAGACTGCTCATAAAAATGTATACCTGTTACGCCATGCACAACTGTCTCAAGCCCTCCGCCTTTTGCATAAGCAATCACAGGAGCTCCGGCAGCCATGGCTTCAACCGGAACAATCCCAAAATCTTCAACGCCAGGAAAAACCAGTGCACGGCAACGTTCCAATAAATCTTTTATAACGTCAAAAGGTTGCCGTCCCATTAACTGAATATTGTCACCAGCTCTTTTTTTTAACCCAGAGTATAATTCCCCCTCTCCCACAACAATCAGCGGTAACCCAAGCTCATTAAACGCATCCACTGCAAGATCAGCCCTTTTATACCCAACAAGCTGCCCAAGGTAGAGATAGAAGTTCTCCCGAGGTCTAGTATGATCAAACTTGCCAATATCTACTGGAGGATAAATAACTTCTGACTCACGACGATAATATTTTTTTATTCGAGAAGCTACAAAGTTAGAGTTTGCAATAAAATAATCAACACGATCTGCGGATAACCGATCCCATATACGCATCTTATGAGCAAATAACTGAAAAAATAATCGGGTAAATCCTACCATTGAAGATACATATGAATGATACATATCCCAAATATAACGCATTGGAGAATGACAGTAACAAATATGCATGCTATCAGGACGAGTCAAAACCCCTTTGGCTGGGCCTGATTCACTACTGATAATCAAATCATAAGCTGTTAAATCGATTTGCTCTAATGCAAATGGCATAATAGGCAAATATTTCTGATAAAACTTAGCAGCGCCCGGCAGCTTAGATATAAGCGTTGTTTTTATTTGACCGCTGAACTTTGGAGTCAAAGTTTGGCGAACCAAGTCCTCTTGACACACATGAAGAAATAAATCCGCCTCAGGAAACATCTCAACTAAAGCAGAGCAAACCGCCTCTCCTCCCCTGTTGCTAAGCCACCAATAATGAACGATAGCTACTTTCACTCAAAAATCTCCAGATATAACCTATCTAATAAATACCTTGAACGTGTCCGTAATGTTACTACTTGGACAAACTCTAAACATTTTTCCAGTTTTTTTTCCATATGCGACAATCTCGATTCTTCTTACTTTAGTTTCGCCACCCCTTTTTGGCCGATACAAAAGATCCGTTAAATGCTCCCCTGAGGCCACTGCTCCCTTACCGTTGAACCCCCAAAGTTTAACTGAGAGCATTCTCGAATGAGTCATTTTTGTACCAATTCTTGGCATCTTCGACATCATCCTTAACTGCTCTGGTAAGATCTATTAGACCACCTCAGTTCAAAACCTGCTCCCTGGATAACACTCTTAGTACCGGTGAGGTGTTTAAAATTTGAGGCCTGGTGAAATATTCGGGTTAAATACCCCTCAAACACAACTCAACGACTTAATTAGCTTCCTGGCTCATGACTCTAAATGTCTGGCTAGCCGTCTTACGCCAAGAAAAAAAGTCAAAACGCAACAAACAGTTTTCTGAGAATTTTTTGATAAGATTCCTATTATGAAAAACGGTTTTAATCGCTTTTGAAATATCATTTATATCATGCTCACACAACAAACCAGTTACGTGATCAGTCACGACTTCAGGTATTGCTCCTACCTTAGTAGAAATAGAAGGAAGCCCAAATGCTGCAGCCTCTAAAAAAACAATTCCAAACCCCTCCACCTTCAAAGGTTCGGGTCTTGCTGCTAAAATAAAAATGTTAGCCTTTAGATATTCCAACTCGACATCACTATCACTCAGATCACTTAATATTTCAATATTAACATCCAGCCTTTTAGCCTTCTCTAATAAATACTGTCTATAATCATCGGAACCATTTCCAATAATTCGATATAAAATTTTTCCTCGCTCAGCAGATAACCGTGCAATTGAATCGATGACGGTTTCGTGCCCTTTTCGAGAATCCAAGCGCCCTACTGTTAATAAAATAAAGCTTCCATGTTTTTTCTCCGGTATCTCTTTTATTGTATTTAAGCGCTGGTTTTTGGCGGCAAGATATGTAACATGCACATCACATGACAACTTATCGCCAAAATATTTTAATAATATCGATTTAGTATATTCACTGTTGACAAATATATGCTGAACATCCTTGAAGGGATTAGTAATTTTTCTAACCAATGATGTCTTACCATATTTTAAGTTCAGAATTTCACTGCCATGAAGCATTAAAGAAAAGCTAATTTTCTTCTTTAAAGGAACATATTGATTAACTAAACAAATCAACAACCAAATCGGCCAATCAGCGACAAGAACATAATCATAAAATGAAAAATCTATCGACAATATCGTTTTTAATAAACAAGGGGCTTGCCGAAGAGAAAATTGCCCCCCCGGAAAAGTTATCAACCTAATATCTTCTTCATATGGGCAACCATATACCTTCCCTCCATAATCTGGACACAAAACTGTTACATCATACCTTTCCTTAGCTTGAACAACGATTTCTTCACTATAACGACCAATACCGCCTTTAAACGGAAAGAACTCGTTCGTGGCCACAAGAATTTTCTTCATTTTCGACTTACCCAGCATGTAACAGTCATAAGAGTATATTCTATGAATCCACCGAAGTAGGCAAATAAAGTGATTTTATTTAGATACTTATAAAGCAAAATAGAATAAAAGCACAACACTATAAATTCTGCCAACATGATTGATACTATTGCGCCTGCAGCACCCAAGATAAAAATCAATACTAAACTCAGAAATATATTACCTCCTGCAACGATAAGAGACACAATAGCTCGAGTCTTTTAAAACCCTAATGAGGCCAGCACATAATGTATGGACATCAAAAATGGTGTAATAAGCATATACGACAATATCTTCTCAACACTATCATAATATTCTTCTCCAAATAAAAGCATAATATAAGGAAACAACAGTAACATGACTGCAGATAACAACAGAGAAAGCTCAGCTCCAACCATCGCAACTTTGAAAAATTTTTTAGTTAAAGACCTTCGGGATTCAGCACTTTTATATATACTAGACGCTGATATTGTTAGGATCGAGGCAATTGGAACAAAAACCAAATTACATAACCTATAAGCCAGATTATATATTGCAACACTCTACAGACTTTCCATCCAGCTTAAAATCACCTTATCTGTATATATAGTTTTACCTGTAATAGCCAGAGCAAAAATATAAAATTCCTTTCATATTATTTATCGACTCTATCACTTTAATTCCGTAATCATAATGCGCTCGCAAAAAATACAGATAACAAACGACTACGAAGATTACAGAAAAATATAACAATAATAACGGCGAATATACTATCGATTTTCCCTTAGAAAGATACATCTGAGAAAGAGCTTCAATTAACCTAAAATTGCTAACCCCAGACAAAACAATCGATAAAACCACTCCCAACGTAAAATTGTAGATATAACTACATGCAATAGACAGTGAAAAAACAGCTATAGTAGTTTTTATAAACTGAGTGTTTTTTTATAATGCAAGGACCAATACCGAGCTATCAAAGAAAAATAAAGAAATTGAAACCCCAGTCTCTCAACTTGAGATACAATATTGAATGTTCCAGGATGAAGCAAAATATACTTAAAATCTTCATTTTGGTCCGTATCTCAACGTCATCGACTTACTCTAATACTCCATCTAACACTACAAAACCAACCAAAATATTCTCAGGAAACCCACCTTTATTCCTTTAGCACCAAAAAAACTGCCCCTCTGATCAGATAGCTGCTCGGATAAATGTTTAAATAACAGGAGTTGTTCAAGCACAACTGATATTAGAAATATTCATTCTATAAATTATTAAAAAAGTAACAAAGAAAATCATAACCACAGGGTCAAGAAATATTTCCTGAAACAGAGATGATACAAATATGAAAAATATTGGAATCAGTGCATTTATGTTTCTCACATAAATAAGAAAAACACTTGGTAAAACTACATATAACAGCAATATGATTACCAGCCCTGCAAATAAGCCAAAGCCGATCAATATTTCCAAGACTTCATTATGAGCTCCAACTGCATATGATTTCCAACCCGAACCAATAATCATCATAAAGTCTTCAGCTAACAATCGCTGCTCAATAACTCGATCATAGATATCCAACCTGCCATAGAAGCTAATAATAGCCCGATCGTATAAATCGAGAAATTGTTCCTTAAATACTATAAACATAAAAACCATACAAGAAAAAAACACACAGAAATAAATAGGCGCCCGAAACCAGAATTTTCCCCGATTCCTTCTATAAGACGAAATCAACAACATTAAGAACAACATAAATATGGTTAAGACTATTGCTGATTTAGAAAGAGAGAGCAGAATAAGAAAAACCATTGCAATAGTAGCTACTCCTCTAAATAAAAAGCTCTTTTGTATGTACTCGCAACTCCATATAAACCATACATATAGAAAACATATAACAGCAAAGGGAGTAGGACTACCTGAAAAACCAGCAAACCTTAAATCCATTCCAATACTTGAAAATGTTGTACCGTCCAAGTCGCTACTGGGGGACAACGCAGGAATCGTATTTAATGATACTATTAAATAAAATAAAGACCCGTATACATAAAAATAGAATATAATTCGAATGAATTTCTCAAGATTATTATTTAGAACATAAACATAGAAAAAAATCAAAAAAGCAATGATAAATATTGATGATAGATGCCTAATCCCCTGAAGCAGAGATCTTACGAAAGCAGGTTCACTGTCGCTGAACAAGAAAGATAAAAATGGAAAAAACAACATCAACACAACAATAAATGCGTATATTTTAAACTCAATAAAACGAAGTGCCGAAAATAATAATTTTGCTCGTCCAAAAAAAATTAACGACGCAACAATCAAGGGAATAGAAAAATCCAAACCTGAGACAGAATAAGGCAACTCAGAAACGATAACTCTGGGGAAAAACACCACACACAATATCAATAAACAAAAAAGATACAAAGCATTTTTTGCCTTATAACAGCCATACATATCAATACTCGCCACTGACAATCTTACTGTAGATTGCAAGCTCTTTCTCTATCGTCTGTTGTGGAGAAAAAGTATTCGCCAGCTGATCTTTGGATGCCTGGATAATCTCGAAATTTCTGTCGCCCGCTTCCATACACTCTAATATCTTATCGGCTAAATCAGTTATATCGCCAAGCTTATAAACATACCCTGTTTCCCCGTGCTTTACTAACTCACAATTTCCACCAGAGTCGGAACATATGACAGGAAGTCCATACAATTGACTCTCAAAAATAGTTCTCCCTAATGGTTCACGATCCGAAGGTACACACACTGCACCTAAATCTTTCATTTCACTTCTCACATCTGAAACAAAACCTGTAAATACAACCCTCCGAGATAGATCATTTGTAAGTATGTAATCTTTTAATAGGTTTAAATAGCTTATGTCGCCCGCCGAACTCCTAGGAGCCCCTATAAACTTCACGGTCAAATCAACTTTACGGTCAGAAAGTATTTTCACCGCCTTTAATAGTTCAAGCTGATTTTTAACCTCTGTAATAGTGCCGACAACTCCTATTAGAAAAGGACTAGGGTTTTTAAACGCAACAACGGTTCTCTGGAATTTCAAATCCAAAGGATTATAAACAACCTCAACTTTTTTTAAGCCACTATCTATCCGCTGAAATGTTTGCATTACATAAAAAGAGTTAGCCAACACTTTATTTGAAAAAAAATATATGAACTTATCTAAAAAACCATGATTGGACATTTCAATACCACAACGAGCTCTAAAGATAACTTTTTTTCCAAAAAGCCTCGCAGAGAAACCACCAAACAAACCATCAAAAAACGTATTACAATGTACTATTTTGCTTTTGGACACATACGACCAATATAATATTGAGAATATTAAAACAAGCCCATTGATCAAACCATTTTTTAAAAACGGAAAAGGAACTATCTTAACTCTCTGAAAATCAACTCCATTAGCTACCAATTCATTTCTAAAAACTTTATTGAATCGACTTATGAGTAATACATAGTCAATTGAGTTATCAAACCGACTAAGAAGAGCAATTAAACTACGTTGCCCACCAGCGACATCCGGACACGAATCAACATATAAAACTTTCATTACTGACCTTTATCGTAAATTGCAAAAAACAATAGTGCTCAATCACCAACCAAACAACTTATCTCTTAAAATTTAAATTAAAGAAACCTGCCAATACCGTTAGCACTATAATTTTCAGATCAAACCAAATAGACCAATTTTCAATATAAAATAGGTCACACTCTATTCGTTTATGTAAATTCGTGTCCCCACGCCAACCGTTAACCTGAGCCCATCCTGTAATACCTGCCTTCATAACATGTTTCTGCATATATCTTGGAATTTCTTTTTTAAACTGATCAACAAAAACCGTTCTTTCAGGACGCGGCCCTACTATAGACATATCACCTTTTAAAACATTTAAAAATTGCGGCAATTCATCAAGGCTTGTTTTTCGAATAAAAGCGCCAAACTTGGTTTTAGTTTTTTCATTGGCACTCCCCCATTTGACTCCGTTTTGTTCTACATCGACAGGCATTGATCTAAACTTGAACATATTAAACTTTGCACCATTCCACCCAATCCGTTCTTGCCTGTAAAATACTGGTCCTTTGGAAGTGAGCTTCACCCCTAGAGCCAACCCAAGCATTAACGGGCTGACAAGAAATAAAATAATAGATGACAAAATGATGTCTTCGCATCTCTTTATGAAAGCATTTATACCTTCGTTAGGCGAATCCGTTAGGTTGATTACTGGTATATTCGCTATAGAGCCCACCGAATGGTTGAGCAAATTGAAATCAAACACATCCGGAACATATTTGATCGTTGTAGAGAACAGAGACAGGTCAGCTAAAACATCTTTTATTTTGTCCATCTGATTTAACGGTATAGCTACCCAGACCTGATCAACGGTATTCGTTTCGAGATAAGTCACTACATCTTCATATCCGCCAAGCACTTGTGTTTTACCAAGGTGCCCCAGATCATCTCCTAACACACCTTTTAATTGAAGCCCTATCCATCGATTCTCTTCTACGGTAGCGACCAACCGTTCAACAATAGCACCACTACCAATGATGACTATAGAACGCTGGTTATATCCTTTCTTCCTCAAAACATTCAGTATCAGACGAACGACAAATCGATAGCCACCGATTACTACAAAGCTCAGCCCCCACCATATAAGGAACCAACCTCTAGAGTAACTATCAGTGGTTTTAGTCATTGCCGATGCTATAGCCAGAATAACAAAAGTAGAAGCTAACGCATAAAAGACGTTTTTGATTTCTTCAGACTTTGAGCCCCCTCGCCAGACCCTATAAAGCCTAAAGTGATTAAAAACCAATACGGTGGCAAACACTGAAACGGTGTAACCTAACTCATAATGCTTGGGTACAATCCATGTCCCAAGCCACAATGAATACGCAAACCGGGCCATCGTCACTACGATAATTGCATCGAAAATTCTCATCAGAACAGACAAAACTGATGAATTTTCCTTAATATATGACTTTCTCAAAATCGTACCTTAAGAGCCCGCACGCCCGATGGATACATATGTGAAACCTTTGGATTTCATCCGATGCGGCTCATAAAGATTCCTGCCATCAAATATTACCGGACTCTTAAGCTGTGACTTGATGAACTCAAAATCTGGAGCTTTGAAAGCCTGCCACTCAGTTAAAATTAACAAAGCATCTGCATTACGGAGTGCAGCTTCTTTGGTACCAACCAAATTCAGACTTTCTCTTGAACCATAAATTCTCTGGGTTTCTTCCATGGCTTCGGGGTCATATGCCTGAACACTTGCTCCCGCATCCCACAATGATTCCATAAGAACCCGACTTGGAGCCTCACGCATATCATCAGTATTTGGTTTGAAGGACAGCCCCCAAACAGCAAATACTTTACCCTTTAAATTATCACCAAAATATTTTTGTACCTTTTCGAACAAAACATTTTTTTGTGCATAATTCCGGGCTTCCACCGCTTTTAATACGGTCGCATCAAATTTAATACTGTCGGCAGTCCTGATCAGCGCTTGTACATCTTTTGGAAAACAGGAGCCTCCATAACCAATACCGGGATAGATAAAGTGATAACCAATTCTCGGGTCCGAACCAATTCCCTGACGGACATGCTCTATGTCTGCCCCAAGCTTTTCAGCCAGGTTTGCCATCTCGTTCATAAAGCTGATTTTGGTTGCCAACATGCAATTTGCCGCATATTTGGTCAACTCGGCACTGCGAACGTCCATAACAATCATTTTTTCATGATTTCGGTTGAATGGAGCATACAATTCCCTCATTGCTTCTTCAGCGCGATCAGAGTCGGTTCCAATAATGATCCGATCTGGGCGCATGCAGTCGTTAACCGCGGAACCTTCTTTTAGAAACTCTGGATTCGAGATAACATCAAATGGAAAAGCCACATTGCGCTCTTTGAGAACCTGAGCAATTTTCTGGCTTACCTTGTCTGCAGTTCCGACAGGTACAGTCGATTTGTCGACTACAACCTTATATGTATTCATATGCGTAGCAATGGTTTCCGCAACAGCCAAGACATATTTCAGATCGGCTGATCCATCTTCATCAGGAGGCGTACCCACAGCAATAAACTGAATTTCACCATGGCCAACACCTTCTTCTGCGCTGGTAGTGAAATGCAGTCTCCCTGAGTCAAAATTTTCTTTAACAAGAGTCTCCAACCCAGGTTCGTAGATTGGAATCACACCATTTTTGAGTTTTTCGATTTTCGCTGAATCGACATCAACACAACAAACATCATGACCGACTTCGGCCAATATCGCTCCCTGTACCAACCCAACATACCCAATTCCAAACACTGTAACTTTCATAACTATTCCTTATAGTCTGTAATATTCTCTATACCAGGAGACAGTTTTCTGAACACCGTCCTCAATAGAAGTTTGTGGTGAATAGCCGGTTAATGTAGATAGACGGGATATATCGGCATAAGTAGACGGAACATCCCCTTTCTGCATATCCATAAAATTCATCGTCGCCGTATTGCCGGAGAAGCGCTCTATTGCTCTGATAAAGTCCATTAACCTGACTGGTCTTGAATTACCCACATTTAAAACCTGAAAACATGCGCTAGTGTCATTGACAGAGCTACCCATCACGCCATGGCGTTTTACAGGAACGGCGGTAAGCGCTTTCAGAACCCCATCAACCACGTCATCTATATAGGTAAAATCTCTTGCCATATTCCCCTGATTAAACACATTGATAGGGCGATTATTCAATATTGCATCGGTAAACAAAAACGGGGCCATATCCGGTCGCCCCCAGGGGCCATAAACAGTAAAAAATCGCAAACCTGTTGTTGGAATACCATATAAATGACTATATGAATGAGCCATTACCTCGTTCGCTTTCTTGGTTGCAGCATAAAGAGACACCGGGTGATCAACGCTGTCCTGTTCTGAGAAGGGTTGTTTACCATTTTCACCATATACAGAACTCGATGACGCATACACCAGATGCCTGACTGACTGCTTTCGGGCAAGCTCAAGAATATTCCCAAAGCCCACTAGATTCGAATCAATATAAGCTTCTGGGTTTTCAATTGAATACCGCACTCCTGCTTGGGCAGCCAGATGTATAATCAGCTCGAACCGATATTCGGAACTGAGTGCTGTGATGGCTTCGCGGTTCTCAACAGATACCTTTCTAAAAATAAAATTAGGAAACTCATGTAATCTGGCCAGCCGGCTTTCCTTCAACTGGACATCATAGTAATCATTAAGGTTGTCGATACCGACAACCTCCTTTCCTTGTTGCAACAAAGCCCGGCAAACCTCTGATCCGATAAAACCGGCTGTGCCGGTCAAGAGATATTTCACAATCGACTCTCCTGGCCTGATTCTATTTGTTTTTTCAATTCTTTAATTTCTGCCTGCAAGGCATCAAATTCCTCAATCTTTCGTTTCAGGAAACGAGCTGTTACCTTGGCTTTCTCTTCGATACCCTGTGGAGTTAATACATAAACGTAAGCAGCTTTATTCTTGCTGTTTTTAAAATTATTAACTTTTAATATTCCTTTCTCGATTAGCGCATTCAAACAATAGTTTACTTTACCCAGACTGATACCCAACTCCCGAGCCAATTGCCTTTGGCTGGTATGAGGGTGATCGGAAAGGAGGGTTAAAATCTGATGGCTGAGTTCATCGCTGGGCATGGTTTACAGTGTCTGTCAATTACTGTGTTCAAGGATTGAACGCGAGTCTAAACTCCTTACCACCGTGTGACAACCTGCAAACAGCGGAATGTGAATTCACCAAAGCAAAATCTTCTCTATTACCCAACTGATCCCGTATAATCTGGCAAATCCCGGTAATGGAGCAGACATGAACCCCCTTTTTAACCGAGACATAGTATCCATCAGTGATCTATCTCAATCAGAACTCGAAACCATCATCTCCCTGGCTCAACAAATCAAGCAATCCCCTCATCAGAAATACTTATCAGACAAAGTTATCGCAAGTTGCTTCTTTGAAGCCTCAACCCGAACCAGACTAAGTTTTGAAACAGCAATACAACGCCAGGGAGCAGGTGTTATAGGCTTTGCCGACAGCGGCAGCACCTCTTTGGCAAAAAAAGGGGAAACCCTGTCAGACTCCATTCGCATGCTAAACGGCTATGCAGATGCCATTGTCATGAGACATCCTATGGAAGGAGCCGCCCGCTTGGCGGCGGAGCTAGCTGACATCCCGGTCATTAACGGAGGCGATGGCTCCAACCAGCATCCAACACAAACACTTCTTGACTTGTTTACAATCTTCGAATGCCAGGGAACGCTTGAACGTCTTAGAGTGGCGTTTGTGGGTGACTTGAAATATGGACGGACAGTGCACTCATTGACCCAAGCACTTACTCATTTTGATTGCACATTTGATTTTGTTGCGCCTGCCGTCCTGGCCATGCCTGACTATATTCTGCAGGAGCTTGACCATCAAAATATTGAATATCGGCACTCAGACTCCCTGGAAGATATTATTCCCACTGCTGACATTATTTACATGACCAGAGTCCAGAAAGAGCGTTTTGATCCCACCGAATACATACACATCGCAAGCCATTACATTCTGACCGCAAGCATGCTGGAACATGCCAAACCAACCATGAAGATATTACACCCATTGCCCAGAGTGGATGAAATTACTCTAGATGTTGACAAAACTCCTCATGCCTATTATTTCGAACAGGCCAAAAACGGTGTGTATGCCCGTCAGGCTCTGCTGGCACTGGTTCTTAATGAATATATCCCGGGAGTTTTATCATGAGTGAAAAAATGCAAGTGGAGGCCATAAATCGTGGCACGGTCATCGATCACATCCCGGCCGGCCAGGGGCTTAAAATTGTTAATCGGTTACAACTACTCGACAACAAAGTCAGACTTACCGTCGGATTTAATCTCTTAAGCGGAGAGCTGGGCACCAAAGACCTGATTAAAGTGGACGATTGGTTATTTACAGAATCAGAAGCCAACGAGCTGGCTCTTTTTGCGCCCAACGCCACTGTCAATATCATTGATGATTATAAGGTTGTCAGGAAAATCAACGTCACTCTCCCCACAGAGCTAATTAATGTGTTTCCCTGCCCCAATAGTAACTGCATTACCAGAGTAGAGCCCGTTTCGTCAAAATTTCGGATAAGGCAATTAGGACATAAAATTCAACTCAAATGTCATTACTGTGAGAAAGCCTTTGATAAGGAGATATTTACTGAGAACTAGACAGGCTAAAACCAGAAAAGTCATTTTGTTGAAAGCGGTTGCCGCAACGCTCGAACAGAGAAACCTCTGCAACAACAGTCTTTGATTGAATAAATAAGTCTGGGTTGATAAAAAATATTCCACGGACACTTCCTGTATCCGTGGAATAGATCCGCTTCGGGTGACTTTAATTAATGCTAAATTCCTGTGCGGTTTTTCAGTAGTTCATCCTGAACATCCGTTTGCTCCATCCTTTGGAGCGGCCGCCCATTCCATTCCACCTCATGGTAGTGGCGGTTTTCTGCCACGCTACAACCAGTGACTGAATTAAAGCGTCAGCATATATCGGTTTTTTTCAATGGTTTTGGCACCTATGCCTTTAACCTTTTGTAAGTCATCGATAGATGCGAAAGGTCCATTTTCATCACGGTAGGCGACTATCCTTGCCGCAATTGCTGGCCCGACACCAACCATCAACTCTGCGATTCTTTCCTCGTCATCGCGATTGATGTTTACATAAGCCATTACTTGTTGAGGCTCAGCAGACAATGTCTGCTCAACAGACTCATCAGCAAATGAAAAAAAAGGGACTGATGCTGCTATTAAAAATGCACAAACAGACTTTTTCATAAAAACTCCTTTTATATAGTGAATGATTCACTTCCTGTGTTTGCTGGAAGCAGGGCTAGCATAGCCATTTCTCAAAGACTGAAAACAAATATTTCAAAAGTATTAAATATCTATACCGAAAGTATCGCGAGACTCTACCGAAACTCAAAACTGGACAAAATATGATCAGAAATCACAGCAAGATAATGGGTTTTCAATGACAACAAGAATGGAAATGGAAATGGAAATGGAAATGGAAATGGAAATGGAAATGGAAATGGAAATGGAAATGGAAATGGAAATGGAAATGGAAATGGAAATGGAAATGGAAATGGAAATGGAAATTGGCGTCCCCTAGGGGACTCGAACCCCTGTTACCGCCGTGAAAGGGCGGTGTCCTAGGCCACTAGACGAAGGGGACGCTTCGTTTTCAACATGGCCGTTGAAAGTGGTGCGTATAATAACAGCGAATTATCCGAGCGCAAGCTTTTTCTTTAAAAATCAAAGCACTAGGGGAAAATTAACTGATATCCTCTTCAAACTCTCTGGTCCTTTAATGATCTCAGTGATATAAAAACCCAGATGTCGACATTGTGATACCACCTGGAATGATCATATTTTATGAAACTGAATATTATTGAGTGTGACGAGCTACATCCTGACCTGATTAATGATTACTACAGCTACGGCAGGATGTTCGAACAGTATCTTGGCGCGTTAGACTCTGAACTCACCTTTCAGTATTTTTCTGCCATCAATCGCCAACTCCCTGAAACCCTTAATCAACAAGAAGTATATCTTCTGACAGGTTCTAAATATGGTGCCTATGAAGATGATATCTGGATCAAAGAACTTATTTCCTGGGTCGCAAAGGCATATCAAGCCGGTGGACGATTTATTGGTATCTGCTTTGGACACCAAATACTGGCCCAGGCGCTGGGAGGGAAAGTAGAAAAAAGTACCAAAGGTTGGGGCCTGGGAGTACGAACGGTGCCCACTTGTGACTCTTCTATCTGGGAAAACTATGACAAAAAAACAATCAGTCTGATTTATGTGCATCAGGATCAGGTGGTCGAACTTCCCGCAAAAGCCTCAATCATTGCAGGTGATGATTTTTGCCCAGTGGCTGGGTTCCGAATAGATAATCAGGTACTGGCTTTTCAGGGACATCCGGAGTTCAACGAGCTATACGCTCGGAAACTGTTAGATCTGCGGGAGGAGCGATTTGAAAAAACGATTTTCCAGTCCGGAGTAACCAGCCTGTCCAAGCCAACGGATGCCCGTCATCTTGGCAAACTGATGATTCGATGGATCAAAAAACCCTGCACATTGGATAAATCAGGCGCTAAATAACCTTTATTTGATACTGTCGTTGATGAGAAATACCAGATTCGGTTGCGACTACTACAGTTAAGGGCATATAGAATATGCCCTCACCATAAACAGCCTAGTCTCTTCGGCAAAAAACGTTTGGATTAGTTAAGTATTCGAGTATCTACCTGTCTGCCAGCCAAGTCGCCAACAAATAAATAGCCTTTACTTCTCACTGTCTTAATTCTACGGGGATGTACCGGATCATCTCCAACTTTTGGTCGAATTCGGCTGACACGAACATCCACTGAACGATCCTGCCCGTCGTACTCAATTCCACGAAGCTTATTAAAAATCTCTTCCCTGGTCATAATCTGACCTGCATGGCTTGATAATAACCATAACAAATCAAATTCGGCACTGGTCAGTTCTATTGGTGAATTATTCAACCAGGCTTCTCTCATTGTGTTGTCAATGACTAAGTCACCAAAATTCAGCCGTTCTTTACCATCTTCTTCTTCGATACTGATCGTTTTAGTCGTTCTTCGCAGATGAGCCTGAATCCTTGCCAGCATAACTCTGTGCGATACCGGTTTAGATATATAGTCATCCGCCCCCATGTCCAGACACAAAACCTCATCCAACTCATCGCTACGACCGCTCAACATAATGACTGGACCCGTGTAATGACGCCGGGACAACTTACATACGGTCAATCCATTTTCCCCAGGGATATTCAGCTCCAACATCACCAATTGTGGCTGCTGGGTTTGAATTGCACTCAATGCCTGTGTGCCATCGCTAATAACCTCGACCAAATACCCACTACCCTGCAAATATTCGCTCAGAGGTTTGGAAAACGAATGATCACCATCGACAATCAGGATCTTTTGTTTTGAATTTGTATCGCTTTTTTGCGTCACTATGCATTCCACCACGCTGTCATACACATATTCACATGGAACATCCATGTAAAACATTTCTGATTATCTTTAACTGTAGACCGCTTCTCAGTATATGCTTAGTGCCAGAGGCTAGTCATTTAATACCAAAAAGCTATAAAAACATGACAAAAAATTATTTATGAGTATAAAACTGATATTTGAAGGCGACTCGATTACTGATTCGTCACGGAACAGGCTTGATAAACAGGCAAACAGAAGCGAAGTATTGGGATGTGGATACCCCACGCTCGTGGCCAGCCATCTACTGACACAGACCAACAGTCTAAATCTTTATAATCGGGCTATATCAGGAAATAAAGTAGCGGACGTTCTAGACCGTGGACCACAGATCATGACAGAACTCCGCGCTGATTGGCTGTCTTTGCTGATCGGCATCAATGATATCTGGCACACGTTAGCGGTGTCGCAAAAACCAGTACCTGAAGATATCGCCGATGGTATCGATCAGTATCTGTGCCTGCTGCGAAAATATAGCCCAAATATCAGAATTGTCCTGCTGGAACCTTTTGCACAGTTATCTAAAGAAGTGAGCGCGGAATGGTTTACGTTCCTCAAACCACTCCAGCGCTATGAAAAAGAGCTGGCCGATAAACACCAGTGTATCTGGGTGCCCACCCAGGAAGCGCTAAATCAGAGTGCCGACAAATTGGGGGCAAACCATGTGCTTTGGGATGGGGTCCATCCTACACCCGCCGGACACATGATTATCGCCAGGCAATGGCTTTCGCATACAACAGCATTGCAACAATTATTTAATTAGACCGCTGTGCAATGCAGCGTCCCTCTATTCGCTCATAGCGATCAAGCTGGCATTCCCTCCGGCGGCTGTCGTATCCACACAGATATGACGCTCGTGAATCAACCTTTCTGGCTGACAAAAATCTGTAATCAGAGGAATCAATTCGCCATCTCTGGAAGCCAATGCCTGACGATAACGACTCAGCATACTCTGTGGGGCAGAACTTAGTACTGCCTGAAAATCAGAAACCTCGCGCAACGCTTCCGCCTCAAGCTCGCCTTCTATCAAAACAACTGGATATCCGTGGTTGCGCAAAGTTTCTACAAATCCGGTAATACCAGGTAAGACAGCAATCACTCTATTTCCCTGCCACAGGGCGGATAATATCTGTCTTTTTGCCGCCATGGGTGTGGGCCCCAGACATAGGATGGTACCCCGGCCATGACAAATCAAAGTATTTTTTTCACCGACTGGCCCCGGCATAGTCTCCACCGTTTTATCCAGTTTTTGTGGCCAACTCGATAGCGTCGGAAACACAGACTTAATATCTGCCAAGTCCAGAACAACCGGTTCAACTGCTAAATACTGCAACTCCTGGATAGCCTGAAATAGCCGTTCGGCTCCAATCAACTCTGCCGATTGTTCACTCGTGAATGGTTCGTCAACCACCACAGAGCTACGAAAACGCTGAACATAATATGGCCCACCGGCTTTCGGCCCGGTGCCGGATAAGCCCTCGCCACCAAAGGGTTGAGAACCAACCACTGCGCCGATCTGATTACGGTTTATATATACGTTGCCAACTTTCATTCGAGCAGCAATATCTCTTTGTCGGCTTTCCAGTCGGGTATGCAGGCCAAATGTCAAACCATAGCCTTTCGCATTGATGGCATTGACAACATCATTCAGTTCAGAGGCTGCAAACGTCGCAACATGCAGTACTGGTCCAAAGATCTCCTCCTCCAACTGCTCGATACCTGCAACCCGGACCATGGCTGGAGGGACATACAAACCTGACATCGGTACTTCGAGCGCCTTAATCAAATTACCCTGGCTTCGATGGAAATCACAATAAGCCAGTATTTTATCTCTGGCTTCCCGATCAATAACCGGCCCAATATCTGTTTCAAGGTGCCACGGGTCAGATATGTTTAGTTCATCCATGGCACCGGACAGCATCGTTACCAACGCATCAGCAATATCCTGTTGTACATAGAGAATTCTTAATGCAGAACAACGTTGCCCAGCACTTTGGAAAGAGGAAGCAAGCACATCACGAACCACCTGCTCCAGCAACGCCGTTGAATCGACGATCATGGCATTCAGACCACCGGTTTCTGCTATCAAAGGCACATCGGGAGCCATATGATTTGCCATAGCACGGTTGATCAACTGCGCGGTGGAAGTGGAACCCGTAAAGCAAACAGCAGATATTCTGGGATCCGCTGTCAATACAGCACCAACCTGTTCTCCCGTTCCCGGCAGCAATTGCAGGACATCGCGAGGCACTCCTGCCTCGTACATTAGTTCAACTGCCCGTGCAGCAGTCAGTATCGTCTGCTCTGCCGGTTTGGCAATAACACTATTGCCCGCGGCTATGGCGGCGAGCACCTGACCACTGAAAATTGCCAACGGGAAGTTCCATGGCGAAATACAAACAACGGTTCCCCGGCTACGGCCACTTGCTCCAACACGCTGGGCTTCTGACGCATAAAAACGAGCGAAGTCCACGGCTTCCCTGACTTCTGCGATTGCATCAGGCAATGTTTTACCAGCCTCGCGACAGACCAGCGCAAACAATTCGGTGGCATGGCTTTCAAACAATTCCGCGACTCGGTTTAACACCAAAGCCCGGTCACTCGCATTAGTCGCTGACCAAACCCTGGCACCCTCTTGAGAAGCAACGATCGACTGCTCGATATCCTGCTGGGTAGACATCCGAATGTGTCCGACAATATCTTCGGGATTTGCCGGATTCACAACATCAAGTTTTTCACCTTCAGGCGATTCTCCGGAGATCATTGGAACACCCTGCCAGGTATGCTCCCGAAATCTATCTCGTGACTGCAGCAAAGTACTAACGGCCTCTGGATCAGTCAAATCCCAGCCCAACGCATTTTTTCGGAGCGGCGCAAATAAATTTTCGGGACGGGCAATTCTGCTACTCGGAACAAATGATTTTAGATTAAAAGGGTCCCGAGCAATCTGTTCAGCAGACATCCCCGCATCTGCAATCTGATGTACAAATGAACTGTTAGCACCATTCTCCAGCAGGCGCCGGACCAGATAAGCCAGCAGGTCCTCATGCGCCCCGACCGGTGCATAAATCCTGCAACGATGGCCAGGCTGCCTCATGACTGCATCATAAAGAGACTCACCCATTCCGTGCAGACGCTGAAACTCAAAATTACTCTGACCATCGGCGAGATGCTGCACTGCTGCAACCGTATGGGCATTATGAGTGGCAAATTGCGGATAAATACGGTCAGTCATGCCAAACAATTTTCGAGCACAGGCGATATAGGAAATGTCGCTATGTGCTTTTCGGGTAAACACCGGAAACCCGGATAGACCCAGAACCTGAGCACGTTTAATCTCTGCATCCCAATAAGCTCCCTTTACCAGGCGCACCATGATCTGTCGATCCAACGACCCAGCCAAGGCATACAACCAATCCAGTACGTAGGATGCACGGGGCCCGTAGGCCTGAACCACAACACCAAAACCATCCCACCCGGCAAGACTTTCATCTTTCAACACGGTTTCAATAATATCCAGCGACAACTCCAGACGGTCCATTTCTTCCGCATCAATATTAAAACTCATATTTGCGGCTCTGGCTTGTTGAGCCAACTCCAGAACGCGAGGCACCAGAACAGTTACAACCCGCTCTTTCTGGGAGTATTCATAGCGGGAGAACAAAGCAGAAAGTTTGACGGAAATACCGGGATTATCGCGAACATCTGAATGCGTACATTGTGATTTCAATACAGTAATTGCATTTTTGTATTTATCAAGATAACGCAAAGCATCGCGTTCTGTACGGGCAGCTTCTCCAAGCATATCAAACGAATACCGGTAGCCCTGCGATTGACGGCCAGAGGAGCGTTTCATGGCTTCTTGAATATTACGCCCCAATACAAACTGGCGTCCCAGTTCCTTCATGACCTGAACAGTAAAAAATAATACCACTGGCTGGACAATCGTCCGAATCAGTTTCCCCATCAGACCACTAGAGGAAACAGATAACAGCGCTGCGGTAAATTGAAGCATCCGAGTGGTTAAATTGACCAACGGAAACGATGATTGACCAACATGGTCTTTCCATCGGCCTGGAACCAGTTTATCGACGATCAACTGCCGCGCGGTTGACGCGTCAGGGACCCGCAATAAGGCTTCTGCAAGACTCATCAAAGCAACGCCTTCAGATGTCCCCAGCCCATATTCCGCCAGAAACTGCTCCATCATTGTAGGCTTTGAGTTTTTTCTGACCGAGCCAATCATGGTGACGGCCCGATGAACAACGGACTGACAGTCTTCCTCAGACAGTTCAGCCACATGTTTTAATTTTTCTACGACTTCAGATTCATCCGCCAGATAGTGTCGACGTATCTCATCGCGCAAATGGTCCAGCGTTGCTGAGTTCGACATATTGGTAGCACTCATGGTTCTCACATCCCCGACAGTTGAAATTATGACTAAAGATCATAGCCTTATTGCCAATATCAACTTCACCAAATAATTGATAAAAACCAGATCATTTCATTATTATTTATTGGATATAAGAATCAAAATCCTAATAAAGTGTAGCCAACCAATCTATTAGCCTAAAAACAGGAAATCGATTTGAAACTCGATAAATTTGATCGGGCCATCCTTGCTGAGTTGCAAGGCAATGCTCGTATAACCGTGACAGAACTTGCGTCCAAAGTGGGCTTGTCCAAAACCCCTTGCCAGATCCGCATGAGGCGTCTGGAGGAACAGGGTTACATCCTTAGCTATAACGCCCACATCAATCAGGCAAAACTGGGCTGTAACTATATCGCCTTTGTGCAAGTGACTATGAACGACACCAGTAGCGAGGCTCTGCGGGCATTTAATGAAGGGGTGAGAAAATCGTCGGTCATAGAACAATGCCATATGATCGCCGGAAATTTCGACTATCTGTTGAAAGTTAGAACTACAGATATGGAGTCTTATCGAAGGGTACTGGGAGAAGAGATATCCTCACTGCCACATGTCAAACAAACCAGTACCTTTGTTGTCATGGAGGCAGTCAAAGACAGCCTGGACTAAACATAAACATCTGCAACAAAAAAGCCAGTAACACTCGCAGGCTACCGGCTTTTGCAGATTAGGACGTACTCAGGGCTGACTAACGTCCAAATGGGGGCATTCCACCAGGCGGCAATCCACCTCCCCCGGGCATCATTCCTTTCATTCCACGCATCATTTTTGCCATGCCGCCCTTTGTACCCACTTTCTTCATCATCTTCTGCATCTGTTTATGCTGCTTTAGAACTCTGTTTACATCCTGTATCTGAGTACCGGAGCCCAAAGCAATACGACGTTTTCTGGAACCGTTGATCTTGTCCGGCCAGTGCCGCTCCACTGGGGTCATGGAATCAATAATTGCCGCCATTTGTGACATTTGTTTTTCCGCACCGACCATCTGATTGGCCATTTGCCCCATGCTCCCCATTCCTGGAAGCTTATCCATCATCCCCATCAGCCCGCCCATATTATTCATTTGCGACAGCTGATCACGAAAGTCCTGCAGGTCAAAACCCTTGCCTTTCTGAATTTTTCTGGCCAGTTTTTCGGCTTTTTGTTTATCGACCTTGCGCTCGACTTCCTCGATCAGAGAAAGAATATCACCCATGTCGAGAATTCGGGATGCCATTCGATCAGGATAAAATGGTTCCAGTGCATCGGTTTTTTCACCAATACCAGTAAATTTGATGGGTTTACCAGTAATTTGCCTGACTGATAAAGCTGCACCACCACGGGCATCACCGTCGGCTTTGGTCAGAATCACCCCAGTTAAAGGCAGCGCATCCGCAAAAGCTTTAGCAGTATTGGCCGCATCCTGACCGGTCATGGCATCGACCACAAACAGGGTTTCTTTAGGCTCCACCGCCTGGTGCAGTTCCTTGATCTCAGCCATCATTGCCTGATCGATCGCCAACCGTCCGGCAGTATCCAGAATCAGCACATCGACATATTGTTTTCGGGCAGCTTCTATCGCCGCGTTGGCAATATCAATAGGTTTTTGATCTGCACTGCTGGGAAAGAACAGCGCCCCGACTTCAGCTGCCAGGGTCTCCAGTTGTTTAATCGCCGCCGGCCGGTACACGTCGGCAGATACAACCATTACTTTCTTTTTTTCCCGCTCACTCAAATAACGCGCCAGCTTGGCAGTCGAGGTTGTTTTACCAGCCCCCTGCAAACCTGCCATCAGTAAAACCACTGGAGGTTGCGATGCCAAATCCAGGGAGACATTGTCATCCCCCATCACATGAACCAATTCAGAATGAACAATCTTGATAAACTGCTGGCCAGGGTTCAGTGCCTGGGATACTTCCGCCCCCAGAGACCGGTCTTTAACTCTGTTTATAAAGTCTTTAACCACGGGCAAAGCAACATCAGCTTCCAATAACGCCATGCGTACTTCGCGCAACGTATCCTTGATATTGTCTTCGGTGAGCTTGGCTTGGCCCTTAATGGCTTTTAATGTTTGATTGAGGCGTTCGGTCAGATTCTTGAACATAATCTATCGCTTTGCTTGAACCCAAAAGTATAAAAGCTGCGATTATACGCTGGACAGGCAACGGTTAACACCAGTTGCCATATTTTTAATCCCATCACCCGGGATGTCATTTCCGTTGCTCCGGACATTGTGAGAGAATGCCGGTTGTTCGAAACCGTCTATCTGGAAAGGCATATTATTGATGATTCCGGCTTTACTAGCAGGTACCGGCTATCTGCTTGCATTTTGTTTGCAGTCACTCAAACTCTTCAGAAAATCAGATTATTCAAAAAATGTCATCCTGATGGTGACAGGCATCGCCAGTGCTTTACACTTGGTTGCAGCAGCTCAGGAAATCATAACCGATGAAGGGATTGATCTGGGCTTTTTCAACGTGGCATCGCTGATTGCCTGGATGTTTACCATTTTACTGACGTTCAGCTCAGTCAAAAAATCTCTTGATAATCTGTTGATTGCATTGCTACCCATCAGCATGCTGTCTGTATTGCTGGCGGGATTCGTACCATCAACTTACATACCCAGACAAGATTTTGATCCTGGTATCCTAGTTCATATATTGGTCTCAATTCTGGCGTACTCCATCCTGACCATTGGTGCCGCTAATGCCGGCATACTGCTTTATCAGCATAAGCGCTTGAAATCGCACCATCCACGCAGAATGATCTGGGGATTACCGCCCCTGCAAACCATGGAACGCCTACTGTTCGAAATTACGGTACTGGGCATGGTGGCGTTGACCGCTTCAATATTGTCCGGGCTTTTGTTTGTGGAGGACATGTTTGCCCAACACCTGATTCACAAAACCGTATTAACCATCATAGCGTGGATCCTCTACTCCATTCTGTTGTATGGACATTTTGTGAAAGGTTGGCGTGGACAAACTGCTGCCAGGTGGTCGTTGACAGCGTTTTTCTTCTTGATTGTTGCTTTTTTTGGAACAAAATTTGTACTGGAGATGATATTGCATCGCGAATAATGCTGTCGGAATCTCGAAAAGTGAGAAGTTTTTCCGCTGAATTCTTGACAGAACCCCAAGTCACACTTTAAAACACACCCTAATTGAATTACACGGATTCCCCCGTTTGGAAGATTTGCCCATAGCAGTGTTGTTCGCAGCACTGGCCACTCTACTACTTTTATCAGCTTTTTTTTCCAGCTCAGAAACCGGGATGATGTCGTTAAATCGATATCGTCTCAAACACCTCGCAAACAAGGGACATAAGGGGGCAAAAAGAGCACGCTCCCTGCTTGATGTACCTGACCGGCTGATTGGTGTCATTCTGATTGGCAACAACCTGGTCAACATTGCTGCAGCCCAGCTTACAACACTCATTGCAATCAAACTGGCTCCCGCGAATCAGGAAGTGGCGATTGCTCTGGGAGGGATTTTATTAACGCTGGCTGTCCTGTTGTTTGCCGAGGTAACCCCAAAAACACTGGCTCAGATGCATCCTGAACGTATTGCTTTTCCCGCATCCCACATATTGATTCCATTGCTCAAGCTGCTCTACCCCCTGGTATGGTGCATCAATCAGAGTGTGAATATCCTTTTGTGGATTTTTCGAATCCGAAAACCAGAGATCGCTCACGACGCACTGACTAAAGACGAGCTGAAAACTTTAGTGAATGAAAGCGGGCATCAATTGAGCCAGGAACGCCAGAATATGCTCATTGGCATTCTGGACCTGGAAAATGTTCGGGTGAATGACATTATGGTGCCTCGCAGCGAAGTCGCCGGTATCGATCTGGACGATGACATTGAATCCATTGCAGAACAACTTCGCCAAACCGATTACACCAGACTGCCGATCTATAAAGATGATCTGGACAAGGTCGTGGGAATTCTGCACATTCGCGATGCAGCTGAGTTCCTGTACGCAGACAATCCAAGCAAAGTGATGCTGAGTAAAAAGGCCCAGGATCCGGTTTTTGTGCCTGAGAACACGTCACTGTATAACCAGCTGTTCAACTTTCAGAAAGACAAAGTCAATATTGGCCTTGTTGTAGATGAGTATGGAGATATTCAGGGACTGGTCACACTGGCCGATATTCTCGAGGAAATTGTTGGTGAGTTCACCACTGATATACCTGGTGATACCAAGGATATTCACCCACAAAGAGACGGAACTTATGTCATCGACGGCAGCACCGGCATTCGAGACATCAACAAAGCTTTGGACTGGTCATTACCCACTATAGGGCCGAAAACCCTCAACGGCCTGATCATTGAGCAACTGGAAGAAATACCGGAAGCCAATGTCAGTATTCGTGTTGGCGACTATTCGATTGAAATCCTGCAAATCAAAGACAACCAGGTTATCGCGGCCAGAGTCCGAAAACTGAAATAATCACCTGCTGCTGTTACCACAGCAGCAGAATTCTTCTCGTCCCCCAAAAGAACATGCTGCACATTTTTTAGACAGTTACTATACTCTTTCAGAATGTAGTTTTTTCCGATGTGATCGACCTCAGAGTCGACAAGACAAAAAAAATAACATGTAGGAGAAGGTACTATGATTTTGAACCATCTATGGGGGCTGTTTTCCCATCCTGACCAAGAATGGGAGTCTATCCGCTCCGAGCCCAACACTCTTTCCCGTCATTATCTTGCCCACACCATCATTTTGGCGACCATTCCCGCAGTTTGCGGATATTTGGGAGCCACCCACATCGGCTGGACGATTGGAAAGGATGACACAATCTATCGACTGACATCAGAAAGTGCATTGCAACTCTGTATTTTGTTTTACTTTGCCATGATCGCCGGAGTCTTCATTTTAGGTAAGTTCATAGATTTTCTGTCCATCACCTATCAGAGCGAGCAGGATGATCACACTCCCCGGGGGTTAGCATTAGCCAGTTACACCTCAACGCCATTGTTTATGGTCGGGTTGATCGCACTATTTCCGGTTTTATGGGTCAACATGCTGGTAGCCATGGCTGCGGTTGCCTACACAGTGTTTCTATTGTACGAAGGACTTCCAATCTTGATGAAAATTCCCCCTGAACGCGGCTTTTTGTTTGCGAGTTCGGTTGTAACAGTAGGACTGGTCATGCTTGTCGGCATATTAGCGCTGACTGTCATTATCTGGGCCCTTGGCATTGGCCCGGTATTCGCCAGCAGCTGAAGACATTCCAGACAGGCGGGTTGGACACCTCGCCTGTTTACATTACACTTCGCGTCCGTTTTGGTAACCCCGCTTTTTTTCATGCTAGATAACATCCGTATCGTTCTTGTTCAAACGTATCACCCAGGAAACATTGGTTCTGCCGCCAGAGCCATGAAAAACATGGGACTGAAAAATCTGTGGCTGGTCAATCCAGTCGATTTCCCGAGCGAACAGGCAACGGCGATGGCGGCTAATGCTGAAGATATCCTGGAGTCGGCGCAAATCGTCTCATCCCTGGCCGATGCTATTGAGGATTGTGGAATGGTCGTTGGCACCAGCGCCCGTGAACGATCTTTCAATCTGCCTTCACTGCTGCCGGGGCAATGTGCCAGCCAGATGATTTCAGAAACAAGGAAATATCCGGTTGCATTGGTCTTTGGACGGGAAAGAATGGGACTGCATAATGATGAAATTCAACAATGCCATTTTCAGGTTAATATCCCTGCCAATCCGGAATATCCAGTACTCAACATTGCCCAGGCAATACAAATCTTAAGTTATGAACTGTTCCAGCACTCCAGAGAGGTCAGACACACCTCCTATGAAGAAGCCGAATACCCGCTGCATCGTGAAATTGAACACTTTTACGATCACCTGGAACAGGTGCTTCTACAACTGGAAGTGATTCGAAAAAACCATCCGGGAAATACCATGGAGCGTTTTCGACGCCTGTTTCGTCGGGCCAGACTTGAGAAACATGAAATCAGTCTATTGCGTGGTGTATTACGAAATATCCAGAGCCGATTAACAGATTAAGTCAATCAATGGCTTAAGAACTGGTTTTAATTCGTTGCTTGGCATCAGCTGCAGATGCCACACTCGCTACTCCCCGGGTTCCGGCGGAGAACGCAAGTGCCCACAATATTTTGAGAATGAGCCATTGCCCAAATAAAGGCATTTTTGGGTATTGAGTCAATTTGATAAACCATTCCTTACGGTGATATCCAAACTGCAGCATGGCTTTCCAGGGAGACAACCAGAAACGATCAGAATATTGCTGATCCAGCCAATGAAAACGGCGGCGCATATAATACAGCGGATATTCTGGCATCAGAGAATCGCTGGCAATTCGGCCAAACTTCTCACATGCCTCCAACCAACACCCCAATTCGGGTGCCTGCACACGGGAAACCGACAACCCGCTGGAAACTGCAATTTTTCCAGATCGCCACTTCTGATTGAGCTCTTCCATCATTCCTGTCATCGCCAGTTCAGGTAAGGAAAACTCTGAACGAAACCCGGAAAAACTCATCACTGCCTCACGATTTATTACGAAGCAGTCAGGGGTGGCTGCAGCATCTGGCGATAATTTATCTGCACGGCTGACTTTCAAATTAAGAACCTGGGCTAGCGGAGACTCATCCCGATAACGACAATGCCCTAATATCAATGCTGGTCCCTGTCGCGTCATCGCATCAATATATTTTAATGAGTTTTTGTCATCCACAACGGTGTCAGCAGCAATAATCCAACACCAGTCGGCGTTGCTGTTGCCAATTGCCCGGTTGACTGAAAATACCCACCCTCGGGGATGTTCGTTGCGAAGTATTTCCACACCTTTGCTTTTTAACACAGCCAAACGGTCCCGTTCTGTATTTTCAGACCCGTCATCCACCACAGTAATACCCAGTTTCATCTGCTCCGGCCGAACCAGACCGGCAATTGTCTTTAAAAGCCGATAAACTCCTGAAGACTGATTGCTGGCAATAATCACAATATTAAGGCGGATAACTTTCAGAACTAATTTACTCATGAGCAACTCCATTTAGACACCACTCACTTTAAATCTGATTGCTCAACACCTCCAGCGCAGTTGTTATTTTGGTGAACCAGGCACCAGTCATAACGCCTACCAGTTCAAGCGGAGCAATCACCTTACCCGGATTCAGTCATTATTCATGCCCAAAGGCCTAACTTAATTCAGCCATACTTTCAGTTCATTCCGATTTGCAGAGGTAAGATGGAGATGGGCAGAAATCAGAAGATCATTCTATTGACCACTCATGAGTACTCATCTCCCGATAAGCCTTTACTCGTAAAACTGATGCAGGAAGGATTTGCTCTGTTATTGATAGCGGGTGCAGATGCCAGATCATGGGAAAACATGGTAGATGCAATGATAATGCAACAACCCTCTTCCCATGACCCGGCACACAAGCCTTGTGTGATGAGCTTTAGTCAGTCATCTGTTACTCAACTGCTTGATATGGCTATAAATTGTCCGGATAACAATAACCACGAAATCCGGATGATCAGAACCTGACGCAGTCATCCTCCCGCCAGCTTTACTGAAAACCCTCGCTTGGTCAGCTCAGCCAACAGTTTTTGCCTTTGATCACCCTGAATTTCGATGTTAACTCCTTTAACCGCGCCTCCGGTCCCGCAGCTTTTTTTGAGTTCTTTGGCAAGCTTCTCAAGTTCAGAATGAGTTAAGGGGAGCTCCTTGACAACCGTCACCCCCTTGCCATTACGCCCTTTGGTCTCTAACCATATCCGCACATTCCCAGAACCCAGAATCTCATCTTCAGTACCGCAGATACATTGGTCGAGAGCATGCTCACAAACCGGACACATCCGGCCTTTTTCCGTGCTGAAGACAAGACCGCCCAAGGACGAAAATCCATGCGACTTAGAGGAACGTTTGGACATAAATAACCTTATAAAATCAGTTACTGTCGTTAGTATGTAATTGGCTATCCGGTCGAACTCTTACGTTCTGCACCAATGTAGATCCGTCATCAAATGTTAGCGTCAGTTCGACTTCAGTCCCTACCGGCAAAGGCTTACTCAATTTAATTAACATGACATGATAGCCACCTGGCTTGAACATAACCGATGAATGCGCAGGAATCTTCACACCTGCTTTAACCTCGCGCATTTTCATCAAACCATCCACCATTTTGTGCTCATGAACCTGAGTCAACGAGGCCACTTCAGTGGAGGCGGAAACAATAATTCTGTCCTCATCGCTATCATTTTTGACGGTAAAGAATATTGCTGAATTCTGCATCACCGGGGGAACTTCCCGCACCCAGGCATCAATCAGACTCAGATTGCCCCCCGCTACTGCAAAGCCCACTACCATTGTAAGAAACAGTCCTACCAAATATTTCATAATTCACTCCGAGTTGTTTTTTTTAATATGTTTTATAGATCAACTACACACGGAGTTCTGGAGGAGCCCGAGCCCACCGATAACTATGAGAATACTGAGAGATCTGAACACTGATCGGGGTAACGCTCTGTTCATCAGACAGAACACTCTGAACAGGCTGGTCAGGCTGAAATACAAAGCCATGTCCGGCCTCACATTGCACCACACATGCTGAACAGAACGTGGTTGATCCGGGATCAGAATCCTTATCCAGAATAAGCTGGGAAAAACCACATATCCGGTAAATGAACGCATTATCTGCGATCGAAAGCGGTGCGCTCCACTGTAGAGCCAATAACAACCATACCAGTGGCAATCCCCGGGCAAGTGCTGAACGACGATAAAAGTATCTTCGATGATTGCCCCGAAAGTGTCTCATGAAGCGCTGGTCTGACCGCCTAAACGTTGAATATTTTGCTGATTCACAATAACAGCTGCATACATCGCCAACAACTTGTTCGTGACCTGACTATCCATACCAGCCGTTCGCTCAGAGAAATACCGTTGTGCACGGGCCAGCTCTTCCTGTGTGCATTGTGCGAGCAACGTCTCGACATCAGCCAGTCCGGTTTTCTGCGCTGCCAGAACATTCGTGGCAAAGCAGCGGTAGCCCGAGATAATTGCCCGATCCAAATATTCAGCCACTTCTTTGGCGCTGTCAAAGTCCTGGGTAATAGGCTGCCCGAAGTTCAGATGCACCCTGCCCTTGTAACCAACAATGCCCCTGGAAATGCTCATGATATCTTCATGATCCTGTTTTTCATAAGTTCCGGAAGACTCTTTCTGATGAAGCTCCATAGCCTTGGTTTGATCACAAGGGTCATATTCATAGGAAATGGCCACCGGAACTATGCGCAGTTCACGGATATAGTCTGAAAATGATTGGTCCTTGGGTTTATTCAGAGCAATCATTGAGATCAGTGCAGGATTGGTCAGATCATTTCCATCCTTTGCCCGCCCCTCTCTTTGAGCGATCCAGATATGTTGTTTTTCTTCGGTCAGCGAGAAATAAATGTACTCACTCAGCAGTTTAGAGGCCGCCAGTTTCTCACGCTTGCCTTCCGCAGAACGGTTAACAATGAAACTTTTGTTCAGGCGCATCAGATCGGATACCCAATCCTTGGTCAGCAAATTATCGCCAATGGCAATTCTGACAGTATCTTTGCCACTGGTGTGCAGCGCCCAGTTCACAAAGGCCGGATCCATGGCAATATCACGATGGTTACTGATAAACAAACACGGTTTACTCAGGTCGATGCCATCCAATCCGGAAGTTGTAAACTTCGAAGTGGTAGTATCGATCATTTGCTGCATATAGGGCTCAATCAACAGCTGAAACTCGCGAACCGTTTTAACTTTGGAAAGATGATGACTGATGACCCAACGGGTCAGAATTTTCAAAAAGGGACGGGCCAGCCGATGCCAATGGGCGAAGCGATAAGTCACAATAATATCAATCAGCTCAGGATTGTGCTTAAACTTGGCTAAGACTTCTTGCAGGTCTGCATCACAATATGGTCGGATTGAGTCAAATTTATTCATTAATACCCCTCTAGGTGAAGGCGCGCATTTTGCCTCGACTTGGGGATAAACAGCAAATCCAAAAAAAAGGCCTCAATATTGAGGCCGCAGACACAGCACAAGCAAAACCCGCAGCAGATTTAGCTTCTACCTGGAGACTTAAAACTTTCATAAGTACTAGCAAAACAAATGCCAACCCCTCACAGACCAGATTCTATGGGCCAGATGGCGATCAAAATAGCAACACTGTGATTTATTTTTGGGCGTTCTGATTGATTCTTGGGCACACATCAATCGAGAATAAAGACTTTGCACAGATTATTGAGTTGTATCAATTATGAGTTCAGTTAAGTCCTGGTTGGATCAGGCTTGGTTTATCAATACATCGGCATTGGTGGCTGGAGCCCTGTTTCCATTATCTATGGCACCTCTTCAGTTATGGCCGCTCGGGTTATTAAGTCAGGCATGGCTGGGCTTCCTGGTTCTTAGAAACCCGTCTTTCAGTCCCTGGAGTGGATGGCTTTACGGCTTTGGCTTTTTTGGTGTTGGCTTCAGTTGGGTGTATGAAAGTATTCGCACGGTAGGCACAGCGGTTCCGGCTGCGGCATTGATGACGTTGCTTTTTTGTATGGCGCTGGCGTTTTTGTTCTGGTGCCAGATATGGGCATTTAAACACCTTAGAGCACACCGAGTGAACCAAGATGCGTTATTGTTTGTAGCTCTGTGGGTCGTCTTTGAATGGTTGCGCGCGTGGTTCCTGACAGGATTGCCCTGGCTATACTCCGGATACAGTATGACGGATACCTGGCTGGCAGGTTACGCCCCTGTCATTGGCGTCTTTGGGCTATCCAGCCTTGCCACGGCCTTTGCCATCTGGTGTGCAGCTCTCACTGTTCACCAGCACCAAAAACAACTGATCGCTCTACTCATGCTAACCATCACTGTTCTGGCAGGAGGCTATGCACTCAATGGCAAAACCTGGGTTCAGGTCATTGATCAGCCTGTCAAGGTTGTCGCACTCCAGGGAAATATCGATCAACGCACTAAATGGAACAGCGATCAGCAGAACTACAACTATCGGACGTATTGGGAGATGACAGAAAAACATCTCGATGCAGACCTGATTGTCTGGCCGGAGTCGGCAATTACCCGTCTGCTATCCCAGGCAGGTGATATGCTCGCCGAACTTGATCAACTTGGTACATCCAGCCAAACCGGAATTATCGCCGGGCTGATTGCCGACGACATAAATAACGACGAGCCAGTCTTTTATAACAGTGTTGTAGGACTGGGACTGGCCAGTGGTCAATACAACAAGACCAAGCTGGTGCCTTTCGGAGAATATATTCCCTTTTCGCACGCACTGCGCGGCGTGCTGAGAATTCTGGATATCCCCATGTCTTCGCTAACACCAGGACATAACAAGACAGCGACTCTTAAAATGGGTGCTTTACAGCTCGGGCAAATCATTTGCTCTGAAATTACCTACCCCGGATTGGTCATGAACACCGCCGAAGTCAGTAATTTAATGGTCATTGTCAGTAATGATGCCTGGTTTGGCGACTCTCTCGGTCCCTATCAGCATCTGCAGATTGTTCGTATGCGTGCGATGGAAATGCAACGTCCCATGGTGCGGGCCACTCAGGACGGAATCAGTGCCATCGTCGATCATCATGGCAAAATTCTGACCAGCGCACCGAAATATGTTCGTACAGCCCTTACGCACGAACTCAAACCGGTGACGGGGCAGACACCCTACATGAAATTTGGTTACACCTGGATTATCAGCCTGTGGCTGGTCGTCGTGGTATTCCAGGTTCTGTCAGGTTGGTTTTTCAAACGCAGGGACAATCATACCGCTGAGTCGTTATAAATTCTGCGACTAGTGTTTCTGGTTGTCCTGGTACAGGAAGATAGTGTGGCCACAGCTAGAGCACGGCCGTAGTTTTTGAGCAACAAAGATGGGGTGCGGCTCACCACATATTTCACAATATAATATCGCCGCCGGAGCCAGTTCTCCGGCATGAAAAAGCCCGGAGTGATCCCGCAGACGATACATCTGGTCCATCCAGTCCAGCTCTTTTTGTGCCTCTCCTGTTCGCATGACATCACTCATAAGGGCATCCGCAAGGGTAAAGTCCAACACCGGGGAAATTTCAGCCAGAGACAACTCGTTCTCTGTCCACTTGGTCTTGGTGGTTTTTTCCGACATCTCTCAATCACATCAACTATTGTCTGTAATATGACTATAGCTCAGGTTCTAAATTTTGCAGCATTTTTCAGTGTTATGACAAAACTGCGGTGGAGCTGTTTCAGAGCAGCCATAACTCCGCTAAAATCCGTCCCTCACTGTACCCTGTGCAGCATTTTTCTATCCAGTTTCGTTTAAAGAGAGTCCTACACCAATATGGAAGCCAGTTATTTACCCAAGGCTATCGAAGCCAAGGTTCAATCCCTTTGGGAAGAAAATGAAGTCTTTAAAGCTGTCATGGATGCCAATAAAGAAAAATACTATTGCCTGTCCATGCTTCCATATCCCAGTGGCCGACTACACATGGGCCATGTCAGAAATTACACCATTGGCGATGTCATGTGCCGCTATCAGCGCATGAAGGGTAAAAACGTGCTGCAACCAATCGGTTGGGATGCATTCGGAATGCCCGCCGAAAACGCAGCGATCAAAAACGGTGTTGCGCCAGCCAAATGGACCTATGAAAACATTGCCGACATGAAGACCCAGCTGAAAAGTCTCGGTTTTGCCTATGACTGGAGCCGTGAGGTGACCACCTGCAGCCCGGACTACTACAAATGGGAACAATGGTTTTTCACCCGACTGGTCGAGAAAGGTCTGGCGTATCGCAAAACATCACACGTCAATTGGTGTCCCAACGACATGACCGTCCTGGCGAACGAACAGGTTCATGATGGCTGCTGCTGGCGTTGCGACACCCCTGTCGAACGCAAGGAAATGGATCAATGGTTTATCAAAACCACGGCCTACGCCGATGAACTGCTCAGCGGCCTTGACAATCTGCCCGGCTGGCCGGAACAGGTCAAGGAAATGCAGCGCAACTGGATCGGTAAATCCTTCGGCGCTGAAATCGTTTTTAAACTGAAAGATTCCGATGCTTCTCTGCAGGTGTACACAACCCGTCCGGATACATTGATGGGAGCAACTTATGTCGCCATTGCAGCAGATCACCCATTGTCCCGTCAGGCGGCCGGCAGTAATGAAGCCCTGGCCCGTTTTATCGAGGACTGTCGGCAAATGACAACCTCTGAAGCTGACATGGCAACGATGGAGAAAAAAGGGGTCGCCACCGGACTGACGGTGATTCATCCGCTAACCGATGACGAATTACCTGTCTGGAGCGCCAATTTTGTGCTGATGGATTACGGTTCTGGTGCCGTGATGAGCGTACCGGGACACGATCAGCGCGACTGGGAATTTGCCAAAAAATATGGCCTGCCCATTAAACAGGTTATTGCCCCGGCCAATGATGAAGCCTGCGATCTTGAAGCTGCAGCATTTACCGAAAAAGGCATTCTGGTCAATTCAGGGGAATTTGACGGTCTTTCCAGCGCAGAGGCATTTGACCGGATCACCGATAAACTGGCAGCGATGGATCAGGGTAAGAAAACCACCAATTACCGCCTGCGGGACTGGGGAGTCAGTCGCCAGCGCTATTGGGGTGCCCCAATTCCGATGGTATACGTGGATGGTGAACTGAAACCAGCCGAGCACTTTCCAGTCGAGCTGCCCATCGACGTGACATTTGATGGCATCAACTCACCGATCAAAAACAACCCTGCTTTTGAAGATATCGAATACCAGGGCAAATCCGCTAAACGGGAAACAGACACCTTCGACACCTTTATGGAGTCCAGCTGGTATTACGCCCGTTATTGCACTCCTCACGCTGATCAGATGCTTGAACCGGAAGAGGCCAACTACTGGCTGCCGGCAGATCAGTATGTAGGAGGTATCGAACATGCCACCATGCACCTGATCTATGCCCGTTTTTACTACAAGGCATTACGTGATGAGGGCATCATCAAAAGCGACGAGCCCTTTACCAACCTGCTGTGTCAAGGCATGGTACTGGCTGACACCTGGTACCAGGAGCCGGATCAGGGTGCCAAAGAATGGGTCCCGATCAATGATGTACAGCCCGAAACCGATGACAAAGGCAAAATCATTGGTGGCAAGCGCATCAGTGATGGGTCCCCGGTCATATATGGTGGAATGGCCAAAATGTCCAAATCAAAACTGAATGGTATCGATCCGCAGGAAGCCATTGATCAATATGGCGCCGATACCGTCAGGTTGTACTCCATGTTCGCAGCACCACCGGAACAAACGCTGGAGTGGACTGAATCCGGCGTTCAGGGGGCTCAGAAGTTCCTGCAACGGCTTTGGCGTCTGGCGAACCCATTCAGTGATAAAGCATCGATCCCTGCGGTCGACAAAACAGCTCTGACGGATGCACAAAAAGACCTGCGTCGGAAAACTCACGAAACCATTAAAGGCGTGACACACGATTTTGAACAACGGTTCACCTACAACACCGCGATTGCAAAAATCATGGAGTTGTTTAATGCCGCCAACAAATTTGAAACAGAAACCGAGCAGGACCAGGCCGTCGTATACGAAGCATTGGAAGCCATGATTAAAATGCTGTCGCCCATCGCGCCCCATATCTGTCACGAGTTATGGTCATCCATGCGTAAAGATGGTCTGATCCTTGATACCAGCTGGCCTGAAGTGGATGATGAAGCATTGACCAAAGACACTGTGCTCTATGTGGTCCAGGTCAATGGTAAAGTTCGCGCCCGACTGGAGTTTCCAGCAAATGCATCAAAGCAGGAAATTGAAGCTGAAGCATTGGAACAGGAGCACGTTAAGCGATTCCTTGAAGGTGTGACCGTTCGTAACGTCATCGTAGTACCCAACAAACTGATCAATATTGTTGCCAAATAAGACATACTGATCAGCACCAGGGGCTTATCGCCTGACGTAGGCCCCTTTCATTCTGTCGCCAGAGACATGCTTATGCACAGATTTTTAGTCATTCTCTTTCCTTTGTTGTTAACGGCCTGTGGCTTTACTCTGGATAAACCTGTTGAAAACCATCTACCCGATCAGATGGCCCTGGTCACTCAACGGGCTGGTGAATTTGAAAAGATACTGCAGCAAACGTTCAGTTATCAGGGAACTCAACTGATCACTGACAGTACGGATCTGCCACTGGCTCTGGTCGTTAAAAAACAGCAGCAGTATGACCGCTATGTTGGCAACAGCAGCATGGCATTAACGATCGAGATAACTGTTCAGGTCAATAATTCGGATGGCAAACTCATCGTCTTTCCCCAAGTCTTTGTGAAAGAAGCCACCGTCCAGTTCAATGCCAATGACGAAAAGAACAAACGACTGATGATTGATAGTCAGCGTACTCAGTTGTTTTCAGCAATTGCCAGAGACATTTATGATTTTCTGACCAGCCAGAATCTGGACAGCGACTGATATGAAAATCAACCTCAATCAGCTGACACAGCATCTTGCCGGTCATTTATTGCCGTTTTATCTGATCAGTGGTGATGAGCCGCTGCTGGTACAGAAAGCCAGTGATCAAATCAGAGAAAAAGCCAAAGCATCCGGATACGATGAACGCGAACGGTTTCAGGTTGAAGCGGGTTTTGACTGGAACGAACTGTTTCAATCGGCCAATGAAATGTCTTTGTTTTCAAGCCGCAAAACCATCGAAGTGCGCATTCCAGGCAAACTGACCGATCATGCCCGGAAAACGCTGCTGGAACTGGCCGAACGTCCAAACGAAGATAATTTGTTTATTGTGGTGACCGGTAAGCTGGAAAGCAGTACCACCAAATCAAAGTGGTTCCTGCAACTGGAAAAACAGATTGGCTTCATTCAAATATGGCCCCTCGAAAACAAAGACTTTGCTCCGTGGATAAGACAGCAATTTGCCATGCATAACCATACAATTGAACCGGAAGCGCTGGACATACTGGCTGACAGGGTGGATGGCAATCTACTGGCTGCTCATCAGGAAATCGAGAAGCTGCTGTTATTGACAGAAAACCCGCTGATCAACACAGAGCTGGTTATCCAGGCAGTCGGTGATAGTTCCCGTTATGACGTATTTGATCTCACCAACGCCTGCCTTTTCGGTGAGTTGCCCAGAGCGGTTAAAATTCTGAACGGCCTGAAAGCTGAAGGCACTGAAGCTCCCATTATTTTGTGGGCCTTAAGTCGGGAACTGCGAACCTTAAGTATGGTACTCACCCGCCTGAGCGCGGGGCAACCCAAACGCCAGGTTTTCCAACAGAACGGCGTTTGGAAAAATCGCGAAGCAGCCTATGAAGCAGCAATGTCACGTTGCTCTATCAGCCTCATTAACAAATTGCTCACCCAGGCCGGACGGGTAGACAGCACCATCAAAGGGCTGGAGAAATCCGATACCTGGATGGAACTGCATGCTTTAATTCTCGGCATGTGTCGCACAGATGCAAACACCCGACTTATACCGGCTTTAATTTCATGAAACTTTTTTTATCCTTCGTGTTGATCACAGGCGCGCTATTTTCCGCGCAGATTCATGCAGCCTCCTATGACGGCTCTCATTTGAGCCCGGTGCAACTTGGAGGTATTTACGGAGTCAGTTACGGTGGCGAGGAAATCGGCCCCAGTGTCACCGTTAACGGTAATGGACTGACCAGCAAAATGTCCGTCAGAAGTGGCAATCTTTATTTCTGGATGGCGCGGGTCGCAGTCAATATCAATCCCCGCGGCGGCATGATGATCGACCTGGGCCGGCACTGGCACCACTACGATGAAGATGATGGAGATGTTCAGTTCAGCCGCTATCGCGTATCTGTCATCCCATTTTATCGTGACCATCACTCATTGCGTTGGGGCATTGGTCCAACGTTTGATTTTGACACAAAATACCAGGCAGACCTGCCATCGAGAGCTTCGATTCGGGAGTCCTTTGATTCGGCTTTTGGAATCATTGCAGACCTGTCTTACGACCCTTTGGAAACCTTTTATACCGCTGGCGTCAGAGCCCAATGGATCAACTATCAGGGCAGCCAAGGCACCAATGTATCTGGAAGTCATATCGCCGTATATATTGGTATAGAACTCGACTATTAACCGTACATTGGCAGAGAAGGATCAGGTTGTTCGCACTCTGAAAAGATACTACCCGGTTTAACACCGCTGTTATTCATCTCATTCTTTAGACCGATCCCCCGGCCAACTCAATGAATTGAGACGTTCGGAGACTGGACTGATGTCTGACGGCATCACACAATAGATCATGATAACCCTCTGCTCTTTTTTTGATATCTGAACAGCCATATAACCATATCCACACTGTGGTATTTGCAAAAGGACACAATATGAAATGGTTTATACCCATTAGGCAGTCCCATAATCCGTCGATCAGGCTCTTCCTTTTTCCATATGCGGGCGGCAATGCGCGAATCTTCAGTCAATGGAAACATCTGCTTCCGGCAGATCTGGATATAGACGTCAGCGCACTTCAAATGCCGGGCCGGGCCGAGCGTCTCAATGAAAAGCCATTGGAGAGCATCGACGAGTTAATCGATATTCTGATCAATGAATTACCTCTGCAGGACTCCATACCCTACGCTTTCTTTGGCCACAGTCTGGGTGCCAGGATCGCTTATCAGTTAACCAGAGAACTGAAACTGCGACGTAAAAAAATGCCCCAGCATCTGTTTGTCTCAGCAGTCAGATCTCCAAATCTGCCACGCAACCGGGACAATCTTCACCACCTTCCGGATGCAGAGTTTCTGGAAAAAATGGCGGAACTGGGAGGCACTGATGAAGCCGCACTTCATAACAAAGAATTAATGGAGCTGTTGCTGCCAGCACTAAAAGCAGACTTTAAGATGATTGAAACCTGCCCCCCAGCCGACCCGGTGCCATTGGATATTCATGCATCCCTGTTATTCGGAAAATCGGACTTTCCTGACACCGAGATACAACACTTAAGCTGGCAGAAACATTTTCATAAGACCCCGGAATGTCATGTGTTCGATGGCGGACACTTTTTCATTCATGACTATACCCGCGATATCGTCGACATCATTTATAAGCGCCTGAAACGACATATGATGACCATGCCGATATAACCTGTCATTCATCTGGTGAGGCAAAACTTTCTGCCTCACCCTCATGATACCGACAGGCCTTAGTTTTCCACCGCACTCAAAATGTTTTCCTCCTCAACAGAGTCATGACTGCTCTCCCTGCTGGTCACACCCATAACAGTGCCTTTGATTCGGTTTCGCTGCCACTCTGTCCGTGGTGGATAGACGACATGGGTTGGTGCCTCAGCTCCCTGCTCGACGTGGGCCTGAAACGCTTTATTATCATCCTTACAAATAAACTGCATGACATGTCGGCCAGACGCCGCCGCCCGAATCAAACCTCCAGTGGTTATCCAGACTCCGGAAAAATAGAAGTTTTTCAACCCGGGGATTCCCGGACCATTACGCTTCACCTCTTCCTCCAGCGTTTCACCACCATCCACAAAAGGTTGCCAACCCAACACAGAACCATCATAGTTCTTGGTATAGCGAACCTGTGTCATTGGTGTAGCAATGTCACGTACCACAACAGAGTCTCTCAGCCCTGGAATATAGCCTTCAAGAAACTCTATCAGGTGGTTCATCACCTGCTTTTTGGCGGACAAATACGCCCTGCCTCGTCGCAACGGTAAGGTATGAATTTCCTCGCCGCCCTTAACGCGCGAAACCTGTTCTGTACCATCAGTCAACTCACGCCAGGGTGCGATATCACAAAAATAGCTGACATACAGCATGGTTTGTCCTGGCGGTGCCAGTTCCGGATACAATCCACTGCGCAGTTGCACATTGATACTGGCATGGCGCATACCGGGCATTTTCGCCGCAACCTCCGGCGGTAAGATGTAGGTGGTACAGTACTCCATGTCCGGCAGTTCCCGATTCAGCCCCAAAAATACGGTCAGATAGCCAGGGAACACCATCTCCGGTTTTTTTATGGTCTCAGTATAAAGCCGACGAAAGGTGTCACTCATATATTGACCTTTGAGTAACTTCATCAACGTGTTATAGCCATCGGAAGCAGACACGATAATATCGGCACGATACTCACGCCCATCACTCAAACGTACTCCGACAGCAGTATCATTTTCGACCAGAATTTCCTCGACTTTGGCATTGTAAGTAATCTGGCCACCTAACCGTTCATATCTGCCGGCAATTGAGTTGGCAAGAGCCAGAGAGCCTCCTTGCGGGACTCCTGCCGAATGAGTCGCATGGGATGCCAGCTGAAAATAGACTGGCAATACCGGAAAATTAGGGTGTTTTTCATAGAGAATGAAATTGAATGCCTCCTGCAGCACCGGACTGGTAAACTTAGCCGAATAATCTACCATAAGCTCGGTAATGGTTTTACGGATCAAGTTAAAATACGGCACAAACGACGCCATCATTTTGGCGCGTTGCCAAACGCTCATTAATCCTACTGGTTGCAGAAACGGATAGACTTTCAGGCATCGGATGAACTTTCGCAGACCTTCACAAAACTGCTTAATCATCTTTGCATCGTCAGGCGAGATATCAAGCAGGTGCTTTTCCAGTTTATCCGGGTCTGAGTAAAACCGGACTTCATCACCACTGATGGTCGTTACAATATTGAAAATTTCCGGATGGCGGATTTCCTTTCCATCCAGGCCACCAATTTCGCGCCAAATCTGATACATTTCGTTGCCAGGCCCACTCCCCAGCAACCAACTGATACACCAGTCAAACCAGAAATCCCCTTTTTCCCAGGCAGTACAACAGCCTCCCGGAATCTCATGCATTTCCAGAATATGAGCATCATAACCATTCATCTGCGCATAACAACCGGTCGAAAGCCCTCCCAGGCCCCCACCGATAATCAACATGGATTTGCGCTCAGTTCGCGGCTCAGTGTGAGACGACATATCGTTTCCCCTTAATGCTGATCATATGTTTGCGGTGATAGTTTCAAGTACATCTGCTTCGTCATCCTGAACAGATTCGGATGTTGAACGTTCAAGCTGCAACCCCCACTGATCCGGATGCCATGCCCCCTGGTAATTACTGAACCCGCTATCAAATGATCGGTTCATGTTCTTACACAGAAACTGCGCAACATAGCGACCGGATACCGCTGCTTTGATCAGACTTCCTCCGGCAACCCAATGCCCGGCCATATAAAAGTTTTTCAAACCGGGAAGTTGCATTTTGTCTTTATTGATCAAACGATCCAGCAGGTTATCCGCCTCTTCTGATTTCCACCCCAGTATCGCTCCACCCGTGTTACCGGTGTAACGTTTCATGGTAACCGGTGTCGCCACCTCTATCACATCTATGGTGTCATTTATGCCTGGATAAAGTTTTTCCAGAAAACTGCGGATAAATGTAACAATCTCTTCTTTGCGGCGACGATAATGAGGTTTATCTTCACTACGCCAACGGTTCCATCGATCAAAATAGGTGAAATAGGCCAGGCGAATAACGGATCCTTCCTGTGGCGTAAAACCATCTGCCATCCGACTGCGATGCTGCAACAGGATACTGCCCTGCATACATTCAGGAAGCTGTTCGGCTTCCTGTTCATTCAAAATATAAGTGGTACTGTGCGGTTCTCCTTCCCCCACTTTTTTACGACAACCCACAAACACGGTGATCAACCCGGGATAAGTATTGCCCCCTTGCGGCAAAATCTCGTGATACAGTTTATCCAGGGTTGGGGTCATATATTGTTCCTCCAGCAGGTGGAACAATGTCGTATGACCATCAATGGTTGAAATCACCTGCGAGGCAGGAATCTCCCTGCCATTCTTCAACCTCACACCGACAGCTCTGTTATCATCACCATCTTTTTCAAGCAGCACACGATCCACTTTAATCTTGTAATCAATTTTTCCGCCCAGATCGAGATAGCGCCGGGTGATCGATTGCGATAGCCCCAGAGATCCTCCTTCCGGAAAACCGGCATTGCCACTTCCAGCTGCCGCCATCGTGTAGAGATAGGGAATCAACGAAAAGTTACCATGGTCCTGCATCAATATCAGAGGAAAGGTCTTTTTCAGTAACGGGTGTTTCAGTTGCTCGCAAAAATCATCCATCTGGGTACCACCGGTACGCCAGAACAACCCCAACTGCGGCAGAATCTCTGCTGCCATCGTCAGTTTCTGTTTCCAACCCATCAATGGAATTGGAGCCAGTGGAGGACATAGATCCAGTTTCTGAAAGCGCCTCATGTACCGGCAAAAATTTTTGATGAGTCGTTCATCCTCAGGGGAAATACTGAGCAGATGCTGTTCCAGACGATCAGGGTCGGTATAAAAGTTAACCGTCTGACCATCGGCGTCGATGACCCGGTTAAACTGTTCAAACGTCTTTATTGATTTGCCATTCAACGCTCCGAGTTCATGCCAGACTTTATACGGAGAGCTGTCAGGGTCAGTACCATTTAGCCACTCAATGCAGTAATCAAATACATAACCTTTCCTGGTCCAGGCGGTACAGCAACCTCCAGGCAGAGTATGTCGTTCCAGTATCCGGGTTTGAAAACCGTTCATCTGCAGATAGCACCCGGCCGCCAGACCGGCCACACCTGCGCCAATAATCAGAATCTCGTTTGTGCCTTTGGTGGCAGACGTCGTTTTGTTGGCAGTTGTCATACTCTTATACCTCCATTTCAGCAGAAACACCGGTATTCATCATTTCAATATCAGGTGAAATATCAGTCAGTATTAAAGAAGCGTTGGCCAGAATATGGTCTTCGTCGAGCATATCGGCATGTAAACCGGAACCCTGATAGAGATTGACGGTATCGGCACAACCCGCCCAGCTGCCTTCCTGACCGGCCTCGTAGAAGGCCATTTTGGACTCATCAGCAAGGATCGTGATCATGCTGTTTAAGTGGCCGCTGTTGATGGTTTGACTACTGAACTCGATGTAATCCTTCGCTTGCGCCAGCGTCTCAGCCTCAACCCTGGCAGAGCCAGTGTGTTTCTGCAGATGCTCTTTAAGTTCGAGTTCAAATTCCGCGATATGTTCATCTTTCAAGACAAACGTTTCGGCAATACGGTAGGAGTCGATTATGACCACATGACTGACTTCATCACCGCGCCGCTCCAACTCTTTGGCCACCTCGAATGCCAGATTCCCACCCAGGGAATAACCCAGCAGAACATACGGTCCCTCTGGTTGCTGTTGTTTGATCAGATCGGTATATCGCTCTACTTTTTGCTCACCAGTCAGATAATTAAATGCTAAAAGATGATGTCCCGGCATTGCCTCGGCAAGTTGGCGATACACCAGTCCATGCCCACCTGCCGGAGGAAAGCAGAAAACGGTATTTTGCCGTTGATCATTAAAATGCAGATATGGACCGGCTCCGGTTTCCCGACCGATGATGATGTGTTCCAGGGTTTTCGCCATGCCGTACAACGTCGATGTTTTGAACAACTGACTGACAGACACCTCAACGTTGAATTCATGTTGTAGCAGATAAATCAGCTCAATCAACTTGATGGAACTGCCACCCAGCACAAAGAAATCCTGCTCGACGCCAACCTGTTCCAGGTTGAGCAGGGTTTTCCAATGATGTGCCATCCGAACTTCATATAAGGTATGCGGAGGCTCAACAATGGTATTTTCTATGACCGGTTCCGGCAAAGCATTGATATCCACCTTACCATTTGGCGAAAGCGGTAACTGATCGACTTCCACAAACCATGCAGGAATCATGTATGTGGGAAGAACCTCACCCAGATGCTGACGTAATTGCCGGGCATCCACAGACTGATGACTGTTATGGTTATCCGAGTAACCGTTATGCGCCACCCAGTAAGCACATAACTGAGTTTCTTCACTGGCATCTTTGTGAACGGTCACAATTGCCTGCGCCACTTCCGGATGCATTTTCAGTTGGGTCTCAATTTCACCCACTTCAATCCGGTGTCCACGAACCTTAACCTGATTATCGGCGCGTCCCAACAATTGCAGACAACCCTGACGGTCCCATTTTGCCAGGTCGCCAGTACGGTAATAGGTTCTGCTCTGTCCGTTTAAATTCAGTTTTACAAAACGTTGCGCTGTCATTTCCGGTGCCCCCAGATACCCCAACGCCACACCTTCACCGCCGATCCACAGTTCACCAGGCACACCAACTGGCAATGGTTGCTGGTGTGCATCCAGGACATATAGTTCACTGTTAGCAAAGGGATGTCCCACCGGCACCATTTGTCCGGATTCCAGTTGAGAGGTATCGCCTTCAAACACAGCGCTGTCGATAGTCGCTTCAGTGAGACCGTAGGAGTTGACCACCCGGTTTGTACAAAGTGCTTTCAGTTTCTGAATTTCTTCGACTTTCCAAACATCAGATCCCACCATCAACAACTGGATAAAATCCAATCGTTTTTCTTCGCGTTCACAATACTGCATCAATCCACGTGCCACGGCTGGCACACACTCCATGCAGTCAACCCGTTCCTGCTTCAAAGTCTGATACAAACGGGCGGTATTAAACAGCAGGTCGCGTCCGATCAAGACCAGAGAACCTCCGGAGCACAACGCCCTTAACCAGTCACCGGCAAACACATCAAAGGAAAAACTGGCCATTTGCGCATGCACCCGGACAGCATCGGATAACCGATAGTATTCATGCCAACCTTGATAAACTGCCGCCAGATTACCATGACTGACCTGCACCGCTTTCGGCTTACCTGTAGAACCTGAGGTAAAGATAACGTAGGCAGTATCCATAGCGTTTATTTTGGTATCAGGTTTGTCTGATGACCATTTGGCTAACTGAGGATCATCCAGAGTCAGCACCTGCCCCTGCCATTGTTCAAAGCGTGGCAGCAAGTGGTCACTGGTCAGAACCATCCGGGCTTTGGCATGATCCAGCATGTAGACAACACGATCCTCCGGATAATCCGGATCTATCGGCAAATAAGCTGCTCCTGTCTTCAAAACAGCCAACAAAGAAACCATCATGTCCGGGGACTTCATCAGGCTCAATGCCACCACATCACCACGACCAACTCCAATCGCCTGAAGATTGACGGCCAGCCTGTCCGACTCCCTGACCAGTTGTGCGTAACTGACCTCCCTTCGTTGATCAGCACCTGGCAAGCCTTCCTGCTCGGGCGTGATCACAGCAGGTTCATCTTTGTCCCGATACTGATCAACCAGTTCAGTGACTAACATTTCAGCCGGGGATTTATGCTCGGCACCGCTCCAGTCAGTCAAGAGTTGCTGCTGTTCATCCACTGACAGCATAGGTAACTCATTAATAGCTAACTCTGGTGTCTCCAGCATCGCTTCCAGCAAATTAATAAAATGACCGGCGAAGCGCTGCACGGTTTCAGCCAAAAACAAGTCAGTGTTGTATTTGAACACACAGTGAAAACGACCTTCAGCTTCATCCTCATACGCGGACAATGTCAGATCAAACTGACCTTCCTCTTCCGGTAGTTCGATGTAGTCCAACCGGTATCCATATTGCTCTGTGGCCACTTTATGGGCCAGCAGGATAAACATAGCCTGGAACACCGCCGAACGGCTCGGATCGTGTTTAAGACCGAGTTTATCCACCAGCATGACAAACGGATATTCCTGATTATCCAGTCCGTTCAACACTGTATCCTGAACCTGACTGAGCAGTTGCAGCGTATTCGGGTTATTACTCAGATCGACATGTAAGGGCAAAGGATTGACAAAGTAACCATACAAACTGTTGAACTCTGGCTCCGTTCTGCCCATCACCGGGCTACCAACAATGATGTTCTGCTGACCACTGTAACGATGTAGTAAGGCATAGTACGTCGACAGCAGCACCATAAACACAGTCACTCCCTGTTTCTGAGCCAACTGGTGCAAACGTGCAGTCATGTCCGCTTCAATGATGAAAAACTCTGAAGCGCCATTGTTTGTTTGTACGGCCGGGCGGGGTTTGTCTATCGGTAGATTCAGGACCGGAATTTCATCAGGCAGATGTTCCAGCCAGTAGTTTTGCATTTTCTGCGCCCGATCACTGACCAGAAAACGATTCTGCCAGTTTACGTAATCCAGATAACGGGCTTTGGCCGGTGGTAATATGACATTTTCTCCCCCACGCATTCCCTCGTACACCGCCAATAATTCTTCGATAAACGTAAAGGTGGAAATCGCATCGGAAATAATATGGTGCACCGCTTTCATCATTACCCAGCGATCGTCCGCCAATCGATACAGACGAAACCGCATCAACGGATCGTGAGCCAGATCATAGGGTTTACGGTATTCTGCAATGATATGGTTATATACCTGCTCCCAAGGGGTACCTTCCATATCCAGCAAACCGATATCCTCTTTCGGCTTATCACTGATGAATTGCATGGCCCGGCCATCTTTCTGGGCAAAATTGGCACGTAACATGGGATGCCGCCGAATCATCGTGCGAACAGCATCAAACATCAGTTCCGGCTGAAGTTCAGCGCGAATTTCCACCGCACCGCCGATATTGTAGGCAAAGCCATCGGGGTTCAAATGTTTCAAAAACCACAATGCGGTTTGATTGCGTGACAACGGGAATTCATGTTCGTTGGAGTAAATTTCAACATCACTGGTTTCGGTTTGACCACCGTCCTGTCCCAGTTGTGCGACCAGATCACCTTCAACCTGGGCAATCAGATCACTGACTGGCGTTCCGGACAATAACGTAACCACAGGCAAAGAAACCTTGATATCCCGCTGAATCCGGGCCCGCAATTCAATTGCCAGCAGTGAGTCGAGCCCCAGATCATTCAGATTGCTGGCCATGGACACTCCCGAAGCCTTGATGCGCAACACATCACTGACCACGAAGACAAAGTGTTCTTCCAGCAAGGTCTGACGGTCACTCTCATCAGCCCAACGATAACGCTCCAAAAAGCTGCCATGGTCCTCATCACCAGCCGCCTGTTGCTGCGAACTGGCCAGTTCCGCAATGATAGGAGGCATTTCCTGATACCAGGCATTGAATAACGGCCAGTCAACCACTGTGTTGATCATCAGCTGCGGAACATCCTGGCCCAGCACACGTTCAACAATGTCCATGCCGGCTTCCGGCGCCGTAGAGTTCATTCCACGACTGTTGCGATAGTGATCAATCAGTCCCAGGTCTTCAATCATGCCTGTCGCCCATGGTCCCCAGTCGAGCGCCAATCCAGGTAAACCTTGGGAACGTCGATAATGAGCAAGTGCATCCAGAAAGGCATTTCCGGCTGCATAGTTAGTCTGCCCTGCCGTCGTCAGCAAAGATGCCACCGAAGCGAACATGACAAAATAATCCAACGGCTGATCGTGTAAATACTGGTGCAGTAAATAGGATCCCACGACTTTGGGATCATAAGCGGCGTTATAACTCTCGGGGGTCATATCTGCCAGCAATGTGTCTCTAACCTGTCCGGCCAAATGAAAAACACCGCGTATTGGCGGCAACTGCCATTGACGGAAGTCCTGCAACCAAGCACTCAGACTCTCTTCATAGCTGACGTCCACAGCTGCAGTAATGACATCCACCCCTTTCGCTTCCAGTGAGCGAACGAAGGTTATTTGCTTCGACAGCGGATGATCGGTTGGGAGTCCTGACCATTCTGAACGCTCAGGTAAAGCCGTACGCCCCATCAGGATCAAACGTCTGGCACCACGATCTACCAGTGTGTGACACAGCAGTTGTCCCAATGCCCCGAATGCACCTGTCACCAGATAACAGGCATCCGGTCTCAGTTGTAGCGGTAATGGCCGGCCGAGATTTTCAGCAGCTCTAAGCCTGCAGGCATAACGTTGATTCTGGCGCCACGCTACTTCGCCTTCATAGACACCCGAACCCGGTTGACTGAATGCCGGCCAGCGATCAGCCCGCAGTTCTGTCAGAATATGTTCAACGGCTTCAGTACACTGCTGTGCACCGTCTCCCTGCTGCCAGTCAACATCCAATAACGAGCCGCGGTTAGTAATCAGTTCCTGATACCAGAGCACCCGACCAACACCCCATGCTGCGGCAGCCAGCGGATTCGGGCCTTCATCCGGTAACACGGCCTGCCCCCTGGCGGTCACGATCAGCAATCGCGCCTGAATCTGACTGGCCAACAAAGCCTGTGCCATGGCAATCAAAGGATATGTGGCGTAGCTGTTCTGCGACGCCAACGTCTCCGGGCTACAGGTATCAAGCTCCGGAACACTGAGTTGGCGCAGATCCAGAATGCCGTCACATGCCGGTAAATCACTGTCTTTCAGCGCACCAAAAAATGCCTGCCAGTCTTCCCGGCTGGCGGTATCAAATAACGCCTGAGATTGTTTGGTTTCAAATACAAAGCCCGGATCATGATCAACCATGCAGAATGGTTGTCGCATATCCCGCAACCGGGACACACACTCGATGACCAGCGGGTGCCTGCGATCCCCGACGACGAGTACGGTTCCATTTGACGCTGTCAGCGGCTCCGCCAAGGCCTCTTCAGGAATATCCTTGTTGATCCAATGTACTTCCGTTAACCAGTTGTCAATGGTGCTCAGCGCAGCCTGACTGGGAACCGCATCTACGTTACCTGCTCGAAATCCTTCCATCCTGGCCAGGCAATCGCCATTTTTGTCGTATACATAAATATCAGAAATGATTTCGTCTGTGGTGCGGGCAGTGACTTTGCTGTAAGCCCACAACGGCTGAATACCGATCTCCCGGCTCTCAAAACTGGCCAGGGACAACGGCAACCGCATGGCTGACTCAGAACCATTTTGAAAATGCAGAATTTCTGTGGTTAGTACGGTTTGAAAACAGGCATCCAGCAACGTTGGATGAAAGTGATATGAGTGCTGTTCCAGCTGCTGGTCATCCAGCCGGGGAAGCAGCAACGCCAACGCTTCATTATCGCCAACCCAGACTTTATCGATGGGTTGAAACACCGGACCATAGTGATACCCCATTTCTGCCAATGTGGCGTAGCAGGCATTTCCGGAGAGCTTCAACTGGCAACGTTCGCGAATGTCATCCAGTGCAAACGTTTGGGGCCAGCGGGGAATTGGTGACACCTGCAAGTACCCCGTCGCGTGAATAGCACTGTCACCGGAGACAGAGTTCTGTGGCAAAGTGGCAATGCTGAAACGGGCATTATCACTGCTGAGCAAAAACTGAACGGGTTTGACATCTGCATCCGGCAGATAAAGTGCTTTCTTTAACTGCAGATCCCGCACCGTACCATTGGCTTTACCGGTAAGTGCCTTAATGGCCTGCATGGCCATCTCAAGAAAACCGGCTGCGGGAAACAATACATTCCCCTGGATGCGGTGATCCCCCAGGTAGGGTTGTTGTTCAATATCCAGAAGCGTTTCAAACCCCGGCTCTGCTGTTGGTAATCTTCGTCCCAACAAAGGGTGATGAGTTTGACCGAGACGAATTTGCGCAACGGCGGCAGCTTCCACCCAGTAACGATCCTGCTTCCAGGGATAGGTCGGCAGTGTCACCCAACGACCTTCGGGAAACATAGCCTGCCAGTCAATCGGGTAACCAAGATTATGCAGCATTGCCAGAGCCTGCATGAATCGCTGACCTTCGTCTTCCAGACGACGAATGGTAAACAGAATATCCACCGGAATCTGCAATACACTCATGCAGTCCTTAATTGAATGTCCCAATACCGGATGCGGGCCAATTTCGAGAAACAGGCGATAGCCATCTTTGGCCAGATGCGTAATCGCATCTTTGAATCGAACGCTGTAACGCACATTTTCCCACCAGTATGCAGCATCCAGCTCCGGTCCTTTGGCAATTCCGGACCGGGCCGTCAGGTAAACGGGTATTTTCGCCGGTTGAGGCTGAATATCTGCCAGGCAAGCAAATAATTCCTCTTCGATCAATTCCATTTTGGCACTGTGATAAGGCACATTAACGGCCAGAAACTTGGCAAAAACCTTACTCTCATGAAGTTCGTCAGCTAACAGCTTCAGCGGCTCCTCATCGCCCGCCAACGTGATTGCCGTGGGGCTGTTTATGGCCGCAATCGAAATACGTTCGCCATAAGGCGCTATACGTTCCAACGCCTCTTCTTCAGTCAGACTGACGGCCAGCATGGTGCCATGACCATCGAGCAGGTATTGCAGACGACTTCGCTCGATAATGACTTTGACAGCATCTTCCAGAGAGTAAACTCCCGCTTCGTAGAACGCTGCTGCCTCACCGGCACTATGGCCGACAATTGCTTCCGGGGTGACTCCCCAGGACCGCCAAAGTGCCGCCAGAGCAACCTGCAAAGCGAAGTTAGCGGGTTGAGCCAGCCAGGTATCGGCCATTTTCGAATCTTCTTCACTCGCATTCAACTGTTCGATCAACGACCAGTTGGCATGCTGACTCATTAGCTCATCACAGCGCTCGATCATGTCGCGATAGACGGGCTCGGTCTGGAACAATTGCCGCCCCATGGCCCACCATTGCGGTCCCATACCGGTAAAAACCCAAACCAGCCGACGCTGCTGTTCAGGGATCGGGCTGCCCACAATAGCATTAACGTTATTCTGGCCGTCAATATAACTGTCCATCGTGGCAATCAGATCATCATGACTCTCATAGGCAAAGGTGACACGCTTGGACAATAACTCACGCCGGTTCGCCAGTGTATGACCGGCATGATACAGAAACGTTTGAGGATCATCGGAAGCCAGTACTGCATCACGCATTTTGATGGCCACACGAGTCAAATCCGCGTCATCGTCGGCACTCAACGGCAGCAATGCACGTGCCGGATAAGTTTCGGGTTTGTCCGCCAATAACTGAACCGGAGACTCTTCCAACAGTACGTGAGCATTCGTTCCGCCGAAACCAAAAGAGTTCACGCCTGCCCGTGCCGGGCCTTCATGTTCCGGCCAGGCAACCGGTTCGGATGGGATATTGAAGGGCTGATCGTCAATATTCAGCGCCGGATTCACCGTTTTCAGATTGATGTGTGGCGGGATGGTTTTATGTTTCAGAGCCAGAACCGTTTTAATCAATCCCGCCACCCCGGCGGCGGCTTCCGTATGACCGATATTGGTTTTGACAGAGCCGATATAACATTTGTCCTGTGGCCGACGTTTCGTGGCCAATACCCGTCCGAGCGTATTGGCTTCAATCGGATCCCCAACCGGTGTTGAAGTACCATGAGCCTCAATGTACTGCAGGGAGCCTGGATTAATGCCCGCTTCATCACATACTGTGCGAATCAGTTGCTCCTGCGCTTCACCACTCGGTACGGTAATACCGTTGGTCCGTCCATCCTGATTGACTCCGGATCCGATAATCACTGCATGGATTGGATCGCCGTCGCGCAGCGCATCTTCCAGCCGCTTAAGCGCCACCACACCCACACCTTCTGAACGCACGTAACCATTGGCATCGGCATCATACGTTCTCGAAAGTCCCTCTGGAGACAAAAAGCCGCCTTTTGATTCAGTGATCGTGTATTGCGGAGTCATATGTAGCAACACACCACCAGACAGAGCAATATCACTTTCACCCCGAATCAGGCTCTGACAGGCCAGATGAGTGGTGACTAAAGATGAGCTGCACGCCGTATCGACGGACATACTCGGCCCATGAAAGTCAAAACAGTACGAAATTCGGTTCGACAGAATAGTCATCATGGTACCGGTCGCAGTATGTGCAGCCAGACCGTTAAAGCTCAGATCAGCAAACTGAACAATCTTATAATCCAGTGTAAATCCACCAATGAAGACCCCTACATTCTGACCACTTAGCTGTCGTGGTTTGAGTCCGCCATCTTCCATAGCCTCCCAGGCCACTTCCAACAACTTTCGTTGCTGAGGATCCATATATTCCGCTTCACGTGGGCCTATACCAAAAAACGCGGGGTCAAATTCGTCAAAGCCATCGATATAACCACCTCGCCCACCCGTTAACCGCCCAGGTTTCGACTTGTCATGACTGTAAAGATGTTCTGCGTTGTAACGATTGAGCGGCGTCGCTTCAAGACAATCTTTACCTGTAATCAGGTTCTGCCAGAAGCTCTGGTAATCATTAGCATGACCGGGAAAACGACATCCTATCCCAACAATTGCAATTTTATTTTTCAAAGACATGTTCGACCTCATATTAAATTCCTTGAGAGACCTCTGAAAAAATGTTTTTTAACGCTGAACATCATCCACTTCGCTTGAAGGTGGCAGCTTCTCAGTACTTCAACTTATTCCGCTAATAATTCTTGAGAGATACACCAACCACAAGCTCCAGGTAACGCTACCTGGTCAGCATCAAAACTTTCTTCATTTTTTAGAGACTCATTAATTGTGTAGTTATCAGAGATAAAAACTGCCCCAACCAACATTACCCGCACAAAACTACAGCCCCAAAAATGGAGATATAAAATCGGCCAACAGGATTTTTTTGGAGAGCAGATGAAATGGCGCAGAGACAGAGATCTCTACGAACCGAATACTTCGCATTACTCAGAAATAATGGGATGCCTAATCAGATATAAGCAAACACCCATCATGGGCTGCCGCGAATGGACCTAAAGAGACTTGCGGAAACAGGAATCAATTCGACTTTTTTATGAGAATCAGAAAAGCATAATCCCAGCTGCAAAGTCACATACAAATTTAATGACTTATTTAAAGCTTGAAATAAATAGGTAAAAGCTTGTGACTTTAACGTCGAAGAAAAATCATATCGATGAATAGTCAAATCCTGACTTCCAGTCTTTGCTGTCCTACCATCATGAAGAAGTCGGTTATAACGGGATAAAAAGCAATCCGAAGGAAAAAAGTTTAATAAAAAAACAACAGCACCTAATAAAAAATATAAAACTCCATCAACTCGTACATTTGAATGAGATCTTACAAAGTGACCAAAACAAAAATGATCAATTACAACTTGACTGCCTGACACATCAAATTCGAATGTGGAATTTTTTTGTCCAGTTTCCTGACAAAAAATCATAGTGAGGCTTTCCTAAAACTCATGTTGAGTATTATTTATAAGTTGGAACAATTCAGACTAATGAATGGCACCAACCACCAGGAAAAAGCAAATACAGCCAACAACTTATTTTGCCAAGCGAGAAAGCTTCAATTAAACCACTTTCCTGCCTACTGTTTACTGTTTACTGTTTACTGTTTACTGTTTACTGTTTACTGTTTACTGTTTACTGTTTACTGTTTACTGCATAAACACTACAAATCGCATTCAAGATAACAAAGCAATCAATTCATCGCAATAAGAATATAAGCCAGAATTATGACAATCACAGGAACAAGAATAAACACAATTTTTTATCGATAGACAAACCAAAAAAACCAATTATCCCAATAATTAAAATTTCTATTTTACTCGTAAATTATTACGACAAAGACAAATTAAATTTTAATATATGAAAAAACAAAATGACGAAAAAACACCCATTCAAAAAAAACTAAAATTCAATAAATTAGACAAAACTAATGCAATAAAAATAAACAAATTTATTAACATTAATATAAGCGTCATAAATGTTAATCAATCCCCTACATCAAAACCAAACGAAATCAAACCCCTCTCCAGCACAGATCAAACCGCCTATTCAACGCTCAACTGGAACCACCATGTTTCAATGATTTAGAAAAACACATACCCAAAAATTCATTTTTTTTAAAACATAAAACACGGTTGTTTCAAAAAAAGTTTTTGTTGATCCAGTGAAAATAAACCATAAGATTAGTGCGGAAGGGAGTGTGAATTTAGAGATGATTCTAAATTGCAATACTAAATATAGTTGATTGACCTTGATAAAAATCACAATAGAACAGGATCATATCATTAGAATCAAACACTTAACCCGTACCTGGCATTTGCGGACAAAAGAATTCCATACATTATTTCGCCTCCAACATCAGTGCCGGGAAACAATAACAACAAAATTATTAAGGCAGACAAACATGAAAACTGGGCGACACATACTATTAACATCCTCAATCCTGAGTATGGCTACGTTCTTAACAGCTTGCCAATCATCAGGCACGAACGATACTTATGCCAGTAAACCCGAAAGTACGGAGATCACCCCTCAGGTCCCAACTCTGGCTTATGACGATACCAGCATTGTACTGGTCTGGCACAAACCAGATGATTATGCTGACATTGTCGATTATAAGATTTATAAAAATGGCGAGTTCATCGGACTTTCCAGCAGCAACAACCAACAACATTCACCGGCTTATCCTTACATCAAAATATTCTTTGATGCGGACAGTGAGAATTTTCATCAGCAGACCAGATTTCTGAATTTCAAAGTCACCGGACTTCACCCGGATACCGAATATGAGTTTACCGTCAGCGCTGTTTACAAAGACGGTAGCGAATCGGACCAAAGTCAGATAGTTAAGGCCACAACTGCACCAACCTATAGCAAAGTCGTAAACATCACTGATTATGGTGCTGTCGGTGATGGAACTACACTGAATACAAGCAGTATCCAAAAAGCCATTGACGATTGTGCCGCAGACTCAAACAGTGCCTTTGATTGCAAAGTCGTTATTTCTGGCAACCAGGCAGGTAGCGTATATGTCTCTGGCGCCCTATTCTTGGCAAGTAACATGACGCTGGAAATTCAGTCAGGTGCCACACTCAAAGGTTCCACTGATTCAAATGACTATCCTCTGAACCAGGGATACCAGCTCTACAGCTATAAAACCAATCCCACAGATTCACGACGCCCACCCTCATTATTAAATGTGCTGTCAAAAGATCATCGGAACGGCAACATTACTGAGGATCAGGGTTATGACTATCGTCGCCATGTATATGAAAATATCCGTATCGTTGGCGATGGCACCATAGATGGCAGCGGCTGGACTCGCTCAGACACCGATACCCAGGATGAAGTTGGAAACCAGCTGGCTTATTTCCAGGCCGGTAATCAGGAAAAAGTCTACACACTTGGGAAACTTGCCTACAACCAGATGTTTGCAGCCTGGCAAGAAAAAGACACCACCTGGACAACAGAAAGCGAACTGAAATCACTCATTGAGAATACCTACGGCGGCTATAAGGGCCAGATCAATAAAGATCTATACTCCAACCGGCGTTCCAGTCTCGCCACATTCAGGGGTGTAACCAACCTTTACTTCGCAGGCTTGAAACTGATCAACCCGGCTTACCATGGTGTCATGTTTCTTGAAGGCGAAAACACCGTATTTGCTTACAACAATACACAGACCTTTGATGTAAATAATGCAGATGGTGTCGAGTTTGGCAACAGCGAAAACTCTATGATATTTGCAAATTTCGTGGACAGTGGTGACGACAACATCAACTTCGCCGCAGGACAGGGAGCCGACTACGCCGAAGGCAGCGAACATGTCCAGCCAACAGAAAAAGTCTGGATATTCAATAATTACATGCGTGAGGGACACGGCGCGGTCACAATTGGCAGCCACACAGGAGCCTGGGTACAAGATATACTGGCAGAAGAGAATGTCATGTTTCTGACCGATAATGGTCTGCGCATGAAAAGCACCACAGCGACCGGTGGCGGAGGTCGTCGCATTGTCTTCAGAGACAATGCCATGAAAGATATTGGAACCAAAAACACCAATACAATAGAAAACCGTGAGATCACCAACCGCGGTGGTACCGGCAATCCTTTCATATTCACCCTGAAGTATTCTGCCGGCGACAATGTCTTTACAGATGCACCATCATCTGCCCAGTTCAGAGATATCCTGGTTGAAAACGTCACGCTGGATAACGTCTCTCCCGATACCGGGAAAAATGTTATCAAGGTTGACGGCTATGATGGCTCCGACGAAAACAGCTCTTATCCGGAAACCTATCAGGAGAACATCACCTTCTCTAATGTCACTATTAAAAATGTCGTTGTGACAGATATTGACCATTTAAAAGATTCGGTCTTCAAGAATGTGACAGTCACCAACTGGAACGCCGGTTACGACAGCGTCTGGCAAATCAAAAATTCGAAAAACATTGAATTCGACAATGTTCTCCCGGAACAAGCCAATATTGATTAAACACTGACACCTTCCGGCCAGGCAAATATGCCTGGCCATATCCATCACATTTATCTGGTCAGACCAAAAGACAATTCATTATTCTGAAATATCATCAGAATTGGCGGTAAACTAACAGCAAATGATGCGAATCAATAAAGCCCACAGCATAGCTGGCTAAGATATGATCTGTTTAATTCATCCATAAACCAGATTCTTTGTGTAACGCTATGTCTCAAAATCAATGGGTCTCACCCGCAGAACTTACAGAAATCGCTGAACAACAACTCACCTATAAAGCCCTCAAAGATCCGAAAACCACCTTTCTTCTGGCCATCACTGCTGGCTTGTTTATCGGTCTTGGATTTGTGTTTTACATTACGGTCACTACTGGTGCCGGCGACATGGCCTGGGGAGTGAGCAAGCTCATCGGAGGTTTGTGCTTCAGCCTGGGTCTGATGTTGCTGGTCACCTGTGGTGGCGAACTGTTTACCAGTACGGTTTTGACTACTGTTGCCTGGGCCAGTCGCAAAGCCAGCGGAGCAACGGTGCTGAAAACCTGGGTAGTCGTCTATTTTGGTAACCTGGTGGGTTCTTTATTACTGGTCGCGATTGTCTTCGCCGCCGGCCAACAAACCGCAGACCATGGCGCATGGGGCGTAAACGCCATGAATATCGCCCAACACAAGTTACATCATACCTTCGTTGAAGCAGTCGCTCTTGGCATACTGTGTAACCTGATGGTCTGTCTGGCCGTCTGGATGAGTTATGGCTGTAAGAATAACTTCGAAAAAGCTCTGATCGTTATGATGCCGGTGGCGATGTTTGTCGCGGGTGGCTTCGAACACTGCGTGGCGAACATGTTTATGATTCCTCTTGGCATGTCCATTGCGCACTTCTCGCCAGCTGAGTTCTGGGATATGGCAAACGTGGGACAGTCAGCCTACCAGGATCTGACCATTAGCAACTTTCTACTCAAAAACCTGTTGCCAGTGACCATCGGTAATATTATTGGCGGCGGCCTCATGGTCGGACTGACTTACTGGAAAATTTATCGCCAGCCACACATGAATCAGGCTCAGATTGAAGTCACAAAAACCACCTCAGAACAGAACGCCTGAAACCATACTCCTGTCCTGCCGGCCCCGATTCCAAGGGGCTCGGCTTAAAAGATCAGGCAAACAGAATTGTCAAATAATAATCAGCCCCTCACTTCAGCCCTCAGACGAATTTTCGATAACGGCTTTACTTTAAATAACCATTACAGATAAGCGACAACTTGTTTTCAACCTAAGCCATTGAAACATGGCCGGCTCTACCATATAAATATTGCAATATTCTTTCAGCTTTTAATAAAACGATATTTAGAATAAAAAATTCATCGACCCGACATGATTTGAGTTTTAGTGTGACAGCGGGGCTTAAGGCCCTTATCACAAACTGAAGATACCCAAATAGACACAAGAGGTCAGTTTATGAGAAGACAAAAGCGTGATCGTATGGAGAGAGCATTTCAAAAAGGCTATATGGCAGGTGTTGAAGGAAAGTCGAAAGATAGTTGTCCCAAAGTAAATCCTACTGAACATCAGGAATGGCTGAATGGCTGGCGGGAAGGACGAGTGGATAACTGGGATGGTCTCACCGGAGTCCGCGGTATTCATCGAATAGCAGAAATCACCATGCGGTAATTCTGTTACTCAATCAGATTTGGAAAGAAAAAGCGCCTTATTGGCGCTTTTTCTTTTTCTGAGCAGATACAAATACTCAGGACAAAATTCGATCAATAATTTCGAAGACGTCTGTACTCAGCTTCGGCTCACTCTTTATACGGCTTAATTCCACTCTCATAAGCTTTTGACGCTCAGGAGTATGCCGTGGCAACCCTTGAAACACAGAGCATATACGAGAAGCAATTTGCGGATTTGATTTGTTCAACTGAATAATTTTATCCGCCAGAAAACGATATCCACTACCATCTGTTTTGTGAAATTGCACCAGGTTTCGATTGGCAAAGGCACCAATCAGATGACGCACAATATTTGGGTTCTTGATATCAAAATAAGTATTATTTTCGAGCGTTTGAATAGCGGCCAGATCCGTTTTCTCACTACCAGCCTGCAATCCGAACCAGTATTGCACCATTAGCGGATCATGCTTCCACTGCGCCAGAAACTCATCCAAATATTGCTGGCGAACGTCCATCGCTGCATAGTCAACAATAAGACCCAACGCCCGCGAACGGTCAGTAAAGTTACCGCTTTCCCGATACTGAGTCTCTACCGCCGTCATCGCTGAGGGATCAGAACTACGAACCCAGTAGCTCAGAGCAATATTTTTCAGGCTGCGCTCAGAAGCATCCTGAAAATTGAAGGCATATGGTTTATTTTGGTTAAGTTGCTGATACAGATCCCTGAACTCTGCCTGATAGCGGCGGGCAATCGCATTGGCAACCGCCTCACGCACCTGATGAATGATATCCACATCTGCCGGATTCATCAGTTCAAACAGATATTGCTCCGCCGGCAAAACCAGCATACGGGCTTTTATAGCGAGATCCATGGTCTGATCGGACAATACTGCTGCCACCGCTGCCAACAGCTCATCAGCAACTGCCACTTTCGCCACATCCTTAAAACCTTTGATCTGCTCAAGCAATACATCAACCATCAATCGTTGCGCAGCATCCCAACGATTAAATTCATTGCTGTCATTAGCCATCAGGAACGCCAGCTCCTGACGACTATAAGCATATTTCAGCTCCACCGGTGCGGAAAAATCCCTTAACAATGATGGCACAGGTCGTGCTGGAACCTGTTTACATACAAAGGTCTGCTCAGCCTGAGTCACGGAAAGTACCGAAGTCATTGGATTGAACTGTTCAGAAGGCTCAATATCCAGCGCAATGTCATTTCCCTGTTCATCCAACAATCCGAGTTTCACAGGAATGAGCATCGGTTTTTTGCCAGTCTGACCATGGGTATCCGGAACTGTCTGCTTAAAAGTTAATTCATATTGACCAGAGGCTTCATCATATTGGGAACTGACTTCCACCACTGGGGTTCCAGCCTGTTCATACCAGAGCATAAACTGAGTAAAGTCAAAGCCACTGACCGCATGCATACTGGCAATAAAATCTTCAATGGTCGCCGCCTTACCATCGTTGTGATCAAAATAGTGATCACAACCTTTACGGAACAACTCACCCCCCAGCAAAGTATGTATCATGCGAACAACTTCGGCGCCTTTCTCATAAACAGTGAGGGTATAAAAGTTATTGATTTCAATATAGCTGCTGGGACGAACCGGATGCGCCATGGCACCAGCATCCTGGGCAAACTGCATGGTCTTCAAAATTGTTACGTCATCAACACGTTTGACCGCACGGGAATGCAGATCAGCAGTGAACTCAGCATCACGAAAAACCGTAAATCCTTCTTTCAGACTTAACTGAAACCAGTCACGACAGGTAACCCGATTCCCGGACCAGTTGTGAAAATATTCATGGCCGATAATGGATTCAATGCGCTCGAATGCCTCATCCGTAGTGGTTTTTTCATTTGCCAGCACAGCTGAGGAGTTAAAGATATTCAAACCTTTGTTTTCCATGGCTCCCATATTAAAGAAGTCAGAAGCCACGATCATAAACAGATCCAGGTCATATTCACGGCCGAAACGCTCTTCATCCCAACGCATGGAACGATGCAGAGCACCATGGGCAAAGTCTGTCTTTGCCGCATTGTGCTGTTCGACAAAAACATGAATGTCGATGACCCGGCCGGAGCAAGTGGTAAATTGACTCTCGCTCTTCACCAGGTCACCGGCCACCATGGCAAACAGGTAACTGGGCTTTTTGAAGGGGTCGTGCCAAGTGGCAAAGTGCCTGCCGTTATCAAGATCACCTTTTTCAGTCGGATTACCATTGGCCAGCAATACCGGAAACTTTTTCTTGTCGGCTTCCAATCGAGTGGTAAATACCGCCATCACATCAGGACGATCAGGATACCAGGTAATTTTGCGGAAACCTTCGGCTTCACACTGGGTACATAACATGCTGCCGGACAAATAAAAGCCTTCCAGACTGGTATTCTTATCCGGATAGATTTTCACTTGAGTGAAGATTTCGAATGACTCAGGTACGTCGCTGATCAACAGTTTTTCTTCTTCAACACGATATTCTGAGGCTGAAAGTTCGCGCCCATCAACGGCTATTGCTAAAGTCTCCAGGTCGGCACCATACAGGCACAGGGGGGCCTTATTACTACTTGCTTCAGGGTTTCGCCTGATTTTCAGCGAGGCTTCGATAATCGTAAACGACTCTTCGATATTCACATTCATGAATATCTCATCCACCAGATGGTCAGGCACCTGATAATCTTTCAAATAAATGGTCTTTGGTTCAGTTTGGCTCATTAAACAACCTCAATTTAGGCCTGGATTCTCAGTTCAACCTGATAGCCGGTATGCCGGCGGACATTTATAACACCCGTATCAAAAATCAGATATTGACCTTTGATACCTTGCAGGAAACCGGCAACCAGAGACTGTTTGTCCAGATTAAAACTACTGATTTTCTCCGGATAACGCTGTACCGGATAACGAATTTCCTGTATCTCACTGTGATGAATCAGTTGGATATGCTGCCGCCCATATTGCTGAATAAGTTCATCAAGCTGAGGCTTCAAATCCGCAAACAACTCATCACGACGGGCATGCAGATCAATGTCTGCATTATCCCCTTTCAACATCGCGCGCCAGTTGGTTTTGTCGGCAACCTTCTGCTTGAAAGTCACCTCTACCAAACCGGACAAATAACGGCTCGATACCCGTGCGACTGGCATCGCCTGCACCGCACCCTGATCGATCCATCGGGTCGGCAGCTGTCCTGCCCGGGTAATCCCCACTTTGAGATCAGAGGCATTGGCAAGATACACATAGTGTGGCTGCAGGCAGACGTTTTCGGCCCATTCCGGCTCCCGACAGGTGCCCTGGCCAATGTGGCATTTTTCTGGACTCATCATGCAGGCATCGCACTGTGCCAGCGCCATAAAATGCTTATAGCAATATCCCTGCCCAAAGCTCTTGTTGGTTTCCTGACCACAGTAACAGCAGAAAATCCTGCCACTAAAGTGAACTTCAACAGACTTTCCAAGAAAATCATTCAAGGCTACGCGGCGGTCACCCGACACCAGCTCATAGCGCACCAGATTATCGGCGGTGAGGCGGGTTTCCATTTTATCGAGTACAAACTCTCCATGACTGACCATCTCTTCTGAAGCAAAAAGATCGCCGTTCATGACCCCTCCTGGAGAATATCAATCAAATTGATTGGACTTTCCTGAACACCCTGCTGAGTAATCTTTTTACCCTTCTCAATATAACCGGTGCGCTCCTGTTCATTCTTAAACCGATATTCATAAGCAATGATTGCCTCCATGCAGGATTCCTTCTGCTGCTCGGACATCCGCTGACCATTGGGCCACTTGCTCAGCTCCAGGCTGCTCTTCAGGGTTTGGTATATTTCGGGGGTCATCTGATTGATGAGAGTATTGTAATCCATCGGGGTTTTAACCTGTTTTGATTTTGCGCGATGCTAACATAAACCCCGGTTAAAGTGATGATCAGCCATCGTTCCCCAGACGGCTGCCCCAGCCCAGTTTGGTACGACAAATCTCGTAGTAATCGTAGTTCTTAGGATGCAGCAGTCTGAGACTATGGGACATCTTGCTGATATGCAGTTCATCGCCCTGCAAAGTCACCAGATGATTCTGAGCATCACAACTGACCTGGGGTGCCAGATCATTTTCATAGCCGATGCGGACACATACGGCCGCATCACCATCCACGACCAATGGCCGACTGGTCAACGTGTGCGGAAACATGGGCACCAGCACAATGGCATTCAATTTGGGATGCATAAGCGGACCACCGGCAGACAAGGCATAAGCCGTGGAACCCGTGGGTGTCGAAACAATGAGTCCATCGGAGCGTTGACTGTAGACGAACTGACCGTCAATCAAGAGCTCAAACTCTATCATTCGGATTGACTGACCGGGGTGAAGCACAATGTCATTCATGGCTGCAGAGCTGCCGACCCACTCGCCACCTCTTCGCACTTTAACTTCCAACAGGAAACGCTGTTCTTCGATAAAATTACCGGAGAACACATCGCTAACCACCATTTCCATCTGGTCCGGCATAATATCGGTCAAAAAACCCAGACGCCCACGGTTAATTCCGAGCACCGGGAGATCATAAATCGCCATATCACGCGCGGCACCGAGTAGCGTCCCATCGCCTCCGACAACAATGATCAAATCGGCAAAAGCACCCAGCTCTGCTCTGGTGGCATAATCCACATCTTCGTTTCTCAGAGTGTTCTTTAATAAATCTTCAATTTTAAAGGGGATTTGCCGGTCACTCAGCAATTGAATCAGGTTCTTCAGAGTATTTAAGACATTATCATTACCCAAACGACCCAGAATACCGACACGCGAAAAATGAGACATAAATTTGCTCTAACCAAGTGTTCTTTCGTGGCATCATACCGTAATGAAATGCGTAAAGTCAGATATGGGGCAATTGATTCCCCGATTACAACAATCCTGGACACGACAACTGGCCTGGTCCCTGTTCAGTCCTGATCTTTTTTTGTACTACCCTTCACCATTTCGCCCAGACGCCTGGAGCATTGAGTGGCTATGGAGGCTGGACCAGTTGGAATCAGATGACCCTGAATTTCCCCGGCGCCTGGGGTTTCGCTTTGAGCAACTGCTTGAACGTTATCTGATAGATCATCCTGAGTGGCAACTGCTGGGTCGAAACATCCAGATCCATGACGACAACCGAACAATCGGCGAACTCGATTTTATTGCTCTATACCTGCCTGACGGCCAAGCCTGGCACATTGAGGCCGCAGTCAAATTTTACCTTCAGACTCCCTGGGGATGGTACGGCCCGGATGTCCGCGATACGCTGCTGCAAAAATATCTGCGCATGAAAAACCATCAATTGCGACTCCATGAGCACCCGGCTGCACGGTCACAGTTGGATCATTACGGAATTTCACAAAACCTGGCCAGTGCCATGCATGCTAAAGGCTGGCTGTTTGGTTATGAAGGACAGTGCCTGCTGCCGGACTATGTAAACCCGGCGATCCAGACCGGCAACTGGGAACTCGCGGCCAAGTGGCCATACGGCAGGGCATATCTGGACAAATCCAGCTGGCTTGACCCCATTGCCATGGAAACGGATTATTCTTTCGAAACCGTTGAGGGGTACCCGATCATGATCAATCACAATGGGCAGCGTCAATTTCTGGTGCCGGAAATCTGGCTGCAAAACATTGAAGAACAGAACAACGGACAAACGGTATGACTGCACAGACCATTAAAAACCCTTTGCACCCCAACCTGCTGGTTGCCATCGAAACAACGTTACGCGCCCATCCTAGTGGCATGAAGGAAATTGAACTGATCAATTATCTGGATACGGAGTTTGAAGGCGTTTTTCCCAAAAAAAATCTGGCAGACTCGCTGATTCTGTTTCAAACCCACTTCATCCTGTTTAATGCCCTGTATCAGCTGCAGGATATTCTGTGGCTTAATCAGAATGGCCATCTGATCATCGGCCCAATCGACATCTGCCTTTATCCTTTTAATAGCACGCTACACCTGCAGGCCATGACAGATTTCAACCACGCCAAAGAATATTATCTCGACTTCAGCAACTTCAACTCAACCAGCCGGGAAAATGTCGACGACCTGATTAAGAGCTTCTGGCGCAATGCCAAGGCTCATTGGGCCGGAGAAGATGCCTTCAAAGTATTGGGACTGAGCTACCCATGCAACTGGGAGGACATTAAACAGCGGTTCCGTTCACTGGCGAACCAGCACCACCCGGACAAAGGCGGAGATGCAGAAAAACTAAAACCCGTACTCGAAGCCTACAGCACACTGAAGACTCTCTATAAAAAGAACGGATAAAAGGCCGTTGAATAACGGCCTGGCAGACGGCTTACTGGTAGTAAGCGTTTTCGGTGACGGTATGGTCTGTCACATCCCGCACACCCTTCAAATCCGGTAAACGCTCAAGCAGCGTTTTTTCGACTCCGTCTTTGAGGGTCATATCCACTGCCGAACATCCCTGACAACCGCCACCAAAGCGCAAGATGGCCACATTATCTGCCGTCAGTTCCTCCAGCGAGATCTCACCGCCATGTGCCGCCAGGCCCGGATTGATTTCGGTATACAGGAGGTATTTGATCTGCTCGCTCAAAGGACTGTCAGATGTCACTTTCGGCATCTTGGCATTGGGGGCCTTGATCGTCAGCTGTCCACCCATTTTCTCCTGCTGAAAGTCCACCACCGCCTCTTCCAGGTAAGGCAGGCTCGGCTCATCCAGATAAACAGAGATTTTTTCCAACACCAGTTTTTCGTCTGAAGGCTTTTCTTCGCCTGGCTTGCAGTAGGCCAGACAGGTCTCCGCATAACGGGTTCCCGGCTGGGTGACAAACATCCTGACCGCAATACCTTCAACGTTCTGCTTGGCCAATAACTCAGCGAGATAACTTTGAGCTGCCTCGCTGATTCGGATATCGATACTCATAAAAACTCACTTATTGAAATGTGACGTTATTCTAAAACATAACTCAGAACAACAAAATAACAGACTAAAACAATCAGGTTTCTATGACAGGATTTCAAGCTGCCAAACAATAAATTTCATACTACCGGGAGATCTATATCAATTTTTTTTGATATACTTTTGCGCTATTGCCCAATGTAAACCAAAGAGACGCCATTCTCATGAGTCAAAACAAACGCCAGCAGCGTATCGAACAGTTTTATCAAGCTCTAAAACAGCGGATCCTCATTCTCGATGGTGCCATGGGCTCCATGATTCAAAGTTACCGACTGGAAGAGAAAGATTACCGTGGCGAGCGGTTCGTGGATCATCCCAGCGACCTTAAAGGCAACAACGATCTGCTCTCAATCACTCAGCCCCAGGTTATTCGTGGCATCCATAAAGCCTACCTGGAAGCGGGTTCCGATATTATCGAAACCAATACCTTTAATGCCAATACCGCATCGCAAAGCGACTACGGCATGCAGGCACATGCTTACGAACTCAATAAAGCCAGTGCCCTGCTGGCGCGCTCTGTTTGTGACGAATATACCGAAAAAAATCCTGACAAACCCCGTTGGGTCGTTGGTGTTTTGGGGCCGACCGGTAAAACCCTGTCCATTTCTCCTGATGTCAATAACCCGGCAGCGCGTAATGCCAGTTTCGATGAAATGGTCGAACTTTACAGCGAAGCTGCCAATGGTCTGATCGATGGCGATGCCGACCTGCTGATGATCGAAACCTCTTTCGATACCCTGAACGCCAAAGCGGCAATTTATGCGATCAAAACCGTGTTCGAGCAGCGCCAGATTGAGCTGCCAATCATGATTTCCGGAACCATTACCGATGCTTCCGGAAGAACGCTGTCCGGACAGATGACCGAAGCATTCTGGTATTCGATTCAACATGCCAATCCAGTCAGCGTGGGGCTGAACTGTGCCCTGGGTGCCCAGGAACTACGGCCATATGTGGAAGTACTGGCCACCAATGCCAATACCCATGTTTCCGCCCACCCCAATGCAGGTCTTCCCAATGAATTTGGCGAATATGATGAAACACCGGAGCAGATGGCCGATGTGATCCGTGAATTTGCCCAAAGTGGTTTTCTGAATATTGTCGGTGGCTGCTGCGGTACAACACCGGCGCACATCAGAGCCATTGCCGAAACCGTCAAGGATTTCCCGCCACGCACCATTGCCAGCCCGGAAGTTTCGCTGGAGTTATCCGGACTGGAACCGTTCAAATTCAATGAGCAGACATTATTTGTAAACGTCGGCGAGCGCACCAATGTCACAGGTTCTGCCAAATTTAAACGCCTGATCGTGGAAGAACAGTTTGACGAGGCGCTTGATGTCGCTCGCGACCAGGTGGAAAACGGCGCTCAGGTCATCGACATCAACATGGATGAGGGCATGCTCGATTCCAAAGCGGCAATGGAGAAATTCTGCAAACTGATTGCCTCGGAGCCGGATATTGCCAAAGTGCCGATTATGGTGGACTCCTCCAAATGGGAGGTAATCGAAGCCGGTCTAAAATGCATTCAGGGCAAATCTATCGTCAACTCCATCTCGTTGAAGGAAGGCGAGGAAGCGTTCCTGCATCATGCCAGAGAATGCATGAAGTATGGCGCGGCCGTCGTGGTTATGGCGTTTGATGAAACCGGTCAGGCCGATACCATCGAACGCAAAATCGATATCTGTACCCGCAGCTACAACACTTTGATCAATATCGGTTTCCCTCCGCAGGACATTATCTTCGATCCAAACATCTTTGCCGTGGCAACCGGTATTGAAGAGCACAACAATTATGCGGTGGATTTCATCGAAGCCACCCGCTATATCCGCCAGAACCTGCCCCATGCATCGATTAGCGGTGGTGTTTCCAACGTATCGTTTTCATTCCGGGGCAATAATCCGGTGCGCGAAGCCATCCACTCAGTGTTCCTGTACCACGCAGTTAAAGCCGGGATGAATATGGGTATCGTCAATGCCGGTCAGCTGGTGGTATATGACGACATCCCCGCCGAACTGAAAGAACGGGTGGAAGATGTGGTGCTGAACCGCCGCCCGGATGCCACGGACCGTCTGCTGGAAATCGCCGAACAGTATCGCGGTGACGGCACCACCGTCAAAAAAGAGGATCTGGAATGGCGCAGCCTGCCAGTCACCAAGCGCATTGAACACGCGTTAGTCAAAGGGATTACCAGTCATATTCTTGAAGATACGGAAGAATGCCGGCTACAGGTCAATCACCCGATCGAAGTCATTGAAGGGCCATTGATGGATGGCATGAACGTGGTGGGCGATCTGTTCGGTTCCGGCAAAATGTTTCTGCCTCAGGTCGTAAAATCCGCTCGGGTCATGAAACAGGCGGTGGCTCATTTGATTCCGTTTATCGAGGCAGAAAAATCCAGCGATGCCAAAGCCAAAGGGAAAGTACTCATGGCAACCGTCAAAGGCGATGTCCACGACATCGGCAAAAACATCGTTGGCGTGGTATTGCAGTGTAATAACTTCGAAGTCATTGATCTCGGCGTCATGGTGCCGGCGGAAAAAATACTGCAGGTAGCCAAGGAAAAAGATGTCGACATCATCGGCCTGAGCGGCCTGATCACACCTTCTCTCGACGAAATGGTGCACGTTGCCAAAGAGATGCAACGCCTGGACTTCAAAGTGCCATTGATGATCGGTGGTGCGACAACGTCCAAAGCCCATACTGCGGTAAAAATCGAGCCGCAATACCAGAATGACGGGGTGGTGTACGTAACCGATGCCTCGCGCGCGGTGTCTGTCGCTACCTCCCTGACCAGTGCCGAACTCAAACCGGTATATCTGGATGAACGCCGCAAAGAATATGAAATGGTGCGGGAGCGTAATAAAAACCGTAAAGCCAAATCGCTGCTGCCTTACGGTCAGGCCAAAGAAAATGCTCTGACACTGAACTGGCAGGAATATACGCCACCGGTTCCGAATCAACCCGGGATTCACGTATTTGACGATTATCCATTGGCAGAACTGGTGGACTACATCGACTGGACACCGTTCTTCATGACCTGGGAATTACACGGCAAATATCCAAAAATCCTGACCGATGAAGTGGTCGGCGAAGAGGCAACCAAATTATTCCACGATGCCCAGGCGATGCTGAAGCAACTGGTGGAACAGAAACTGATCAAAGCCCGCGCAGTGATCGGCCTGTGGCCGGCCAATCGCCGTGGTGCCGATGATGTCGTGGTTTATCGAGATGAATCACGCGATGAAGTCATGACCACCTTGCATCATCTGCGTCAACAACAGACCAAAGCTGAGGGTCAGCCAGCCTATTCACTGGCCGATTTCGTCGCTCCGGAACACAGCAAACCAGATTATATCGGCGGTTTTGTCGTGACAGCCGGCATTGGTGCGGAAGCATTGGCTAAGCAATATGAAGCACAACACGATGATTACAACGCCATTATGGTCAAAGCTCTGGCCGATCGTTTCGCAGAAGCATTCGCGGAAAGAATGCATGAGCGGGTACGTACGGAATATTGGGGTTATAACCATCAACAATTTAATAATGAAGAGTTGATCAAGGAGCGCTATCAGGGCGTTCGCCCGGCTCCGGGTTACCCGGCCTGTCCGGATCACACCGAAAAAGCAGCGTTGTTCAATCTGCTCAATGCCACAGAACATACCGGCGTGGAATTGACCGGAAGCTTTGCCATGACACCGGCAGCAGCGGTATCCGGGTGGTACTTCAGTCATCCGGAGTCGAAGTATTTCGGAGTTGGTAAAATCGATCGTGACCAGGTTCGTGATCTGGCCGAACGTAAAGGTATGGAGGTTAAAATACTGGAACGTTGGCTGGCACCCAATCTCGGTTATGAACCAGACTGATCAACCCTGCTGAAACATCTGACAGCCTTCCTCTGGGAAGGCTGTTTTATCTGAGTTCAAAATTCTTCACGCTCAATCAAACAAATGACTGCATCCGGGACCATTCAGTGCGCTCTTACCTCCGGACAAAGGAGAAACCTGAATTTGAGTACCAATACGCTCTTTTAATGCCGGAACGTGAGAGATCACTCCGATAAGCTTACCCCCCTGCTGCACGCCCGACAGCGTTTCCAATGCAGTATCCAGGGTATCTTCATCCAGTGTTCCAAATCCTTCATCCAGAAACATCGAATCCACCCTCACTTTACGACTGGCCATCATGGACAACCCAAGCGCCAGCGCCAGACTGACAATAAAACTCTCACCCCCGGAAAGGTTACGGGTAGAACGGACCTCACCCGCCTGATAATTATCCAGCACATTAAGTTCCAGCGGTTGTTCGCTATCCCGCAGTAATAAGTATCGGTCGGTCATCTTTTCGAGTTGACGATTGGCATGGGAAACCAATAGTTCAAAAGTCAGTCCCTGGGCAAAATTCCGGTATTTTTTGCCATCGGCAGAACCGATCAGACTGTGCAGCTGATTCCAGCGCTCGCATTCCGTTGTCTGCGCCTGGATGTCCACCTGTGCTGTTTTAAACCGTTCTTGAGCCTCGGAATGAATGCGAAGCTGGTGAGCCAAAGAGGCTATTCGCTCGTTTAGTTGTTGCCCATTTTGCTCCAGTTCCTGTATCCGGGACTGCAATTGTTCAGGAGTCTGTTCAGTCAATTGTTTGGCCTGCTCGGCCGCCAATCGCGCTTCCCGGTCCTGCTTTCGATCCGTCAGCAGAACCTGACGTTCTTCCAACTGTTTTGCCTGCTGCGTTAATGCCTCTCGCTCGTCAATACTGCAACGGGCAGCTGCGAGCTCGTTTTCATCCATAAAACCAGCTTGATGCAAGGCTTCTAACAGTGATGCTTCTGCTTCCTGTAATTCCAGCTTTCGTTTTTCAATCGTCTGACTCAGGGAATTGATACGGGTATTGGCTTCTGTCAGTTGCCGTTGCAGTTCATGCTGCTCATTTCCGAGGTTCTTTTCTACAGCAATGGCCTGATCAATCGCATGTTGCAGAGATATCTGCTCAGCATCGGGCTGTTTATTGCCGAACAACTGCTGCCGCTGAGTCTGGATATCGTGAGACTGCTGTTTAAGTGCCTCGCGTTTTTGTTGCTGCCCTTGCAAGGCCTGATGCTGTGAGGCCATCAAAACATCAATGGACTTAAGCTCACTTTTTAGCTCAGTCATGGCATTTTCGAGTCTGTTTTTCTCCTTGATATGCTGCTGCCATTCCTCAGCCCGTTTACGCAGAGACTGCAACAGCCCACCCACATCGTCTCCCAGCTCTGTCACGCCATAAGTCTGCAATGGCGCTACAACAGTCTGGCTCTGGGTATCGTACCCGGCCTGCATCCGACTCAATCGGTCGGTGATTTCAGCCAGGCTTTTTTCGGCCGAAGATAGATGGTGACGAGCATCCACTAAAGCCTGCTCAGCCTGTCGCTGTTCGATAGCGACCTGCTGCACCCTCTGCGCCAGCTGTTCGAGAATCTCTTCCTGCGCTTCCACTTGAGTGATTAGGTTTTGCAATTCGGCAATACGTTTCTCGGTATCATTACTCGAAGGAACATTGCCCTCAGCGTAAGGATGCGCTGTCGCACCACAAAGCGGACAGGGTTTACCATCTTCCAATGACTGCCGATACTCTTCCAAATCGGCAATGCGATTCTGTAGTATTAATTGCGTTTGTAATGCGTCTCTTTCAGCCCGGTGCTCTCGCAGCAGGCGTCCGGCCAAAAGCTGATCGCGCTTTTCTTTTCCTGTCTGCAAGGCTGCCTGTGCTTCTTTCAGCTTCTGAGCCGAGAGGTCATCCTGCTGCTGGCACTGCGCCTGCGTCCGTCTGTATTTTTCCACTTGCTCCCTGGTCTGTTGCTGCTGTTCACGAAGCCGCTGCAATTCTCCTCGCTGCTTGAGCAGATCCGCAAACTGCACCTCGATGCCGGCCAGCCCATTGACCAGCGACTCATCGCGACAATGGTCAGCGCAATATTGCTCAATCTGTTGCAGCTGTTGGACGCTCTGATCGTAGCGCTGCTGATACTCCGTACGTTGCTGTTCATGGACATTGATATCAGCCAGCATTCCCCTGATCGCCTCATCGGCTTCAGCGAGGTTATTTGCTTTGTCTTTCAGGCTCTGATCCAGTGCCCGAACCTGGTTCAGCAGCGGCATTGCTTCGGTCAAACAGGTTCTGGCGGCCACCGTATTCTGTTCGGCGGCACGCCATGCCTCTTCCCGATTTTTTACCATCTTTTCCAGTTCTGGCATCCGCTTCTGCAAGCTCGATAGGGCCGCCTGATCATCGGCCTGATTTCTGCGCTCAGCAGTCAGAGTGGCATATTGTCCGTCTAAAGTAGCAGCCTTTAGAGCTCGATTCAGTCGCTCCTGTTGCGGTGTAAAGGTCTCAATCTGCGCCTTTAGTTGTTGCTGTTCATCCATCAGACTCCGTAGTTCCTGCCGCAGCGTTTCGATCCCCTGCCACCAGCCAATGGCCTGACGGACTTCAGTTAACTGTCGGTTCACGACACTGTGCTTTTGCTGTTGGTCATGCAGAGTCTGCCGGATTTCCATTTCCTTCTCCGGTGTCAGTATCACTATGCTCTTGGTCTCGGCCTGCAGCAGCGTCAGTTTTTCCTGCTCCTGTCGTTGACGTTCATGGGTCATGCGGGATATATCGGTATAAATGCCAGTGCCGGTAATCTGCTCCAGAATCTTCGACTTCTGTTCTGCATCCGCTTTCAGAAATGTATCAAAACCACCCTGAGCCAGCAGAATGGACCGGGTGAAACGATCGAAATCCATGCCGGTACAGGCTTCAATGACCGCGGCCACCTGACTTTTTTTGGTTTCCAGCAACTGGCCATTCCCGGCATTGGCAATTTGATGCTCAGGTGTCTGTAGTGCACCATCGGCTTTACGTCGCGCCCGGCGCTGTGTCCATTTACAACGAAACACACCGGTCTGAGTTTCGAACACCACTTCGGCGTAGCATTCAGAAGTTTGTCGCGACATGATGCCATTGGTGCTTTTGGTGATATTGCCAAGCCTGGGAGTTCGACCATATAACGCCAGACAGATGGCATCCAGAATCGTGGATTTTCCAGCACCGGTTGGACCAACGAGCGCAAAAATGCCGTTGGACACATATTCCGGATCGGTAAAATCGATCTTCCATTCACCGTAAAGGGAATTAAGGTTTTGAAATCTGAGTTCCAGTATTTTCATATCAGCGGCCCTACTCCGCCTGCTTGTCTGCATCGTGCAGAGACTGAACTATTTCCTGATAGCAGTCCGTCAATATCGGCCGCTGCTCTTCCGGTATGTCATGGGCGTCCAGGCAACGGACAAAAACCTCACCTTCATTCAGGTCATCCAGCATTTCTTCTTCAACCACCGTCTGCATGATTCTATCTACCATGCGACGGTTTTTAATTCTGCGGACTTCCATCAGAGAACCAGACAAGATTTCATCCACGACTGCGCGCAAATCACCAATGACCTCCTGCCCGGTATATTCGATTTCCAACCAGGCATTACTATGTTCTTCCACCAGTTGCTGAAGACGATTCACAATATCCTGCCGTGCCCCCACAATTCGGACCAAGGGCTGAAAACATGGAACAGATATTTCCTTGATACCAAGGTCGTTTGGCTTCGCTTCAATCACAATGACCTGTTTCTGTTGATTTGCTTCACCAAATCCCATTGGAATGGGTGATCCACTGTAACGAAGATGGTCCTCATCCCCCACCTTTTGAGGCACATGCAAATGCCCCAAAGCCAGATAATCTATGGATGATGGAAAGATACTTTTTTCGATATGCGCCAGCGATCCAACATACAGTTCACGAACGCCATCACCATCCATGGTAGTACCACCTGCCGTAAATAAATGCCCCATCGCTATGATCGGCACATGGGTGTCCTCTAGCGAGGCTCTTTTTTGCACAGCCAATGCACATACATTTTCATAGTGTTTACGAATACCATCCAGCAAGTGGCGGTTTTTATCATCAATGGTTTCACCTGGCATTGCAGTCCGTACATCTTTATCGCGCAAATAAGGAACAGCACAGACAATCGCCTCAGGCCTCTGCCCATCGGATAACAGCAGAACCTCATCTTCCAATGACTCTGTGACCGCACCAATCACGTGTACGTTCAGTATCTTGAGTAATTCCCGTGGCGCCTCCAAAAACGAAGGCGAGTCATGATTGCCGGCGATCACCACGACATGTCGGCAGCAGGATGCGGCTACCTGGCATAAAAACCGATAATACAACGATTGCGCCCGATGACTTGGGGTCGTGGTATCAAACACATCGCCTGCCACCAGCAAGGCATTTATCTTCTCCTGCTCTATGATGACCATTAACCAGTCCAAAAAGGCGGAAAACTCGTCGTAACGTTTACGGCCATAAAGCGAACGTCCAAGATGCCAATCGGAGGTGTGAAGAATTCTCATGATTTGATTTCCACGCTGACCAAATTTTAAATTAAAGCAGGCTTTATAAACCAATCAGAACATGAGCTCAAACCAGCAATAGTCAAATGGTTACTGTTTTAGCTCCTTCAAAAGAACCAGTAGACCGGTTAAGAAATCATCCTTTTGACGGCTTGACATCACATTGAAAATAAAGTTATCAAATTAATTATTATAATTTTATATGCCATAAATTTCCGTCGTTCAAAGACCTGGTAATTCATTGATTCTTGTTTTTCTGCATATTGGTATCAGGCAAATATAGTGTTATTCTGAAATTGCTTGGGAAGGAAAATTGCCATACATAAAAACTATTAACACAAGGGTATCTTTTGGCACCATTAAATTCATATTCACTTAACATTTGTTAAGAAAAATTTATGAAAATCCCTGGCTAACAAGTAACTACTTTTTTAATGCAACTCTGACGTTCGGTAATTTCGATTGGTACTTTTATAAAAGTACTCGATGTATCGTGGTGATATACCTTTCGTCTCTACTTAAAGGTTAACCCAAATGCTAAAAAGTACGATCCCTTTTGTGGCTGCGTTAGCAATATCAACTTCTCCAATCCTCATTTCCAGTTCTGCCACTGCCCAGGAACATGCAACTGACAATAAGTTCTGGTGGCCGGAAAAACTGGACCTCAGCCCGCTCCGGCAGCACGATTCTGAATCCAATCCAATGGGCGATGGTTTTGACTACGTCAAAGAATTCAACAGCCTGGATCTGGATGCGGTTAAAGAAGACATCAAAAAACTGTTGACCACCTCACAAGACTGGTGGCCATCTGATTACGGAAATTATGGGCCGTTTTTTATCCGCATGGCATGGCATAGCGCCGGTGTCTACCGAATGGGAGACGGTCGCGGCGGTGCCGCTGGTGGTCAGCAGCGTTTCGAACCTCTGAATAGTTGGCCTGACAACGTTAACCTCGACAAAGCACGTCGACTGTTATGGCCGATCAAACAAAAATATGGGCGGAAAATTTCCTGGGCCGACCTGATGGTCCTGACCGGGAATGTGTCTCTTGAATCCATGGGCTTTAAGACATTTGGCTTTGCCGGTGGCCGGGAAGATGATTGGGAACCAGATATGGTTTACTGGGGCTCAGAAAAGAAATGGCTCGGTGATGAAGACCGTTACAGCGGTGACCGGAAACTGGAAGATCCACTTGCAGCTGTACAAATGGGCTTGATTTACGTAAATCCCGAAGGCCCAGGTGGCAATCCTGACCCTTTGCTGGCTGCCAGGGACATCCGTGAAACCTTTGGTCGCATGGCAATGAATGACGAAGAAACGGTGGCTTTGATCGCCGGAGGCCATACTTTTGGGAAGGCCCATGGAAATGGGAAAGCGGATTGTCTGGGAGAAGCTCCGGCAGCCGCTGCAATAGAAGATCAGGGACTGGGCTGGAAAAATAAATGTGGCAGCGGCACAGGAGCGGATACCGTGACCAGTGGCCTGGAAGGTTCATGGTCAGCTAACCCGGTTGCCTGGACAACTCAATACCTGGACAACCTGTTTGGTTATGACTGGGTGCAAACCAAAAGCCCGGCTGGCGCAACACAGTGGATTCCTGCGAACGGACAGGCAGCCAATCTGACGCCTGATGCGCACGACCCCAGCAAACGCCACGCACCGATCATGTTTACCACCGACCTGGCCCTGAAAGAAGATCCAGCCTATCGGAAGATTGCGGAGCGGTTCCACAAAGATCCGCAGCAATATCAACTGGCATTCGCCAAAGCCTGGTTCAAACTGACTCACCGGGATATGGGACCACGGAGCCGTTACCTTGGACCCGATGCCCCTAAAGAGGCATTAATCTGGCAGGATCCTATCCCGGCAGTTGATTATAAACTGGTCAATGAAAAAGATATTTCCAAGTTGAAAAATCAGATTCTTAACTCCGGACTCACCGGGCCAGAACTGATCAGAACAGCCTGGGCATCAGCATCCAGCTTCCGCGGAACCGACATGCGTGGTGGAGCAAATGGCGCCCGTATTCGTCTGCAGCCACAAATCAACTGGTCGGCCAACAATCCGGATGAGTTAAAGAAAGTGCTCAGCCGCCTGGAGAGTATTCAGGAAAATTTCAATCAAAAATCCGGAAAACGAAAAATCTCCATGGCAGATCTGATTGTACTTGGTGGTGACACCGCCATCGAACAGGCCGCGCAGCAAGGTGGTTACCAAGTCGAGGTACCGTTTACCCCTGGCCGTGCAGATGCTACCCAGGAACAGACAGATGTGCATTCGTTTGCAGTACTCGAACCCAAAGCTGATGCTTTCCGTAACTACTATGATGACCGCAGCCCGATGTCGCCGACCCGAATGCTGGTCGACAAAGCCAACCTGCTAACGTTGACCGTACCCGAAATGACGGTGTTGGTCGGTGGAATGCGAGCGCTGGATGCTAACAGCGATGGCTCTGAATATGGCGTATTCACTGACCGTCCCGGAACCCTGAGCAATGACTTTTTTGTGAATTTGCTGGATATGTCAACCAAGTGGAGTAAATCCTCAGACATGGAAGGCATTTATGAAGGTCGCGACCGTGAAACCAATACGCTGAAATGGAAAGCCACACCCGTGGATCTGATTTTTGGCTCACACTCCGAGTTACGTGCTGTCGCGGAAGTCTATGCATCTGATGATGCCGGTCAGAAATTTGTCGATGACTTTGTGGCCGCATGGACCAAAGTGATGAAACTCGATCGATTTGATCTCTAAGCGTTCCGCTTTTTTTAAAACGCGGCGCTTTTTTGCGCCGCAATTTTTCCACTTCCTGACAGTGGTCACAAGCAGGTATAAAAAACGGCAAAATCACCACTTTCCGCTTAATCTCTCCCGCCAGACATGACAAAATCAACACCTGTGCACCGCTTCAATACCTCAGGCTGTTTACATGCAACAAGTTCTTCAATATCTCATCCAATACGCAGATACTCTGCTGGAGCGCTATCGCGATCCATATCACGGCACACCGCTTTTTTTTGACGGTTGTGACAGCTTCACCGGCAACCCCGTTATCTGGCAAAACACTGACGGCACCCCCTGGGAGCCTTCAAATATCGCCAGCCAACAGAACCTGTTCCGGTTTCTGAGTGGACTGACTGCCCTTACTGGCAAGTCTCAATACCGACAGGCCGCCAAAGATGCAATCGCCTGGCATTTTAAGCATGCTGACAAAAGCGGTTTGATACGTTGGGGCGGCCATTCCTTTCTGGACCTCAAAACACTGCAGGCCGTGGGTCCGGAAAATAAAAATATGCTGCATGAACTTAAGCATCACTGCCCTTTTTATGAGCTGATGTATGAAACCGATGCTGCTGCCACACGACGACTGATCAAAGCAATCTGGAACAGCCATGTCAGCAATTGGGACAATCTGGAGATGTCCCGTCATGGTGAATACGGTAAAACATTCGACGAACACGATTTCTGGAATAAACCCCGGCATGCTGACCTTGAACCATTACGGGAGATGAAAGGCCTGTCATTTATTAACATTGGTAATGACCTGATCTTTAGCGCTGGAATGCTCTACAAACTGGACCAGGATCAGGAGGCGCTGTCATGGGCAGAGTTCCTCATGCGCCAGTATGTCAATAGCCGTTACCCTGATACCAAACTGGGTTGCTACCAGTACAATCGCCCCGCCAAGACAGCTGAGGCACCCAGCGATGAAAACCACCCTCAGTACACCTTTTCATTTTGGGGGGATCGCGCCCAGCGACAGTTTGGTCCGGAATACGGTGATGTTGCCAAAGAAGCCTGGGTCCTGTTCAAAATGGATGAAGAAGCTTTAAATGGACCGGAAGGAATTTACGGAGATTGTGCACTGACCCAGACATTGCTCGCCCGGGAACTCGGTGATAAAGGCCAGCAATTGCTTACGTGGACCACTGAAGGACTGGAAGCGTGGATTCACTACGCCTATGATCCGGACAACAATGAAATCAAACCCATGTTTGCCGATGGAAAAGACCTGACCGGACATCACATTCCTCGCTATGGTTATTATGGCCACAAAGGTACTCCATTTACCCGCAGGCCACTTCCTGTTCATGTTTTTCTGGCCTGTGTCACCAATTGGGTGGAAACACGGAGCGAAATACTCTGGCCAGCCATCTGTGCCATGGCAAAACACTTTGAACTCGGTGACTGGACGCCCAGTTCACCACAGGTCAAACTCGATACCACCGCCGACGAAACACTCTTATTACTGGCCGTACTGGAAATGCACCGGGCCACGGGGAATCAAAGCTATCTGAGCCTGGCTCAAAAACTTGGGGACAACTTATTCAAACGCAGCGCCAACCGAGGCTTGTTTATTGCCAGCAAAGACCACATTCACTGTCGCTTCGATGACATCGAACCACTGGCATTGCTCAGCCTAATTGCCGCCACACAGGATCAACATGATCAGATACCGGTCTACCGAAGCCGTGGCGGATACATTCATGGAGACATGATGATGCCAGACGGTAGTTGCAAAAATACAATGGATATCAAAGCCATTTATTCCCGGCAGAAATAGCATGAGCATCTAACTGGTTAGGTTGGTGAGCACGGGCAGAAGACACAACAAAGGCTCAACCTTTTTTTGGAAAAGCCGGCTTTATCGGCACAAGGGCTACCAATTGACCGGTTGTGATCTCAATAACAAAAACAGTTTTTTTGTGAATATTAACCCGGCAAGTATACATATCAGGTTAATAGTGTGATGCAGGAATGCACCGAGGTGTCGGACCACACCATTGGCCACAGCCAATGCTAGCTCCGATTAATCAAGCGGTCTGACGATTCGGGGTTCCACGCGATACCGCCAGATTTCTTGGGGCGGCAATTAAATAGGTATCTCATTGAATCCAATAAAACGGATGCCTCCCTAACGAAGCATCCTCACTTTTTTAACTTAGCTGGCTGCAGTAAGAGCCTGTTCGATATCGGCAATAATGTCTTCGACATGCTCGATACCGATAGAAAGTCTGACCAGGTCACTGCTGACGCCTGCCGCTTTAAGTTCTTCTTCATTGAGCTGACGATGGGTCGTCGTAGCCGGGTGACAGGCCAGGGATTTGGCATCACCAATGTTCACCAGCCGTTTGATCATTTGTAATGCATCAATGAAACGTGCACCCGCTTCTGCCCCACCCTTGATACCAAAGCTCAGAATGGCGGAAGGTTTGCCATTCAGCATACGTTGAGCCACTTCATGGTACTGGCTATCACTCAGTCCTGCGTAATTAACCCAGGCAACCTGTTTATGGCTGCTCAGATATTCAGCCACTTGCTGCGCGTTTTGCACATGACGATCCATCCGCAATGCCAGAGTTTCCAATCCTTGTAGAATCAAAAACGCATTCATGGGTGATAATGCTGCCCCCATATTTCTCAATGGCACCACTCTGGCTCGGCCAATAAATGCCGCCTCACCCAGGGCCTCGGTATACACTACACCATGATATGAGGGGTCTGGTTCATTGAAGCGCGGAAATCTCGGATTGTCTTTCCAGGGGAATTTACCGGAATCGACAATCATACCCCCAACGGTCGTACCATGGCCGCCGATGTACTTCGTCAGAGAGTGCACCACGATGTCAGCACCATGCTCAAACGGCCGGCACAGGTATGGCGTAGCAACAGTATTATCAACGATCACGGGCACGCCATGACGATGTGCCATATCTGACAGAGCTTTAAGATCCACCACGTTTCCAGCCGGGTTGCCAATGGACTCGCAAAACAAGGCCTTGGTTTTGTCATCAATCAAGGCTTCCAGAGCATCGATATCACTGCCTGGCGCCATACGAGCTTCAATGCCCTGCTGTGGAAATGTATGAGCAAAGAGATTATAGGTACCGCCATAGAGCTGACTGACAGAAACAATATTATCTCCCGCAGCGGCTAAAGTCTGAATGGAGGCAGTAATGGCGGCCATGCCGGATGCCATACACAACCCTGCTATTCCTCCTTCCATCGCCGCTATACGCTGTTCGAGCACATCGTTAGTGGGATTCATGATCCGGGAATAAATGTTACCCGGTTCTTTCAGATCAAACAGATCGGCACCGTGCTGAGTATCGCGAAAACTGTATGATGTCGTCTGATATATCGGCACCGCCACCGCCCGGGTGGTTGGATCATCATTAAATCCTGCATGAATCGCCTGTGTCTCAATTTTCATACTACCTTGCCTTGTCTTTATCGTTATTTGATTTTGGTTAACCCCATACTCGTTCTGATTGAGTATCGTCGCACCATACAAACGTATCCGCGATGGCTAACAGCCAGATCAACAGAAGAACACAGTTTAGCAGACAGTTCCCATCTCCCCATATACCTCCCTATTCGTTCAGACAACTGCACTGATTATTGAGGCGACAAGGTTAAACAGGACATATATGGACGCCCCCGGACTATCAAACAAAATCGACCCAACCCCTCAATACTGAGAGACTTTCAAATATGTCTAGCCCTGGTCCTTCCTGTCACATGAGCTCATGATGAAATGACGGTCACGAAGACATTATATCCGGCGTCTGTCATGGAAGCTGTTTAAAATTTCAGGGGACACCCACACTTTCAGGAGACACCCATGTTAAGGCTTGATCAATTTTCCGATAGCAGGCATCAGTAAATAGGACACCCACCTAACCCTATCTTAAACGCCATCACCTTTTATTCCAGAGGCACCGTTTGTGGGTTTCTTTGAGGCATTGCTTAGCCGACACTCACTCTGGCTATTTATTGGACACCCAATGATTCTGGTATGGTATTGATCATAGGCACTCATGTTAACTTTAAAACTTGATCAATTTTCCGATAGCAGGCATTATTCGATACTGTATATTTATCAGGATACAGCTATGGCCCGATCAAGGAAGTCGCAAATATCACTCGATGCCACCCCGTACTATCACTGTATCTCCCGTTGTGTCCGGCGGGCTTTTCTCTGTGGTTTCGATCCTCTCACTCAAACCAGCTACGAACATCGCCGTCAATGGGTCGAAGACCGCTTGTTATGGCTGAGTGAGATTTTCGCCATTGATATCTGTGCCTATGCCGTCATGACCAACCACGTGCATGTGGTACTCCATGTTAATCTCAGGCAAAGCGAACAATGGTCGATGGAAGAGGTTATTACCCGCTGGCATCGCCTCTACAAAGGCGTTCCCTTGAGTCATCGTTACCTTAACGGTGATCGTTTCTCTCCGGCTGAGGAGAAAATATTAATGACATTGGTCGAACAATGGCGCGAAACATTAACCTCCATCAGTCGTTTCATGGCGGTGTTAAACGAAGGAATTGCCCGCCGAGCTAATCAGGAAGATCAGTGCACCGGCCGTTTTTGGGAAGGCCGGTTTAAATCCCAGGCATTACTGGACGAAAAAGCACTCATGGCCTGCATGGCCTATGTCGATCTCAATCCCGTCCGGGCCAACATCGCAGCCACTCCTGAAACCTCCGATCACACTTCGATTCAAAAACGTATCCTATCCATCCAGAACAACCGTCAACAACCGAGTGAGCTCATGCCATTTATCGGTCATATCAAACAAGAGATGCCGGAAGGCATACCTTTTTCGATCAAAGATTATCTGGAACTGGTGGATTGGACCGGACGAGCCATGCGGGAAGACAAACCGGGGTTCATTGATAACCAACAACCACCGATACTTACACGTCTGGATATCTCGGAGGCGCAATGGCATCGTTTGACCCAACGTTTTGAAAAACAGTTCAAATGTTTTGCCGGTCAAAAATCATCGTTTGAAAGAATCAAAGACTGTTTCAACCTGAGTCGAATGCCACCTAACTTGTTAGCAGGGTAAAATGACAGCTCAATCAAAACAGCATAACCAAACTACCAAACGTACGGTTTCAAACTGTGATACTGAAAACTCATTTTTCCATATCTAGGCGCACTGAGTCTTTTTCTGTCACGAACTTCATATAAAAAAGTTCTTTAGAGTCTGTCTTGCTTTTATATCCTTTTCTCTTTTCATTATTCAACGCTTGTCAGTAAAATCGCGCCTTCTTTTCTATGGAGCATCCACCGTATGGGTCGCGCGTATCAAAATCGCAAAGAGTCGATGGCAAAAACATCAGATATGAAGGCAAAGCTATACAGCCGCTATGGTCGGGAGTTGTATGTCTGTGCCAAGGCTGGGGGCATTGACCCTGCTGGAAATCTCGCACTTCGAAGCCTGATTGACCGAGCCAAGAAAGAACAAGTACCAGCACATGTCATCGAGAAGGCAATCGATAAAGCCAAAGGTGGTGGAGGTGAAGATTATTCATCCGCGCGGTATGAGGGTTACGGCCCGGGTGGTTCAATGGCAATTATTGAATGTCTGACTGACAATCCCAACCGCACTTTTGGCGATGTTCGCCAAGCATTTACCAAGACCAAGTGTAAAATCGGAACTCAGGGAAGTGTCAGCCACATGTTTGACCACTTGGCGATCTTCGTATTCAGTTATGAAGATGAAGAAGCAGTACTGGAAGCGCTGATGGAAGCAGACGTGGACGTTACCGACATCGAAAACGAAGATGGCAAGCTCTCAGTATTTGCCCCCAACACAGAATACTTCAAAGCCAAACAGGCCTTGCAGGACCTGATTCCTGATGTGGACTTTGAAGTGGATGAAATCCAATTTGTGCCACAGACTTATACAACCATTAGTGGAGATGATGTGGCCTTGTTCGAAAGGTTTCTGGCAATACTCAACGACCTGGATGATGTCCAACAGGTCTATCACAATGTTGAGAATGCCTAAACCATCATTTCAACAAAATATGACAGCGAGGATTTTCCTGTGCTGTCAACTATTTGCTTAAACACTGATCTTAATTTAATCGATCACCATATATTGCGAAGCCATGTTTTACTCAGGTGGGTGTCCAGTCAATCTCATTCATTGATGGACACCCACCGAATAAATCATTTCAATCTGAAATACTTGCAACGGGTGTCCTATAAGCTCATTGCAGACATAGCATGCCTATCGAATAGTAGCCACCGAGCCAGCGATTCCATCAAATACCAAATCAATGAACATAGATTGAACACTCATAACATTAGCGAGCGCAATCGCAAGAAAATGAACTCTCAAGTCACCCTTCACTATAATGAGAACCTCAAAAAAATCGTCTCAGCAACTCACCAAACTGAAGGTTAATTTCATCTTCCAGCCTATGTCGGCCTTCTTGAATCTGACATTCGCCCGCCACATACACATCCCGAATAGGAGAGACATTCATTGCGAACAACCATCGATTCAACAAATCCTCTGACCGGCTGTAACGCACAAAAGGTTGCTGCTCATCCCAAACCATAAAGTCCGCCCGACCACCTATACTCAACCCAAGCTGGACACCACAGGCCCGGTTACCTCCAGCCAATGCCATCTGCAGCAGATGATCTCCGACCCTGGGTTCTGAAGGTGACCAAAGCCGATTACGCCTCTGTTGTTGCAAACGCTGACCATATTCAAACCACCGTAACTCCTCTTGCAGCGACGTACTGACATGACTGTCAGAACCCACCCCCCACAGACCACCAGCTTGTTCAAACTCAGTCGCCGGAAAAATACCATCTCCCAGATTAGCCTCGGTAGTAGGACAAATACCTGCTACAGCACCACTACATGCCAGATCGTTCATCTCTTTTGAAGTCAAATGGGTCGCATGAATCAGACTCCAACACGAATTGACCGCGAAACGCTCCAATAATAACTCTACAGGTCGCTTTCCAGACCAGTTCAGACAATCATCGACTTCCTTTTGCTGTTCAGCGATATGAATATGTATCGGTTCGTCACTGTGAAGCTGCGCCAGAACCTGATCAATTGCTGTTAAAGAAACGGCCCGCAGGGAATGAAAACAAATACCCAGCCGGTGTAACGAATGCCCCTGCAGCAGTAACTGATATTGCTGATACTGAGCCATATACTCCGAAGTCGACTGAATAAATCGCCGCTGTCCACGACTCGGTGATTGCTCGGCAAAGCCTCCATACTGATATAGCGCAGGCAAAAGCGTGAGGCCGATACCCACCTGATCCGCTGCACGTATCAGACTCTCCCCCATCTCTGTACCCGACCTTCTTAATGACCCAATCAGATGATGAAGGTAATGAAATTCGGCAACCTGCGAATAGCCTCCTTTCAACAACTCGATATAAAGCCAACTGGCGATCGTTTCGAGATCGTCCACTGAAACCTCCGCTACCAGCCGGTACATCGCATCGCGCCAACTCCAGAAACTGTCCTGCGGCTGGATAGCCACCTCCGCCATTCCTGCCATCAGGCGTTGAAAAGCATGAGAGTGCAGGTTAGCTACAGTCGGCAACACTGGCCCTGCCAATACTGTCACCGATCCATCGAAGTGGGTGTCCACTAAATGCGAAAGATGGGTGTCCGGTTGCAGGTGAGTAAATACACCGTCCTCCACTTTCATCAAAACGTGGTTGGCCCAACCATTCGGCAGCAGAGCCCTGGGGGCAAAAAATTGATGAGACATAATCAACTCATGTTTTTATAAAATTAAATTGTATATACAACTTATGATTGTTTTAGATAAGTAACAAGCGCTAAAATCGTTTTTTTATGCCATCAGGAAGTGTCTGTGTCATCCTCCATCAATCCGCTGTTATACGATCTCTTTGCCGGCCTGCCGGACACCCCCCAACCTATCTACGCCAAAGTCAAACAGGCGATTCAGCATAAAATCAACTGTGGTCAGTGGCAGCCACATCAACGTATTCCTTCTGAAGCAGAAATAGTGCAGGCACTCGGGGTCAGTCGCATGACTGTCAATAGAGCACTGCGCGAGCTGACTGCCGAAGGCGTTTTGACCCGACAACAGGGACTCGGCACCTTTGTAGCGCAAAAAAAAGCACACTCAGCATTGTTTGAAGTGCACAATATTGCAGAAGAGGTTGCATCTCGTGGTAGCAGATATCACTCTGAACCTATGCTGCTGGAGAAAAGCCGAGCCAGTGTAGAGGAAGCCATGAGCCTGGGAGTCAGGACCGGACATGCCATTTTTCGCTCCCGGCTGCTGCATTTTGAGAACGAACTGCCAATTCAGATCGAGGAACGGGTGGTTAATGCCACGCTAGTGCCAGAATACGATCAGCAGGATTTTACCTCAATAACCCCCTACGTCTACCTTATGCAAGTGGCACCCATGACCGAGGGAGAACATCTGGTTGAAGCCGTTCTGGCTACCGAGCTGGAGTGCAGACAACTGCAAATTGATTCCTCCGAACCCTGCCTGCAGATACGTCGTCGTACCTGGTGTGGAGAACAAATCGTCACCACCGCACGGCTGCTGCACCCCGGCTCACGATTCCAGTTATTCGGTCATTTCGGACGGTAACGTTTCGACAATAAATCCCGCTCCTACAGAGAAAAGCCACTTGCGGACAACTATAAATCCATTTATGTTACCTTAACTTGTATATACATGAACATTCAAATACATGAGGACACCAGCATGAACTTACGCCATCGCGACATTGAAATACGCGCCCCAAGAGGCTCTCAATTAAATGCCAAAAGCTGGTTGACTGAAGCACCTCTACGCATGCTGATGAACAACCTCGACCCGGAAGTGGCAGAAAACCCACAGGAACTGGTGGTTTACGGTGGAATCGGTCGTGCCGCACGCAATTGGGAATGTTTTGACCGAATAGTTGAAACCCTCAAAACCCTGGAAGCGGACGAAACCCTGCTGATACAGTCTGGTAAACCTGTTGGTGTGTTCAAAACCCATTCCAATGCACCAAGGGTTTTAATAGCCAATTCCAATCTGGTTCCACACTGGGCTACCTGGGAACACTTTAATGAACTCGATGCCAAAGGACTGGCAATGTATGGGCAAATGACCGCCGGTTCATGGATATACATCGGTAGCCAAGGTATTGTCCAGGGAACCTACGAAACCTTTGTTGAAGCCGGCCGTCAGCATTATCACGGCAACCTCAATGGTCGTTGGATTCTGACTGCGGGCCTCGGTGGCATGGGAGGAGCACAGCCATTGGCAGCGACGCTAGCAGGTGCCTGTTCACTGAACATCGAGTGTCAACAAAGCCGGATCGATTTTCGCCTGCGTACCGGTTATCTGGACGAACAAGCCAGTGATCTCGATGATGCACTGACACGTATTCAGCGTTATACCTCCGAAGGCAAAACCATTTCCATCGGTTTGTGTGCGAACGCCGCTGAAGTACTGCCAGAGCTGGTACAACGCAGAATCCGGCCAGATATGGTGACCGACCAAACCTCTGCTCATGATCCCCTTAATGGTTACTTGCCCCTGGACATGGATTGGGAGTCATATCGCCTGGCTGCGCAACAAAACCCGACAGCTACCGTCAAAGCAGCCAAACAAACCATGGCCCGTCACGTAAAAGCCATGCTTGCCTTCAAAGAGATGGGTGTCCCGACTTTCGACTACGGCAACAATATCCGCCAAATGGCATTTGAAGAAGGAGTCGAAAACGCATTCGACTTCCCCGGCTTTGTTCCGGCTTACATTCGCCCTCTGTTCTGCCGGGGCATTGGCCCATTCCGTTGGGCAGCACTGTCCGGAGATCCAGAAGATATCTATAAAACCGATGCCAAGGTCAAAGCACTTATTGCCGATGACAACCACCTGCACCACTGGCTCGATATGGCTCGCGAACGCATCCAGTTTCAAGGACTACCGGCCCGTATCTGCTGGGTAGGACTTGGTCAGCGGGCTAAACTGGGACTGGCATTCAATGAGATGGTTAGGAATGGAGAGCTGTCTGCTCCGATCGTTATTGGTCGTGATCACCTGGATTCCGGCTCCGTCGCGAGCCCCAATCGGGAAACCGAGGCAATGTGTGATGGTTCAGACGCAGTATCAGACTGGCCACTACTGAATGCATTGTTGAATACCGCTTCTGGTGCAACATGGGTGTCCCTTCATCATGGCGGCGGCGTGGGCATGGGGTTCTCCCAGCATGCTGGCGTAGTAATTGTTTGTGATGGCAGCCACGAAGCTGACGAACGCATCGCCAGAGTGCTGACCAATGATCCGGCCACCGGCGTCATGCGTCATGCCGATGCCGGCTATGACAGCGCGATTGCCTGCGCTCACTTACATGGCCTGAAATTGCCAATGATCCCTTAACCGTCTGATGACCGAGAGAGAACCGAACATGTACGAATTCACCTTAAGGCCTGGACAGCTCAGCCTGTCACAGCTACGCCAGATCAGCCGTCGCCGAATTAAAGTTAGCCTGGCAGACAGCGCCAGTTCTGCTATTCAGGCCAGCACCAACCTGGTTGCAAATGTCATATCACAGGGGCGAACAGTCTACGGCATCAACACCGGGTTCGGTTTACTGGCAAACACCCGTATCGCTACTGAAGACCTGGAACAACTGCAACGCAGTATTGTCCTGTCTCACGCAGCGGGCACCGGTAGTCTCATGCATGACGATACCGTCAAACTGATCATGACCCTAAAGGTCAACAGTCTGGCACGAGGGTTTTCCGGTATTCGACTGGAAGTCATTGAGGCTTTGATGCAGTTGATCAATCATGAGGTCTATCCCTGCATTCCCCAGAAAGGCTCTGTAGGAGCATCTGGTGACTTGGCACCTCTGGCACATATGAGCGCCGTACTACTCGGCGAAGGACACGCCCGTTATCACGGCGAGATTATTTCAGGCAAAGAAGCCCTGGTAGTGGCAGGACTGGAACCAATTATGCTGGCCCCTAAAGAAGGACTGGCATTGCTCAATGGTACACAGGCATCCACGGCTTTTGCACTGGAAGGACTGTTTGAAGCAGAAGACCTGTTTGCCACTGCTGTAACCTGTGGAGCCATGTCCGTTGAGGCAGCTTTGGGTAGTCGTAAGCCATTCGACGAACGCATCCATCTGGCCCGCGGTCATCAGAGTCAGATCGATGTTGCTGCCAGCTATCGTCACCTACTGAGTGATAGCAGTGAAATCGGACGATCACATGCGGGTTGCGAAAAGGTTCAGGACCCCTATTCTTTACGTTGTCAGCCCCAGGTTATGGGTGCCTGTTTGGAGCAACTTCGTAATGCAGCCCGTACTCTATGCATTGAAGCCAATGCAGTATCTGACAACCCATTGGTATTTGTGGATGAAGGCGACATTATTTCAGGCGGCAATTTCCACGCAGAACCTGTGGCAATGGCAGCCGACAATATTGCCCTGGCATTGGCGGAAACAGGTGCACTTTCGGAACGACGGATGGCGCTACTGATCGACAGCAACCTAAGCAAACTACCACCATTTCTGGTAGAAAATGGTGGCGTCAACTCTGGCTTCATGATTGCTCAAGTCACTGCTGCGGCACTGGCAAGTGAAAACAAAACCTATGCCCACCCAGCTTCAATCGACAGCCTGCCCACCTCTGCCAACCAGGAAGACCACGTTTCCATGGCGACATTCGCAGCTCGACGATTGAAAGATATGGCCGAAAATACCCGAGGCATCCTCGCTGTAGAATACCTGGCAGCAGCTCAGGGACTCGATTTCCGCTCCCCATTAAAAACCACCGAACTGCTGGAACAGGCCAAAGCCTTACTGCGGGAACAAGTCCCGTTCTATGATCGTGACCGATATTTCGCCACAGACATCGAACAGGCCACCGCATTGATCAAAGCGGCACGGCACAACGAACTGATGCCCTTGCAACTACTGCCGAGTATCCAGGACAACTCAAATAGCTAGTGGGACACCCATATTAAGAGCTCAGGCTCAGGCTTAATGGACACCCACTTCTATTTTTCGGTTTTTAAAGGACACCCACTTCAAAAACAGGGGAACGCAATGCAATTCGACAGTCTGTGGCATAACTTTCATTTAGCCACGATGAAAAGTGGCCAATATCACCCTATTTATGATGCAGCCATAGCCGTCTGCGAAGGAAAGATTGCCTGGATTGGTCCAGCTGCTGAATTGCCAGACAGCCAGTGCACGGAAATTTACGACCTCAGCGGCGGCTGGGTCACTCCTGGTCTGATTGATTGCCATACCCATCTGGTGTTCGCAGGAAGCCGGGTCTCTGAATTTGAGCAACGTTTAAATGGTGTCAGTTACGAACAGATTGCTTATCAGGGAGGAGGCATCGTTGCAACTGTAAAGGCCACTCGTGAGGCTTCCACAGAGGATCTCGTGTCCTCTGGTAATCGGCGACTTCGACATTTACTTCAGGACGGAGTAACAACTGTTGAGGTCAAGTCCGGTTATGGCCTGGATTTGAGCACGGAAAAGACCATGCTGACAGCCGCCCGGGTTCTGGGGCAAACTCTCCCGGTACGGGTGGTCACTACCTGCCTGGCGGCCCATGCACTGCCACCAGAGTTTGCACATCGGGCCGACGATTATATTGACTATCTCTGCACCGAAGTGCTGCCAGCCCTCGCAGCCGAAAAGCTTGTTGATGCGGTAGATGGTTTTTGTGAGGGCATTGGTTTCTCTCCAGCCCAGATTCAACGCTACTTCGATGCAGCCAAATTACTGAATCTACCAGTCAAATTACACGCAGAGCAGCTATCGCCGCTTGGTGGCAGCCGTCTGGCGGCAACATATCGGGCATTGTCAGCAGATCATCTGGAATACGTTTGCGAGGATGATGTCAAAACCATGGCGGAAGCCGGTACGGTGGCAGTCTTGCTGCCAGGTGCTTTCTATACTCTGAAAGAACAGCAGCGACCAGCGATTGACCTGTTCCGACACTACCGGGTTCCGATGGCCATAGCGACTGATTTAAATCCAGGTACTTCACCAGTGTTGTCGTTAAGGCTGATGATGAACATGGCCTGCACGCTATTCGGTTTAACTCCGGAGGAAGCATTGGCAGGCGTCACCATTCATGCAGCAACAGCTTTGGGACTTTCTTCCTCGACAGGTACGTTGGAAGTTGGCAAATCCGCCGACTTCATCTGCTGGGACGTGGATACTCCTGGAGAGCTGAGTTACTGGGTCGGAGGTCAGTTAATGAAACAACGCATCTATCAGGGAACTCTCACACTATGACATCATTGCCCTACCCACCATTTCGATTTTATCCGGGCCACACCGGCCTGTTGGTCAGCATCCCCCATTCAGGCCTGCATCTAACTCCGGAAGTACAGACAGCTCTGACACCAAAGGCGCAAAAACTGCCGGACACGGACTGGTATCTACCACAACTTTACGATTTCCTCAGCGACCTTGGGGTGGGTGTTATTGCAGCTAACTATTCGCGCTATGTTATCGACTTAAACCGCCCCTTTGATGACCAGGCTCTGTATAACAGCAAAACCACCGGCCTGTTTCCTTCCATCCTGTTTGACGAATCGCCTGTTTTTGACACAGGCCGCGAACCAGGAGACACCCTGAAACAAGAGTATAAAAACCTGATATGGAAGCCCTATCACGCCCAAATTACTCAGGAATTATCCCGCCTGAAAGCACAATTCGGTCAGGCCATCTTGTTTGATGCTCACAGCATTGCATCCAAGGTTCCAATGCTGTTTGATGGCCAATTGCGTGACTTTAACTGGGGCAGCAATGATGGCCACTCCTGCACGGCGGAACTGACTCAGGCAGTAACACGTTTAGTTGATCCCCAGTATAGTCAAGTGCTCAATGGTCGTTTCAAAGGTGGCTATATTACTCGCGCATTTGGCCAACCGACCGAAGGAACTCAGGCTATACAGCTTGAGCTTTCACAGGATACCTACCTTGATCAGTCAACACTGCGACAGGGAGAATACCGGCTCTGTAATACCAAAGCCCCCATCGTCCAACAGCAGTTGCGTCATTTAATTGAAGGAATATTGAAACTGCTGCTGATAAAAAGTACTACTTGAGAGTTAACAAACTTCTGTTTTAGGGTATTCAGGTTTCATTATAACAAGCAGGCCACACATGAATGATAAGAACAACAAAGTAGGCTTTTGGGCTATAGCAGGCAGTATTCTGGCAGCTGCTTTCGGGGTACAGTCAGATAAAAACCGGCAACGCGACTTCAACAAGGGCAATATTTGGTGGTTTGTAGCTGGAGGGGCAATCTTTACGGTGATCTTTGTTTTTCTAATCATCCTGGCCGTAAAGCTGTCTCTCAGCCAGGTGAATTAATCTGTTAACCGACGGTTGCCACCCAGAAAATTGCACCTGCAGCCAACGTTAACACGACCACTACGGTTACAATGGCATCTGCTTGAGAATCGGTTAATTTACTTTTTGCCGCCATAATTGGTTCTCCTGTAGTTATTATTGTTGTTTTAACCTAACTATTGTGGACTACCTTGCCGTAGACCTCAAGAAGCCCATAACAGATACCAAAAGGACCTGATTATCAGGTCCTTTTTAGCTTATTCTGCCAGGAACTTCAGTGTTTCATTCAGAGCATTATCCCTGATTTCATCCACTTCCATGAAGATTTCATGTTTCGATTGACTAAACAAAACCGGTTCACAGGCCTTGGCTTTATCACAAAACTTTTCTTCATATTTTGGCATTACAACCTTATCGTTATTACTGTACAGCATCAGAATTGGTGTAGTGACTTTCTTGTATTTGGAAATAAATCCATAACTCTTGGACATCACAGAGTAAAGCCAGTTCACAGTTACCCCTCCCAGCTGGAATTCAGGATAACTTTCAAAAACATCGTTTTTCATATCGAACCGCTCCTTGCTGGATGTCAGAGTGTTATCTGCAAACTCAGACACAGCATATCCACTTTCTCCAGGAGCATATTCTTCGGCTTTGCCTACCAACTTCAGCACAGCCATGAGAGAAACTGCAATTGGTGCTGGATACTTCCCGGTATTCGGCATCATCATGGGTGATGACAAAACGGCTTTATTAAATATGTCCGGCCGTTTTTCCATCAGCATCGCACCAATAGAAGCTCCCATGGACTGAGCCAACAGATAAGTTTTATCCATTGACAACTCCCCAACGATTGAATCAACAAACTGCTCCAAATCATCAACATAATAATCGAAGTCTTCGACATACCCCTTCTCAGGATCGTTCAGTATCCTCTCCGATCCCCCCTGACCTCTGTGATCAATCAGAGCGATACTATAACCATACTGATAGAGGTCGTAAGCCAACTCTGAATATTTATAAAATGGCTCTTTTCGGCCCGGTACGATCACAACAACCCGATGATTACTGTTGGCGGTAGTGTTCTGAATCAGTCCATAAAAAATATATAAGTCACTATGCTTGGAGTAAAAGTAATTGGTCTGTATGTGTTTCAGAAAAAATGGATTTACTTTGTTTGCCCAGTCTTCTTGATAATTATCATCTGATATGGCTGCCCCTCTAATACTCAATAGAGAGGACATCACAGCGATCAGAGCTATCGATAAAAGTTTCAAGATCAGTTCTCCTTTGATTATGAAAATGATGGAATACCCAGGTTCCTTTCCTGCTTCGGGATTCATAAAGCTCCCGCCACCGTTGGCTTAAACAGCCTGCAACCACATACTACCTGCTCACTCATCACGATTGATGACATAGACACTGATGAGCCAAATTGCATTGCAACAGGAATTGGGTGCGCAAACACTAGCACCAGTTAACAACGATTTCATCAACGATACACAATCGTTCAGTCACCCGACAGCTACAACATTCGGTGTGATCGAATAATGCCTTGGGGTTATTAATATATGAATAATTAATACTTGGTGGAATAAAACCGCTACGGTATCCTGCGCCGCTCATCCTGGAGGAGTTTGGGTTAGCAAAATATGTATGTCTATGACCAGCATGACCACGCCATAATCAAGCAGCGGGTCCAGCAATTTCGCCATCAGACCGAGCGATTTTTAAACGGTGAACTAGCAGAAGCAGAGTTCCTGCCTCTACGCTTACAGAATGGTCTGTATGTCCAGCGTCATGCACCCATGCTACGGATCGCCATTCCCTACGGTATGTTGAACGCACAACAGTTACGAAAACTGGCAGATATCACAGATAACTATGACAAAGGCTACGCTCATATTAGTACCCGGCAGAATATGCAGTTAAATTGGCCTAACCTGGAACAGGTGCCTGATATCTTGGCAGAACTCTCTGAAGTTGAGATGCACGCAGTACAGACCAGTGGCAACTGTATCCGTAATACCACCACAGATCAGTTTTCCGGCATAGCCCAAGACGAAATCGAAGACTCCAGGCCCTGGTGTGAAATTATCCGTCAATGGTCCACTTTTCACCCCGAATATGCGTTTCTGCCACGGAAATTCAAAATTGCCGTTAATGCCAATACCCGTACTGACCGTGCAGCGATTAAATTTCATGACATCGGTTTGCAGATTGTGAAAAATAACGATGGCGAAACCGGTTTTGAAGTTTGGGTCGGCGGCGGTCTTGGCCGAACTCCGGTGATTGCTGAACTGATCAATCCTTTCTTGCCCTGGCAACATCTGCTCTCATATCTGGAGTCGATTTTAAGGGTGTATAACCTGAATGGTCGTCGGGATAACAAATATAAGGCTCGTATCAAAATACTGGTCAAAGCCATGGGGATCGATGCGTTCCGGGATAAGGTTGAGCAGGTCTGGAGCAGACTCAAAGACAGTGAAATAACACTTACTCAAACAGAAGTGGACCGTATAAAAGCTCACTTCACCGAACCTGCATATAAAGTATTTGCCGAACCATCGAAACAACTGGCCGACCAGCTAAGCCTGAACCCAGCCTTCAATACCTGGTACGAACATAACGTCACAGCTCACAAAAAGACTGGTTATGCTGCCGTCACCCTGTCTCTGAAAAAACTGGGGATTGCACCAGGAGATATCAGTTCTGATCAAATGCGGGAACTATCAGATCTCGCCGACAAGTATTCATTTTCTGAACTGAGGACTACTCATCAGCAAAATATTGTGCTGGCAGATGTAGAAGAACAACAGCTGTTCAATCTCTGGCAGGAGCTGCTTCCACTTGGTCTGGCAACTGCCAATATCGGCACCTTAACTGACATGATCTGCTGCCCGGGAGGCGACTTCTGCGCCTTGGCCAACGCCAAATCCATACCAATTGCCGAGGCCATCCAAAAGCGTTTCGAAGATATGGATTACGTATATGATCTGGGCGACCTGGATTTAAACATCTCCGGTTGCATGAATGCCTGTGGCCATCACCATATTGGCAACATTGGAGTTCTCGGCGTTGATAAAAAAGGCGAAGAGTTCTATCAAATATCGCTGGGCGGAAATTCTACTTCTGAACAAGCGGCAATTGGTAAAATTCTTGGCCCATCATTCAAAGCTGAAGAAATGCCGGATGTGATCGAAAAGATCATCAACGTATATATTGAGAACAGACAAACTGAAGAGAACTTCTTCACAACTGTTCATAGAATCGGCTTGGACCCTTTCAAGGAGCGGGTATATGAACCCAAAGTTGCTTAACAAAGACTTACAGGTAGTCATCAACGAGTGGAAGATTTTCAGCGAAATCGAACCAGCTTTTGGCACTGAGTCCAAACAAATTATTATTCCAATTAGCTTGTGGGATGAATGTTCTGACCAACTTCTGGCACAAAATAAAGAAGTTGGCCTGGCCATTCACAATGATATTAATGTTGAGGATTTGAGCATTCCAAAACCCGGATATGCTTTTATTGGCATTGAATTTCCCAAATTCATGGATGGCAGGGGCTTTTCAATTGCAAGATATCTTAGAGAAGACATGAGCCTTGATTGCGATATCCGGGCTCTTGGAGAAATCCTGGAAGATCAACTGCTATATTTGAAACGTTGTGGATTTACCAGTTTTGAGCTGAGTGAACGAGTTACCGTCGAAACAGCAACAACCTGCATAAACAGCTTAACAGAAGCATATCAGGCTGATGCTATAGAACCTCGACCATTATTCAGGCGAAAACAGATCGCTTGATAATCGCCCCCTACCGTTCATTGACGGAGATATCGCCTTGAACGGTAGACAATAGAATTCTCCCCACACCATTGCCAATATTATGGGAAAACTGCTTCGCAGTAAGGGACAGATCCGCTAACCCAGATTGAGGTAGATTGACCCGTACATCTGTGTTTGTTATTGCAGAAATTTTCAGCTGAGTATCCACTGCGCCGGATAATTGCAGATGAATATTACCGCTGACTGTTTTGATTGACACATCTGGATAACCGACAAACCCTCCAGCCAGAGAAACGTCACCCGATACAGAAGAAATCATCGCCGCCCCTCCCTCTTGGAATGATAGATCTATATTTCCAGACACCGTTTTTAGCTGTACTGACTGAGAAGAGATATCACCTCTCAAATCACCACTAATGGATTCATATGACACATCTCCCTGTATCCGGTGAAGTTTGGTGTCTGCATCAACCGTTTCAATGAACAACGATGCCAACAGATCAGAAACAGACAGGTCACCACTGACTGTTTTGACAGACACATCGCCACGTATTGAAGCAATATTAATGTCGCTGCTGACACCCTGAACCCGCAAACGACTGCCAGAAGGAATCATGATTACCAGATTAGTAGGCTGACCAAGTTTCTTGCCTTTTTCCACCGGCACTTCAATCAATGCTTCAGATGTTTCCACATTAAATATGAAACTATCCAATGAGCCACCCCCTGACTCTGCTTTGACAGAAATTCTGGTCTCATCCCAACCTGTCACCGCTACAGATCCTCTATCGTTACGCACGATTACCAACCCGGAAGAAACAAAGTCTTTTTGATAACCAGTTACCTGATCAGCATAAGAAAAAGAAGTGATAAAGCCAAACCAAAACAAAATACAATATATAAACGTTCTGACCATTAAAAATACCTAAAGACTCAGCATATCTGCTGTTTCGAGCAACCTATGCTTCTGCTCCAATGTTTCCTGCAATATTTCATTTAAATCATGATTATCAGGATCCTGTGCAAGAGCTGCGTAAATCTCATTCAGAGCCTGCTGGATGACCTCCATATTAGCTTCGACAACCGCACGCGCCTCCGGACTTACATGCCGAAAGCGATCAGTCAGATTAATCGGCGATACTAATTGCGACGTGGCCGTCAGACCTCCACGATCTGTAGAAGCAATCTGATGGATGAGTGAGGTAGCATTGAATTGTCCCCATACAGTTACTCCCAGGGCCAAAAAAGCGAACGCAAAAGAAGCCGCAACACCATAAAACAACCAGCGAGTATTCTGCCCGCTCTCTCGCTGTATATCTGACGGGACAGGAATCTGTAACTGTGACTGAATCCGGTCCCACAGGTAATCCGGTGGTTCTATCGACTCAGTTAGATTGGCAAGTTCCCTTTTTAGTTTTTTTTCCGCTTCAAGATCGAAAATATCATCACTCATGCGGATAACCATTGTTTAAGTAATTTCTTAGCACGATGCAACTGCGCTTTACTGGTGCCAGTTGCAATCCCGAGACTTTCAGCAATGTATTCGTGACTATGGCCTTCAATCTCATAAAGCACCAATACCGCTCTGGCACCATCTGGTAGTCGCTGGATAGCAGACTCAAGGTCCCTGGCGTTATCGAGATCCACATGATGAGCTGGAAGACTTTCATCCAGCTCAGTAGTATTACTTTCAAACGCATGCTTTTTCAGTCGCAAACGGTCGAGCGCCAGATTGGTTGTCAATCGATATAACCAGGTACTAAACTTGCTCTCTCCTCGAAATTGTTCGATTTTCCTCCATGCGAGTACAAACACTTCCTGAGTCAATTCTTCAGCAACCGCTCTAACTCCCATTAATCGCAGAGCCAAAGCAAATACTTTGCCGGACTCTCTCTTATAAAGCAGCTCAAAAGCTTTCATATCACCCTGGCAAACTCGGCTTAGAAGCTCCTGCTCTACTATGTCAACTGCTTCCTTCAAAATATTTATCGCTTGCACTGTCGTATTTCTTTGATTCTATCGAACATGACACTCTGACGAAACGAAATATAAATAGGTTTAAATGATTGCATTCAACATCTATTACTGTATATTTATACAAATACTGTATATACAAACAGCTTCGACTAAAAAATCAGTGGAGTGTTTTATGAAAACCTCAGCAAAACGCCATACCGATACATTTCAGCAAGCCAGCCTCTTCCCAATGGAAGAAAATGAACAGCATTGGCTGGAAAAATACAGAAAAGAAATTAAGGCAGCACTCGATTGCTCTCCGCTATTATTGGTTTTTAACCCCAAAAGCAGCATTAGCACGATACAGCTATTAGGACAGGGCATTTTGCCTAAACAAGTCAGAGTTGTGCATTGTGCACCTGAAAAGGTGTTCGCCTATGCCTGGCAGGCATTAGCAAATGACAATATAGGTTTTATTGTTTCAGAACAGGAAGGAATTTTTGAAAACAGACAGAGAGCTCAGTTGCAAAATTTTAAACTGGTAGCCTGAATAAATAACAGGTAAAAACAAATTTAAGCTACTGATACATTCTTAAAGACATAAAAAAGGACTCAATATGAGTCCTTTTTTATAAAATTGGTCGGGCATAGAGGATTTGAACCTCTGACCCTCGCCACCCCATGACGATGCGCTACCAGACTGCGCTAATGCCCGAAAGGCCGCTATCATACGATAACTATTTGAAAATACAAGCTTTTTACTATTTTTAAATCGATTTCAAAACATCAAGTACTTGCTCAAGCTCATCGATCATTTCTTTAAGCATGAGTTTATGACTATCATTAAAACCGGGTTCATTCTCACTAGACAGTTTTTGTCTTGCCCCACCAATAGTATAACCATCCTCATACAACAAATGACGAATCTGGCGTACTAAAACAACGTCTTCACGCTGATAATACCGGCGATTGCCACGTCTTTTGACAGGACTCAGCTGCGGAAACTCCTGTTCCCAATAACGCAGAACGTGAGGCTTGACTGCACATAGCTCACTGACTTCTCCGATCGTAAAATAACGTTTACCAGGAATTACCGGTAATTCGTCATTCTGGCTCGCTTCCAGCATAGGCTTCTACTTTAACCTTCAATTTTTGACCAGGTCGAAATGTCACCACTCTCCTCGCAGAAATAGGTATCTCTTCGCCGGTTTTAGGGTTTCTTCCTGGTCTTTGACGCTTGTCTCTCAGGTCAAAATTGCCAAAACCAGAAAGCTTAACCTGTTTATTTTCTATTAAAGAGTCCCTGATTTCCTCGAAGAACATCTCAACCATTTCCTTGGCTTCACGCTTATTCAAGCCAAGCTCTTCATAGAGCTTTTCTGCCATATCTGCTTTAGTAAGAGCCATATCAGCCCCTCAATTTTGCTTCAAACCGTTTTGAAAGGATGTCTATAACAGCATTCATCCAGCCGTTAATCTCTTCATCGTTAAGGGTGCGCGAAGGATGCTGCCAGGTCAAGCCTAACGCAACACTTTTTCTATGTAGATCAATACCCTTACCTTTATAAACATCAAAGACAAACTTGTCTTTCAAATAGTCTCCTGCTGCCTCATCGACAGCCTTTAACAGCTCGCCCACAGGTAAATCATCACTTACGATCACCGCAATATCACGACTGGTTTCAGGATACCTGGATAATTCAGAAAATTCTGGGATGCGCGTACTATTAAAGAAAGACATGTCCAACTCAAAGACAAACACACCCTTTTTCAATCCTAAAGTCTTACGAATGCTAGGATGCACGAGCCCGAGATATCCAATAATCTGATCATCATCACAACGAATAAAGGCTGTTTGCCCTGGATGGAGAAATTCTATCTGACCAGGTTCAAACACACATTGCTTTCCTGGTGCCAACGCCAATACCGTCTCAACAATTGACTTCAGATCATAAAAATCCACTTCTTCAGTGGCCAGCCAGTTCTTTGGATATCGATCACCATAGATCAACCCCGCCAGCTTTTGATTTTGCAGCAACCCATCATTGGTATTAATAAAACTCAATCCGGTTTCAAACAACCTGATACGTTCCTGCTGCCTGTTGATATTGTAAGAAAGAGTTTTAACAAGATTGGGAATTAGCGAAGTTCGCATAACTGCCAGATCTTCAGATATCGGATTTGCCAGGGCTACCGGCTCAAGCTCTGATTCAAACAGAGACTGAGTCTTTCTATCCAGAAAGCTGTATGTCACTATTTCTTGCATCCCCAAAGAAACGAGAGAGTTTTTTATGACTCTGTGACTGATATCCGCTTCTTTCAAGGCAGGCATTTCAAGACCGGATACAGGGTAGGTAACCGGGATATTATTGTATCCGTGAACCCTGGCAATCTCTTCAATTAGATCTTCTGTAATCGTAATATCAAACCGAAAACTGGGGGCCTTCAAAGTTAACACCCGACCCTCTTTTTTAATTACCTCGAGGCCCAAGCCAACCAAAATCTGCTCAACATTATCATCAGGTAACTGAATCCCCAGTACCTGCTCCACTTTCACCAAAGGCAAAGTAATAAGCTCTTTCTTTGGAAGAGAATCAATATTTTCAATAACAGAAACGGGACCAGCCTGACCACCACAGATACTTATGAGCAATTCTGTGGCACGCTCCATGGCCTGGAAACTAAGCTTGTAATCAACCCCGCGCTCAAATCTATGAGAGGCATCAGTGTGCAATCCATATGAACGAGCCTTGCCCGCAATTCTGATAGGATCAAAAAAAGCAGCTTCCAGAAAAACATTTTGGGTGGTGGCAGTTACACCCGAGTGCGCACCTCCCATAATCCCGGCTATCGCCAAAGGACCGGAAGCATCTGCAATCAGCAAAGTTCCATCGGATAACTCAACTTTTGAACCATCCAGTAAAACGATTTCTTCGCCTGCCTTGGATTGTCTGACAATAATCTTGTCTCTGAGAACATCCAGATCAAAGCCATGCAGCGGCTGCCCCAACTCCAACATAACGTAGTTAGTAACGTCCACCACAGGGTCAATAGTGCGCACTCCTGATCGACGTAGACGCTCTTGCATCCATAATGGAGTTTCTGCAGATATATTAACCCCTCTAACTACACGCCCCAAATAACGAGGGCACCCCTCCCAATCCTCCACCACGATGGGAAACTCATCATCAATCTCAGGCTCCACCTGACCAATTGAAGGCACCATCACCTTAACATTATTGAGCGCACCAACTTCCCTGGCCAAACCTGCAATACTCAAACAGTCTGCACGATTAGGAGTCAAATCAACTTCGATGGAAATATCATTCAACCCTAATGCCTGCTTAAGAGATTCCCCAAGCTCCAAAGATTCACTCAGCTCCATAATTCCGTCATGGTTATCTGACAATTCCAGTTCTTTTTCAGAACATAGCATGCCAAGAGATTCAACCTGGCGCAGCTTGGCTTTCTTAATCTTAAAGTTGCCCGGTAACACCGCTCCGACCTTGGCAAAAGCGACCTTAATGCCTGCTCTGGCATTAGCTGCTCCGCATACCACTTGAAACTGGTCAACTCCATCCGTTACCTGGCAGACTCTCAGCTTGTCAGCATTAGGATGCTGCTCAGCTGACACAATCTGGCCAACCACCACTCCCTCAAAGCTACCTGCAACCGGCTCAAATCCATCAACTTCCAATCCAGCCATAGTGATCTGATCCATCAGTTCTTGTGAGCTCAAGTCGGGGCTCACCCATTCGCGCAGCCACTTTTCACTAAATTTCATACTCTTTCCTATTTATCGCAGACTGTTGCCGATTGACTGATTAGCTAAATTGACGCAGAAAATTCAGGTCATTCTCAAAGAAGATACGCAAATCATTGACTCCATAGCGAAGCATGGTAAGACGCTCCACACCCATACCAAATGCAAACCCCTGATATCTGGTGGAATCAACACCACTGGCCTCAAGTACATTAGGATGAACCATCCCACACCCCATTACCTCAAGCCAACCTGTATGACTGCACACTCTACATCCCTTGCCATTACACATCACACATTCCATATCCACTTCGGCGGATGGCTCCGTAAACGGAAAAAAGGACGGCCTGAAACGTACACCGAGATCTTTTTCAAAAAAAACCTGCAAGAAGCGCTGAATCGTTCCTTTTAAGTCAGAAAACGATACTTTTTCGTCAACCAATAAACCTTCCACCTGATGAAACATCGGAGTGTGTGTCAAATCGGAGTCACAACGATATACTCTCCCGGGACATATGATGCGAATAGGCAACTTTCCCTTCTCCATTTCTCGTACCTGAACAGGTGACGTATGAGTTCTAAGCAGGGTATTGGCATCAAAATAAAACGTGTCATGCATAGCACGTGCAGGGTGATGACCGGGAATGTTTAATGCTTCAAAGTTATGATAGTCATCTTCAATTTCAGGACCTTCAGCAACCTTATAACCAATACTGCCAAAGAAATCTTCCATACGCTGGATAGTACGGGTTACGGGGTGCAACCCTCCAATATTCTGCCCTCTTCCCGGAAGAGTAACATCCAGGGTTTCCTGATTTAACTGGGCATTGAGAACATCAGTTTCAAGCTTATCACGCCGTGCATTGATAAAATTACTGACTTTTTCTTTTGCTTCATTGATTCTGGCACCCGCTGCAGGCCTCTCTTCTGGAGGAAGAGTTCCGAGAGCTTTAAGCAAAGAAGTAATTTCTCCCTTCTTACCGAGGTACTGGACTCTCAATTGTTCAAGTGCGGAAACTTCATTGGACTCGTTAATCTCAATTTCTGCTTGTGAGACCAATTTTTCTAGATTTTCCATTGATAACGACTCCGGCGAGTGCAAAGCAAATAATTAACGGGGATATAGCAGGTTATGCATGGCATTTAAGAGCCTGTACTATAGAGTCTGTTAGAATTTTAGCAACCAAAAACCGCTGAAATTCAGCAACTTAGGTCCGCTCTACTTAGAAATAGAGACATAAAACGTTCACTTTCCTTCGTGCATTAAAAAAGGCGACTAATGTCGCCTTTTTTAATTATCGAGATCTGCTTACGCTGCCAGTGCAGTCTTGGCTTTTTCTGCCAATGCAGCAAACGCTGCCTTCTCATAAACAGCGAGATCCGCCAGCACCTTACGGTCAATTTCGATGCTTGATTTTTTCAAGCCATCAATCATGCGACTGTAAGACAAACCATTTACCCGAGCCTCAGCGTTGATACGTGCAATCCAAAGTGCTCTGAACTGACGCTTACGCTGACGACGGTCACGATAAGCATACTGACCGGCTTTAATAACAGCCTGCTTGGCTACACGAAATACCCGACTACGAGCACCGTAATAACCTTTTGCAGCTTTTAAAATTTTATTGTGACGACGACGTGCAATAACGCCACGTTTAACTCTTGCCATAGCTCTACACCTCTTTCATCAAATATAAGGAAGCATACGTTCGATCAGAGGCTGATCGACTTTTGCTACCTGTTGCATATCACGCAGCTGACGCTTACGCTTGGTGCTCTTTTTAGTCAAAATGTGGCTACGGAAAGACTGTTTATGCTTAAAGCCATTCGCCGTTCTCTTGAAACGCTTTGCAGCGCCAGAGTTGGATTTCATTTTTGGCATGTAATACTCCAAATAATAAAATTATAAGATCATAAGACCCATTGATTACCCATCCGGCATGAAATCCTCGGCCGGGTAGAGTGTTGCATCCCGATAACTCAGGAAGGCGGGCATTCTATCCAAATAAATAAAAAATAAAAGCCCCAAATGCAAAAAAGCCCTGCTATAACCAGGGCTTCATATACTCGGAAGGTAACTATTTCTTTTTAGTAGGAGCAATGACCATGGTTAACTGACGACCTTCCATTTTCGGCCTCTGCTCAACCACCCCATACTCTACAAGATCTTTTTCCACCCGACCCAGCAACTCCAGACCCAACTCCTGATGAGCCATTTCCCTGCCACGAAAACGTAAGGTGACTTTAGCTTTATCGCCATGTTCAAGAAAACGAATTAGATTCTTTAACTTAACCTGGTAATCACCTATATCCGTATTTGGTCTGAATTTAACTTCCTTTATCTGTACCTGAACCTGCTTCTTCTTAGCAGCATTTTTGGCTTTCTTCTCCTCATAGAGTTTTTTGCCAAAATCCATAATCTTGCAGACAACTGGGTCTGCATTCGAAATCTGTACCAGATCCAAGCCTGCTTCCTGAGCAGCCTGCAGAGCCTGGGCTATCGGAACAACCCCAACCTGTTCACCAGCTGCGTCAATCAATCGAACTTCGCGGGCTTCGATGTTTTCATTGACAGCCGAACGGCCATCACCTTTTTTGTTGCTTGCTGAGCCTCGTTGTTTCAGAGTTTATGCCTCCACATTTTCATTAACATCAACCCTACCCTTGTTTTGCAGGTCACGGTTAAGAATTTGAATAAATGCATCCAAAGACATAACTCCCAGATCCCGACCAGATCTGGTTCTCACTGCAACGGTACGATTGTCCACTTCCTTATCACCACACACGAGTAGATAAGGTATTTTCTGAAGCGTATGTTCACGGATTTTAAAGCCGATCTTTTCGTTTCTCAAGTCAGCATCAACCCGGAACCCAGCTTCAGAGAGGTGTTTTTTAACTTCCTGGCAGTATTCTGCCTGACTATCGGTAATATTCATTACCATAACCTGTTGGGGAGATAACCACAAAGGCATCGCCCCGGCATGCTGCTCAATCAAAATACCGACAAAGCGCTCAAAGGAGCCAAGAATTGCCCTATGCAACATAACTGGGGTCTTTCGCTCTCCATGCTCATCAACATACTGAGCCCCAAGACGACCAGGCATCGAAAAATCAACCTGAATGGTTCCACACTGCCAGAGACGCCCCAAACTGTCTTTCAAGGTAAACTCTATCTTGGGCCCGTAAAATGCGCCTTCTCCCGGCAATATGTCCCATGGTTTACCCGTGGCATCAAGCGCGGATGCAAGTGCCTGTTCAGCTTTATCCCAAACATCATCCTCACCCACCCGCTGCTCTGGCCTGGTGGATAACTTCAATATAATGTCATCATAACCGAAGTCATGATACACAGACTCCAGCATATTTATAAATTCTGCAACCTCAGACTGTATCTGATCCTCTGTACAGAAGATATGAGCATCATCCTGTGTAAAGCCACGAACCCGCATAATCCCATGCAAAGCACCAGATGCCTCATTACGGTGACAACTGCCAAACTCTGCAAGCCTGAGAGGAAGATCTCGATAGCTTTTCAGGCCTTGATTAAAAACCTGAATATGACAAGGACAGTTCATCGGCTTAATTGCGTTATCGCGGGACTCCGAATGGGTGGTAAACATATCATCTTTGAACTTATCCCAATGACCGGATTTCTCCCATAAGGACCTGTCCACTATCTGCGGGGTCTTAATTTCCTGGTAGCCCCGGTCGCGCTGCACCACCCTCATATACTGCTCCAGAACCTGGTACATGGTCCATCCTTTTGGATGCCAGAATACCATTCCAGGAGCATCATCCTGCAGATGAAAAAGATCCAACTGCTTGCCCAGCTTACGGTGGTCTCGCTTAGCAGCCTCTTCCAGGAACAAAAGGTATTGTTTCAGCTGCTTTTTGTCAGCCCAGGCGGTCCCATAAATACGCTGCAGCATTTTGTTCTCTGACTTACCGCGCCAATAAGCACCAGAAACACGCATTAGTTTGAAGTGATGGCAGAATCCCATATTAGGTACATGGGGACCACGACACATATCAATGTATTCTTCATGGTGATACAAGCCGGGTCGATCAGCTTTGGAAATATCCTCACTCAGAATGGTCTGTTTATATTCCTCTTCCCGTCCACCAAATACAGCATAGGCTTCATCCCAGCTCACTTTCTTTTTGATAACCGGGTAGTTGGTCTTTGCCAGCTCCAACATTCTTTTTTCAAGCCTGCCCAGATCCTCCTCAGTAATCGAATGGTCCAAGTCAACGTCGTAATAGAAACCATTTTCAATTACCGGCCCAATGGCCATTTTAGTCTGCGGCCACAATTGCTTGATTGCATGCCCCAACAGATGAGCACAGGAGTGGCGTATAATTTCAAGCCCCAGATCATCTCTGGCTGTGACAATTTTTAATGTCGCATCCTGCTCTATCAGATCACAAGCATCGGCATTGGACCCATTTATCACCCCGGCAATCGTTGCCTTGGCAAGACCAGGACCGATATCTTCGGCAACCTGCATAACAGTGACTGGGCTTTCATATTGACGTTGGGTCCCGTCAGGAAGAGTAATGACCGGCATTGGAGATTTCCCCTACAGTGGTGACCTCTACCAAAGGCCACATGACTTAACTTTCAATCGCTCGGATAAGTGATCAATAGCACCTGCGACCTCAACCATAGGCAGCCTGAGGACCATTGATACGGACGACTATCTGGCCTCCCCACCAGGACTCGAACCTGGATCGGTCGCTTAGGAGGCGACTGCTCTATCCTGTTGAGCTATGGGGAGAGGGCGCGGATTCTAGCCTGATTCCATAAAAAGATTCAAATTTTGAAACAATATTTTAAGCCACTACATAGAATGAAGTGACTCCGATACAATTCCCGCCCTTAAAACACATCAGGTTAACAAAACATTGAATCACATCACCCAAACAGAACTGGATTGGCTATATGAGTATCTGGACACCGACGAACATGCGGACGAGGTCCTGGAGTTTTATGGATATCACGGCCTGCTGACGGCCACTGCACTAATGCCTACCCGTCCCGACTGGAATACACTGCACAGCTGGATCTTTGACACCGAAGAGCAGCCTGGCAATACTGACCAGCTTGTCCGCTTCAAGACGCTCACATCAATGTTGATCGACAGTATTCAGGACGAAATTACTGCTGATGAGCAAGTTGCTCTACCTTTTGACATTCTGCCGGGGGAAATCACTGAAGAAATGGAAGCCTGGTGTTCGGGCTTCATGCAGGTTATTTTCGAGTCAGACAGCCAACTGGAGACATTTGACCAGGAAGCACTCTCCATGCTGCTATTTCCATTTGAACTTGGCTCCCAACTTTTTGAAGATGAAGCTGAGTTCAAACAGATATCGAAAAACACCAAGCTTAAGACACAGATTCTTAACCAGATCCCCGAAGCACTGGTTGATCTGTATCTGCTGACACATTCAGCTTGATTTCGACCCACCCATACATTGAGGAGAGTCCGGGGTTGATGCATCCCCCCACTCTTCCTTGGTATACAGATGCATTGCGAGTGCATGAACAGGACCTGCCAACAATTCTGCCAACACTTTATAAACCAGCTGATGTCGCTTTACTTTTGGCAATCCAGTGAATAAATCAGATACAAGTACCAGCTTAAAATGGCTTTCGGACCCATCCGGCACACTATGCATGTGACTTTCATTGATCAAATCAAGCGCTACAGGAGAAAATTCTGCTTCCAATAAACTGCGCATGCGTTGTTGAATAGACATATCGATACCTTTGAGTTCAACGAGATCAGTCGCCAGATATTACCAGCTGTTAATAAATAACTCTCTGTCAGAACAACATCTGACGTTGGTTGATTCTTATGAAACCGCTTCCAGTGTTCTAATATAAGTTTCCTGGAGAACTCTTGCATCGATCGGCGCGCGATGTAGCTCCACACCCCACTCCTGCAAGACCGCTTGGCGCGTACGATCCCAAATATGCATTTGGGGTTCGGATAAAATTCTCGTCAAAGTTTCCAGGCGAAATGTCATCTTCATTCCCGCACAATAGAACAACAACGATAACCAGCTGCTATCGAATCCCCATCCATCGCTATATACCATCATCCCTTCCAGCAACTCATTCATTTCAAGACAGATTTCTTTAATTTCTCTCCCTTCTCGGTCCAACAACTCGCGTGTAATCCCATGAACACCCTCAGCTTGTTTATCCCAATGCAGCCAAGCTTCCAAAGGTCTGATCAGATAATTTTTTACGGTCCTGTCAGCAAGGGCTATTCCCAATTCAATTGGATAACTTCCCTTTCCAAAACCAGATGCCTCAATATCCAATATAATCGGAACCATATAATCGGAACCATCAACTTCCCTTATCAAAACACATGTCATTAAATACCCCATACCGTCACTGTCTGACAATTCACGGCAACATACTTGAACCGAAAAAGTCAACAAGCATAATTTTGTAAGTTTTAAGGAAATATGGCTTTCAAACTATGAAAAAAAGAAGGAATTCTAGCAGAAAAATCTTCCTTGTCCGGGGACGGGACATAAAAGAATAAAATCAATTATCAGCAGGTCAACCTCCCATTTTTTCACAAAACATCAGTCTTTCAGCACTTCTGACCAACAGAACTTAACCAAAAAGAAAGCGTTGGCGACGAAATAAATCCCAAAAAAAACCACCTTAAAAACAGCAAAAAAGACTTATAAAAAAATATGATCTGAATCATCTGAGATTAAATTAACACCGTACATAAAAATATTTTTTTTCATATTTGTGCACCACTACTCACAGTATCGCATTACCCCCAACTGCCTGCACTCAAAAATTAGTTTAACCTTGAACTAACAAGCGTCAAAAAATTGAGATTTTACAAATGCCCAACTTCATATTATCTCCTAAAAAATCATATTTTTTTTTAGTAAGCATCCTTGCTATTTATGGTTGCGATACAACACTTCCTGAAGACAAGGCAAACCACTCAAAAGTACCGTCTTTTGAACTGAGCCAATCCGAATTCAACTCTCTCTCAAAAGAAAATCAATACGCAGTGATCAACAAACTGCTTGCCCCAATGGGAAGAGGTATGGCTCTGGATGAATTTGCAGATACGGCTCAAGGGTTGAACAACCTGAAAATAAGAGACACACACTCTCTTAGTACCATCAGATCAAACTTGCAGCGCCAACTTTCTTATACAGAAGTGAACCTGCTCGACACAAAAATTAACGGTGCGGACGCAATACTCGATCCAGATACTGGAGAGGAAATTGCTCCAGGAATCAATGCCATGTTCAGCTTTGATAGTAGAAGCGAGCACCAGAAATACATGGCTAAGATGCTGACTTATCCATTAAGCAAGAATCAATTTGACAACTGGATGGCATATTTTCTTGCTAACACCATCATGTTCAGCCCAGCCAGAGAAATGGAAAGCACCGATGAACAGGATATTTCCCGCACACTGGCCTACCTTCATTCAAACATTACTGCAGATACACCAGTTCGACAGGTCATTCGTGGCTGGCTCGGTGGTGTAAGCCGGTGGAGGGTTTCCCGGTCAGCTGAAAATCATGCGCTTGAAATGTTTGAGTTATATCTGGGGAAATTTAACGACAGTGCCGAAGATCAACTCAATACCTATAATGGCGGACAAGCATGTAGACAGTGGTATCTGACCGATGGCGATGAAGCATATCAGCTTCATTTCAATGTAGATCAACCATCCCTCGCCGCCCCGGTTTTGGTTTTAAATAATTACATTCAAAGCTGTGAAGATTTGTATGACCTCGTATCCGGACATGCGCTACTTATACCTCGAGTGACAGAAGTTATTGTCAACTATTTCCTGGATGGTATGAGTGAAGACACCCGACTGAAATTAATCGGTGAAATTGTTGCAACCAATCCAACAACTTTCCGGGATATATTCACACACATACTGTTTTCCGAATCTTATTTGCTCGATACCAAACGGGTAAAATCTTTTGAAGAGTCAGCTTTCTCCATAATGGACAGACTGAACTGGAATCCCAAGTCTGCAGATGCTGGAAACACAGGAAGAAACTTCTTCAGATCTGTCACCGCCACCGGAGTTGGCAGCTCAATGTCTATGGACAACATGGGCTGGGCATCCATGGAATATAAAATCGGCAGAACGCCTTATGTACCATTGGACGTACTGAGTTTCGCCAATTATCACCAGGCACTGCGACAAGGTTTCTTAATGCATAACCGTGCTTACGATGGTGCGAGATTCCCTGTCGATGATGACGATGATAGCAGCAACAATGTATTCGAATACACCGATGGCGCCTTTTATAAAGCCGGCAAAGAAGACCTTAAGTCATCTCTTGAAAACCTCACCGCGCCTGAATTTATTGATTATGTATTTCTGACAGCTATGGGTAGACGAGCGACGCCAAATGAGAAAACCGCGTTGATAACGGAAGGTGAGAGACGCGAGCATGTCGTCAATGATAATGGAACTTACAAACTGTATGTCAATCGTAACAACTATGAAGACAGAGCCGATGATTTTGCCCAGATTATGCTCGACTATATTTCCCGGTTACCGGAATTCTACTATTTTAAAAACTATCGTTAAGAGAGGGATGAACCGATGAAACGTAGAAGCTTTTTAAAAACTGCCGCTCTTGGCTCTTCCACTGTGGCATTACCAGCCAGTTTCAGTCTGCCTTTCTTGGCCAACAAAGCTTATGCGTATAGCCCTACTTACGCTAATGCCAACATAAGTGCTCCTGCTGTGATGCCCCAGGTGATTAATATATTTCTTTATGGAGGGGCTTCTGAACTCGCAGGCAATCTTACCAATATGGCACAGAATGGAATGGGAGATACGGGGACCAATAACAGCATCAATACAAATTCCAAAAACAGTTACTCTGACGGCAACGCGTTTGGCGGAAATATTCTGCTCAAGAGAACTGACAATCCCAATGGTGAGATTACTGCCAATGGCTGCTGGTATTCTGCCGGTGGAGCCTTCATGGAAAACATGTTAAGCAGTGCTGACATGAATCTCTATCGCACTATTTACAAACAAAAATCACCTACCCAATCTCACCGCGAAAGTATTTTTATGTCTCACAAGGGCGCACTGGATATAGAAAATGCTCCTGGAGTCGGTACTCGTCTGGCCTTGATGATTAATAGTAATTTCAGTTCTTATAAAAGTACCACCTTTGCTGATGGCGACCCTATGCCAAGTGACGCAAATGGCTTTGTCCTGCCTTTTGTTTCATTTGAGGGTAACTCCACATCCTATGCTCTCGACCCGGAAAATACCATGCCACTGAATCTTCGCGGCATTACCATGGACAACCAATTCAACAACCCCTATACCCGAGGCGATCTCACCAGTTCTGAAACTGCAATCAATGCGATGGCCCAAAATGTAATCGCAAGCCAGCAATCACAATATAACGGAGTATGGAGTGCACTTAATAAGAGAGCCGAACTGGCAGACAGAATGACAAGCCTGAGTGCACTTCTAAGTGATGACAACCTGCCTGTAGTACCAGGCGGTGTTAATACAAGCAATGATATATCCCTGCACTCAGATTTTGGCCATAACCTACTGAGCACCGATAGTCGGCTGCAATACCCCAACACAGGATTTGCACAGCGCTTGAAAGCGGCTGTTACGCTCATGCTACACAACCCCCAAACACTGTATGCGACAGTGGGAACTGACGGACTTGGCGGTTGGGATGATCACAATAACGGCATTGACAGAGACGGTTATAGACGGAGAATGCTGCGAGTCATGCAGGCCATAGATGTCGCCATGAAACATATCAAATGGGCTGGCAGAAACGGGATTACAACTCTTGGTGGTAAAACCCGGACAAACACCAGCAACATTATTATCAATGTTATGGGGGACTTTGGTCGCCGGGTCAATCTCAACGATTCCGGTGGCTGGGACCATGGTAACAACCAGAATCTTTATACGTTTGGAGGAGCTGGGATATCGAGCAGGCGAGCTCTCGGAAACGTGATTGGCGAGACAATCCGTGCAGGGCAAACCGGCACTAACAATCAATATACAGTTCCGGACAATGGCTCGAAAACCTGGGAGCCTATGTCAGTGGCAGCTTCCACTTATCGCTATTTTGGAGCCACTAACCCACACATCATGACAGCCGATCCCACGTACAATCCACAAGGGGATAAAACCCTCGAAGACGAGAGCTGATACCCCCCCCTTTGCCCGGCAACATCTGTTGCCGGGCTCTTCAAGAACTTAAAAAGACAGTATTTTTCCTTATATAAACTCTGAGCTACTAACGAGGCATTGGAAATGAGTACAACTTATTTCAGAGCATATGCCGCATACAGACTATAGAGGTCTGAGATTGAGATGTATGCATTATGTCTTTCCAATAACCACAATCGATTATCATCTATCAAGAACCGTTTCTGGTAACGTAAAAATTAACATTAATCCTTAGCTACATTCCGACCAAAATCAGGCTTCTGGCCGACCATATTATTAATAAGTCCGCGCTTAAAAACTATCGATATCATTGCCGTAAAAATCTAATATTTCTTGGTGCATTACTGCTAAGACTTGACCTACTTTTCATTTTCAAATAGGCCATAAAATCCCTACTCACAAAAAAAAGCCCGACATCCATAAAGAATATCGGACTTTTAAAAAGGTCCCGACAGGTGATTTTAACGTCTCACAATATCATTCAAAATCCTGCCCAAATGAAATAGAGACAAAGAGCGCCTTGTTTTCATCGAATACAGCATTATAGAAACTTTGGTCCATGTACCCGACCCTCAAACTGACTGTTCCGTACTTTTGAGTCTGATAGGACATCTTAGCGCCTATCGTATAGGCAAACATTTCCGCCAACCTTAAGTCTGCCGAAACATAGTCAGGTTCAACATAATACTTGCCATCTATGGTTTCATCGTATTCTATCGTCCGCTGATAGAAATCAGCTGCATTTTGATAGTACAACCGAACGAATGGTTGCATCACAAAAGCATCGGACTTCACGTTAAATGCATATGACGATTCCAAAGTATGAGAACGGATACCCCAGTCATCCAAATAATAACGATAACTGGCCATCAAATGGTTACCAGACTGAGGTAACTCGTGATTAATTTTGGAATAGAGAATATGACGAGTTCTTTCAGCAGGACGCTTTTCATAAATATTTTTATAAAAATTGTCTTCCTCATCTGCAACAGAAACCACTTTGTATGGATCGGTGTGATAACCAACAGACCTACTGAAACTATAATTCATTTGAGCAATCGTATATTTATTTAATACCTTGCTGAACCCAATCAGACCATCAAAGGTATTTTTACGACCAGGACCGTACATTTCCGCATCTTTTATGTCCGCTAAAGGCTCAGGGGTTTCTTCACCGGTACGAGATATCTCATCAGATGCAAAGCCCAACGCTAAGGAGAATGTAGTGTTACGGGATGCAGTATCGTACTCTCCCCCCAAACTACCACCAATAGCGGTATAATCACTCTCTACCGATGTATAGACACCCACATTGGTTCTGATCTGACGTTTAAATTCGTGCGTCCAGGTACTATCCAAAGCCAACCTGGTATCATCGAATGGCGCTAAAGCACCGTTGCTGGTACCTGCACTGACACTACCGCCGGATACCCCGGTGATCGTCACAGAATCCTCTCCAGGAATTGCGCCCGTTGGTGTGGAGCCTGTCATCGTATCGTAAACAATACCGACCTGAATATTATCAGAGTTACTTAAATTACCTCCCAGATCTGCAATATAGGAATCTACACTGACACGATCTGCTTCCTGGTAACGCAGATAACCAAGTTCAACCTTCCAATCATTATAAAGCTCTTCAGCTTTCGTCGTTGCCGCCGTACCTGCGAGCAGTCCCGCAGTAGCAGCCGTCAAAGACATTCGAAAATGTTTACGATCAGTTACAGCCACAACCGCCGCCTCCTACACTAGTTCCGCCAGTAGAGGCTTCCTTACTGAAATAAATATGACCATCGACATATGAATCCAATGGATCTCCACTAAGAGCCATGGAATCCTTTGCCAGGATACCTTTTTCCCATGGCTTGACATTTTCATAGGTAAACGCGCTTTGAAATGTGGAACAGCCAGTCAGACCGGCACCTATCAGAGTTACCACCAGCGCCTTCTTCAATCGGCACATAAATTCTTACTTCCGGTTTTAAGAGTGATCAGGACTAATTAGTTTTCTAGACAATTACATTTTTATAGCCCACACACTAGCAAAAAACACCTTAAAAAGGAGTCATTCCCGACCTGTTTGTGAATGCTCTCACAGCAAAAATAAGCTCTTTTTTAAAATGCAACCGGTGAGTTCCCCAAACTGTCAGTTTATGTCCATATAAGTCATCAAACAGCGTTAAAAAAGACTATACTAAAGAGCAGGATCAGCAATCATTGCCTCATCTCGACAATCATTCTGGTCGCCGCTACCCTTGTTTATTGATCAACAACCGGGAAATCTGTGAAAAATGATTTATTTGTGTACTGATTGTCTGCATCTCACGGGGATACAGGCCTTATCAGTTATCAATGGAGAATACTTGGTCAGCAATTCTTCAGATGGAGTATCTCTATCAACATGAACCTATTTCTGTTTTTCAAAGATTCCCCTAGATTTTCAGACAACCAAAAGAGTTTATTATGATTTATACCGGCCTCTTCGACTGGTCTCTGTCTCAGATTATTTTATACGCGTTGGTTTTTACTCATATCACCATAATCAGCGTTACTATTTATCTGCATCGGCACTCTGCCCACAGAGCCCTGGATCTTCATCCCCTCCTGGCTCACTTCTTCAGGTTCTGGTTATGGTTCACAACCAGCATGGTGACCAAGGAGTGGACGGCAATTCACCGTAAGCATCATGCAAAATGCGAAACTGTCGACGACCCACACAGTCCGCAGGTTTTGGGACTGCGAAAAGTGCTGAAGGAAGGGGCGGAACTGTATCAATCCGCCGCCAGTAACACTGAGATGCTGGACAGATACGGCCGGGGCACCCCCGATGACTGGCTGGAGCGCAATCTTTATGGCAATAAGAAATGGGCAGCCAACATATGGGGTGTCACGCTGCTGGCGATTATGAATCTGATTCTAATGGGCCCTCTGGGAATCTCTGTCTGGGCCATCCAGATGATCTGGATTCCATTCTGGGCTGCAGGAGTGGTAAACGGTATTGGGCATTTTGTTGGTTACCGGAACTTTGAATGCGCCGATGCTTCCAGAAACATTTCACCCATTGGACTCATCATTGGCGGCGAGGAATTACACAACAATCATCATACCTACCCCAACTCAGCCAAACTTTCATCAAAATGGTATGAATTCGATATCGGTTGGTTTTACATTCAGATCTTTGCACGCCTGGGCCTGATTACCAACATCCGCAGAGGTCCCGTTGCCCATCAAATCAAGAACAAAACCAAGTTTGACCTTGATACTGCTCTGGCACTGGCCAATGACCGCTTTCGTGTCATGGCCTTGTTCAAAAAACAGGTGATCCATCCAATCATCCGCAGCGAATCGGCCAATAACCCAGAACTCGACAAAAAATACTTCAAACGGGCCAAAATACTGCTGACGAGGCACAACACACTGATACCAAACCATCAGCAGGAACAATTAAGACAATTGCTGCAAAACAATTCCATGATGAAAACCGTCTATCAGCTGCATAATGACCTGATTGATGCATGGAGCAAACGGTCCGCGAGCGCCGAAGAATTGCTACATAGCCTGAAAAACTGGATAGAACAGGCAGAGACATCCGGTATACAGGTGCTTGAAGAATTTGCCTCACAACTGCGCAGATACTCCACGAAGCCCCAACCAATCCCGATTACGATATAAGGGCTTTCTTCATAATCGCAGGAACTCCAGCAACCAGAGTTCCTGCGGATACATCCTGAGTTACTACAGCCCCTGCTGCAACGACAGCATTGTCCTCAATACATACTCCAGGAAGAATCACCGCATTTGCACCAATCCAAACGTTGTTACCGATATTGATAGGCAAACAACTCTGCTCGCCTGACAAACGAGATGATGGCTGCAACGGATGGGAACTGGTGATGAGCTGTACGCCTGGTCCCAACAACACGTCATTGCCGATTCGTATGGGTGCAGAATCCAAAAAGATACAATTAAAATTGGCATAGAAACGATCGCCGATATGAATGTGACATCCATAATCAAGCTGGATGCCGGGCTCCAGGTAACATTGGGACCCAAAGGCTGCCATTAGTTGCAACACATGCTGCAAATGCCCTTGGCTATATTGTGATTGATAGCGACCGCATATCTCACGTGCTTTTTTCCGCAACTTGATCAATTCTCCGTCACGCGAATCATAAGGCAGTCCGGATAACATCTTTTCCCGCTCAGTTAACATCAAGAGATCCCAGTAATTGTTCAATGGAGGTCTGTGACAATGGCTGCAATACGAGATATCCAGGGTCGCTTTCCTTTAAATAGCGATGGCAGATCAACGGCAAACAAACACTGAAAGGCTGTTGTAAACCTTCTGTTTGTAACACCATATTCTGTTGCTCTGAATTCGTGGCAAGTCGGTTGGAAACCAGGAACTCGGAAATGGTCTCCCAGTTTTTGGGGTTGATATCCAGAGCAATGGCATCGTTCAAAGACATCTCTCGATGACGACGAAGAAAGCATAATAAATCTATCAATTGGTCGAAACTCAATACATTTAACGGAGTTAACTGCCCAATCTGCCAATGCCTCAGAACCAGGGCTCCGAGCAGCAAAAAAATGGCCAGCCAGTATATCCACAGCATAATCAATGGCAGTGTCGAGAGTATCCCTGTCATCAGTTCCAGGCTGGGCATCAAACGAACAAGCTGCATTAATGACTGACTTAATGCCGACATCGCCAGCATCGTTATCACTGCAACAACCAGGGATTTCCGGTTATCAACCTTAACCGCTGGAATACGGGAGTAAATCAACCACAGCGACAATATGCCAATCAGCGGACCCGCCCAGAACTTCAGATTATGACTTACCTGAATCCCGCTCAGCTGGTTTAACCATTGCACTGACTGACTGAACGTTTCCAGAAACACGATGACCGCCAACCCCAAAGGCACCATCAATAGTGACAGCCATACCCGGAAAACCCTGACAGCACTGAACGGAACTTCCCATATCTGATTAATGGCATTCACCAGACCGCTCATAAAAAACAGCGTGGACACCGCAAAAATAACGATACCCAGCACAGATATCTGGCGTAAACCCGAAAGCCACTCGACGATTTTGAACCTCCAAGTCGCCAATCCTTCAGGTATAATCCGCTCAATAATCAGCGTTACCACCTGATCAGTATATTGAGACAATACCGGCAGCAGCAGTAGCACCTGCAACGACAAGGCAAATAAAGGCACCAAAGCAAACAAACTTGAAAAGGCCAGCTGTGCAGCTGTGCGCTGCAGTCCAAGACGATTAAAATCGTTAAAAATATGTATGACAAACTTCAACATGCCGGATACAACACCATATCGGGTAGAACAATTAATAATGCTAAGCTAATGGACACACTATGACCAAAGCAATCATCTATCATAATCCACGCTGCTCAAAATCCAGAGAAACACTTAAATTACTTGAACAGCACAATATCGAACATGACATACACTTGTATCTCAACAATCCTCTGACCAAACCATCACTGAAACAGCTGCTGGAAGAACTCGAACTGCCGGTCAGAGATATTATCCGCTCCGGTGAAGATGAATATAAAGAAATGGGCCTGGGTACTGAAAATCTCACAGACGAACAATTACTGGACGCAATCGTTACCACACCCAAACTGATGCAAAGACCGATTGTTTCATATCAGGGCAAAGCCCGTATCGGTCGCCCTCCCGAACAGGTTCTGGATTTATTTAAATGAATCGCATTCTGATTCTGTATTATTCCCGTAACGGTGGTACCGAACAAATGGCCAGACAGATCGCCGTTGGTGTTGACAGTGTCGACGGCTGTGAAGCCATGTTACGTACGGTCCCCCCTGTCACATCAGAAAATGTTCATACCCCTCAAACCATCCCAGATCAGGGAGCGCCTTATTGCACCAAACAGGAGTTGAAAAGCTGCACAGGCTTGATCCTGGGCAGTCCGACCCGATTTGGTAACATGGCGTCTGCCATGAAATATTTCTGGGACAATACCAGTGAGGAGTGGCTGAATGGAGAGCTGGCAGGAAAGCCTGCGGCTTTCTTTACCGCCACATCTACACTGCATGGTGGACAGGAAAGTACTTTACTGAGCATGATGATTCCCTTGCTGCATCATGGCATGCTGATCAGCGGCATCCCATTTACTGAAGCGGCACTGCATGATACCCAGTCATCCGCCTCCCCTTATGGGGCCAGCGGACATTTCCATCAGACAAAACATGAACTTTCAAAACAGGAAGTCAGTCTGTGCCGGGCACTCGGTAAACGTGTGGCCACCATCAGCCTGGCTCTGCATCAATCATCAGGATCCGCATGAATACCCGTCACAAATATCGCTTAATTCATATCGCTATTGCGATCCTTTTAGTCTTGTATTGGGCTCAGCACTGGTGGGGTAAAACACTTCCAGAAAATGCTGATACAACTCAATGGCTGATTGCCGGATTATTCATAATGATCGTCAAAACCATTCTGTTATTGATTTTTGTAGTCTGGCTTTTTCGTCCTTCCATCAAAGCAATCAGTTATCTGGACTTCGCTTTGATTTTCTATTTTCTGGTATCACTCATGTCTCTACTGAGCACCCACAGCCTATTTGCTCTGGCGCAACTGGTATTGATCAGCTACGCACTATGGCATTGTGTGAAAGTGGGAAGAGTCGCCAAAAAAGCCTTTAAAGCCAGGCAAAAATCTACTCAGCCATAAATAACTTGCTGCGCACGATCTTACGATACTCTGCAGGTGAAACACCGGATATTTTTTTAAACAACCGGGTAAAATATCCGGAATCACGATAACCACTCAACTCAGACACTTCAGTAACATTCAAATTACTGTCTCGCAGAATATCCATGGCCATGCGTATACGCATGGCTTGCAAATACTCAATAGGTGTCATACCGGTGGCCTTTAAAAAGCGACGATTAAATGTTCTGACCGGCATATCAATAGCCCGGGCCCATTCGCTTAATACCACTTCCTGATTCCAGCGACCGTTAATCCAGTCCTGCGCCCGGATAATATCTTCGTCATGATGTAATTGACCCTCTCCGGAAAAAAACTGAGCATCAAAAGTTCGGTTGATTTCATGGGAAAAGTGCTGTTCAACGATGCCGGAGACCTTGGTACCATAATGTTGCTTTATTAAAAAAATAACCAAATCAGTTAACGCGTTAATGCTGCCAGCACAATAAATTCCATCCTGATAGGTAATAAATTTATGAACGTTCAGTTCAACCTCTGGATACAGTTTTCGAAATCGGTCAAAGAAAAACCAATGAGTAGTGGCCGGCTTACCATTCAATAAGCCACATTCAGCCAGCAGGCAAACACCCGTTCCTGTGGCAATAACGGTGGCTCCAGCCTGATGCATTTCTCTTATCCACTGTGCGAGACCTTGCTGGGTCCGAATAGTGGGCAACGGATTACCCCACAATGGCGGAATAAAAATAAAATCCGGATGATCACACTGATCTACTGTCAAATCAGCCATGACTTTGAGCCCGCCAACCCCTTCCACCCATCCTGCCTCCAGGGAAACTGTTTGTACGATTGATGGAGGAATAGACAACTTTTGCAGCCGTAAAAGCTGTTCAGCAGCCTGAAACATTTCCATAGGTCCACTGATTCCAGTGACCAGGGCTTTTGGATATAGCGCAAAAACAATTTTACTCATGGCGAGATTAGCAACCATATTGGCCAGATCACCACATGATATCGTCAATATGGTCAATTAAACTAGCCTCATTCAATCATTTAAAGTCCGATGGATAACTATAATCTGCCAAGCGGTATGGCACAGACTTCAAAACTGACACTCCGCATGGGCGAGTGACCACCGGATTAACACAGACAGGAATTCAATCTGTTTGTGTATAAGACTATTGAGGAAACAGAAAATGGCAAAATTACCGGTAATAGTGTCTTTTGGCGGTATGAATGCGGCGGGCCGCAGCTCATCACATCATGCATATAAAAGAATGGTTCACGAAGCTCTTAGTGAAACAGCCATGATCAATACCTGGACTGATCTCGCAAATCGCATGAATATCGACATCAGTCAGGGCCTCAATGTCGAGACAATCGAAAGAATCAAACAGGGTACCCTCATCCGTCGTATTGAGGAAAACAGTCACTACAACCCAGACAAGGTTTTTTATCAACGTCGGGCTGCGCTGAAAAATAGTAAGGGCTTCCAGTTCACGGCCAAGAAAAGTGAATTACCGGAAAACCCACCTGCAACATGGAATATTACGGACATCGACAACGGACAAGTCTCCGTACAGGTCAGCAGCGATCTGGATATACTGGTACCGGGCAGCTATAAGAGCACTGTATCGAGTGCAGGGCTGCTCCCCAGCGGATTCAACCCTGGCAGTCTCTATCACTCAAAACACCACCCACGCGGTCTGCAAATGACAGTGTATGGTGCTTCTGATGCGGTAAACAGCCTGGGAATAAGCTGGGAGACAGCCCTTCAACACGTTCGTCCTGACCAGATTTCAGTCTATGCCGGTTCAGCCATTTCCCAAATGGACGATAGTGGGCTTGCAGGACTTTATCAAAATCCAATGAAAGGCAATCGCATCAGTACCAAAATGATGGCACTGACATTGCCCGAAATGCCTGCGGATTTTATCAACAGCTATATCATCAACAGCGTCGGTACCACCGGCAGCAACATCGGTGCCTGTGCCACATCTCTGTACAACCTTCGTCAGGGTATTAACGACATTCAATCTGGAAGATCCAGAATTGTAATCGTCGGTGCATCTGAAGCCCCTATCGTTCCTGAAATTATCGAGGGCTTTGCGGTGATGGGTGCACTGGCCAATGATGAGCAACTGCGCAAGCTGGATAACGCTGCTGTTGTCGATAACCGTCGTGCCTGTCGCCCATTCTCAACCAATGCAGGATTCACTATGGCGGAATCCTGTCAGTTCATGATCCTGATGGACGATGAACTGGCTCTTGAACTTGGCGCGAATATTCACGGCGCCGTGGCTGACGTATTTGTGAATGCTGACGCCAATAAAAAATCCATTTCTGCTCCTGGTATTGGAAACTACATTACGATTGCCAAATCCGCCGCACTGGCACGGCATTTACTGGGAGAAAAAGGAGTACAACGATCTTTTGTTCAGGCACATGGCACTGGTACACCCCAGAATCGGGTAACCGAAAGCCACATTCTCAATGAGGTTGCCCAAACATTTGGCATTACCAACTGGCCGGTTGCCGCCATCAAAAGTTACGTCGGTCACTCCCTGGGCCCTGCTGGTCTGGACCAGATTGTCGCTTCATTAGGAGTCTGGAATGACGGTTACATCCCCGGCATTAAAACCATCGATCAAATTGCTGATGACGTTCATACCAGTCACCTGGACATATTGATGGAACACAAAGCAGCCGGACTCAAAGGCGAAGACATGTTGGCCAGCATTATTAATTCCAAAGGTTTTGGTGGTAACAATGCGTCTGCATTGATTCTCTCCCCACAACAAACTCAGAATATGCTACAGGCCAAGCACGGTCACCAGAAAATGACCAGCTACCATAAACTGAATGAAGCGGTTGTCGAAGCGGTTGCCGCTTATGATCAAGTTGCCATGAGTGGCCGTGAATCAGTGATTTATCAGTTTGGCCAGTCTGTTATGGATGAAAAAGATGTCACCCTCTCGGCAACATCTGTGCAACTAACTCAGTTTAAAAACGCCATTCAGTTTGAGTTCGATACGGACTATTCTGAGTATTTATAATTTAACAACGCCTTAAGGGGACCCTTAAGGCGTTTATTCCAGCTATGACTCCCGAAAGATTCCACAAAATAAAGTCTGTTCTGCAGCATCGACAAACCAGTTTGACAGTCGTTACTGACGGCGTACACAAAACCCAAAATCTGTCAGCTTTACTACGTACGGCCGATGCAGTGGGGCTTGATACAGTCCATGTATCTCTTGACGACAAAGGTCAATACCAGCTACACAGAAGAACATCCGGTGGTTCTGGCCAATGGGTGGACGTTGTCCTGCATGAACAGACAACACAGGCAGTATCAACTCTCAGAAATTCCGGATTTACAATTTGTGCTGCTCATTTCTCTGCCCAAGCAACAAATTACTACGATTACGATTTTTCTCAGCCGACGGCTATTATTCTTGGCGCAGAAAAGCCGGGTATCAGCGACGAAATAGCACACCTCGCCGATCATCACTTGATTATTCCAATGTTTGGCATGGTTGAGTCATATAATGTCTCGGTAGCGGCAGCCATTATTCTAAGCGAGGCTATGCGTCAAAGAGTTGAGAATGATTTGTACAATCAGAATCAAATGACACGGCATGCATTTGATCGAAAACTTTTCCGTTGGTGCTACCCGAAATTGGCAGACTTCTGCGATTCGAATAACATAGCCTACCCAGCGCTTGATAAAGATGGTGGGATTATTTACTCGGAACAGTGGACACAAAATGTCAAAGCAATCAACCAACGAGAATGACTCTCAAAACCGCCAGATAGTCATGCGGAATA